>CAMTUE010000067.1:0-39320 GCA_947084845.1 uncultured Bryobacteraceae bacterium | reverse complement strand
GCGGTATGTCAACCTGAAGTTGCGGGCGGTCGGCCATCTTTGGCAGGAGAGATACTACTCGTGCCCGATGGACGATGGACATACGGTTCGGGCGATCGCCTACGTAGAGCGTAACCCTTTGAGGGCAAAGCTCGTTGAGCGCGCGGGGGAGTTCGTTTGGTCGAGTGCGGCGGCTCATCTGCGGGGCTATGATGAGAGGCGCAGAATCGAGTTCGATCCGTGGACAAGGTGGTATAGTCCTGAGCGATGGGAGGAGGTTCTGGCGGTTGGATTGGAAGAGGAAGGATGGCGTGACCGTTTCCGGGAGGCTTCGCGGCGGGGGTTGCCGATTGGCGAGCGCGCGTGGATTGGCGAGTTGGAGAGAGCGTGCGGGCGCGGCCTGAGTTTCCGGCCGCCAGGACGGCCGCCGAAGGATAACGTGAATGAAGCCGTTGGATAGGCTGCAAATTGTGGTTCCCGAGCTTTCAGAAAAGGGGTATTGTGTTCCTGTCCCGGTTTACCGGTTTACAGCCCGCGTGATCGAACCGTCCGCCGGCCGGCGGCCCGCTTGCGATCCGGCAAACTTGCCGCAAAACGATGGCTGGCCGTGAACAGGGATCCGCGAGCGTCTGACGTCGGGCTCGATCAGGGCGTTGTCGGCCGCCGCCCAGCGAAGGTCGAGGATGCCGGCGGAGTAAATCGTCATCGTCGCCGCTCCGCGTTCCGCCTCGAGTCCCCTCATGGGACAATGAAGCTCGAATCCCCCATGACCACGCTGACCCACCTCGAATGCAGCGCCTGCTCGAAACGCTTCGACGCCGGCAAGGCCTGGAATCTCTGTGAGTGCGGCGCGCCGCTCCTGGTCCGCTACGACCTCGCGGCTGCCCGTCAGGGCTGGTCGCGCGAGTGGCTGGCTTCTGGTCCGTCGTCGATGTGGCGGTACGCGCCCGTATTGCCGGTCTCTCAACCGGCGGCGCTGGTCACGCTCGGCGAAGGCTGGACACCGCTCATCAAGGCCCGGAACTACGGCTCCTCACTCGGCATGGACAACCTCTGGGTGAAGGACGACGGCGTCAACCCGACCGGTTCGTTCAAAGCCCGCGGACTGTCCTGCGCCATCTCCATGTGCAAGGAACTCGGTATCGGCAAAGTGGCGCTCGGATCGGCCGGCAATGCTGCCTCGGCCACGGCCGCCTATGCCGCCGCGGCCGGTATTGAAGCGCACATCTTCATGCCTCAGGACGTTCCGCAGGCGAACTATATCGAGTGCATGAGCTTCGGCGCGCATGTCACGCTCGTCGACGGGTTGATCTCCGATTGCGGCCGCATCGTCGCCGAACGCAAGGCGGCCGAAGGCTGGTTCGAAATCAACACGCTGAAGGAGCCATACCGCATCGAGGGTAAGAAGACGATGGGCTACGAGGTTGCCGAGCAGTTTCGCTGGCGGTTGCCCAAGGCTATCTTCTATCCCACTGGCGGCGGCGTCGGGTTGATCGGTATGTGGAAGGCATTCGAGGAGATGGAGGCTCTCGGCTGGATTGGGCCGGAGCGTCCGAAAATGATCGTCGTCCAAGCCGATGGTTGCGCTCCCGTTGTCCGGGCGTTTGAGCAAGGCAAGGACCGCTGTGAGTTCTGGGACAACGCAACCACGGTCTCCGCCGGTCTCCGTGTTCCCAAACCGCTGGGCGACGCTCTCATTCTTAAAGCCGTTCGCGAAAGCGCCGGAACCTGCGTCTCCGTCTCCGACCGCGCCTCTCTTGAGGCCGGCGCCAAACTCGCCCGCCTCGACGGCGTGTTCGCCGCACCCGAGGGCGCCGCCTGTTTCGCCGCTCTCGAAAAACTCCTGACGAACGGCTTCCTGCAAGCCGGGGAAGAGATTCTCGTCTACAACACCGGGGCCGGCCTCAAGTACCTCGAAGCCTACTCGACCCTGTTTCCCCGCACCGCCGGGGGCGAATCTTCCAAACTCGGCGGACTCATCACGCCCCGCTGATCCCGCCCATCAACCCCGGCATCTATTGTCCGGGCGACCCGCGAGCACCCGGGAGGTCCGATATCGGTTATCCTGAAATATCTCGCAACGAAGATCTTTCAGGATCAATGGCCTTTTCCATAGTCATCCCGGCCAGGGACTCGATCGGCACGCTCTCCGGTCTGTTCGAGTCTCTTTCCCGTTCCACGCGCCGGCCGGATGAGGTCATCATTGTCGACGATGGCTCGTCCGATTCCCTGGAGCCCATCGCCGCCCGATATGGCGCGAGGATTCTCCGGAACAACAAATCGATGGGCCCCGCGGCTGCCCGCAACCAGGGCGTCGCCGAATCCTCCCACGACATCATCGTGTTTCTCGACGCCGACGTCACCGTGCATTCCGACACCCTCGAACTCTTGGTCAAGGCGTTGGAAGATGACCCGTCGTTGGCAGGGGTCTTCGGCTCCTACGACGATGCCCCAGGGCACCCCGGTTTCCTGTCGCGCTACCGCAACCTTCTCCACGCCTGGACCCACCAGACCGCTTCTCCTCACGCATCCACTTTTTGGGGCGCATGTGGAGCCATCAGGCGGCAGGCGCTGGCGGCTGTGGGCGGTTTCCCCGAGGTCTACGGCCGGCCTGCGATCGAGGATATCGAACTGGGTTGCCTGCTGATCAAGGCCGACTACAGACTGAAACTCGATCGGAACGCGCTGGTCTGCCATCACAAGATCTGGACATTCCGGACGATGCTCCAAACCGACCTTTTCGACCGTGCCATCCCCTGGACCCGGCTCATCCTGCGCGAACGCAGGATGCCCAACGACCTGAACCTTCGACGCAGCCAACGATTGAACGCGCTCCTCGCTCTGCTCCTGCTGGTTCTGCTGCCCACACTCGCGGCGGGTCCTGTTTTCCAGGGTGTGTTCTTGATTGTCTGGGCACTGTTTGTCACCAAGAACGCGCGTTTTTATACCTTCCTCGTCCGTAAACAGGGGATGTGGTTCACGCTGCGGGCCATCCCTCTCCACTGGCTGTATTTTATTTATTGTTGCGTGGGATTTGCTCTGGGCCTCGTCGCCCACCTGTTCGCGCGCGCGCCGAAGGCCGCGGTTGTCCCAACTCGGCGGCAAAGGGAGACCAATTTGTGATTCTCTCGCTGTCGGCCACGGGGATGCCGGGAGATTCCACCCACGCTGCCTCGTGGAGGGAACTGCCTTGAACTGGCGAAATAGGAGCTGGGTGTGGGCCTTGTTCACCATGCTCACGGCACTTCTCTGGCAGTTTTCGGTGGTCGGCGTCCAGTTTGGCGGAGATTGGACCGGCCTGTTTCACTCGAGCGATGAATGGCAACTCCCGGCGGAATTGAGAAGCACGACCTATCAGCATTCAGGATCAGGAGGCTATGACGGCCAGTTTTACCGGCTGGTGGCGCACGACCCATTCAACAGGAAGCACTACTCGGATTACATGGACAACGCCTCCTACCGCCGGAAGCGGATACTGGTCCCGCTGCTGGCCTGGGGTCTCGGTTTCGGCCAGTCGCGCTGGATTGATTTTTCCTACATCGCCGTCATCAATGGCTTTGTCTTCCTTGGCGCGTGGCTGTTTGCCGAATTGGCTCGAAGCTGGTTCAGGCATCCGGCTTGGGGCTTGTCCTTCCTGCTGATGCCGGTCACGTTGAATAGTGTCGACCGGATGCTGCCGGATCTGGCAATGCTGGCAGCGATGGCGGGGTTCGTGCTGTGCCGCGGAAAGCGGACGGCGCTCTCTTGGATGTTCCTGGCGGCAGCGGTGCTGACACGAGAACTGGGCCTGCTGATCGTCGCGGCGGCTGTGGGGCGGGAGATCTCGAAACGGGGGTGGCGTCAGGCCGCGTTGTGGGCCTCCGCGGCTGGTCCGGCGCTGGCATGGTGGACGGTTTGCTCCATCATGAGCGTTCCTGACGCCAATCGATCGACGGTGAGCTGGCTGGCAGTAGCCCCTTTCTACGGGTTTTTCCTGCGCATTGGCGATCCGGTCATCTACAACACGGCCTATTCCTGGCTGGTTCAGGCTGCCGATGCCGCGGTATTGTTGGCGATACCGGCCGCGGCGGTGTTGGCCGTCTGGCTGTGGTCGAAGAAGCGGGACGGAGATCTGGAGTGGCAGGCCCTGGCCGGGGCTAGTCTGGCCGTCCTGGCCAGCAACCCCCACTTCCTGGGCGACTCTGCCAGCTATCCGCGCGCTTTCAGCCTGCTGCTCTGCCCGCTGGCGCTCCTCGCCCTGCGGACCAACCGGTGGTGGTACGCCATCCCATGCGGCGTCTTGTCGCTCAGGTTGGTGCTGGGGTTTGCCGGGATTCTGGCCCGCGCGGCCGCCGGATTGCTCCGGACCTAGTTCCGGCCCGTGGGGGCCGTATAGCTCACTTCCTTGACGCCCTCGTCCAGGCCGACGATGCGGATCGTCTTTTTCACTGGTTGCGCCGGGGCTGCCGCGGGAGGCGCTGTCATGGGCAGACTGCGCACGCTCTCCGAGCGCACGGCAGCACGCGATCCAGGGGGCAATGATCCACCCCCGCCCACCCCAATCAGCGATTCCAGGCTCCGGCGCGATCCGTCCTCCAGTCCCGCCCGGACCTCGACGGCGGCGCGCTCCAACTCAGCCACCGAGAGCTTCAGGTTCACTCGAATCATCGGGCCTTCCACTTTCACGCCCAGGTTCTTCGCGATCGCGCCCAGAGCCGATCCCTGCTGATTCGGACTGGGCGGAAACGCCGTGAACATCTGCGCCAACATGGCCGCGCCCTGCGCCTTCTCGGCGTCCGGCATCGTGAAGTTCGCCTTCAGCCCGAGTCCCTGCCGCAGGCTGATCGCCATCTCCATGCTGCGGATGTCGTCGATCCCCTGGGTCGCGCCTGGGCCGGATCCGGCGGCCACATAGGGCGGCGCGTCGGCGATCATCCAGAATTCGTGTTGAGTCTCCAGTTGCCTGGCCCGGCTGAGCAGCGCCCTGTCGCTAAGACCCGACCGCGCGTCCAATACCTCCGTGATCGACTCGCGGTCTCCCATCAGCATGAGAGTCTCGCTGACCCATCCCGCCACCATCTCGTCGGCTTTGGCCGTCGGAGGGACGAACAGGTCAATCCCCCGTAATCGCTCGATGGCTGTCCCGGCTGGCATGGATTTCTTCAGCTTTGCCCGGTCAAACCGGCCAGCGATGGCGATTACCGCTATGTTCTTTCCGTCTGAGCCAGGTCCCTGCCCAGGGCTGCTGATCAGAAGCCGGTCGAAACCGTCGATGAAGTCGAGGCCGGACTCCGTCATCTTGCTCTTGACCCCGGGAGTCGCCAGCAGTTTCTTCATCAGCATGACGCCCGTGTCGGAGGACTTGGCCCGCTGCCAGTCGATCCCCGCCACCACTTTGGCGCCGGGGAGGATATACGACCAAAGATCCTCTCCTGCGATAGCCGCTGGAGGCTGTCCCGATGGCGAGGCGGCTGCCTGGCCGGAGGCAGACGGGCAGAATGTCAGGACCGCCGCGGCGGTGATCAGGATGCAGATGAGGGTGCGTGCGTTCATAGTCGCCTCTTCCCTCTATCGGCGTTCCCTTCGGATTCCGTTAGGAAATGGCGCGACTCCGCTGCCAGCCTTTACTCCAATCTCAAATCAGTTAAGACCTGTTAATAATCACTAAGTGACAGATTCCACAGCCTTTACCTCTGCCTAAGTTCGTTTGGTTCCGTAGGCCAGGACCTGAACCTGTTCGACCGTGACCAGAACCGACGCCCCCGATTCCGTCAGCAACCCGTCAAGCTCCGGCAGGAACGAGTCAATCTTCTCCGGTTTGTCGACAATCTCGATGACGATCGACATATCCGAACTCAGTTCCAGCAACTTGCTGGTGTGCAGCTTCGACGACCGCCCAAACCCCATCGGTCCGCGCAGCACCGTGGCCCCGGCCAGATGCGCCGCCCGGGCGCGTTCGACGATCACTTCATAGACCGGCCGGTGGTGCGAACGGTCGCTCTCCCCGACGAAGATCCGCAGTAACTTCGCCTGAGTCATCGGTTCCATATTGACTCCTATTTCTGGTTCACAAATGCCCCGGCCGCCGCCCCGGCAAAAACCGCCAACAGGCAGAGCGCAAGCGACGCGCCGGCGTTCACCGATGCCAGCATCCACTCCCTGTCTTCCATCAACTTCAGCGTCTCCAGGCTAAAGGTGGAAAACGTCGTGAATCCGCCGCACACGCCCGTCATGACGAAGAGCCGAAACTCCGGCCGCGCCACCACGCGCCCCTGGTCGCCCGTCACGGTCGCGAAGAACCCGATGATCGCCGAACCAAGGACATTGACGAAAAGCGTCGCCCAGGGGAACGCCGTCAGCCCCATCCGCCCGGCGCCCACGCCCGCGCCATAGCGCAGCACCCCGCCCAGCGCCGCCCCCGCCGCCACCCATATCCAGATCATTCGCCTTAGCTATCCTTTCAGTGTGATTATGACAAAGCGTCTGGCCCTGTTTCTGCTTGCCTCTCTGATTCATGCCCAATCAAGCGTCGAGTCCCTGCTCGTCGAACGCCTGGAACAAACCATGGCCGCCCACGCCAGATCCGTGGACGGAGCGTTCGGCTACGCCGCCATCGACCTCGCCTCCGGCCGCACCTCCTCCCTGAACGGCGACACCATCTTCGCCCAAGCCTCCGCAATCAAGATCCCCATCCTCGTCACATTATTCAAAGACGTCGCCGGCGGCCGGGTGAAACTCGACGAGAAGGTCCCACTCACAGCCAGGGATGCCGTCGGCGGTTCGGGCGAACTCCAGAACAAGCTCAAGGTGGCCCCCCAGTCCCTCACCATCAATGAACTCGCGCTCCTCATGGTCCGCGACTCCGACAACACGGCGACCAACGTCCTCATCGCCAAAGTGGGCATGGAACGAGTCAACACGCTGATGGCGTCGATGGGTTTCAAGTCGACCCGTCTGCGCCGCATCATGATGGACACGCCGGCCGCACTCCGCGGCGACGAGAACACTTCCACGCCCCTTGAAATGGCGCGTCTCGCCGCGATGATCCATCACGGCAAGCTTGCCGGCTCGACCGATATCCTCGCGCTCCTGAAAACCGTCAAGGCGGCGGTACGCGAGGTTGTTCCCCAGGAGATCGAAGTCGCGTCGAAACCCGGCGGCATCCCCGGCGTCCATACCGAGACAGCCATCGTCTATCTGAAAGACCGGCCCTTCGTCCTCGCCGTGGCGTCGGCGGCACTCGGCGAGAACGCGCCAAACCCCATCCAGGGCGCCGCGCGCATCGTCTTCGACCACTTCCAACGCCTCGCCCGAATCAACGAATATGGCCACTGCGTAAAGTAGCCCGCCTGGAGACGTTAAACTACACTCATGGAACTCAAGGGCAAAAAAGTCGCCGTTCTGGTCGACCAGCAGTATCAGGAAATGGAAGTCTGGTACCCGTATTACAGGCTCATCGAGGCCGGCGCCGAGGTCCACCTCATCGGCGCGGAAAAGGGCAAAACCTATCCTTCAAAGGTCGGCTACCCGGCCGTCTCGGATCTGAGTTACGACGAAGTTTCCGCCTCCGGCTACGACGGCATCGTCTGCCCTGGCGGTTTCGCCCCCGACTTCATCCGCCGCCACCCCAAAGCCAACCAGTTCGTCGCCGATTTCGACAAACAGGGCAAACTCGTCGCCGCCATCTGCCACGGCCTCTGGTGCTGCTGTTCGGCCAAGATCCTGACCGGACGCAAGTGCACGTCGTTTTTCGCCATCAAGGACGATGTCGAACACGCCGGCGCCATCTGGGAAGACGCTGAAGTCGTCGTCGACCGCAACCTCGTCTCGTCGCGCAAACCCGCCGACCTGCCGGCCTTCATGCGCGCCTGCATCGCCGTCCTCGCCGCTCAGTAAAACCGGCATGATCGAGCCGGCGATGCCCATCCGCGGCCTTTGCGACCCCGGCCCCGGGTCGCCGGGCGCTTCATCGCCGTGTTCAGCAAGGGCGAGCGCGTCGTACCGGCTCAACTGATAGAGGAGGAATAGCTCATGCGTCGCCGCGCGATTTCATTCATCGTGCTGATGGGTGTCGTGAGCCTGCTGTCCGACATCACCTACGAGGGCGCCCGCTCGGTCACCGGACCCTTCCTCGCCTCGCTCTCCGCGCCCGCTGTGGCGGTGGGGCTCATAGCCGGATTCGGCGAGCTTGTCGGCTACGGATTCCGCCTCGTCTCGGGCATCATCGCCGACCGCACCGGCCGCTATTGGACGATCACGTTCCTCGGCTACGCCATCAATCTCCTCGCCGTTCCCGCATTGGCGCTCGCCGGTCACTGGCCGTCAGCCGCCGCCCTCATGATCGCGGAACGCTTCGGCAAGTCGCTGCGCGCGCCTGCCCGGGACGCGCTGCTCTCTCGCGCCACGTCGCATGTCGGCCATGGTTGGGGTTTTGGCCTGCACGAAGCGATGGACCAGATCGGCGCTGTCACCGGACCGCTCATCGTCGCCTTCATCCTCCACGGCAGGGGCGACTATCGCCAGAGTTTCGCCTGGCTGTTGATCCCCGCGCTGCTGGCGCTTGGAACCCTCGCCACGGCGCGGGTCCTCGATGCCAGGGCAGGCGGCTTGACCGCTGCCAAACCGCTCCCCGCGGCGAAGGGCCAGAAACGGGCGATGTGGATCTATTTGTCCGGCGTCGCTCTGGTCGCAGCCGCCACCGCGGACTTCCCGCTCATCGCCTACCATTTCGAGAAAACTTCGCTGATGGCCCCGGCCACGATCCCGCTGCTCTACGCCACCGCGATGGGCGTCGACGCCCTGTCCGCCCTCGTCTTCGGACGGATGTTTGACCGGCTCGGACTCGTGGTCCTTGTCCTGCCCACCGCCCTGGCCGCTTTCTTCGCGCCACTGGTCTTCAGCGGAACAATGGCCGGTGCAATCGCCGGTGTCGCCCTCTGGGGCGTGGGCATGGGCGCGCAGGAATCCATCCTTAAAGCCGCCGTGGCCACGCTGGCGCCGGGCGAAAAACGCGGTGCGGCCTACGGCCTTTTCAGTGCTGTATACGGCCTGGCCTGGTTTGCCGGCAGCGCGGCCATGGGCCTGATGTACGGCTGGTCGATGCCCGCCCTGATCGCCTTCTGCGTCTGCGGTCAACTCGCCGCCGTGCCGCTGTTTTACGCTTTGCGGCGTGAAGCCTTGAACTGAGCCTTCTTCTCCGCCGTCATCTTCTCACAAGCCGTCGAGATCACCCGCCGCGCCGACCTGTCCTTCCACTTCAACAGGAACTCCTCCGCCAACTCCGGCTCAAGCTTCCAGACCTCCTTCACCACCCACCCCAACCCCTGGTGGACCACCTTCTCCTGGTCCTTCATCATCGGCTCGACAAACGCCAGCGCCTTCTTCGGCCCGCCCTTTCTCTTGAGCAACCCAAGCATCGCCACCGCCGCCGCCCGCCGTTGAAACCGGTGCGGCGACGCGCGCCAGGCCGCGAACGCCGCCGGTCTCAACCTGCCTGATTCAATCAGCGGCGAAAACAGTTCCCCGCAAATCACATCGGCATGAGCCCAGTTGCACACACCGCCATCGAACCAGCCTGCCATCGCTGCCAACCGCGCCTCATTGATCTCCTCCTTGAACGGCCTGACGAACCGGATCGACAGAACCCCCTCTTCGTACTTGCCGCTCTTGAACAGTTCGCAGCCCGCCTCAATGAAGCCATCCAGTCCCAGCGCGGCATACTCCGCGGCCCAGGCATCCTGTTGCGTGGAGAAGATCGGATGGTCTTTGTCGAGCAACCCCCACGAATCGTAGCCCTCGGAAAAGTACCGCGCCCACTTGTTTGCCTTGTCGGGCTGCGCGTTCTCGCGGCAGTAGGTTCGTATTGCCGCGACCAGTCCTGCAACGGAAACAGATGGAGCGTTTTTCCTGGGCATACGTCCTGGAGCGTAATGCGGGGCGCGACGAAAAGCAAGCGCCGCCGGAGCGTTGAAGCCCCGGCGGCGCTTTGGGTCACGCGCCTGGTTAGAAGTTCAGTCTGAGACTGAGCTGGACGAGGCGTGGGTCACGGCCGCCGGTAAAGGCGCCGAAGTTGAGGTTTGTCTGCTGCCCCGCGGGGTTGAACCGCGCGGTGGTGTCCATGCCGGAGAACTGCGTGTGGTTCCAGACGTTGAAGAACTCGCCGCGGAACTGAAGATAGCGGGCCTCGGAGAACAGCGGGAAGCGCTTCGACACCGAGATGTCGAAGTTGTTCACGCCTGGGCCGAACATCGAGTTCTGGCCCGCGTTGCCGAAGTCGCGCAGAGCCGGACGGGCGAACGCGGCGGTGTTGAAGTTCATCGCGAACGTCCGCTTGTCCTTCGGAAGGAACGTGTCGCCAACGATATTGACGCGCGCGCCTTCCGTCGACCCGGTGATGTCCTGGCCGTCGGTTGTCGAGAAGCCAGGCGTGAAGGGAGCGCCGGAGATGAACGACGTGATGCCGCTGATCTGCCAGTTGTCGGTGACCCATCCCAGCGGCCTCATGTTGAAGCGCTTGCCCAGGTTGGGTACCTCGTAGATTTAGTTGGCCACGAACATCTGGCGGCGGTCGAAGCTCAACGGCCCATAGTTGCGTGTGGACCACGGGAAGTACGGGCTGAGTCCGGAGGTGTCATCATTGGCCACGCCCATCGTGCGCGACCATGTGTAAGCCACGCCAAACTGCAACCCGCGCGTGAACCGGCGGTTGGCCGAGAACTGGAACGAGTTGTAGCCCGAACTGACTCCGTTGTAGCGGTAGTTGATGTCGTTATGCCCGAAGTAGGGGCGGATAAAGACATCGGGCAGCGGAAGTCCCGCCCTGGTCGGATCGAAGTTCTTCGGATCGAACCGGGCGTACATCGCGATCGGATTGATGTTGAGGCTGGCCATCTGGTGGCGGGCCTGTGAGCCGACGTAGGACGCGTCCAGAACCGTGCCCCAGATCTGCTGTTGCAGGCCCAACGAGAAGTTCAGCGTCGTGGCCTGATCGTTGTAACCGGACAGCATGTTGCTGCCGGAGGGCCCGATGGCGCCCGGCGACGATGCGTAGGTGGCGAGATCGCCGTACCAGAGCGTCGGCGAGAAAGCCACCGGAGGCTGGCCGTTCAGGTTGAACGTCGGGTTGCCCTGCAGACGGTCCTTGAACATGCCAAATCCGCCGCGAAGGGCCGTTCTTCCATTGCCAAAGACGTCCAGGGCGAAGCCGACACGCGGACCCCAGGCGGTCTTTGGCGCGTCATACAGCCCGCCAGGCACTCCATCCACCCCGCCTGTCTTCATGCCGGGCGCGGTCTGGCCGGAGCCGGGAACGAACAGCCCGATCAGCGGAGCCGCGGCGTATTCGCCCGTCAGCGGGTTCTGCGCCACGCGCCTGCCCTGCGGGTTGATCGCCGGCATATACAGCGATGCCACCTTCGACCGGCTGTACAAGCCCGGATCGAACGACGACAGCGTCAGGTTCTTGTCGATCATCGGCGGCAGGTGGTAGACCCGCATCCCGTAGTCGACCGACAGCCGTTTGTTGACGCGCCAGTTGTCCTGGATGTACCACTCGGCGTTCCAGAACCACCAATCGCCATCGACGCGCTTGGTCGCTTCCGAATACGACTGGAAATTGCCCAGCAGCGCGTTGGCGAACGAGTGGTTCGAGTCGAACGGGTTGTTCGTGTCGCGCGAAAAATTGAAGTTGCCGCGGTAGTTGCCGCCGCCCACCTGGAACTTGCCCGTGCGCTCGATGTAGGCGCCCACTTTGATCGTGTGCGATCCGCGAATCATCGTGACGTTGTCGACGAACGAATACACGTTGTTGTAGTTCGTATACGGGATGTTGCCCCAACTGAAGTTGACCGGATTGGACGGCTGGCCTCCGAAGATGATGTTCGGCGCGTAGGACTCCGCGATATAGTCGTCCTTGTACCACTGGGCCGGATTGCCGACCTTGGCCCGGGTCATGGCGGTTTCATCGACGGGCTTGAAGTAGAGGCGGTTGAAGCTCTTGCCGAACGTGAACTCGTTGATGAAAGTCGGCGAGAAGATCTTGTTCAACCGCATCACGTGGCCCTTGCCCGGCTGTCCGAATCGGGTCGGCGTGAGGGCGTAGTTGAGGCCGCCGTTCACCCACATGCCATACGGCGTGTCCTGCTCGTCCTTGTCGCGCAGGAAGCGGTAGTAGAACTGCAACGACGACCAGAAGTTGCCGTCGAAGCGGATCATGTCCTGCCGTTTCGGGTACGCGCCGGAGTACTGCGAGCGGTAGTTGCGCTGAAAGACCAGGCTTGGGTCGGGATCGGTGTAGTTCGGCGTCGGGAAGAAGCTCAACATGCTCCTGCCGAGCGCGGAAAACCGTGGAGACGGGATCACGTTGCCAGGGAAATTCACCGCCGACAGCGGATCTCTCACCAGGATCAGCGCGCCGTTGGTGTCGCGTGAGTTCGAAAAGTCGCCGTTGCGCTCGATCGCCGACGGCATGTTGACGAAGCGCGTCCCGTAGTCCCTCCTCATGCCGACATACTCCTGCGACCAGAAGAAGAACAGCTTGTCGCGCGTCGTGTTGAACGTCTTCGGAATGAAGACCGGGCCGCCGATCGAATAGCCGTTGATGCGGTAGCGGTACGGCGCCTTCTTCGTCGCGGTGCGGTTATTGAAGAACGAATTGGCGTTCATCGACTCGTGCCGGTAGAAGTAGTATGCCGAGCCATGGAAGTCGCGCGATCCGCCCTTGGTGATCACCGTGATCACTCCCGACCCGTTGCGGCCGAACTCGGCCTGGTAGTTCGAAGTCATGACCTTCACTTCCGAAATCGCATCCATATTCGGCTGGAAGTGAATGGTCGAGTTCGAACCCGTGTCCATGGCCGTGACGCCATCGACGTTGAAGTTCTTCTGGTTCTCGCGCCCGCCGTTGATGAACGTGCCCCGGATGGCGTCCGGCGACGCCGTCTCGCGGCGCTGCGAGAAGTTGTCGACGACACCTGGAATCGTTGCAAGGTAAGTGAAGAAATCGCGGCCCCGGACGGCGATGTCGTTGAGTTGCGAACCGGTGACGAGGCCGGACTTCTCCGAACTGGAGGTCTGCACCGCCACGGCCGCCGCTTCAACGCTGATACTCTCGCGGACCTCGCCCACTTGCATGGCGAGGTTGCCCAGCGAGCGGATCTCGCCCGATGTGATGTTGATGTCCTTGGTCTCAAGCGTCTTGAAACCGGTGATCTTCGCCGAGAACGTGTACCGTCCCGCAAGCAGGTTCGGGAACGTGAACCCGCCATCGGTCCCCGTTTTTGCTTTCAGCGACGCGCCCGTGGCCTGGTTCACCACTGTGAGTTCGGCTCCGGGAATCGCTGCCCCGCTGGAATCGACGAGTACGCCGGTCAGACTGCTCGAGACATTCTGAGCCGGCAAAGACAATGCCAGCAGCGTCACAGCCGCCAGCACCATGATCATTTTTTTCGACATATGTCTCCTTGATCCTAACTTCGTTCCAGGTCCCAATAACCTGGTCTCCGGACGTGGCGCCCCGAACCCCTGAGAACAACTAGCCATCCAGACCGTGTCAGGCTGGAATGTAAAGCCAGATCGATTATATGGATCGAAAGAGAGCGCGTCCAGCCTCAAGTGGTTATATTTTTTCCACCTTCCGCGCGCATCGGGATGCAGCCACGGCGCTAAAAGCGCTGGCATAGGAGGCTATCCAATGGAGATCCCCACCGCCGCCGCACCCGCGATGAAGCCGCCGGGAATCCCGATGAATATCGGGCATATCACTGCCGCCTCGATTTTGGACTGATTCTCCTCCGGGTAGCGGAACTCGTTGAGTACACATGCAACGGCGCTGACCGCCCCTCCGATCAACATGACCTTCAGTCCCCGATTCACCCGGATGTTCGAGTAGCGCACCCGGAACACGTCCCCTCGCTCGAATGTTTGCGCTCCCCCCACCGCCCCCTGCACCGTAATAGAATCCGCTGTAATCTGGGTGAGCTTTCCCCCTACATTGGCGGAGTTCATCCGCGTCACCGTCACGACCTTCCCTGGGACGAGTTTTTGCATCAGCTCCTCCCATGACCGGTTTACCTCGTCCGCAGCCAGACAGGCATGAGCGGAAATCCACATGCTGATCAATAGAAAAAGGCACGTTCCTTTCATCGGATACCTCTGTGCCGCGTCTGCCCGGAATGGCAGGCGGAGTCAGGAACGGGAAGAGGGCCAAGCCCTCGTCACGCGGATCATCCACTTGAGCGCCCGGCATGCGGTGCGAATCAAATCAGCATCGAAGCCGCGCGCCTTCAGGTCGGGATTTCCGCAGGAGCCTACAACCGGGACTCCCAACCTGGCGCCCGGCCCAACGAAAGCATGCGCCCCGCCGCTCCCGGTGTCAATGGGTGAAACTCTCCCGCACACACTCTCCTCGACCGGAGCTATACTCGCTGTGGCTTTCCCCGAGGAAGGCAAGAGAGGCAGTAGTATGGCAACGACAGAAGGTGGTGTGGAAGAGGCGGTCCGCACAATCCGTGCGATGGATCGCGAATTCATGGAGAACGTGGCAGCGAAGAGCGCCGCACGAGTTGCGTCAATGTATGCCGACGATGCCCGGATTCTGATGCCGGGGCAGCCGGTCATCGCTGGGAAGTCCGAGATTCTGGCGTTTTACCAGGCGGCTCTCGCTGGGCCTGTGCAAGCCATTACGCTCGACACGACGCACGTCGAAGTATCGGGCGACCTGGCGTATGCCTTCGGCTACAACACTATAATGCTGCAGCCGGCGGGTGAGGCGGCGCGTGAGGAAAAGGGGAAATATGTCGCCGTGTACCGCCGCGATACGGCTGGCGGCTGGAAGATGGTCATCGACTCGTACAGCAGCGATGGGTGAATCCCAGTCCTCGTTGGCATACCGGCAGTTGGCCAGACTGCTTTCCGGGGTGTCCCCATGGCCCTGATCCCGCCGTTTGCGATTAAACCCGCGCCGCGGCGCCCCATCGCCTGGAACCGCGAACGAAGAGAGCGGGTTCTGATCTCCAATCTCAACTGCGCGGCGGACCTGCTCTCTGCGTTCGCAGCCTCATAAACGCGCAGGCCGCGAACGAAGAGAGCGGGTTCCGGTCGCCACTATCATGGGGACCGCGCGCAAGACGCCCAGGGGAGCGCGTGCGAGTGAGACGCTCCCAGGCGCACCTCACGTCCCAGTTTCAACGTGGGAAATTGGATTGACACGCCTCAGGAGTCGGCCCACAGTAGGCAAGCCTGAGAAGGAGGGTTCGCATGCTGCTTCGGGCCCAGATCGCATTAACGCTGGCCCTGTTCTTGGCCGTGCCGCAAGTCCACGCCGCGGAGTACTCAAAGAAGAGTTGGAGCGAACTCTCGCAGGAGGTGAGGAGCGATTGGACGGTCCGGCTTGTCCTTCCGGACTCTACAGTTGTTGAGGGAAACGGGGTACGATTCACCGAGGACAGCCTGGTGCTGCAGGTGTCCAGGAGCAGCAACCCGCAGGCGCACCCGAAGGGCGAACTGACGGTACCGCGTAGCTCAGTGAGAACTCCTGAACTGAGGAAGAACCGGGTGAGGGGGCAACTTCTGGCCGCCACCATCCCGCTTGGCGCCGGAGCGGCGATCGCCGGTGCGGGCGGTGCCAAGGGTGCATTCCAGGGCGGTGGACTCATGCTTGCCGGAATAGCCATCGGCATTTCTGCCATCCCTTTGTTTTTCATCGGCCGGGCCAGTGACCGGCGCTGGGAGAGCATCACTGTGGTGCCATAGCATCGCTTGCGCGGAGGGCGGTTAGTGCCTCGCGGCACGCTGATCGTACATCCGGCAACGGCCTGTGCTCCATTGACAGAGGCAACGAGTATGGGCGCATACTGGACCCGGAGCGGACATCAAAAAGGTAAGTCTGCAAAAGAGGTGAAACAAAATGCGGGTGCTCCTGTTCGTTTGCGCGATGGTTTTGATGCTGCTGTTGCCTGGGTGCACCGACCTCTTGTCGGTCCATCCTCTCGGTACCAAGGAAACAACGGTTTTCGACGAGGGGCTAACCGGTGAGTGGTCGTGCACGGACAGGGATTGCAAAGGAATCGCCCTGATTCGCGCGGGTTCAGCTCAGAACAAAGACTACGACATCGTGTGGATCCCTGGCGAAGAGGACGATGAGCCGCTACGTCTCAAGGGACAACTGGTCAAGGTGGGCGGCCGGCTGGTCTTTGACCTGGTGACAACCAGGCGGCCGGACATGGCGGTTCCGGGCCATTTCTTCATGTTGGTGGAAAAGACCTCGGATGCGGTCAAGTTCCACTGGCTGGATTCAGAATGGCTGCGCAGCCAGGTGAGCTCGCAAAAAGAACTGGCCTTCACGATGGTGAATGACAAGCCGGTGATTACAGCAGGCAGCGCGGCGATCAACGCATTCCTGGCCAAGTACGGGCTGGACGCCAGGGCAGTGTCGGACAGCCTCTCGTTCAAACGGGTGAACCCGCGGTAGGCCCTCAGATCTTGATCAAGATCCGCTTCTTGTGCATCCAATACAGGATCAGCCAGAACACCACCAGCACCGCCCCGCCGCGCAGAACCGGCATCATCCCCGCGCCAAGGAACCCAAAGAAGCCCGCCCCCAGATGCGTGTCGAAAGCCCCCAGAATGAAGCCCTCCATGGTGTGCGCCATCACATACGCGGCAATCGAATTCATGCCCACAATCATCAGCGGAAACGCCCACTTAACCCAACCCTTAAGCTCCATCAACGCATAGAACCCCGCCAGCATCAGCACCACAATCCCCCCGCTCCAAAGCGTGAACGCCGGAGTCCAGATCCGCTTCACCACCGGGCAGATCCCGGCGGCATGCAACAGCCAGCCCGCCGCAATCAGGGCCACGCCCGCCACCGCCATCCCGCGCAATTTCTCCAACTGCGTCTTCCCTGATTTCAGCCACTCCCCGGCCAGCAAACCCAGAATCATCGTCCCCAGAGTCGGGATGAAACTCAGTGTCGAGTATCCGCCTCCATTGAACTCAAACGGCTTCACTCTCGGAAACAGGTTCATGAACCACGTGTCGAACCCCCATGCCAGGTTCGAATTCTTATTCCAGTGGCTCATCAATCCCGAATAGTGCTGCTGCCAGTCGGCCGGCACGCCCACGCGCGCATAGTCGAACGCCGCCCCAGGGGCAGGGAACAGGGCGAACGCCGCCCAGTAGCCCGCCAGCACCACAACCAGCGCCGCCACCTGTTTGCGTACCGAAACGAATCCCAACAGGAACAGTGCGAAGTACCCCAGTCCGATCTGCGTCAACGTGTCCTCAAACGTGTAGTTCGTCATCGGACGGCCAAACGACCGCAGAAAAATTCCCAGCGCGATCAGTAGAAACGACCGCCAAAGCGCATGGGCGCACATCAACCGGAAGCTCTGCCCCTTTGCCTGACGGGCCAGGATCGAAAACGGCAGCGCCGCCCCCACCAGGAACGAAAACCCCGGTTGGATCATGTCGTGCAGCGATCCCCACGCCCACGCCACATGCGATTGGTGAAATGCCAGCACCGCCGCCAGCCACGATTCCGGAAAAGCCCTCGGCAGCGACGGCAGACGCATCACCTCGGCCAGCATGAGCGCCATCACCAGGCCGCGCAAAGCGTCGATCGAAAGGATCCGCTTTGGCGGCGGCGGGGCTTGGGCAGGTGCGCTCATAGGTCAACAGCATATCAGCCATATCCTCATGTATGCTGTGGCCATGCTCCCAGACCGTCACCCGCAACACGCCGGAACGGAAGCTCCGATGTCCCGGTGGGGCAGGCTTCAGCCGGCAAAGGGCTTCAGCCCGTCCGCCGCAACGCAGCCTGGCTCGACCATCGAAAAAGCCGCCTCTTGTCCAAACGAACTATCTTCCCCGGCGAGCCACATCCAGCCATGCCCAGAATCACACTGACGATCAACGGAACCCGCCAGACCGTCGACGCCCCCGCCAACGCCAGACTCGTCGACGTTCTTCGCGACCAAATGAATCTGACCGGAACCAAGCCCGGTTGCCGCGAAGGCGTCTGCCTCAGTTGCACCGTCCTGCTCGACGGCCGCCCCATCCGCTCCTGCATCACGCCCGCCGCCCGCGCCGCCGGTAAGCAGGTCACAACCATCGAAGGCATGGCCCGCGCAGGAGCGCTTCACCCGCTGCAACAGGCCTTCCTCGACCACGAAGCCTACCAGTGCGGCTACTGCACCCCCGGCATGATCATGGGCGCCGCCGGACTTCTCGCCCGCGACCGGTCGCCTGATGAACCATCCGTCAAACGCGCCCTCGAAGGCCATTTCTGCCGTTGCGGTTCTCAGCCGCGCATCGTCCAGGCCGTCCGCGCCGCCGCCGAGGTGATGCGCCGTGGCTGACCTCACGCTCCTTCTCGAATACAAGCGCCGCGAGTTCCTGAAACTCCTCGCCTCCGGAGCCTCCCTCACCATCCCCATCTCGCTCCAGGGCGCCGAAACCCGCCTTCGCGTCCGCCGCGCCGCCGGCGGCGGTATCGAAGCCTTCACCGGCAAAATCGACATGGGCCAGGGCCTGCGAACGCTGCTGTCCCAATGCGTCGCCAACGAACTCGGCATCCCGATCGAACAGGTTCGTTTGGTCATGGGCGACACCGATCTCACCCCCGACGACGGCGGCACCTGGGCCTCGCTCACCACCCCCGAAACCGTCCCGGCCATGCGCAATGCCGCCGCTGAACTCCGTGGCGCTCCCCTTCGTGAACCCAGGGAATGGGCCGTCCTCGGCCATTCCCACAACAACCTCAACGGCCGCGACATCGTCACCGGCGCGTTCAAATTCAACAGCGACGTCAAAGTCGACCTCATGTGGCACGGCGTCGTCCTGCGCTCTCCCGAATACCGCACGAAACTCGTCAAGGCTACAGGCGAAGGCGTCATCCGCGAAGGCGACTTCGCCGGCGTCTGCGCCCCCACTCTCCAGCAGGCCCGCGCTCTCGCGGCAAAGGCGAAAGCGGAGTGGTCCCATGAACCGCTCCCCGCCTTCGATCAGATGATTGCCGCTTTCAAGGCCGAGGCCAAGCCGCCTGTCGAAAACAACCAGGCCCGCTATCCGCCCCTCATCCACCGCGGCGACGCGGCGGCGGCGCTGAAAGCCGCTGCCCAAAACAAATCGCTCAGCTTCACGCTCGCCCCCATCGCCCACGTCGTTCTCGAACCGCGCTCCGCCATCGCCTGGTTCACCGCCGACGGCCGTCTGACCATCCGCTGCGGCAAGCAGGCCCCCTTCGTCGTCCGCGCCGAAGTCGCCAAGGCGCTGGGCATGAAGGAGACCGATGTCCGCATCATCCCCGACCCGCCCGGCGGCGGATTCGGCTGCAAGCAGCGCGCCGACGTCGAAATCGAGGCCGCGTTTCTAGCCAAAGCCAGCGGCAAAACCGTGCGCGTCGAATGGTCGCGCGCCGACGAGTTCATCTACCCCCTGCCGCGCCCCGCCGCCCTGATCGAAACAGAGACCGGCGTCGATAGCGCGGGCCGAATCGTCTCATATCGCCACCGTAACTACAATGCCGGCGCGCCCGGCCTTCGTCCGCCCTACGATTTCGCCAACCAGTCCAGCGAATTCTGGTCCGTCCGGTCGCCCTTGCGCCAGGGCTCCTACCGCTCCCTCGCCGCCACCGGCAACAACTTCGCCCGCGAGTCCACCATCGACGAATGGGCCTCGGCCTTGAACCGCGATCCCCTCGAATACCGCCTCGCCCAAATCGCCGACGAGCGTCTGAAAGCCGCCCTCTCGCTCGCCGCCGAGCGCTTCGGCTACAAAGGCCGCAAACCCGGCGTCGGCCTCGCCTGCAACCTTGAAAAAGAAGGCCGCATGGCCCTCTTCGTCGAATGCGCGAGCGAGCCGTTCCGCATCCTGCGAATGACCTGCGTCGCCGATTTCGGCGCGGCCTTGAACCCGTCGAACCTGCAAAATCAGGTCCAGGGAGCACTCATCATGGGCATCGGCGGAGCGCTCTGGGAACGTCTCGAATTCGACTCCACCCGTCAGCTAACCACCCGCCTGACCAACTACCGCGTCCCCCGCTTCAGCGACATCCCCAAAATGGATGTCCACATCCTCGACCGCCGCGAAATCACCCCCGCCGGGGCCGGAGAAGCCGGCATCACCCTAACCGCCCCCGCCCTAGCCGCGGCCATCTTCTCTTTGACCGGCAAACGCCCAAACTCCCTGCCTATGCTGCCGTGATGTGGGACCGGCCTCCCGGCCGGTCTGCGGGCAGCCCATCGACGCCTGCGGGTGAGTTCCGCTCAACACAGGGTGGAACTTTTGCCATCAGAAACCCAATGTGGAAGCGGTAGAATACTTATTCTATGTCCATGTGGAAGAACCGGCTCTACTTCGGCGACAATCTCAAAATCCTGCGTGAGGAGATCCCGGCGGAATCCGTGGATCTGATCTATCTTGATCCCCCCTTCAACTCGAACGCAAACTACAACGTTCTATTCAAGGAGAAGGGTGGCGAGGAGTCGGCGGCGCAGATCCGGGCCTTCGACGATACCTGGCACTGGACCCACGAGAGCGCGGCTGTGTATGAAGACCTCGTGACGTCCGGCCCCCCGAAACTCGCCGATCTGCTCCAGGCGCTCCTCTCGTTCCTTGGACACAACGATGTGATGGCTTATCTGGTCATGATGGCGGCTCGCCTGGTCGAGATGCATAGGGTACTGAAGTCCACCGGAAGCATCTACCTTCACTGCGACCCCACCGCCAGCCATTACCTGAAGTTGGTCATGGACGCCATCTTCGGGGTGGACAATTTCAAGACCGAGATCATCTGGAAACGCAGCAGCGCCCACAGCGACGGCAAGCAGGGCAGACGTCAGCATGGACGCATCCACGACGTAATCTTCTTCTACTCGAAGGTGAATGGGCTACAGACATGGAACCCTTTGTACACGCCCTATGACGAACAGTATCTCGATGGGTTCTATCGCCATGTCGAGCCAGAGACGGGGCGGAGGTACCGCCTCGACAACCTGGCTGGTCCAGGGGGAGCGGCGAAGGGGAATCCCCAGTACGAGGTCATGGGGGTCACGCGCTTTTGGCGTTATAGCCGGGTGAAGATGGACCTGCTGATCCGCCAGGGCCGGGTGATTCAGACCTCTCCGGGCGCGGTTCCTCAATACAAGCGTTACCTCGATGAAATGCCTGGAGTGCCGCTTCAAGACGTGTGGACAGATATTTCTCCAATTGGAGCGCAAGCCCAGGAACGTCTCGGATACCCAACCCAAAAACCGGAATCGTTGTTGGAACGTATCATCCGGACCAGTTCTAACGAAGGTGACGTTGTCATGGACCCGTTCTGCGGTTGCGGAACCGCCGTCGCCGTGGCCGAACGGTTGAAGCGGCGTTGGATCGGTATCGACATCACCTACCTTGCCATCAACCTCGTGCAACGCCGCCTGCGCGATAACTTCCTCGGTGATCTCGCCCCGTACGTGGTCCACGGCGCTCCCAACGATCTTGCCGGCGCCGTGGCGTTGAAGAACATCGACCCGTTTCAGTTCGAGTGGTGGGCGGTTGATCTTGTGAACGCGCGTCCTGCGAAGGACCGGAAGAAGGGCGCTGATACCGGCGTCGACGGGTACATCTACTTCTTCGACGACAAAAGCGGCCAGGCGAAAAAGCTCATCGTCCAGGTCAAGAGCGGGCACGTTGGCGTTCACCATATCCGCGATCTGAAGGGCACGATGGAACGGGAGAAGGCGGCGATAGGCGCTTTCCTCACGCTTGAGGAGCCGACGGCTCCTATGAAGAAAGAGGCTGCCGCGGCCGGCTTCTATCAGCCGCCCGAACTCCCAGGCCGGTTCCCGCGCATCCAGATACGGACAATCGCCGAGATCCTCGCGGGCAAGCGATTCGAGTTCCCGCCGTATCGTGAAGCCACGTTCTCCAGGGCCGAGCGCAAATCGAAGGCAGAACAACCCGGTTTGTTCCCGGGCGAGCCGCGGGACTGAGGTGGACTTTCAGCCCCGTACGCCTCGCAGCTCGCCGTTCAGATCAGTTCGCTCAACAACTCCGGCCGCGGATTCGGAATCACAACCTTATTCACCAGCAACCCCTTCCGCCCAATCACCTGAGCCCCCGCCTCCACCGCGCTCTTCACCGCCGAAACGCTCCCCGTCACCACAGCGAACGCCTTCCCCCCCAAAGCCATCGCCAGCCGCACTTCCATCAACCTGACATTCGCCGATTTCACCATCTGATCGGCGCCCTCGATCAGACTCGCCACCGAAAACGACTCGATAATCCCGATCGCCTCCATCGTGCCCGTCTTCAACGTTCCGGCGATCGCCGGGAAAATCGACTCATCCACATTCGGAATCACAAACGTGTCGATCACGCTGAATTCGTTCTGCGTCCGGCCCGCCCGCACAGCCGACTCCACCGCCGCCACGTCGCCCTTCACCATCACCATGTACTTGCCGCTGCAAATCGTCCGTGCCAGAACCAGTTCGACATCGGACTCCTTCAGCATCGCGTCGCATACCTCGAATCCCGCCGCGATGCTCGACAGTTCAATTAGTCCGATCGAATAGCTCATCTCGAAATCTCCACAAATTCCGCCGTCGCCGCCGTCACCGTACCGTCGATGCTCGCATGGACGTCAGCGCCCAACTCGCCCTCGTTCATCCGCCCGACGGCCTGCCCGATCTTCACCCTGTCGCCCGTCTGCACCACCACCGTCGCCGGCTTGCCCGCATGTTGGCGCGTCAGGATCCGGACCCGCTCAGGCTCCGGCTCTTTCGCCGTGTATGGCGTCGGCGCTTCATACCGCTCCACATTGAGCCGCTGCCTCAACTGCTCCAGCGGAACCCGCCTGTACTCCTTCATCGGATGCACCTTCACGGGCCGCTCCTGGACGAACTTGATCCCGGCAGTTTTCAGATCCACCTTCGCCTGGTCGCAAGCCTCTTTCGGGAACAGATCTTCCGGACACGCATACAGCGTGCAAAGCCCGCAGGCGCAGCAGAGCTGTGCCCACTGGTTCCAGTTGTCCGCCCCGGCCAGCGTGAATCCGAGCGTCCGCATCACCTTGTGCGGCTGAACGTCATAACCCAACAGATACCGCGGGCAAAACTCCGTGCAGTAGCTGCACTGGTCGCAGGCCGACCTGCCGATCTTCGCCATCGCCTCCTTCGGCCTCATCTTCCGCTCGACCAGCGTATGCTCCGCCGGCAGCACGATCAGCCCGCCCATCGTCTTTGTGACCGGCTGATCCATGTCGAAACTCAGCGTGCCCATCATCAGGCCCGAAACGAACAGTCCGGCATCGTCCACCGTCATGCCGCCCGCCATTTCGATCAGATCCTTAAACGGCGTGCCGACGGGAACCCAGAAACTCGCTGGCCGATTCACCGCGCCGTTGATCGAAACGAACTTCCTCGTCACCGGCCGCCCCTCGGCGGCTTCATGGACGTTATAAAAGGTTTCGACGTTGTTTACCACGCAGCCGACTTGCAGCGGAATGCCGCCCGCCGGGATCAGCCGCCCCGTCGCCGTGTAGACCAGTTCGTATTCGTCGCCCGAGGGATAGAAATCGCCGAGATACGTCATCCCGATGCCCGCGGCTTCAGCCAGCGGCAGGATGGCGTCGACGGCGCCCTTGTTCTTTTCCTTGATGCCGAACAGCGCGGTCCGCGCCTCGGTCGCCGCCCGCATCGCCTTCATCCCCTCGATGATCGGGGCGGGGAAATTCTTCATGATCTCGTAGTCTTTGTGCAGCAGCGGCTCGCACTCGGCGCCGTTGGCGAGCAGGTACTCGACTTTCGACTCGGCTTTCACCGAAGTCGGGAATCCCGCACCGCCCGCGCCGACCACGCCCATGGCTCGCAATCTCTGGCTCAGACTCATTGTTAATATCATCCTACGAATCGCGCCCCGAAGCGCGGATCACTCGATGAAGCCGAATCCGGCCACGGGCGCGCCCAGCGGTTCGCCGTTGTGTCCCGATGGCCGGTAGGGGGCAGGGAAGCGGAGTTCGATGGTGACCACTTTCTCCCTGTCCGGCTTCAGCGCCCAGCGCTCGGTCAGCCAGCCGTTGGTGGTGAACCGGCGGACGCCGAGCGGTTCGCCATCCACCACCGCTTCGATCGCCACGGTTCCCTGATCGTTCAACTGCCTTGGACTGATGTTGATCGTCGCTTCGAAAAACCTGGCCCCGGCCGGTCGCCGCAACTCGGCCGAAGCCCGCACGGCGGTCCAGCGGAACTTGCCGCCGGAGTACAGCCAGCCGTCGCGCAAAATCCAGATCGGCGCCGCCTCGCCAAACTCGAAGTGCGTAAATTCCAGCTGGCCAGGATCGCGTATCGCGAGCGCCAGTTTCTTTTCAACTACACTCCAGCCGATCACCGCGACCCCTTTTTCCCGTAGCAGCTTCCTGCCGTCCTCGCTCTCCGACCGGGCGAGTTTGAAATCCGGGCTTCGGTAGAACCATTGCAGCGCGCCCTCAACGCCCCAGGATTCCAGGTGCTGCGGTTGGGCGTTCGTCACGAGGTTGAGCAACTCCGGATGGGCTGCGTGCAACCGGCCGATGGCTTCCACATACGGCCGGTTTTCATCGGCGATGGCCAGGGTCGCCTTCCGCTTCTCCCTCATCACCATATAGTTGTAGGGGATCCACAGGGCAAACAGGACGGCGATCACCCGCCACCGCCAGCGGTCAGCGGCGAACGCCACGGCGATGGCCACGCCTACCAGCGGCAAGTACAAGTAAACGCTAAACATCCTCTCGGGCAGAAACCACAGCGGCCCCAGGAGCAGGGCCGTTCCGGCCACGCCCAAACGAACTCCCGGATTCTTGACGAAGTAGTACACCAGGACCAGGGCCAGCCCGGCGTAGGGGATGAACAGGATCTCCGAGCTATAAAACGATAGCGTCTTTAGAAAGGCCTCAGGTGTGAACTGGAGGGTGTAGCTGGTTCGTTTGGTCGCGACCTGGGCGAGCGCCTGGACCGTGAACCAGGCCGAAATCGCGGCATAAGGGACGACCCGCAACCACCTGCGCGTTCCTAAATAGTAATCATACGCAACTAGGAATGCGGGCAGCGCAACAGCAATCTCCTTCGACTTATAAGCCAACCAGAACGTGAAGATTCCGGCCCACCAGGCGCGTCCGGTGTAGAGCAGCAAAGTGGTCATGATCCAGAAACAGGCCAGCAGGTCGAAAACGTACATCGGCTTCCAGTAAGCGTCGAAGCACGCCATGTGGAAAGCGAAAAGCAAAGCCCCGGTGGCCGCCCCCTTCCGCTCCGCTCCAAACCGCCGGAGCAGGAACCAGAGCAAGGCGACGTTGGCCAGATGAAGGAGTTGGATCAGCCAGACGAACGGCCGGAAGTCGAGCCCAAACGTCTTGCCGAGCGCGTAGAAAACGAAATGGCCGGTGGGGCGGTAGTTGGTCTCGCTGAACCGCGGGGTGAGCAACCCTTCCATAAAATGGCCCGGCGAGGAATGGGAGGTCCAGGCGAGATTGTTCAAGTCGTCGGCTGAGAAGTAGCCTTTGAACGCGCCCCGGTTGGCGATGAGAAAAAGGAGGGCGACCGCCAGCATAATGGCGCAGGTCCGCAGCGGCTTCATTGTTCACAGTCTACATGGGAGCATCCGGCCGGGGATATGCAGGATGGCTGCTTATAATGGAGATTACCCTGCCCAGGTCCAATGAGTCCCGATTCAGCCGTCAGTATCGCCCCTCCAGCCGCCGGACTGCCGCGTGCGGGCGACGCCGTCCGGACTCTCCTCCTGCTTTCCTTCGCCCACTTCTTCGTCGACCTCCATGCCGGGGCGCTCGGCATCTTCCAACCGGCCCTGGTTGAAAAACTCAAACTCAGCTTCACCCAAGCCGGACTCCTCGGCGGACTCCTCGTCTTCTCCAGTTCCGTCACCCAACCCCTTTACGGCTATCTGAGCGACCGCGTCCGGTCCCGCATGTTCACCGTGCTCGCCCCTGGCTTGGCGGCGCTTTTCCTGACGAGTCTCAGTTTGACGCCATCGTTCGGATGGGCCCTCGTGGCGGCGTTTGCAGGAGGAGCGGCGGTGAGCGCGTTCCATCCTCAGGGCGCGTCCTGGGCGGCGGCGGGTTTCAGCAGGAACAAGGGACAGTGGATGGCCGTCTTCATCAGCGCGGGGACGCTTGGATTTGCCCTATCCCCATCATTTTATTCATACTTCATATCCAGGTTTGGGTTTGAATGGTTGATGTGGACGGCGCTGCCGGCCATTGCGTTTTCGCTTCTCCTTCTCTTTACGCTGCATCCGCCCGAATCCGCCTCCGCCCGCCAGACCTTCGACAGCGCGGCACTGAAAGCTGCCAGGAAACCGCTTACCTATCTCTTCCTGGCGGTCTTCTTCCGATCCGCGGTTCAAGTTTGCTTCGCGCAGTTTCTGGCGCTGTATTTAACCACGCAACTCCATTTGAGTCTTACAGTTGCAGCAGCAGTTCTCACGTGTTACCTGACCGTGGGCGCCATCGGCGGTTTCATCGGCGGCGGCATGGCGGACCGCTTCGGCGCGCGGCGTGTCATCATGGCTTCGTTTCTGTTCTCGGTTCCGTTCCTGGCCGCTTTCTTCCACACGACAGGGTTGCTTTCCTACGTGATGCTGGCGTTTGGCGGATTCATCCTCATGTTTACCATTCCCGTGAATGTTGTTGTTGCGCAAGAACTTGTACCGTCTCAATCGGGTGCGGTTTCGGCGCTCATGATGGGATTCGCCTGGGGGACGGCGGGCATGGTCTTTATTCCACTGACGGGGTGGATCTCTGACCGGACCTCGCTTGGTTTCGCCCTGGAGATGCTGCTCATCTTCCCGGTGCTTGGCCTGTGGGTGACGAGCCGGATTCCGAAGGAGATGGTCAGATGAGGAAGGCAGTGTGCCTGTTGAGCGGTGGGCTGGACTCGGCGACGAGCCTCGCTTGCGCTCGCCATGACGGTTTCATAACTTACGCGCTTTCATTTGATTACGGCCAGAGACATAAAGTTGAACTTCAAGCCGCCGGGCGCGTCGCTCGCGCGCTGGGAGCGGCCAGCCACCAGGTATCAAGGATTGATCTGCGGCTCTTCGGCGGGTCCGCGCTGACCGGCGACATCGACGTGCCCAAGGGCCGGGGCACTGACGAGATGGCCCACGGAATCCCCATCACTTATGTCCCGGCCCGCAACACCATCTTTCTCTCCTTTGCCCTGGCCTGGGCGGAGGTGTTGGGCGCCTCGGACATCTATCTGGGTGTAAACGCGGTAGACTACTCCGGCTATCCCGACTGCCGGCCGGAATACATCGACGCCTATCGACACATGGCCAATCTGGCGACCAGGGCCGGCGTGGAAGGATCGATGGATCTGAACATCCACACGCCCCTGATCCATCTTTCGAAGGCCGACATCATCCGGCTCGGCGTTTCTTTGGGCGTCGATTACAGCCTGACCCATTCCTGCTATGATCCTGATTCCACAGGCCGCGCTTGCGGCCAGTGCGACTCCTGCCGGCTCCGTCTCGCCGGATTTGCCGAGGCTGGCCTCGTCGATCCGCTTCCGTACCAAACGAACCTATGAAGATCAGCGAGGTCTTTGCCAGCATCCAGGGAGAAGGGGTTCTAGCCGGAGTTCCTTCGTTATTCGTTCGGTCGAGCGGCTGCAATCTGCGTTGCCATTGGTGCGACACGCCGTACACATCCTGGGCTCCCGAAGGCGACGACTGGTCCCTCGACCGGATCATCGAGTGGGTGAAGCGGTACCCGGCCTACCGCCACGTGGTTCTCACAGGCGGCGAGCCGATGGTTCAGCCGGAACTCCCTGATCTCGCCAGGCAATTGGATGATCTCGGTTTACACATCACGGTGGAGACCGCCGGCACGGTCCCGGCCGAGTTGCCCTGCCACCTGATGAGCATCAGCCCGAAACTGAGCAACTCGACGCCGCTCGAACGGGACGGAGGCCGGTGGGCCGCGGTCCACGAGCGGTTGCGCCTGAATGAGCCGGTTCTTCGACATCTGACGAACACCTATGTCTATCAATTGAAGTTTGTCGTAACCCGGGTTGAGGACCTGGACGAAATCAGGCCGATTGTGGCACTTTGCGGCGCACCCCCCGAACGCGTTCTGCTGATGCCGGAGGGCCGCAACCGGGAGGAGATCCGGGCGCGGGCGGGTTGGCTGGTGGAGCTGTGCAAGGAGACCGGCTACCGGTATTGCGCCCGGCTGCATGTGGATCTGTATGGTGGCCGGCGGGGGATTTGACCCCGTTTGGGCTAAGGGATCGACCCTAGAACACCTTACATTTCACCTGTCCGAATGTCGGGGAATCTCAACAGTACTAAGTTAGTTTGCGGATTGCCGGACTCAATCGCTTTCTCTACTCTGAGGGTGGAGGATTGCAATGTTAAGGGGACTGCTGATCTGCCCGGACATGGAATTGGCCCACGCCTTGACGCATGCTCTGGAAGAGACGAACCAGGTCGTTCTGCTGAAGGAAGTGGACCGGTATCCGGGCGATGTCGAACTGATGCGGATCGTGATGGCGCACGCGCCGCAGGTTGTGTTTGCCAGCACTGAATCGATGACGAAGCTGCTGGAGATTGTGAAGGCGCTTGAGCAGCAGGCGCGCGGTGTTCAGATTGTGGCGATCGGGAGGAGTTGTGATCCCTCGCTGCTGATGGAACTGATGCGGAACGGGATCCGCGAGTTCGTCCCGGCGCCGTTTGTGCGCGAACTGGTATACCAGTCGATGGCTCGGGTGGAGGAGGCTGTCGCCAAGAATCCCCTTCAGTTGACCATCACGGATCAACTCTACGCGTTCCTGCCGGCGAAGCAAGGCGTGGGCGCATCGACCGTGGCTTTGAACACAGCCTGGGCGCTGGGAACACACAAAGACACGGCGACACTATTGATGGACATGGATCTGACGTCGGGGATCCTGGGCTTCATGTTGAAGTTGAATCCATCGAGGACGATTGTGGACGCGGCTCAGAACGCGCACAATCTGGATGAGTCGCTATGGCCGCAGTTGGTGACGAAGAAGGGGCCGATGGAGGTGCTGCCGACCGGCGGCTTGAATCCGGAGTTCAGGGTTGACAGCACCCAGATCCGCTATTTGCTGGAGTTTGCCAGGCGCCACCACCAGGCGATCTGTGTCGATCTGTCGGGCAACCTGGAGCGGTACTCGGTTGAGATCATGCACGAAGCCAAGCGGGTGTTCATGATCGTGACGCCTGAGATCCCGACGCTGCACCTGGCGCGGGAGAAGTTGAAATACCTGGCCAACATCGATCTTGGCGACAGAATCTCGGTGGTGCTCAATCGCAACCACAAACGCGCGGTGATCACTCCGGAGCAGGTGGAGAACCTGCTGGGCGTGCCGGTGATGACGTGCCTTTCCAACGATTACCAGGGCATACACCGGGCGTTGCAGTCGGGGCGATGCGTGGAACCGGCGAGTGAACTTGGCCGGCAGTTCGCGGCGTTTGCCACCTCGATTCTCGATAAGGCGGGTCCGGCGGCTGAACAGAAGGGCCGCCGGCTGGTGGACTACCTGTCGATACTCCCTGGACGCTACAGCGCGGTGAGCGAGTAACTCGCCAGCCTACATATACATGCCGCCGTTGACCTTGATCACCGTTCCGGTGATGTAGGCGGCGTCTTCGCTGGCCAGGAACTTGACCGCGTTGGCGACATCGGCGGGCTTGCCGAAGCGTTTCAGCGGGATATTGGCCATCATCTGGTCGCGGACCTCCTGCGGCAGCACGGCGGTCATGTCGGTCTCGATGAAGCCGGGGGCGATGGCGTTGACAGTGATGTTGCGGCTGGCGAGTTCCTTTGCCAGGCACTTGGTGAGGCCGATCAAGCCGGCCTTGGAGGCGACATAGTTGGCCTGACCGGCATTGCCCATCTCGCCGACAACCGAGGCGATGTTAATGATGCGGCCCCAGCGTTCCTTCACCATGGCCGGAATGACGGCCTGGGCGACAAAGAAAGCGCCGGTGAGGTTGATCTGGAGGACCAGGTTCCAGTCGGCGGCCTTCATGCGCATGGCGAGGGCGTCGCGGGTGATGCCGGCATTGTTCACCAGCACATCGATGCGGCCCATCTCCTTCTGTGCGGCGGCCACGCCTTCCTTCACCGATTCCTGTGAACTGACGTCAAGATTCAGGGTCATGGCCCGTCCGCCGCAGGCGCGGATGGATTCGGCGACGGCCTCGTTGTTCTCGACTTCGGGGGAGGCGACGACGATGTCAAAGTTCGACTTGCAGAGCATCTGGGCGATGTCGCGGCCGATTCCGCGGCTGGCTCCGGTGACGAGGGCAACGCGATGAAACATGCAGACTCCTTGCTCCTTGATGATTTCAGACTTCATCATAGTAAATGGAAGAAGGGGTACGCTCAACATGGCCTACAACGATCTAAGAGAATTCCTGCAAGCTCTTGAAAAGCAAGGGGAGCTGAAACGGGTGCCGTTTCCGGTGGACCCGCGGCTGGAGATCACGGAGTTCGCCGACAGGGGGGTGAAAGGGGGCGGGCCGGCATTTTTGTTCGAAAAGCCGGGCGGCTCGGCGATGCCGCTGGCGATTAACCTGTTCGCCTCGATAAGGCGGATGGAGATCTCGCTGGAGGTGGATTCGGTTGATGTGGTGGCTGCGCGGATCTCCGAGATGCTCGAGATGCGGATGCCGCAGGGGCTGATCAACAAGCTCAAGATGCTGCCGAAGCTGGTCGATATGGCCAACTTTTTCCCGAAGATGGTCTCGTCGGGTCCATGCAAGGAGCGCATCCGGCACGATGGGTTCTCGCTGGCCGAGTTGCCGGTATTGACCTGCTGGCCGGGCGACGGCGGGCCGTTCATCACGTTGCCGATGGTTTTCACGCGCAATCCGGTGACGGGCAAGCGCAACTGCGGCATGTACCGCATGCAGGTCTACGACGACCGGACCACGGGCATGCACTGGCAGACGCAGAAACAGGGCGCCGAACACTACCGGCGGTTGCAGCAGGAGGGCAAGGAGGCGCGGATGCCGGTGGCCGTCGCCCTGGGGGCGGACCCGGCGACGATGTATTCGACGATATTGCCGCTGCCGCCGGATCTCGATGAGATGATGATCGCCGGCTTTCTGCGGAACAAGCCGGTGGAGATGGTGAAGTGCGAGACGTGCGACCTGGAGGTGCCGGCGCAGGCCGAGATCGTGCTGGAGGGCTATGTCAACATCGGCGAAACCCGGCGGGAGGGGCCCTTCGGCGACCATACGGGTTTCTATTCGCTCGACGACGACTACCCGGTCTTCCATGTCACCTGCATGACGACGCGCAAGGACCCGATCTACCCGGCGACGATTGTCGGGCCGCCGCCGATGGAGGATTACTACATGGGCCGGGCGATTGAACGGATCTTCCTGCCACTGATGCGGATGCAGATTCCGGAGATCCGCGATATCGCGATGCCGGCTGAGGGCGTGTTTCACAACCTGATGCTGATCTCGATGAGGAAGTCGTATCCGGGGCAGGCGCGGAAGGTGATGCATGCCATTTGGGGACTGGGGCAGGCGATGTTCACGAAGGTGATCGTGGTTGTGGATGAGGACGTGGATGTACAGAACCATTCGGAAGTGGCCTGGCGGGCGTTGAACAATATCGATCCGGAGCGCGACATCGAGTTTGTCCACGGTCCGGTGGATTCGCTGGATCATGCGTCGCGGATGCCGGACTATGGTTCGAAAATGGGCATCGATGCGACGAAGAAGATGGCGTCGGAGGGGTTTACGCGGCGGTGGCCGGAGGTGCTCACGATGCCGGCGGAGGTGAAGCGGAAGGTGGACGAGATGTGGAAACGGGCGGGGCTGTAATCCGCGGCTAGACCCAATACCGTTCACTTACCGGATTGTCTGGACGGGGCGCGGACACTTGAGTCTGCCGCCTCGACATTCGTGTCAGGTGATGCTGCGCTACACGCTGCTCACCGATGGAAGCTCCGACTGGCCGTCTTCCGGGAGTTCGAGACCTCAACGAGGAGCCCAGACTTCCATCACTTCGAATCGCTGGCGCGGCCTAACGAATCCAGACGAGTGGCTGCTCCCATAAATATGGGATACTAGGATCATGAAGACTACGCTGGAGATCCCGGACCCAACCTTTCGCAAGGCCAAGGCCACCGCCGGTGCGTTGGGAATTCCATTGCGCGAGTTCGTTACGCAAGCTGTCGAAGAAAAGCTCTCCGCTGGCAGTCGACGCCCTGGCAAGCCCTGGCTGGAATGTGCGGGCGAACTGGCCCATCTCCACAAGGAGACCGTGCGGATACAGAAGATCATCGACGAGGAATTCGAACAAATCGAACCAGAGGACCGGACTTGATTCTGGACACCAATGCCCTTTCCGCTTATCTGGATAGGACGCCGGAAGCGGTTGAGATCCTGTCGGAGGCGCGCGAGCTTGCGATCCCCGTTATCGTCGCCGGGGAGTTTGCTTTCGGAATCGCGCAGTCACGCCACCGCGAGGCGTACGAAAGGTCCCTGCAGCGGATGCTGGATCGATGCACCGTCCTTGAGATTGGAATTGAGACCGCGCGGCACTATGCGGCCATCCGGCTGGAACTGAAGAATGCCGGTAAGCCGATCCCGGCCAACGACGTGTGGATCGCAGCCCTCAGCCGGCAGTATGCGATGCCTGTCATGAGCCGCGACTCCCATTTCGACTTTGTTGGCGGGTTGAGACGGCGAACCTGGTAGCAAGTGCAGGCCGGACGGGTTTCCGTGGAAGTTATCCTCAGCGATCACGCAACCGCCAGTGGTTGAAGCCTTTGGGAAACCGCCCTAACCGCAGGCGGCGGGCACGCCGCGAAAGTACGAAACGCGTCCACGACGGGGAGCCACAACTTGGGGCGTGGGATCAACTCCCTCAGCTAGCCGCGCCGATTCCCCGGAGATTGAATCTTTTCACTACCTTCGCGACGAAAGACGCATCTGGACGCTCGTCGTGAGGCAGTCGCAGCCAGCCGTCAACGGCCTCAAGTGCAGACCCCACCCAGCATCGCGCGAGGATTCCAGCTTCCGCAGAATCGATCCCGCTGTTTGAACGAATAGCGGATGCGACCGACTTAGTATGGCTGTCAATCAGCGCCCGCCGCACTTTTTCGAGCCGCCCTCCGAGGCCGGCTGAGTCCACCACCAGCACCCGCGCCTCCGTTGGGTTCTCCGCGAGCCAGCCGACGAGACGTTCGACCACCGCTGCCATCTGGTCCCGCGATGTGGCGTGGAGGGCGATCTCCTGATTCAAGGCCGCACTTAAACGTTCGCCGATATCCTCCAGCCCCGCCGCGAACACGTCTTCCTTGTTGCGGAAGTACATGTAGAATGTTCCGGTGGAACTGCGCGCTTCGCGGGTGATCATCGGAACGGTGGCGGCGTGGTATCCATGCCGGGCGAACAGGCGAAGCGCCGTCTCGACGAGAAGACGGCGTCGCTCCGCTTTGCGTGCAGCCATTCTTGGGCTGGTCTTATAAGGCATCAACTGCCTCAGCAAGGCCGTCGCGGATGCTGCCGTAATGAGGTTCGAAGTCCAATTCCCGCCTCGCTCGCGTTATCGAGATGATCTTGGGCGTGGTGAGGAGTCGCACCACGTGTGGCGTCACTACGGCAGGGCGCCGCAAGATTGAGTCCACTGTAACGGCGCACAACGCATAGGCACGCGCCACCCGCACGGGCAGATAGACCGGCCCGCGGGTTCGGAGTAACCCGGCCAGGAGTTCCAGAAAGTTCCGCCATGTCGACGGCTCCTCGTCACCCACGTTAAAGACCCGAGGGACACCCGACCTTGCGCACGCCTGCAGCAGGGCTTGGGCTGCATCGTTGACATGAATGAAACTCAGTGGTACTTCGCCGGACCCAGGCCAGGGACAAAATCCCGCCCGCAGCCGTCCGATCAGTTCGCTCAGCAAGCGTCCGCCCGGCCCGTAGACTTCGCCGATTCGAAGGATCGTGACATGAGGGATCCCGGCGTCAAGGAACATGGTTTCCACGCAGAGCTTGGTCACGCCGTAGGGAATCACCGGTCGCAGCTCGTGCGTCTCTTCGGCCACCCCGTTCACGCATCCATAGACTTCAGCCGCGCTGGCCACAACCCATCGGTTTATCCGTTGCCGCCGCCCCCAATCGATCAAGTTCCTCGCTATGCGAACGTCGATCTGGTTTAGCTCGTTTGCTCGGGCTCCCGCGTAGCCACCCGCTAGATGGACCACAACGTCCGCCCTCGGTAGCCCTGAAAGATCAGCGCGGAGATCGGCAACCACATCGGCTTCGACGCACGCGCGGCGGGCTACTCCGACGACAGAAAGTCCCTGTGTGCGCGCGGCGGCAACCAGAGCTCTGCCGATGAATCCGCCTGCACCTGTCACCAGCACGCGCATCACCGCCAACCCTCCCCCAGTCTCACGAGCGTCACCGAGACGGACTCCTCGTAGGAGATCATCTCTCGCAACGCAACCGAGGCACGAAGAGTTCCCTCACGGCGAAACAGCGCCTGATAGTGGGGAAACGGACGTCGCCGGTCCAACTGCGCGAAGCTCTTGCCGGTGAATACCAGCATGAAGTCGAAAGTCTGCGCGGGCAGTGCGGCCTCAACGAACCGGAAGTCCGTGAAGGTTTCGCCTCTCGCAACGGTTTCCCGGATGGCAGGCAACATGTGCAGATCGAACAGCTCGCGCCACATCTCGGCCGTACCGGGGTGGCACCGAATCTGGACGAGAATCGCCGGCGTAGGTGGGTTGACTGCGACGGCCGATTCGATCCGCACCGTAGAAAGCCCGGCGACCGACATTCCGACGACGAACGTGAACAGCAGCCAGCGCGGAGTCCTCTGCGCGTATTCGCGGTATGCTTCGCCAAATCGTCTGATCAGTCCCGGCTCCTCCACCCGCTTCAGATACACCGTGCCTGCGAGGACGACAAGGCCAACCATTGCGAGCAGGGACGCCGAGCGCAACATGCAGGCTAGACCCGCCCCGAACAACCACCCGCCCAGCATCAAGGGATTCCGGGAGTAGCGGAAAGGGCCCGAGACCACAAGCGCGGCCGGCGGCATCAGCGGATTCGGCGTGCCGTTGCCCTTGATGGTCAAGACCCACGCTGAGCATGCGGCAATTGCGGTGCCGAGAACAACTGCGCCAAGGCCGATCCGCTCCAGCCAGAAGGGCAACCTCCATACCAACCCCAGCCGTTGGTCAATGAGGACGGCGCACCAAGGCAGCGCTACGGCGTAGAGGACCACAGCGGGAATGGTAGCCAGTAGAGAGCGCAGAAACCGGTTCATCAATTAAAGAATGACATGTCATTCTATATTTGTCAAGACCCCAATGAGCACCGAGACGGAACGGCGCCATCGCGACTTCCGATGGTCGCCAAGTCCTGAAGCCGCTCGAAAACCACTCTGATCGCTGCCGACGGATGTACCACGAAAGTTCGAAACGTGTCCACGATGGGGAGGCATACATCTCTTGGCGTGAGCGCCGACCCAACCACTAAGCTCGACAGGTACTGGAATTGACGCTATCAGGCGTGGGCGTGTTTTGCTAAACTGAAAGTATTCTGCGGCGCGCGTAGCTCAGTTGGTAGTAGCGCCAGATTGTGGTTCTGGATGTCGTGGGTTCAAATCCCACCGCGCGCCCCATCCGCAGACACACCCCGATTCAGTTCTCCGGCTCGACCCCTAACAGCCCCAACTTGTAGAGGGAACCGGGACCCGCACTGTCGAAAATGCGGGCGGGAACCCGCTCTCTCGTTCGCGGCCTCGGGTTCGCGGATTCTGTGTTTGGGGTACAGGATGGCGGCTCTGATTCTAGAATGGATACGGAGCAACCATGAAGTCATCCATTCTCGCCCTCCTTTTGCTGACGGGCCTCAGCGCTCAGACCTACCAACCCACTTGGGATTCCATCGACAAGCGGTCTACGCCCGCTTGGTTCACTGACGCCAAGTTCGGCATCTTCATCCACTGGGGCGTTTATTCGGTCCCGGCCTACGCTCCGGTGATTCCGGGGAAGCTGGCTTACGCCGAGTGGTATTGGAACGCGATGACGAACGGCAGGAATAATCCCAAGGCGAATGCCGTCCAGACCGGCACGTGGGCCTACCATCAGAAACAGTACGGGGCGGATTATCCGTATCAGGACTTCGCGCCTCAGTTCAAAGCTGAGCTGTTCGACCCCGATCACTGGGCCGATGTCTTTGCCCGATCAGGGGCGAAGTATGTCGCGCTGACTTCAAAGCACCACGAGGGATTTGCTTTGTGGCCGAGCAAGGAGGCCTCGGCCACGTGGGCGCGGCCGTGGAACGCGGTCGAGATCGGGCCGAAGCGCGATGTGCTGGGCGACTTGACGGACGCCGTGCGGCGGAGGGGGCTGCGGATGGGGTTCTACTATTCGCTTTACGAGTGGTACAACCCGCTGTGGCTGTCGGACAAGCCGCGGTATATCAAAGAGCACATGACGCCGCAATTCAAGGATCTGGTCACGCGCTACAAGCCGTCGATCATCTTCAGCGACGGCGAATGGGACCTGCCTTCGAACGAGTGGGGCAGCCCGGCGTTGCTGGCGTGGCTGTTCAACGAATCGGCGGTGAGGGACGAGGTTGTCATCAACGACCGCTGGGGCAAGGACTCGCGCCACAAGCACGGCGGCTATTGGACGACGGAATACACGCCCGGAATGAGCGACATGAGCCACCCATGGGAAGAGAGCCGCGGCATGGGTTTCAGCTACGGATATAACCGGGCGGAGACGTTGAGCCACTATCACACGGGCCGGCAACTGGTCATCATGCTGGTGGACCTTGTGAGCCGGGGCGGCAACCTGCTGCTCGACATCGGGCCGGATGGCGACGGGACGATTCCCGTGATCATGGAGCAGCGGCTCATCGAGATCGGCGACTGGCTGAAGGTGAACGGCGAGGCGATCCATGGGACCAAGCCGTGGAAGTCCACGCGGCAATGGAGCGCCGGCGAAGTCACGAAGATTGAGTACAACAAGGAATATGAGACCGTCTACGATGTGACGAAACTGGCGGCCAAGCCCGAAGCGGGCAAGGCGGGCATTGAGGCGTTCTTCACATCGAAGGGGAAGGACGTCTATGCGATTCTGCCGCGCTGGCCGGGCCGCAGTTTCACGGTGAAGGATGTGACGGGGGTGAAGTCGGTGACGCTGCTGGGGTCGGCGGCGGCGCTGAAGTTCAAGGCGGGCAAGGGCGGTGTGGCGGTCACGCTGCCTGAGATGCCTGAGGAGTTGCTGCAGCAGCCGGCTTGGGTGTTGAAGCTGAGCCAGTGATCGGGAAGCGCACGCGGGGCGATGGTGGGCGCCGCGCGTTGCTTGAACCTGCCGGCGGCGTTGCCGCGAGTAAGTTTCATCAGGTCAGAAAAAACGCGAGCGTTGTTCGCGATCGGGCGCGCAATCCACTCAAGGCGCTCCGTTGGAAGTCCTGTGTCGCTGTTTTGGGCAGGAGCAGTCCAGGGAGCGTGGCGACAGGCCGGGAGGCCTGTCCCACAACGCCGGGCGTCCCGCTGGCGTGGCCAGAATTTGATGGGCCTTCGCGCGCCGAAGGGACATGGGAACCCCTCGAAAATCGTGCCTGGCTGCCCGGCGGAGGACGGGCTGGCGCCTTTGCAGGCTGAAGCCCGCCTCACCGGGCCGCATGACTTTCATGGATTTTCGGCCCATGGGCACTCCATCGGTTTCACCGGCTGGATCGGCGTCGATTCGGCGAAACGACCAAACGAACTTAATTTGATCCGAGCGGCCGATATCCGGACGGAACCGTAACGGCGGCTTCATGCCGGACGTCCAACGCTGTGCCGCCATGAACACCTCAATCATGATTCTCTTTGCATGCCTGCTGCTGGCGCCGCTGCTTCAGGCGCAGCCTGCCAGTCGAAGTCTGACTGCCGATGTGCTGAATCTGGCTCAGATCCGGCGAAACGTCCAGGCCTCGGCGGTGCAGGTTCCAGACTACGCCTGCCTGGAGACAATCGAACGATACGGACGGACATCCCCGAAGCGACCGTTCCGGCATATCGACACCCTGCAGTTGGAAGTCGGCATGATCGGAAAGAAAGAAGTCTACTCCTGGCCCGGAGCGGACACGTTCGAAGATATTACTCCAGGAGAGATCGTATCGGCTGGCACAGTCTCGACCGGCGAGTTCATGCAGCTGCTGAGAGCGGTCTTCATCGGCGGTACATCCTTGATCACGTGGCGGGGGGAAGAGGAACTGAATGGACGGCACGTGCTGCGCTACGACTATACACTGCCGCTGTTCGGCTACCGGTCACGGGTGACACTGGCCGGCGGTTCCGGCGATGTCTCCCTGGAAGGATCGTTTTGGGCCGACGCGGCGACGCTGGAGTTGATCCGACTCGAATCCCGCGCCAAGGAAATACCGGCGACCCTCCCTCTGGATCGGATGGTCAGCCGCATCGACTACGGAAAGATGACCGTTCATGGCCGTTCCATCTGGTTCCCACAATCGGCCGAACTGACGGTCGTCGAGATGTCCGGACAGGAAACCCGCAACCGGATTGAATTCAGCCACTGCCGCCAGTATGCGGGTTCGTCTACGTTGAGCTTCGACGAACCGAAGACAGGCGGAGCACAGGCTGCTCAGCAGGCCATCAATCGGATTGACCTGCCGGCGGGCGTGATGCTGGATGTGCGGCTTGAGTCGGAGTTGGATTCCGGCTCGACCGTCGTCGGCCAACCTATCATGGCCCGCCTGGCATCGGACGCCGTTTACAGGAAGAGAGTCCTGATCCCGGCCGGGGCCGTGGTGAAGGGGCGGGTGCGGAGGCTGGAGCGATCGTCAGAACTGAAACCGCACTTCATTATCGGGCTGGAATTCTCCACGATTGAGCACGGGGACGTGCATGGGCGTTTCTATGGACTGCTCGATTCGGTGCAGCCGGTGGCTGGACTGAGCAGAACTCTGAGGACATCGAGTACAAAGTCGAAGCTGTTTTCGAGCACTACGACGATGCAGGGTTTCAGAGTAGAGTCAAGTGCCGCCGACACGCTGAATTTGCAGGAGTTGCCCGGCGTAGGCTCGTTCTTCATGGAGGGGACGCAGTTCAAGCTGCCGCGCGGATTGAAGATGACATGGCGGACGGTGGCGCTGCCCAAGCCGCGCCGCTGACGCGCCGTCGCTGATTCGTTCAGGAACTGCGGCAGCGGCGGCGGTTATTGCACTTAGGCTCATCTTCTACACCATGCCGGCGGAAGTGGTGCATTGTCAGTAGGTTGCGATTTTAAAAATGGCCTAGTGACACGTTTTCTCTCCTCCTGAGCCGAACTGGAGATAGGTTCAGCATGAGCGCATCGTGGGTGGCGGCG
>CAMTUE010000066.1:0-44228 GCA_947084845.1 uncultured Bryobacteraceae bacterium | reverse complement strand
TGCCGGTAACCGAGCATAGGCACGCACGCGTCGCTGATGTAGGTGTAGAGGCCGGTGGGATCGATCTCCCAGATCATCTCTCTCGATAACTTGGCTGCCTGCGCAAACCGTCCTTCGCTCTGGATGAGCGCCTCTTCGGTGAGCCGGCGCGCGGTCGTATCGCGAAAAATGGACAGGATCAAGTAGCCGCTCTCGACCGCGACCAATCCATTCGTGATTTCCAGACAGACTTCACGGCCGTCCCAGAGTCGGGCCTGCACCTCGAAGCGCGATTCGATGCTGTTCGACTCCACCCGCGCACGGAACTGGTCACGGAGGCTTTCACGCGCACCTTCGTCATAGGCGCAAGTGAACGGCGAGCCGATGAGGCTCTCGCGGGCCAGGCCTAAGAACCGTAAAAAAGCGTCATTCACATGAACGATCCGGCCCTCCAGGTCCAACAGACGCATGGGATCGTTTGACCTCTCCCAAACACTCTGGTACAACGTCTCGGCCTGGCGCCGGGCAGTGATGTCGATCAGCACGCCATCGAGATGGGCGGGCCTGCCGTCCTTTGCCTCGATGCAGCGGCCCGATTCCTGGATCCAGCGAGGCCGGCCATCGGTATGCAGAATCCTGTAGACGACATGGAAGGGTGCGCGGTTGGCTACACCATCGGCCACGGCGCGTTCCGCGAGAGGCAAGTCCTCGGGCAGGATGATATCGGCATAGGCGGTGGCGCCGGATGTGAACTCTTCGGCGGGCCGGCCGGTCAGAGCGAGTGCGCCTTCGCTCATGCGGGTGAGGCGCCAGGGCGGATCAATTTCGCACCGGTAGACGACTCCGGGGACGTTGGCCACGAGTGTCCGGAGTTCAAGTTCGCGCTCCTTGAGACGAAGGTGAAGCGCGTGCCGGTGGAGCGACATCTCGATGGTCGACTGCAATTCGCGGGCGGCGACAGGCTTCAGCAGATAGCCGTAGGGCGAGGTCTCCAGGGCCTGTTCGCTCAACCGGTCCTGAGCGCGGCTGGTGAGGTAGACGATCGGGACATCGAGGCAGGACTGAATGCGTTTTGCCGCCTGGACCCCGCTCATCTCACCGTCAAGTTCGAGGTCGATGAGGACCAGATCGGGCGGGAGTTCGGCTGCCAGCCGTATGGCGTCTTCCACGGTGGAGACAGGCGGCGGGACATGATAGTCCATCCGGGCGAGCAGATCCTTCAGATGCGAGGCGAGTACGCCTTCGCCCCCGACGACCAAGATACGCGAATCAGGCACAGGAGTCCGCGCCGCAAGTCGAGTTGAAGTCTTGGCGTATCACTGCTTCTCCGCCATATGCGCCGCACGGGTCGCGCCTACCGACATTCTATTCGAGAATGGTTCCGGTTTAACAGACCTCATTTGGGTGAACGCGCCAGAAGCTTCGGCGCGCCGCTGGAGGACGGGGTGTCAGCCGCGGCGCGCGGAGAAAGCGGCGCTGCTGGTCCAGAGCCGGGCAAGGCGGCGATTCCGGCGTGGTATTCTGAGAGCCGTTTCCCGTTCAGTGGAGCCTTACCGGCAGGAGAGTTGTCTTGGGCCAAAGCGAGAGCACCCTTCAGAGAATACGGACCGGTTTTTCACCGGCGTTTTGGATCGCGAACACGCTGGAGCTATTCGAGCGCCTGGCGTTCTACGGATCGAAGGCGATCCTCAGTTTCTACCTGGCGAACAAGATCGGCATCGACCTGCCGTCGGTGGGCTGGCTGATCGGCATGTTCGCGGGGCTGACGTGGTCGCTGCCAATCGTAGCCGGAGTGTTTGTCGACCGCTACGGATTCAGGAAGACGCTGGCGGCCTGCTTCGCTTTCTTCGCCGCCGGCTACTTTCTGATCGGACTCGGCGGCATGCCCGCCGGCCAGGCGATCACGGACTCGATGGGCAAGACAGGCTACATGGCGATTGTGCTGATTCTGACTGCCGCGGGCGGATCTTTGATTAAGCCCTGCATCGTCGGAACTGTCGAACGCACGTCGAATCCCGACTACCGCGCGCTGGGGTTTTCAATCTATTACGCCCTGGTCAACCTGGGGGGGGCGATCGGGCCGATTCTGGCGACGATGATCCGGTCGGAGTTGGGCATCGAGTATGTCTTCGTGATGTCGGCGGCGACGTCGGCGCTGCTGCTGGGCGGCACGTTGCTTTTCTTCCGGGAGCCGGACGGCGGGGCGGCGCAAGGCCCGCGGAGGACGTTCGGAAAGGTCTTCGGCGACATGCTGCTGGTCTTCCGCAATGCCAGGTTCATGACGTTCCTGGTGGTCTTTTCAGGCTTCTGGATCATGTTCTGGCAGATCTTCTATTCGCTGCCGTTCTACATCGACGAGATTCTGGGGTTCAAGCGATTTGAGATTCTCGAGACCGTCGACGCGTGGACGATCATCCTGCTGAGCGTGCCGCTGACGGCGTTCGCCAAGAAGATGCGGGCGATGAACGCGATGACGGCGGGCTTCCTTATCGCCAGCGCGTCGTGGCTGATCATGGCGTGGTCGCCGACGGTGTGGGGCGCGGTGGCGGCTCTGATGGTTTTCGCCGTTGGAGAGGCGCTGCAAGCGCCGAGGTTCTATGAATATGTCGGCAAGCTGGCGCCTCGCGACCAGGTGGGGACGTTCATGGGATTCGCGTTTCTGCCGATCGCGATCGGGTCGTTCATCGCGGGGCGGCTTGGCACGTGGCTGGTGGAACACTACATTCGGGTGGAGCAGCGGCCGTCGGAGATGTTCCTGATCATTGCCGGCGTGGGGTTCGTGTCGACGGCGCTGTTGTATCTCTACGACCGGTTACTGGCTCCGGCCGAACCATCGGCGCTATAGGTACTTTTTAACGTCGGGCTTCAGGAGTTCGAGGATCCCGGGGTTGTCAAGATCGGCGGCGGTGACCACCCGGGCGGGCAACTCCATCTGCCTGGGCGGGGTGATGCCCTGGCTCTTTTCGACGAGAATACGCACGGGGTCGTAACCGAGACGGAAGGCGTCCTGGACGACAGTGGCATGGAGCGTGCCTGTGCGCAAGTCGTCCAGCATGGCGTCGCTTGAATCGAAGCCGACGAACTTCACCTTGCCGTTTCTCCGCCTCGAATTGAGCGCCAGCGAGATGCCGGCCGATGCCGGTTCAGTGGACGCGAAGAAACCCTGCAACGACTCGTGCGCGGAGAGGATGTTCTCGGCCGCGGCGCGGGCCTTGGCGCGGTCGCCCATGCCGAACTGTTCGGCGACGATGCGGATGGCGGGAAACTCGGCCTGCATCGCGTCGCGGAAGCCGCGTTCGCGGTCCATGGTGGAGAAACTGCCGGGGGCGTGCATGATGATGGCGACGCCGCCCTTGCCGCCGAGGAGTGCGGCGAGTTTGCGCGCGGCCAGCTTGCCGCCGCCGTAATTATCGGTCGAGACGAATGAGAGGTAGCTTTGAGTGTCGAGGCCGGAGTCGAAGACGACCACGGGGATGCCGGCCGAGGCGGCGCGGTCGATGACGTTGACCAGCGCCTTGCGTTCGGCGGCGGCGATGGCGATGCCGTCGACTCTCTGGGCGATCATCGAGTCGACAATCTGAATCTGCCGGCTGTAGTCGGATTCGGTGGCGGGGCCGTTCCACAGAATCTCGGCGCCATACTTCTTCGCCGCTGCGAGAGCGCCGGCGTGGACCGAGACCCAGAACAGGTGGGCGGTCGATTTCGGGATGACGGCGATGCGCCGCTTCTTTTCGCCGCTGCAGGAGGCGAGCAGGGCAGGGAAGGCGAGGAGAATGCCGCGGCGGTTCACTGGGCGGTCCAGCCCCCGTCGATCAGGATGTCGGTACCGGTGATGAAGGCGGCCTTGTCCGAGCAGAGGAAGACGGCGAGTGCGCCGAGATCCTCGACGCGGCCCCATTGATGGACGGGGATCTTGGCCAGAAACGAAGCGTTCCACTCCGGATCGTTCAGAATCGGGGCGTTCATTTCGGTGGCGCAAGGTCCGGGGCTGATGGCGACGACGGTGATGCCGTCGGCGGCCAGTTCAAGCGCGAGCGCGCGGGTCAGTCCCAGCAGCGCCGCCTTGCTCGACGAATAGGCCGCGCGTTCGGGCAGCGAGACATGCGCCATGATCGACGACAGGTTGATGATGCGCCCATAGCCGGTCCCTTTCATGTGAGGGACGAAAGCGCGGCACATCAGGAACGCGCTGGTGTGGTTCGCGTCCATGACGCCGCGCCACTCTTCGAGGGTGAAGTCGACGAGAGGTTTTCTCAGGTTCACGCCGGCGTTGTTGATTAAGATCTGGGCGTTGCCGAACCGGGCCGAGACAGCGCGTTCGAGCGAGGCGACCTGATCCTCGCTGGTGATGTCTGTGATGAAGACCTCCGCCCGGCCGCCGCCGGAACGAATCACGGCGGCGGTCTCTTCCAGCTTCCCTCCGTCGCGGGCCACGAGCGCCACCTTGACGCCCTCGGCCCCCAGGGCGATGGCGATCGCCTTGCCGAGGCCGCGGCTGGCGCCGGTGACCACGGCGGTCCTGCCTTGGAGGAATTCGCTCATACTCCCGGATTCCCCTGCCCGCCGGCCTGAACGCCTGCTTCAAGGATCCTGTCGGCGACCCAGGTGGGACGGTCGACGTGCTGCATGACCAGCCGCCCCGACTCGCTGGCGGTTTCGATCACCAACGTGCCGACGCCCCACAAACGGTCGACAAGGTTGCGCTCAACGCGGACGTTCTGCACCTTGGATACGTCGATGCGCTCGGTGGCCGTGGAAATGAAGCCGGTATGGTAGCTCAGGATCCGGCCGGAAAGGGTCAGACAGGTCCGGCGATGGTCGATCCAGGCCAGCAGCGGCGCGGCGAACGGCAGCACGCCGGCCAGGACGAACCACCACGCGAGTTGATCGCGGAACGAGTAGTAGGCATAGAGCACGGCGAACAGGATGGCCGCGGCAACGACGAGGCCGAGCTTTGCGCGGCTCAAACTTGGGCGGATGGTGATTTCTTCTGCCACTTCAAACTCCAGTAGCGCTATTGTACTCCACCGCCAAATTCACTACTCTCATTGAATGGAGGGATTGAGAATCAACATGAGAACCTGGGTCCTATTTGCGGCGTTGGCCGCGCTTGTACTGCCCGTACGCGCCGATTTCAGCTACGAGCAGATTTCGCAGATCACCGGCGGCTCGATGCTGCGCATGATGAAGATGGTTCCCGGCGGCGGCAAAGCCACACAGCCGCAGAGCAGCAGGATTCTGCTGAAAGGCAACCGGCTGGCCACGGTCGCCGCGGAGAGCATCAGCATCATCGACCTGGACGCCGAGACGATGACAAACATCAACGTGAAGGACAAGCAGTACTCCGTCATCACGTTCGCCGAATACAAACAGGCCATGGCCGCGATGGCCGAGAAGATGTCTCAGGGGAAGCCCGATGGTGGTCAAGCCGCTGAGATGGAGTTCAGCGTGAAGGTGGATCCGACGGGCCAGACCAGGACGATCGAGGGCATGTCCACCAAGCAGTTCATCATGACGTTGACCACGGGCGTCAAGGACCAGAAGAGCGGCCAGACCGTCAACATGGACATGGTTTCCGACATGTGGATGGCGCCGGGGATTGCGGGTTACGAACAGATCCAGCGGTTCTATGTGCGCATGGCGGAGAAGATGAACTGGGTGCCGGGGATGATGAGCAACCCGATGATGATGGGCCAGAAGGGTTATAGCGAAGGCATGGCCAAGATGGTGAAAGAGGCATCGAAGCTCGAAGGCGTTCCGGTGCTGCAGGTGACGACAATGCAGGGCATGGGCGGAATGCCGGGCGGACCGGGCATGCCCGAGATGCCTAACGTCGGCGATGCTGCGTCAGCGAGCGCGCGCCGGTCGGCCGAGAATACGACCACGTCACAGGCGTCGCGCGCTGCCGGCGGAGGCAGGTTCGGAGGACTCGCCGGGGCTGCCGCGGGCGGCATCATGGGCGGACTTGGCAGGAAGAAGAAGGCGGAAGAGGCTCCGGCCGAACAGGCTCAGGCGCCCGCCGAGCCGGCCAAACCGACTCCGCTCATGGAGATGACCGTGCAGTCGCGCGACTTTTCCGCGGCTGCCGTGGACGCCTCGCAGTTTGCCATCCCGGCCGGTTTCAAGCTAGTGGAACACGAAATGAAGAAGGCGCTGAAGTAAGCGCCGGCCAGCACATAAATAAAAGGGCGCCCCTTGGAGGCGCCCTTTCCGCGATCGAATCTTGAAGTCTGGACGTCAGTCCATGTCCCTGGACCGTTTCTTCCGGTTGCGCTTGCGCGCCAGCGCCTGCTTCAGACGCAGTTTTTCGCCGGGCTTGAGGTAGTGGGCATGCTTCTTGATCTCTTTGATGATGTCTTCCTGCTGCACTTTGCGCTTGAACCGGCGCAACGCGCTTTCCAGAGTTTCGCCATCCTGGATAATCACTTCAGCCATTGTCTACACTCACCTCCTTCCGGCGGGAATACCGCAATCTTCACAGACTATCTTAGCGCGACGCCGGGGTCTTCCGCGCGGATGCCCGGGCGACCGGCTTGCTCCTGGGATTGAGGAGCATCTGGTCCAGGGCGCTGTCGGGGACCGATAGCGAGAAGCGCGCCGTGGCCCCGCTGAGGTCCACTTGCAGGCTGTCGGCGGCGGCGATGGCTCCCTGCCCGCCAGTCGAACCGGCGTTCGACCGGATCATACTCGCCAGAAAGCGCATGACGTCGGCCAGGGCCGATGCGTCCTGTGCGGAACGGGTGAGGATGTCGCCCGAGATGTCCAGGCTCTTGGAAAAGCGAACACCGGCGGCGGCTTCCTTTATGGAATCAACAGCCAACCCGCCGGGCAGGATCGCGTTCTCGCCCGGCTTGCCGACGCCCAGTTCGTTGAAACCGGCCGTCGAAACGAACCACGCGTCGTTGGAACTCCAATCGCGCACCTTGGCCGCGAGGGCCGCCGGCATGGCCTTGGCGCCCGACAGTTTGGCGTCGATGGCGGCTTTCACCATGGCTTCGCCGCCGAACACCGCCAGGGTCGGGTCAAGGAATGCGAAGCTGCCTTCGGCGGGCTTGCCGGTTTTGCCGGGAGTCCAGACTTGAATGCCCTTGTACAGGCTGGATACCGCGCCCTGACTTTCCGCCATGCGGGTGATGCGGGTGATGTCAAAGGTCCCGCGGGCGAGGACCAGGGATGTGGCGGCGCCCGCGTTGCCTGACGAGGCCATCACGACTTCGCGCAAATCGCGCCGCGGATCGAAGCCTGTCTCTTCGATCATCTTGCGGAATCCGCTTTCCTCTTCCTTGATCTCGTTCAGGATCTTCTGTCCGAAGGCGGAGTTCCGCGCCCTGTCGACGTCCAACCCGGCCACCATCCGGGCGCCGGCCGGAACAAGTCCAAGCAGAACGGCGTCGGCGCCGAACGACAACCCCGCGCAGACCGCGATTCCAAGTGCGCAACGAATGAGCTTCATTGTTTCGCTCTCCTCTGCAACACTAACGTGGCCGGCGGGGCGGATGTTCCCGCGCCGGATGTTACAGTTGTCAATCCACCGGCAGTTGGGCCATGATCTCGATGCCGAACCCTTCGAGCCCGACGACTTTGCGCGGGTGGTTCGTCAGCAGCCGGATGCGCTTCAATCCCAGGGCGGACAGGATTTGGGCGCCGATGCCTGATTCGTGCTGCAACTGGCGCTGGCCGGCGGGCGAGGCATAGTGGTAATGCTCCCTGGAATGCGAAACCAGCTTCGGAAGCGAGCAAGGCTCGTCGCCTGTAACCTGTCTGATCCCCGGACCCGTCTGGTGAAGGTAGACGATGACGCCGGCGCCTTCGGAAGCCACTTTTTCCATGGCTTTGCGCAGGACCCGGCGGCAGTCGCATTCGGTGGAGCCGAAGACGTCCCCATAGGTGCAACGCGTGTGCATTCGGACCAGCACATCCCCGGCCTTGGCAATGTCGCCATGGATCAGAGCGAGGTGGCTCTCGTGGGCGCCCTCGGCAACCGAGCTTTCAAACGTCACAGTCTTGAACTCGCCGATTTCGTTGATCAGGCGGCCCTCGGCGGCGCGGCGGACAATGCGCTCGTGTTCCATGCGGTAGCGGATGAGGTCGGCGACCGAGATCAGCTTCAGTTCGTGGCGGCGGCAGAATTCGGTCAAGTCCGGAAGGCGGGCCATGCTGCCGTCGTCCTTCATGACTTCGCAGATGACGCCGCCCGGCGCCATGCCGGCCAGCAGGGCGAGGTCGACGGCTGCTTCGGTCTGGCCCGAGCGGACAAGCACGCCGCCTTCGCGGGCGCGCAGCGGGAAGACATGGCCTGGGCGCGCCAGGTCCTGCGGACGCGACTCCTCCTGCATCGCCACGCGGATGGTGTGGGAACGGTCGGCGGCGGAGATGCCGGTGGTAACCCCTGATGCCGCATCAATCGCCTCACAGAAGGCCGTGCCGAAGCGCGATGTATTCACCTGGCTCATCAGCGGAAGGTGGAGCCGGTCGCAGACTTCAGGCGCGAGGGCCAGGCAGACCAGGCCGCGGCCATGGACGGCCATGAAATTGATGATCTCAGGGGTAATCAGTTCGGCGGCGACTGTGAGGTCGCCTTCGTTCTCGCGGTCTTCGTCATCGACGACGACCAGCATCTTTCCCGCCCGGAAGTCGGCGAGGGCTTCCGGGATTGAAGCAAATGACATAATCGGAAACAGTCTCCAGTCTTCATTATGAAACCCAAGCCGGATTCGCGCATTCATATCGCCGTCCTGATTGCCCTGTGCGTGCTGGCCGGCGGCTATCAATTGAGGAACAGCGTCGATCTCTACGGTTTCCTGGCCGGTTCGGAAAGCAATCCGCGCTACCCCGTCGGATTCAGCCCGCGCGACCTGCGCGTGTGGGGCGGCCGCGACGCTTCGTTCGCGCAGACCGGTCTCAAGCGCGGCGACCTGCTGGTCGAAATCGAAGGCAAGCAGGTGCGTGGGCTGGCCGATCTGAACGAACCACTCCGAATCAGGAACGCCGGCGACACGGTAACGGTCACTGTGCTTCGCGACGGGCAGCGCATCGAGGCCAGCCTGAAGCTCGAGACCGCCGCCAGTTCGCCCGGCGGCCGCCGGGCCGGTTCGGCCGTGCGCAGCCTTCAAAGCAAGAGCGGGCCCCGGCCGCCCGCGGCCAAAGAGGGCACGCAACCCAACGAGCAGCCCAGACGGCGGCCGCCGCCGTTGACCACGGGCGAGACCACGCTGGTGGTTCTCACCGGTTTCCTGACCGTGTGGTTCTGCTTCACGCTGGGCTTTTTCGTCGCGTTTCGCCGGCCTGCCGACATCCTGGCCTGGGAGATGCTCGGGCTGCTGCTCGGTTTCGGCCAGATGGCTGCGGGGGGCGAGACCGGATCGAGCCACGCCTGGGGGTTGGCCTGGAGCCTGCCCTCCGCGGCTTACGTCAGTTTCATCTCGGCCGCCTGGCCGGCCTTCCTGCTGTGGTTCGGCCTCGACTTCCCGGACCCCGCTTCGCCAAAGCGCTTCCTGGCCTGGATGCGGTGGCCGCTGACGGCGGCCGTGCTGCTCATCGCCATCCCGAAGAGCGTGGGCGCCGCCGGGGCCGTCCTCAACGTCGCCGCTTTCGAAGGCGTGAACCGGTTCAGCGAGGAGTTGTCCAACTACGGTTTCTGGGTGACGGCGCTGGCCATCTCGCTGTTTTTCGCCAACCTGGGGTACAAGCGCGCGACCATGTCGGATCAGGACAGCCGGCGCCGGCTGCGCCTGCTGCTGGCGGGTGGAGCGGTGAGCCTGACTCCGATCTTCGGTCTGCTTTTGGTCTCGCGTATCTGGGGCGGGGGGAGCTTTATTCAGTGGACTCCCTGGACGTGGATTCCGCCGCTGCTGATGCTCTCGCTGTTCCCCGTGACACTGGCCTATGTGATCGTGGTCGAACGGGCCATGGACGTCGGATTCGTCATCCGCCGTGGCCTGCAATACGCACTGGCCAAGCAGGCCGTTTTCGCGATGCAGGTCGCGCTATCGGTGGGCGTGATCTTCTGGGCGCTGCTGGCGGCGTCGGCCGAGGATTTACGGCGGCCGATCCGGATGCAGCTTCTGACGCTGGCGATCGGCGGAGTGATGCTGCTGCGCTTTGCGGCGGAGAAGACCCGGGTGTGGATTGACAGGAAGTTTTTCCGCGAGCGGGTGGAGGCCGAGCGGGTTCTCAGCGATCTCGGGCAGCAGGTCCGCCGGATCATGGATACGCCGACATTGCTGGAGACTGTCGCCGAGAGGATCTCCTCCGCCCTCCATGTGCCGAGGGTGGAACTCTCGCTGTTTCCGACCGCCACGACGGCGGAAGGGGTGGAACTTGAACTGCCGCTCGAGGCCGGCGGCCGCAACCTCGGTTGGCTGCGGCTCGGCCCGAAGAGGAGCGAGGAACCCTACTCCGGCTCTGACCGCAAGCTGCTGGAAACCGTGGCCACGCAGACGGCGCTGGCACTTGAGAATCAGAGGTTGTCCGGCGAGGTGGCCCGCGAAGCCGCCGAGCGCCAGTTCATGCAGCGGGAACTGGAGATCGCGCGGGAGGTCCAGGAGAGGCTGCTGCCGCATCGAAAGCCTGAGGCGCAGGGCATCGATTATGCAGGGCGATGCAATCCGGCGCAGAGCGTCGGCGGCGACTACTACGAGTACTTCATGCTCGGAGATCACGGGCTGTGCTGCGCCGTGGGCGATGTTTCGGGCAAGGGTATCCCCGCGGCGCTGGTCATGGCCAGTCTGCAATCGTCGTTGAGGGGCCTGGTTTTCGGCGGCATCCAGCATCTGGCGGAGCTCTTCGAGAAGCTGAACGAGTTGCTCGACGATGCGACGGCCAGGAATCGCTTCGCCACTCTGTTTTTCTGCCGCATCGATCCGCGTTCAGGCCTGTTTACCTACACCAGCGCCGGCCACAACCCTGCGCTGCTGGTGCGAGCCGAAGGCACGGTGGAGTGGCTCGATGTCCGCGGCATTGCGCTTGGTCTGGCACGTTCGGCCGGTTACCCGGTCGGTGCGGGACGGTTGATGCCGGGTGACGTGATTGTCATCTACAGCGACGGCTTCACGGAAGCGTTCAACCCGCAGGGAGAGGAATACGGGGAGCAGCGGTTGTTGGAACTGGCCGGTTCTGTGCGGACCCAGCCGGCTGCCGCGATTCTGGACGCGCTATTCGAGGACACGAACCGGTTTGTGTCGGGCGCGCCGCAACATGACGACATGACCGCGATCGTGATCAAACGAACCTAGGACGGGGCGGACGGGCAGGATTGAGTTGTTCCCGGGCTGTGTTGTGCTAAGATTCGAAATGACCCACTAAACCTCTGCGGAGAGGTGGCTGAGTGGTCGAAAGCAGCGGTTTGCTAAACCGTCGTAGGGTTTAAAGCTCTACCCAGGGTTCGAATCCCTGCCTCTCCGCCAGACCTTTAACTATTTCTTTGTTTGCAATTACTTAGCTTGCCATGTAAGCTCTTGGTGTCTATCGAGCCGCGAGAACAGACACCAAGGGGTTCAGCGTGAAGGCCACCAAGAGCGTCGGCATCCTACAAAAAATCAAAGGCGAAGACGGCGTCTGGCGTTTCGTCACGGTCCGGAAATCGGGCAGCAAGTATCTCTGGGGCGACCACCCAGGCACCTTTTTTCTCGAATGGCGGGAAGGCACGAAACGGCGGCGTGAGTCTGTTGGGTCATCGCCGTCCGAGGCGTTGGAGGCTAGGCGCAGGAAAACTCACGAACTCGTTGGGAAGATGGTCGAAGGCAAGGGTTGGGTCATCGAAAAGCCGGTCGAGGGGGAAGAGGGGACACCGATCAAAGAGGCGGCGAGAGTGTTCCTCCGCCACGTCGGGGTGCATTCGCCGGACAAGCCTCAGACGGTCGAGCGTTATCGAAGCGTGCTCAACCATTTCGACCGACTGATGCGAAAATTGCAGTTCGTCGAAGCGGTCCAGCGGAGACACATCGACGAGTACAAGGCCATTCGCGCAAGCGACAAGACCGGCGGCCGATCCGGCGGAACGCGGAACGAACGCGGGACAGCCTTATAGCTGGTATGGGCGTGTTTTGAGCGAAGCGAGTTTTCCACAGCCGCCGCCGGCGTTCATCTGTGGAAATCATCCTTCGCCGCCCTTGCAATCGCCGCCCATCGGCGTTCGCACTGTAGATGGTCCGGCACCCCGCGGCCACGAATAGGGACAGCAGACACCTCAATGTCTTGTGTCAGGACTTCGCGTCCGCGGGGACCGCTTTGCTTCCAGAACGAATCCTCTTCTATGTCGTCTGGCCCAACCAGCCTGACTCCGACTATAAGGCCCTCGCGGAAGCAAAGCCCGCCGGCGCGAGGCGTAACGGGCGGCTGTGTTCATATACTGGACACATGTTGTTCCTGAGGTTCGCCTGCCTGCTTTCGGTTTCGCTGGCGCTCTGCGCGCAGACGCAGCCGGCCAAGTCCGCTTCGAAAAAGGCTCCGCCCGCCGCGGCCGTACAAGCGAAACAGCCAATCGACGAAAGCTACACGAAGCAGATCCTGGAAGCGACCACCGACAAGCAGTTTCTGACTGAACTTGTCGGCCACCTGCCGTCGTCGCCCACAGTGCCCACGCCCGAGAAGATTCTGGGCTACATCGCCGGCGCGCCCGACAAGCTGACCTATGCGTCGACGATTCACGCCTACATGCGCGAGGTGGCGAAGGCGAGTCCTCGGGTGAAGGTGATCGACATCGGCAAGTCGGAAGAAGGGCGGGAGATGATCGCCGTCATCATCTCCGACGAGTCCAACCTGGCGCGTCTGGACCGGTTGAAGGCGATCACGGCGGCGCTCGCCGATCCCCGCAAGACGACGGAGGCCGAGGCGGAGAAGTTGATCGCCGAGGGTCTGCCCATCTATTGGGCGACAGGCGCGATTCACTCCACCGAGACGGGCGCGCCCGAGATGCTGATGGAACTTGTCTACCGGCTGGCGGTGGAGGAGACGCCGTTCATTCAGACAATCCGCAAGAACGCGGTGGTGATGGTGACACCGGTGCTTGAGGTGGACGGGCGCGAGCGAATGGTCGATCTTTACCGCTGGCGCAAGGCGAATCCGGACCGTCAGGCGCCGAGCCTGCTCTATTGGGGCAGGTATGTCGCACACGACAACAACCGCGATGGAATGGCGCTCTCGCTGGCGCTGAGCCGCAACGTGACGCGCAATTTCATGGAGTTCCACCCGCAGGTGGTCCATGATCTGCATGAGTCGGTGCCGTTCCTTTATACGTCAACCGGCATGGGGCCTTACAACGCCTGGCTCGATCCAATCGTCATCAATGAGTGGCAGAAACTCGCGTGGCACGAAGTGGAGGAGATGAACAAGCGCGGCGTGCCAGGAGTGTGGACGTTCGGATTCTATGACGGTTGGGGCGCAAATTACATGTTGGAGGTCGCTCATGGGCACAACTCGATCGGGCGTTTCTATGAGACGTTCGGCAACGGCGGCGCGGACACGCGTGAGCGGACTGTCTCGCCGGCGCAGAGTTCACGGGCGTGGTTCCGCCAGAATCCACCGCTGCCCCGCGTGAAGTGGTCGCACCGCAACAACGTCAATCTGCAACAGAGCGCGCTGCTGCTGGCTCTGAACTACACGGCGACCAACAAAGAGACGTTCCTGAAGACTTTCTGGGCGAAGAGCCAGCGATCGGTGGCGAAGGCGACGACCGAGGGTCCGGCGGCGTATGTGATTTCGGCCGCCGACCGTCCAAACGAAGCGGCATCGCTGGTCGCTCAACTGCAGATGCACGGCGTCGAAGTGCACAGGCTCAGTAGCGAGATCGAAATCGACAAGTTGAAGCACCCGGCGGGTTCGTTTGTGGTGCGCATGGACCAGCCCTACTCAAGGCTGGCGGACATGGTGCTGGACAAGCAGTATTACAACCCAAACGACACGCCGCCCTACGACGATACGGGCTGGACATTGACGGAACTGCGAAATCTGAAGAGCTGGCGCGTGACCAATGCGGCAATTTTGAAGGCGGGGATGACCAAGGTGACGGAACCGCCGATCCCCGAAGGCCGCGTCACCGGCCAGGGCGAGATCTATGCGGTCAACCACAATGCCGACCGTGCGCTGGCTACGTTCCGCTTCAAACTCGCTGGCGTGAAGATGGAGGCGGCTGAAGCGGCGTTCGAATCGGCGGGCAGGAAGTTCAGCCGGGGCGCGTTCCTCATCCGTGCGAAGGACAATGGCGGCGACTTGCGCATGAAACTGGAGACGGCTGCCGCGGAGACGGGCGTCGGCGTGCAGGCTCTGGAAACGGACCCCGGCGTGGCCACCCATGCGTTGGCGGCGCCGAGGATCGCGCTGGTGCATACCTGGCAGTCCACGCAGACCGAGGGCTGGTTCCGTCTGGCGCTTGAATCGAGCGCCATTCCCTTCGACTACATCTCGGACCATAGGCTGCGCGACACAGCCGACCTGCGGGCGAAGTGGGATGTTGTCATCCTGGGGCCGGCGCCCGGCAGTTCGCAGAGACTTATCAACGGTCTGCCCGTTCGGGGGGCGGCGATTCCGTGGGATGCCTCGATCGGCCCGAACGTGGCCATTTCTCCGGACACCACCGCCGACATGCGCGGGGGCATGGGACTCGAAGGACTGATGAACGTGAACCGGTTTGTCGAGCAGGGCGGGTTGTTCGTCACCATCGCCGCGAACAACGCGTTGCCCGTTGATTTCGGGCTTGTCGAAGGCGTGACATTGACCCAGGGGCGCGAGCTACGGGTGCGCGGAAGCGTGTTGGATTCGGTGATCGCCGACGCCGGCAGCCCCGTGGCTTATGGCTATGGCGACCGCCTGCCGGTCTACTACAACCAGACGGCGATACTCGATGTCAGCCGTTTTGGCGGACTGATGGGCGGCGGAATGGGAGCGCAAGGACAGGCGCCCGCGGGCCGTCCGAGCGGCCGGGGGACGGCGACCGATCCCGATGTGATTCAGGGGCGCCCCTATACGCCGCCCCCGCCACCCACTCCGCCAGGACAGCCGAGTCCGGAGGTGATGGAGATGATGCGGAACATGTTGCCGCCTCCCGAGGAGCAGCCGCGAACGATTGTTCGCTTCAGCGACGAGAAGTCGCTGCTCATCTCGGGCATGCTGACGGGCGGAGGCGAACTGGCTGGAAAACCGGCGGTCGTCACGATCCCCAAGGGCAAAGGCAACTTCATGATGTTCGCCATCAATCCGATGTGGCGGCAGCAGACTCAGGGCAGCTACATGCTGCTGCTGAACGCGGCGATGAACTTCCAGCATCTGAATATCGGGCGTGCGAGGCCGCCGCAACCGGCCGGGGCGGAACGCTCCGCGGACGATTACGACGCCAATCAATGACGCTTTCACTCCCAGATCTGTACGGCGTGGGTTGCCGCTCGGCGATCTTCCTGCTGCTTCTCTGCCCTGCATTGACAGCGGCGGAGATCGCTGTCCTGCATACGGGATTCCGCATGAAAGCGGATAAGGTCCAGTGCGGGAGCGATGTGTGCGTCCTGCACGAAGGCGCGGGAAGGATCGAACTGGACGCTTCTTTGGTGGCGCGGGTGGAGGTCGAACCCGACGAGCCACGACCAAACGAACCTGCGCCGGCGGTTCAGGCCGCCGCCGCAAGTGCGCCCAAAGTGGCCAGGACGCCGCGCGAGATGATCGATGAGATGGCCGCGCGAAACGGACTTCCGCCGGAGATTGTCCACAGCGTCGCGCAGGTTGAGTCGGCTTACCGCACCGACGCCGTGTCGCCGAAGGGCGCCATCGGCGTGATGCAACTGATGCCCTCGACGGCGAAGCACCTGAACGCCGACCCCCACGACCCCGAACAGAACATCGCCGCCGGGACAATGCTGCTGCGGGACCTGCTGCTCAAGTACGAGAATGACCCGAACCCCGTGCGCCGCGCCCTGGCGGCATACAACGCGGGACCGGGCGCGGTGAGCAGGTACGATGGCGTGCCGCCGTATCGCGAGACACAAATGTATGTTGAGAAGGTCCTGGCCCGCTATTGGAAGCTGGTCAAGACCAAGCCGCCCACCGATTAGCGTTTCTTCGAGTAGCTGGCGGAGATGCTCGAATACACGCCGCCGCGCGGGGTGAACTCACCGGTCACCGTGATCCGGCGCGGCTTTGACGCCTTCACGCAATCGCGCAGGACACGGTTGACGATGTTCTCCTGAAAGATGCCGAGATTGCGATAGGCGAGCAGGTACATCTTCAGCGACTTCAATTCAAGACAGTTCTTGTCCGGCGTGTAGACGATAGTGATCGTGCCGTGGTCGGGCAGACCCGTGCGCGGGCAGACGGAGGTGAACTCCGGCGTTTCGATCTCGATATCGTAGTCCTCGCGGAACTGGTTTGGCCAGGTCTCGATCGCCGGCAACGCGGCGTCCAAGCCCGCCGCGGCGTGTTCGTCGGTATATAGCTTTTGCTGTTTCTTTGCCATGATTAGTCTCCCGGGCGAAGCGATTTTTCCAGCAGGTCAAGGAACAGGCCTACATCGGTGACAATCCCGTGCGCCTGGGCCGAACCGCGGTCGCTGAGCTTTGTCGCCACGGCCGGATTGATGTCCACGCAGACGGTCTTGACCCAACTGGGCAGCATGTTGCCCGTCGCGATCGAGTGCAGCATCGAGCCGAGCATCAGCACCAGACCAGCGCCGCGGATGATCTCGGCATAGGCATCCTGGGCGGCGTTCATGTCCGTAATTGTGTCGGGCAGCGGACCGTCGTCACGCAGCGAGCCGGCCAGCACGAAAGGCACATTGCTGGTCACGCATTCGAACATGATGCCGCTGGTCAGCCTGCCCTGAGCCACGGCGTCACGAATCGACCCTGCATGGAAAATCGCGTTGATCGCCCGCATGTGGTTGCGGTGACCGTGTTCCTGCTGCCGGCCGTCCTTCAGGGAGACGCCGAGCGAGGTGCCGAGCAGAGAGCTTTCGATGTCGTGAACGCCCAGCGCATTGCCGGCCAACAATCCGTCCACCCAACCACCCCGAATGAGCGCCGACAAGGGGCGGACGCCTCCCGTGTGGACGACCACAGGCCCGGCCACGACGACAACCTTGCGGCCGGCGTCCTTCGCCTGGCGCAGCAGCGCCGCGGTCTGCCTCACGGCCGTTTCCACCTGGCGCTCCGACGAGATGCCGTTCGACATGAAGGCGAACGCCAACCGGTCGCGCTCTTTCGATTCCGGAATGACGCGGAGCCCGGCCATTCCGGTCACGACTTCGTCGCCCGCCTGGATGTCGCGCAACCGCACGCAATACGGCGCACCCTGTCTCCAGACGATCAACGCATCCATGCGCTGGTTGCGGCATTCGTGCCACCGGCCCTCGCGCCTCACCATCGTGCGATGGTTGGTCGTAGAATAGAAATCCTCAGGCGCGCAACGGTCCTGTTCGATCGTGGCCCATTCGGCATCGCCTCCATCCACCGGAGCGCAGCCGAGCATCAGCAACTGGCCGAGCATCTGCGACAACTGCGTCGCGGTAGGCGCCTCGACCTTCAACCGCAACCGCGACGGCTCGGAGTTGGTCTTGCCGATGTTGAAGTGCTCAACTTCGAACCGGCCCTCGTATTCGACTACCGTGTCGAAGATCTGCTCCATAATGTGGGAGTCGATCAGGTGGCCTTCGGCCTCCACCACCTCGGTTAATGCCTGTCGTCTGGACTGCTCTGTCATTGTTGAAGTTACCAGGATACCGCCTCGGGTGGGCCGACCGTGCGCTGGAGCATGCGGTACGGTGAAGGTGGATGCATATGAACCTCTCCCGGCTCATGGCCTGTGTCACGGTGCTTGCCCTTGCCGCCTCGGCTCAGACCGTTGACAATTCCACCCCGATCACGGGCGAACAGCGGGCTCGATGGTTTTCCGTCGCCACGGTTGGCCCCGCCAGCACGCTCGGCGGACTGTGGAGCAGCGGCTATGGCGTGCTGACGAAACAACCCGAAGAGTATCCGTCGAACACAAAGGGCTTCGGCCAACGATTCGGCATGAGACTCACGGGCGTGGCCACGGGCAACGCGATCAATGCCACGTTAGGCGCGGCCTGGGGCGAGGATCCGCGCTACGAGCGCGCCGGCGGCGGCGGTTTCGGACGTCGCGCAAATCATGTCATGGCCCACACGTTTGTAACAAAATACAACGATGGTGAAACCCGCTTCGCCTGGGCGCGCCTCGCCGGAAACGTGGGCAGCAACTCGGTGTCGAATCTCTGGCGCGTTCAAAGCGAGGTTGGCGCGGGACCGGCCGCCTCCAGAATCACCTTCGGCATCGTGGGCCAGATGTCGTCGAACGCCTTCGCCGAATTCATGCCCGACCTGTGGAAAAAGATCCGCCGGAAATAGCCGCCCAGCCGCGAGTTCCGTCAACCTCCGTCGAGGCTCAACAGTCCAGCCTCGCCGGCCCAAGCCAGCGCCTGCCGCTCCTCTTCCCGCGTGATGCGCCGCGACAGCGCGGGTATCCGGTTCGCCTGATAGGCCGGCCTGTATTGCGACATAACGTTGACCGCAGTCCTGGTCCCTAACTCCGACGCCACCCATTTCACGAACCGGTCCGTCCCCGCCAGGTTTTCAGGCAGAATCAGGTGGCGGATGATCAATCCGCGCACGGCGGCGCCGCGCTCATCCACGATCGGTTCACCCACCTGCGCATGCATCTCCGCGATCGATTCGGCGGCGCGCTCGGGGTAGTCTTTCGCTCCGGACGACAGCCTGGCTGCCGCCTCTCCGTCCATGTATTTGAAGTCGGGCAGGTAGATATCCACGATGCCCCGCAGCAACCGGATCACTTCAACGGGTTCATAGCCGCCGCAGTTGTAGACAAGGGGAAGCCGCAACCCGCGCCCCATCGCAGTCCTCGTGGCGGCGACAATGCTGGGGACGAGATGCGTCGGCGTCACGAAGTTGATGTTTTCGCAACCGTCGCGCTGGAGCGACAGCATCATGCGGGCAAGGTCGTCCTCACTGATCAAATCGCCGTCGCCGCGGTGGTTGATCTCCCAGTTCTGGCAGAAGGTGCAGAGCAGGTTGCAGCGGCTGAAAAAGATCGTGCCCGATCCGCCGCGCGCCACCAATAACCGCTCCTCTCCGAAGTGCGCGTGCGCCGAAGCGACCTTCAGCCTTGCCGGCGACCGGCAGACGCCCAACTCGCCCTTGCTCCGGTTCACCCCGCATGAGCGCGGGCACAGCCGGCAGGCGCGGTAGATCTCCTTCAACGCGGCGATGCGCTCATCGAGCAGGCCGGCCTTTTCCATCTTCACGTAACCCGGCTCCCAATCCTTGCGCCGGATCGACGGCCTCGCCACCGGGCTGCCGGCCGAGCATCCGGCGGAGGGAAACGCGATGAGTCCCCCGCCGAACTCCCGTCTGGAATACACAGCCACGTGTGGAGACCCCCAAAGTCCAACTTAACCGATAAGAGCGCGTGCGTCCACAGTTTTACGGCCGTCGCGATCAGCCCGCGCGCAAGCGGCTAGAAGAGGCGTTCCTGGCGCCGCAGCGTGCCGAAGCTGCCGATGTTGGCCACGACCAGAGCGGCGCGGAACTGATTTTCGTTTCTTGATCCAATTGCAAAGCGCCTGTATTGAACACTATATGCGCAACAGTTCGTGTTATACGTCACCTGTGTATTGGCGTATTGCATGGCGTTCGTCTTGTAGTCATAGATCGCCATGAAGCCCATGTTCCAACCGCGTTTGTTCTCCTGGCCGAGACCGATCATGCCGCGGAGTTGGTTCATCGGCGGTGACAAAACCGTTCCCGGCTGGGGCGTACCCAGGCATGGGTTGCTGCCTTCGCTGAGCGGCGTGGCGAATGGCACGCAAGAGACGCGGTTGTGGCCGGCGGAGAGAAAAAAGACATTGCGGCGCGCATCGGCGCTCAGACTGGTGTTGACGATTTTGCCCCGCAGAGGATCGTAATCGGTGCGCCACTCGAATCCGAAGCCCGGCCTGGGCTGGCTGCGAAGGACCGAGACGACGGGGCTGTAGCCGCGGGCCTGGTCGAGGAAGGTGTAGGCGGACATCTGTGCCGTGGACTGGAAAACATTGCGCTGCCCGGGCTTGAGCGCACCACCAAAGTCGCGGTCAAAGAACCGGCGCTGGGAAACCTCCCATGTCAGGAAGTCGAACACCTGGCCGTCACGCCGTTTTGCCCAAAACCGATTCGCAACCGACACTTCAAGTTCGGTCGTGTTGGCCAGTATCTCCATCTCGTCGTAGCGGATGAATCGTTCGAAACCGCCGACGCCGGTGAGCGAACGGAACGACGCGCGAGGTTCTATCGAGTGCTTCAACTGCCTGCCCAGCCAGCGCGGCGCATCATAGATCCTGACCAGGCTCGGCAGCGTCAGATCCGCGCCCCATTCCCTCGTCAAACGGTTGAGGTTCTGCCCCGCAACCTGTCCATTCTGAAGGCTCGATCCATAATTCGTGTTGCGTATGGAAACCCACGGTGCAAGATGGATCTCCTTCCACCGAAGCGCTGTGGAGATGCGGGGTTCGAAGTCCATGCGGTCGACATACTGGCGGGTCTGGAACAGCGGCTGGGTGCGCCGCATGAGGCCGAAACTGGACCCCCACGAAATCCAGACCGGCAGCGATTTCCTGATCTCCCGTTCGCGGCTGTTGAATTCAATCTGCGGCAGCTTTCGGATCGAGATCTTATTGTTGCGCGCGTCCTGCTGGAAGTTCTCCTGCTGGGTGAAGATGCCGTGAAAATGGAACGACGACCAGCTCTTCGTCGTGTAGAACATGCTGTTGACTTCAGAAAAGACGGCTTCGTTGAAGGTCTCGGTGAAGGCTTGGCGGAAGGTGAAATTGCTGAGGTAGTTGATAAACGCGCGCGAGGAGAAGCCCTTTCCCCAATCGATGAAACCGGTGGCGTTGATGATGTAGCCGCCTTCTTTTTTGCGGGTCCCATCCGGCTGAGCAAGCCCTTTGTCGTTAACGCCGTAGATGTAAAAGTTGAAGTCGGAGTTTGACGTTGGCTTGCCGCGGAAGTCAGCCGTCTGGGCAAGGCCGCGAAGGCTGAAGTACTGAGCGCGATATTGCATGTCGTAGCTACGATTGATGGCCCAGTAGTAGCCGAGTCCGGCCATCTGCCCGCGGCGGTTGCTGTTGCCGATGCTGGGCGTGAGAAAGCCGCTGCGGCGCGCATGGGAGGAGAGGTCCTTATAGAAAACCGGCGCGTAGAACAATGGGATACGGTGCATCTTGAAGGTGGCTTTGTAAGCGAGCGCGCGGTCGTCAGGGATGAGGTCAAACTTAGGCGCGGTCAGGATCCAGGAGGGATTTGGGTAGGTGCAATTGGTGAGTTCGCCGTCGTGGAGAATGTAGCGGTTCTGGAGCCGTTCGGCCCACTTCCCTTTGAATAGGAAAGGGTTACCGGTGGTGAGAATCCCTGGCCGGGGATCCACCTTGCCTGGGAAGGAACCGCGTACTTCATAGAACGTACCCTGCTGGCGCTTGACGTCGTAGTCGGCGCGCGCGGCCCACATCTCTTCCAGTCTGGCCTTGTTCAGGAAATGGACGTGCCCGCGCGCCTCGGCGATGCCCGTCTCCGAGTCATAGTCGATCTCGTCGGCCTCAAGCCGGACATCTGCCGTTTCAATCGAAGCCGCGCCCCGCAGGTAATACTTCGAGCGAACCACCTCTTTCTTGACCGCCTTCACCACGTATTCGACCGGACCAGCCTGTTCCTGCCCCATGACGGGTCCGGCGCTCATCGCCAAAAGCAATAGTCGAACGAGAATCCCCAAGTAACAGATGGCAAAAGAAATGTCGTGACATTTCCGGGTAGTTATGTTACTTAAAAATGGATGGGCTAGGACGATGGTCAGGGGAGGCCTCTTCAAAGCCTCAACCTAGCACGGACTTGGAAGAGCGATCAACCGGAGTTTTAGTTGTCCCGGGCGATTGTGGAAAGGAAGCGAGGTCGGCGATGTACTGCGACTACTGTGGACAGCAGAATCAGGACAGCGACTACAGGTGTGCGCGCTGCCGTACGCGCCTCGATCCTTCTCCGGTTCGCAAGGGAGGCAGTGAACCCGTCATCACGACCGCTGCCATTCCGAAAGCGGCCCCCATCGCAACTCCAGCGCCCAGCCCGAAGTTGCGGGCCCATGCAGGCGGGGGTGCTGCTATTCCGGCGGACACGCGGCCTGCGCGGCAGTCCGGCTTGTTCCAGGGCGATCCGCGCGGCGTGGCTCGGATGGAGGCTTACGCCCCGATCCGCTCCCGGACCAGAGCGCAGGAGACGTTCGCCGAGTTGAACCGCAAATCGGGCGGCGCCAGGCGTGTTTCGGAATTGCAGGCTGCTTTCGATTTCGCGGCCCCCAGCCCAAACTCGGCGCTGAAACGCGCCACTGAGTTCGACGGCTGCCGGGCTCCCTGGCCGATCCTACTTGCCGGCACCCTGACCGACGCCGCCGTCGTCGCCGCCTTCACCGCGGTCTCGGCCCTGATCGCCCGTCAGGTGTTGATCCATTACGGCGGCCTCGTCCCCAGCGGCCAGAGCGCCCTCATCGCCGTCGCGGCCGCGGCGGTCGTGATTGCGGTCGCCTACAAGACGCTCTGGGCCATGTTCGGACAGGAGACGCCAGGGTTGCAGGGCGTCAGATTGGAACTTGTCGGCTTCAACCACAGCCGCCCGAGTTTTGCCCAGCGCATGATCCGCGTCCTGGTCGGATGGCTGGGCTTTTCGACAATCGGGCTGGGTGTGATCTACTCGGTCGTGGACCGCAACGGGCTGTGCTGGCACGACCACGCGTCCCAGTCCTACAACCGGCTCAGCGTGCCGCCGGCGGATTGATCACGATATGCTTGTTCATTGAGCCTCCCGGCTCAGTTGAACAGTCATGTCCATCCAATTCGACCCCATCAATCTTCATGCCTCAATGGCCGGCACAAAGCACGGCCTCGATCCAGCCGAAGTCCAGGCCGCCCATCCCAAGGCTCTCAGCGCCCTTGAGGGTTTCCGCAAGAGCTTCGACCAGGGCCTGTATGGCTTCCCTGCCCTGCCTTCTCAGGGCCGGCTTCTGAAGGAAATCACGTCGTGCGCCGCCTCCCTTGCGGGCAGCTACGATACCGTATGCGTCGCCGGCATCGGCGGCTCAGCCCTCGGAGCATGGGCCCTCGATTGCGCGCTTCGCGGCCCCCACCCGGTTCAGGCAGCGCACTCTGTCCACAATCCGAGGCTGGTGATTCTGGACAATGTCGACCCCGAGTTCCTCCAGCTCGCGCTCGCTTCGATGAATCCGTCCCGGACCCTGGTCGTTCCCATCGCCAAATCCGGCGCCACAGCCGAGACCATGGCCACCTTCCTCATCGTTGACGAATGGATGAAAAGGTCGCTTGGCAACAAGAAGGCCTCCGCCCGCACCATCGCCGTCACCAGTGAGAGCCGCGGCGACCTCAAGGCCTTTGCCCTCTCGAACAAGCTGACCACCTTCCACATTCCTGAAAACGTCGGAGGCCGATTCTCGGTCCTGTCTCCGGTCGGCCTTGTGCCCGCCGCGCTCGCCCGGCTCGACATCAAGGCTGTTTGCCGCGGCGCCGCTTCCATGACTCAACAGTCCTGGGCGGCCGATCTGGCCAACAATGTCGCCCTTCGCTCGGCCCTCTATCACTACCTCATCCTGACCTTGCGCAAGAAGACGATCCAGGTCGCCTTCCCCTATTCCAACCGTCTCTGGGGCATGGCCTTCTGGTTCCGCCAGCTCTGGGCCGAATCCCTGGGCAAGGCCAGGGACCGGAAAGGGAAGCTCGTCAACGCCGGCCAGACTCCCATCGCCGCCCTCGGCGCCACCGACCAGCACTCGCAGGTCCAGCTGTACATGGAGGGTCCGAACGACAAAGTCTTCACCTTCTGGGCCACCAACCGCTGGAACACGCCAGGTCTCATCCCCAAAACCAGGACCGGATTCGAGAGCTTCGACTACCTTGCCGGCCAATCCATGGCCAAACTGATCGACGCCGAACGCAACGCCACCGCGGCCGCGCTTACCGCCGCCAACCGTCCCAACTGCACGTACTCGCTGGACCGCATCGATGCCGCACACGTCGGCGCTTTCATCCAGATGCTTGAATTCCAGACGGCCTTCATGGGCGAACTGCTCGGGATAGACGCCTTCGACCAGCCAGGCGTCGAGCAAGGCAAGGTCTTCACCTTCGGCCTGATGAAACGGCCGGGTTACGAAGCATACGCCGACGCTTACAAGGCATACGAAAAGCGCCGCTCGGAATCGTAAATGAACTGCTGACGAGCCGGTCCTGCTCGCCTCAGCTCCGCTCGTACTTGCCCATGGCGCAGGTTTCGTCGATGACATGGCCCCACAGCGCTCGCTCGAATTCATTCCTGCGGGCGCCGCGGGCAAGTGGAATCCGCTTCATGTCCAGTGCATAGACCTTGAAAATGTAACGGTGCGGGCCGTGGCCCGCCGGTGGCAGCGGCCCGCCATAGCCTGCTTCGCCAAAATCGTTCGTGCCGGTGTTGCCGACCGAACCGGGCATGAACCCCTCCGCGATTCCGGTTGCGTCAGCCGGGATGTCCCAGACCATCCAGTGCGTGAACAGGCCGGAAGGCGCGTCCGGATCTTCGCACACCAGCACGAAGCTGCGCGTCCCCGAAGGCGGCTCGGACCATTCAATGGCGGGCGCGACGTTGTCGCCCTCCTTGCTGTGGCGGAGCGGTATCAGGCCGCCGTCGTCGAATGCTGTGGACCAAGCTTTGAATGCCATCTCTTCCCATTCTCCTCGTCACTTCACGGTGAAATCCGGCTGGCGTCCCAGTTTCTCATACAACCGCATCCGCCCCTTCTTGTCATCGTCCTGAATCTTCTTCGCGGCGGCTGCGACGGCGCGGGCCTTGTCGCGAGGCACGACAACTACACCGTCGGCGTCGGCGACGATGATATCGCCTGGAACCACCGTCACGCCACCCACGTTGACCGGCTGATTGAAGCTCTCGATCATCACCCGCCCCGGAATGATGCCGCGCGTGAACCCTTTCTGATAGATCGGAACGCGCTGGAGAATGTTCTCGTCCGAATCGCGGCAGCCGCCGTCGGTCACAAGCCCGCGCATGCCCTGCGTGTACCATTCAAGGGCGTTATTCGAACCGCAGAATCCGACGTCCTTCGTCCTCGATGCGTCGATGACCAGAATCGTCCCCGCCTTCAGCCACTTGGCGAAATCGGTCGGGTTCTTCTGGCCATACCACCGGCCTTCCCACTTGGCGAACTCCTCGTGCGTGGCGAAGTTCGGCGCCCGCTCCCGCGGCGGCACAATGCGCAGGGTCACCGCCACGCCATAGATCCGGTGCGTGAACGTCTTCTCATCCCGCCACATCGGCAGGATCGACGGGTCCATGATCGTCACGTCCTGCAAGCCCACGACATCGAGCCCGTCGACGACATCGGTCACCCTCATCCCGTCGAAGAGCTTGACCAGAGCCTCGTTTTCCTTCTCGTCCCAGGCCGTGACCGGGATGTACTGTTTCGTGAATGGCGTCGGCTGGTTCTGCGCCGGCAGCACTGAGCACGCCAGCGCGGCCAAGAGAGTTAGAGGTATGAATCTCATTGTTGCTCCTGTCGAGAGTCTACAGCATTGCAGCGCCAAGAAACAGTCGTCTTCGAGCGGGATCGCAAGGGGAAAAAGAACGGCCCCGGTTGGAAGCCGGGGCCCGTTGAGGAGTCAACTAAGTTTAAGGAGAGTAGGAGAACAAAACTTGTCGGCCGCGCTAGAGCGTCAGGCCGTGCGCACCCATGGTACGGAACTCGTATTGCTGGATTTCGACCGCCGCCCGGCTGTTCTCGCAGCGCACAATCCGGCCGCGGGCCAATAATTTGAGAGCGCAGCGGGAATCGAGTTGTGCGGGCCAGCTGATGGCGAGTTCGATCTTCTTGCCGGGGATCAGCATCTGCTCGGTCGTGAACAGGACGCCGCCACTCGAGAAATTGACCGTCGTGCCGGCGCCTGATTCATTGCCGCTGCGCTTGCTCACGACTTTGTAGCGCACCTCGCGCTCGATCGGAAAGCGATCCGTGGACCGGCGTTCACCGGACGACGCCGGTTCCATTCCGAAGCTGAAGTTGTTTGTTGGGAAGTTTGTCATTACTGCCTGCCTGCAAATTCAGTGTCTCTGTTCGGGTGGTTCGCGCCTATGGTGCTGTGGTTGCAAAATTCGTGGTACCAGCCCAAGCCGGCAATCGGTACCTGCGGCTCAGCTAGAATGATCTGGTATGTGGACCCTTCGTACCATCCTCACCTTATCGCTGCTCTGCGCGGCCTCTCTCACCGCCGCTGACAAGAAGCCCGTGCGCCCGGCTGGATCCGTCACCGGCGGCCCGTACACGCCCGGAATCCTGGCCGGCGACACGCTGTACGTCGCCGGACAAGTGGGGCGGATTCCAAAAACTGACCGCTATCCGGACTCGTTCGAAGACGAGGTGAAGTATACGCTCGACAACGTCGCGGTGATTCTCAAGGAGGCGGGCTACACTTTCGAGGATGCCGTGGCGGTCCAGGTCTACCTGACCGACATCGACCTTTTCCAGCGTATGAACGCCGTCTACACGACCTACTTCCCCGAACCGAGGCCCGCCCGGACGACGGTCGGAATCTCCAAACTCTTCGGAGGCGCGCGCATCGAAATCACCGTCACCGCCTACAAGAAGGGCGGCGCAGCAAAGGCGTCAAAGAAGTAGTCCTGCGACCAAACGATTGTGTTCGTCCAACTCCCGTCCCCCGCCCCCTCGGTGGGGCGGGCTTCAGCCTGCAAAGGGCTTCAGCCCGCGAAAAGCTTCAGCCCGCGAAGGGATTCAGCCCACCCGTCCCCGCCGGCCAGGCGCGACGTTCAACCCAGCCGTGAAACGAACCAATCAAGCGGTCCAAGGCGCGGCCATCCCGGCGTGATGAATCGGGGTACCCTGATCCCATGCGGATTCTCGTCCTCCTCATCGCGCTCTCAGCCGCTGCCTCGTCTCAGCAATTGGTCCGCGTCCTCAGCTACAACATCCACCACGGCGAGGGAACCGACGGCAAGATCGACCTGCCCCGCATCGCGGGCGTAATCAATTCCGTGCAGCCGGACGTGGTCGCGTTGCAGGAAGTCGACATCCTGACACAGCGCTCTGGTGGAACCGATCAGCTTCTTGAACTGGCCCGTCTCACGGGACTCCACCCGGTTTTCGGCCAGACGATCAGCCACCAGGGCGGCCTCTATGGCAACGCCGTGCTGGCCCGGCGGCCGCTGGCCGGATTCTCCAACCATCCCCTGGCAGGCCGCGAGCCGCGAGCCGTCATCGATGCGCTGATCGCCCCGGCGCCCGGCGCGTCTGGCCTGGACGAATACCGTTTCCTCGCCACCCACCTCGACCTCAACGAAACCGACCGCCTGGCCGCGGCGCATCGCATCGAGCAGATCGTGAACTCCTGGCCCGAGCCAACGCCGGCCATCCTCGCCGGCGATATCAACGCCGTCCCTGATTCAAAGCCAATCGCCGCGCTCAGCCGGGTTTGGACCGCCGTGCAAGGCGCCTCTCCGCTGCTCACCTCGCCTGCCCAGGCGCCCCGGCGTCAGATCGACTACATCTTCGTGCGCCCGGCCTCCCGTTGGCGCGTCGTTGAGGTCCGCGTCCTCGATGAGCCGGTCGCCAGCGACCACCGGCCTATCTTCGCGGTCCTTGAACTCCTCCCCGATCCCGCATCTTCCGAACGCATCCACCGGATACAGTGATCCACCGGGACTCCCGACTTCAGTATCATTGTCGGGAAAGCCCGATCGCAGCCGTAACACGTCATGGCCGACAAAATTCAAGGCATCCTCACACCGACGCTCGTCCCGCTCGACGACAAAGGCCAGATCAACGAGCCCGAATACCGCCGCTTCCTCAACTGGCTGATCGATTCCGGCGTCCATGGTCTCTATCCCAACGGCTCCACCGGCGAGTTCACCCGCCTCACCGCCGATGAGCGCCGCCTGATCGCCAAAATCGCCTGCGAAGAGGCCCGCGGCCGTGTCCCCGTTCTCGTCGGAGCCGCCGAAGCCAACACCCGCGAGACCATCAAAGCCTGCGAGACCTACCATCAATACGGCGCCCGCGCCGTCGCCATCGTCTCCCCCATCTACTACCGCCTCGCCCCCGATTCCGTCTACGCCTACTTCGCCGAAATCGCCCAAAACGTCCCCATCGACGTCACCCTCTACAACATTCCCCTGTTCGCCAGCCCCATCGATCTCGCCACCATCACCCGCCTCGCCGCCGAGTTCCCCCGCATCGTCGGCATCAAGGACTCCTCAGGCGACGTCGCCTTCATGATGCGCATGATCGCCTCGATCCGCCCCATCCGCCCCGACTTCTCGTTCCTCACCGGCTGGGACGTCGTCCTGACACCAATGATGATGACCGGCTGCGACGGCGGCACCAACGCCAGTTCCAACGTCGTCCCCGAACTCACCCGCAAGCTTTACGACCTGAACCGCGCCGGCCGTCTCGAAGAGGCCATGCTCCTGCAATACCGCATCCAGGAGCTCTTCGACCACATGCTGTTCCACTACGAGTTTCCCGACGGTTTCCGCCTCGGCGCCGAACTCCGCGGCTTCCGCATGGGTCACGGCCGCCAACCGCTCACGGCCAAACAGGAAGCGGCCAAGGATTCGCTCGCGTCGATTCTCCAGTGCATGCTCTCGTCAAACGATCTGGCCGCACCGCCGCCCGGCGGTTGCGCGCCCAAGTCCATCGCGAAGGGCGACTTTGAGACCATCGTCTTCGAGGTTCTGAACGAACTCGAACGTAAAGGGACGCTGTGGAAGACGCGGTAGTCTTCGTCGAAGTCGGCGGCTGGTCACCGGCCATGGTCATCCTCGACGCCATGGAGAAGACAGCCGGCGTGCGCGTCCTTCAGGCTGAATTGAACGACCAACCGGGCGTCTGCCTAAAACTCCACGGCTCGCTCGGCGACGCTCAGGCCGCTGCCGCCTCGGCCGAACACATCGCCCGGCAGATGCAGGTCCCCTGCATCGTCCACGTCATCGCGTCGCCCGCACCGGATTCGGAACCGGCCTTCAATCCGCCGCCCGATTTCAACCCTCTGTTCGAACAGGCCACCATCCACGTGCCGCCGCCTCCACCCAAGCGAAAGGAAAAGGAAAAAACCGTGTCCATGAATTCAGATTTCGCCGTCGGCCTCATCGAAACTCAGGGCTTCACCGCCGTCTTTGAAGCAATCGACACAGCCTTGAAAACCGCCGCCGTGGAAGTGCTCGCCCGCGAGAAACTGGGCGGCGGCTACATCACCGTCCTCATCAAGGGCGACGTCGCCGCCGTCTCGGCCGCCATCGACGCAGCCAAGGCGAAGGTGGACGGCCTCGGCAAACTCATCGCCGCCCACGTCATCCCCAACCCCTCCCCCGGCGTCCTGTCCCTGCTGCCGAAATAGCCCCACGCGCCCGTCCTCTGGTGGGGCGGGCTTCAGCCGGCAAAGGGCTTCAGCCCGTCCTCTGGTGGGGCGGCCAGGCCTGACTTTCGCCTGCATGCCTCAGAACGTGCCGCCGCGGGCCAACTCTCCAACCACATCCGGCACTCACAGCCCGTTGACACAAGCCCGCCGCTTGGCATACTCTTTTTGTCAGTGCTGCACACGTGTGCATCACGGAGATTTCGCATTGAACATCACTTCGTGGAACTGGCGTCCGGCACGGCCTTTCGGCCCGGCCACACTCCCCTTTGCCCCATCATCCTCCCCTGATGGGTTCGTTTGGTTCAGCGTCACTTGCGCGGACAGGCGCGCCTGCTGATGGACGGCGCAGGCATCTTCAAAACCCCCGCCAAGCCGGCGTCGATCAAGGACATTGCGCGCCTCGCGAACGTCTCTCATTCCACCGTTTCCCGCGCCCTGCACCACCATCCCCTCGTCAACGAGGAGACCGCCGAGCGAATCAGGAAACTCGCCCGCCAGCACGGCTACCGACCCAGCGCCGCCGCCCGCAGCCTGGTCACCCAGCGCAGCTATACAATCGGTGTCGTCGTCACCAGCATCTCCGATCCCTTCGTCGCCGGCGTCGTCACCGGTATCGAAGAGGTCGCCAGCCGCCATGGCTTTTCCGTCTTCCTGGCCAACTCCAATGCCGATCCTGAACAGGAAATCCGCGTCGTCCAGTCGTTCGACGAGCGCCGCGTCGATGGCATCGTCGTCACCTCCTCCCGCGTCGGCGCTCTTTACGTGCCGGTCCTCTCCCGCCGCCAGGTGCCCATCGTCCTGCTCAACAACCAGCACCCCAGCGAATTCGCCTACTCTGTCGTCATCGACAGCACCCAAGGCAGCCTCGACGCCGCCAACCATCTGATCGATCTCGGCCACCGCCGCATCGCCTATCTCGGCGATGAGTTCGGCCGTCAATCCGATACAGAGCGCTTGTCCGGCTACCGTGAGGCTCTCACTCAGGCCGGCCTCCGCTTCAACCGCGAACTCGTCGTCCACGGCGACGGCAAGGCCGAAGGAGCCATCCGGCCCATGTCGCAATTGCTCGCTCACGCCCACCCCCCCACCGCCGTAGTCTGCTACAACGACATGTCGGCCCTGGGCGCCATGCACCAGATCCGAGCCGCTGGCTTGCGCGTGCCGGAGGACATTTCGATCACCGGCTTCGACGACCTCCACATCAGCCAATTCCTCAACCCGCCTCTCACCACCATCCGCCAGCCCATGCCCGAAATGGGCCGCATGGCCATGGAGACCCTGATCGCTCTCTTGTCGGGCAACGTGTCGCAACAGAACATCCTGGTGCCGGGCTCGCTCATCGTGCGCGCCTCAACCGCGCCGCCAAAGGAGATCTCATGAACAAACTGCTCATCCCGCCGGATAGATTCACCGATCGCATCGACGATTTCGGCTACGAGTTCCTCTCCTTCGAGAACCGCAAACTCACCGCCGGCGAGACCTTCCGTTCAGCCACCGCCGCCCGCGAACTGGGCATCGTCATGCTCGGCGGCGTCTGCACGGTCAACTCTTCCGAAGGCACATTCGCACCCGTCGGAAAACGCACCAACGTCTTCGCCGGACTCCCGCACACCCTCTATCTCCCCATCGAAACCGACTTCGAAATCACAACTGAAACCGACTGCGACATCGCCTTCTGCTACTGCCGCGCCGAACAGCGCCACCCGGCCCGGCTCGTCCCGCCCGAGGATGCCGTCGTCGAAATCCGCGGCGGCGGCAACGCCACCCGCCAGATCAACCACATGATCCGGCCCGGCTCCGGCGCCCACCGCCTGCTGATCTGCGAGGTCTATACGCCCGGCGGCAACTGGTCCAGCTATCCGCCGCATAAGCACGATGTCCACAATCCGCCCGCCGAAGTGGACCTCGAAGAGATCTACTACTACCGCGTCAACGGCGGCAAGGGCTACGCCATCCAGCGCGTCTACACCGCCGACCGTTCGCTGGATGAAACCATCACCGTCCACGACGGCGAACTCGTCCTGATCCCCGAGGGCTACCACCCCGTCGTGGCCGCGCACGGCTATGACGTCTACTACCTCAACGCCCTGGCCGGTTCGGCCCATTCCATGGCCGCCTCCGACGATCCCGAATACGCCTGGGTCCGCGCCGAATGGAAGGACCTGGACCCGCGCCTGCCGCTCGTGAAGTAGAAAATCCTTGAATTTGAGCATTGGAGACGAGAAGATGATGAATCCCCCGAACCTGAGCCGGATGCGGCAAACCTCCCTCACCGGCGCGACCGACTACTGGAACGATTCCTGCTCTGCAAGCGAACTGGCCTATGCAATCGAAAACGGCGCTGTCGGCGCAACTTCCAACCCGACCATCGTGCTCGATGTCGTGCGCAAGGAACTCGCCGTCTGGCGCGACGTGATCGCCCGCATCGCCGCTGAAAATCCCACCTGGAGCGAGACCGAAGTCTGCTGGAAACTCATCGAAGAGATGGGCGTGAAAGCCGCCGCGCTTCTCATGCCCGTCTTCGAGCGCGAGAACGGCCGCAAGGGCCGCATCTCGATGCAGACCAACCCTCAGCTCTACCGCGACTCGGCCGGCATCCTCGCGCACGCCGAACACTTCAATACCCTGGCGCCGAATATCCAGGTGAAGATCCCAGTGACCAAGGCCGGCCTCGTCGCAATCGAAGAGGCTACGTTCCGCGGCGTCAACGTCAACGCCACCGTCTGCTTCACCCTGCCGCAGGCGATCGCCGTCGCCGAAGCCGTCGAGCGCGGCCTCGACCGCCGCACCGCGCAGGGCCTCTCCACGGTCGAAATGACGCCCGTCTGCACCATCATGATCGGCCGCCTCGACGACTGGCTGAAGATCATCGCCAAGAAGGAAGACATCATCATCACCCCCGGCCACCTCGACTGGGCCGGCATCGCCGTGATGAAAAAGGCCTATCCCATCTTTCAGCAGCGCGGCTACCGCGCCCGCCTGCTGGTGGCCGCCTACCGCCACCACATGCACTGGTCGGCGCTGGTCGGCGGCGACATCATCCACACCATCCCTTACCAGTGGCAGTGCCTCTACAACGGCTCCGACATCGAAGTTCGGCAGACGATGGACGAACCCGTCGATCCGTCCGCCGTCGCCGAACTCTACCGCAAGTTCGCCGACTTCCGCCGCGCCTACGACGAAGGCGGTCTCAGCCACGACGAGTTCGATACCTTCGGCGCAACCGTCCGCACGCTGCGCAACTTCATCGGGTCCTATCACGACCTGCTGGCCTGCGTCCGCGACGTCATGCTGCCCGACCCCGACAAGAAGTAAACCTGCAACGAGGAGCAAGCACCCCATGAGCGCGACCAGACGATTAACCACCGCACAAGCGATCATCACGTTTCTGAAAAATCAACACGTCGAGCGCGACGGCCGCCAGCACGCCTTCTTCTCCGGCGTCCTCGGCATCTTCGGCCACGGCAATGTCGCCGGCATCGGCCAGGCATTGCTCGAAAATCCAGACCTGCCCTATATCCTCGTCCGCAACGAGCAGGCCGCAGTCCACATGGCCGCCGGATACGCCAAGGCCAACAATCGCCTGAAGACCTTCGTCTGCACGTCTTCAATCGGACCCGGCGCGACCAACATGATCACCGGCGCGGCCATGGCCACAATCAACCGCCTGCCCGTCCTGCTGCTGCCGGGAGATATCTTCGCTCGCCGCAACGTCGCCCCAGTCCTGCAACAACTTGAATCGCCATCGACGCAGGACATCGGCGTCAACGACTGTTTCAAGCCCGTCTCGCGCTACTGGGACCGCATCTACCGGCCCGAACAGATCATCACCGCCTTGCCCGAAGTCATGCGCGTACTTACGTCGCCCTCCGATTGCGGCGCTGTCACCCTCGCTCTGCCCCAGGACGTTCAGGCCGAAGCCTACGACTTCCCCGAAGAGCTCTTCCAGAAGCGTGTCTGGCTGATCCGCCGCCCCGACGCCGATTCGGTCTCGTTCGAACGTGCGGCGAAGGCCATCTCGCAGAGCCAGAAACCACTCATCGTCGCCGGCGGCGGCGTCCTCTTCAGCGAGGCCTCCGACGCTCTCGCCGCCTTCGCCTCCCAGACCGGCATCCCCGTCTCCGAGACCCAGGCGGGCAAGGGTTCCCTGCCCTACGACCACCCGCAATGCGTCGGCGCGATCGGCGCCACCGGCACGTTGGCCGCGAACCGCCTGGCCCGCGAGGCCGATCTCATCATCGGCATCGGCACCCGCTACTCGGATTTCACCTCCGCCTCGATGACCGCGTTCCAGAACCCGAACGTGCGTTTCGTCAACATCAATACCGCCGAGTTCGACGCCTACAAGGTGTCGGCGATCCCCGTCGTGGCCGATGCACGGGCGACGCTCAAAGCGCTCATCGAGACCGTCAAGAGCTTCAAGGTGAGCGGCAGTTACGCCGCGCAAATCGCCGATCTGCGCAAGGAATGGGACGCCGAGATGCTCCGCCTCTTCCATCTCGAAACGAAACCCAAGCCCGCCCAGAGCGAAGTGATCGGCGCGATCTGGGCAGCCTCCGGACCGCGTGACACACTGCTCTCAGCCGCCGGCAGCCACCCCGGCGACCTCCATAAACTCTGGCCCACGCGCACCCCCGGCGGTTATCACATGGAGTACGGCTACTCCACCATGGGCTACGAGATCCCCGCGGCGTTGGGCGCGAAACTCGCCGATCCCAGCCGCGAGGTTTACGTCTTCCTCGGCGACGGCACCTACCTGATGGCGCCCTCCGAAATCGTCACCGCCGTCCAGGAACACATCAAGATCATCATCGTGCTTGTCGACAACAAGGGCTTCGCCAGCATCGGCGGACTGAGCCGGTCGCTCGGCATGGGCGGCTTCGGAACCAGCTACCGCGAGCGCTCCGGCGCATCCGGCAAACTCGACGGCGACTTCCTCCAGGTCGACTTCGCCGCCAACGCCCGCAGCCTCGGCGCGCACGCCATCAAAGCCGCAACTCTCGACGAGTTGCACGCGGCTCTCAAAGAGGCCAAGGAAACCGACCGCATCACCGTCATCGTCGTCGAAACCCAACCCGGCGTCGGCGTTCCCGGCTACGACTCCTGGTGGGATGTCGCCGTGGCCGAGGTCTCTCAAATCGAGGAAGTGCGGCAGGTGCGCGCTCAATACGTCGAAGCGCGCAAGAAGGAACGCTACCATCTCGGCGCCCCCAAGGAGGACGAATAACCATGGCTGAACGACTACTGAATTACATCAACGGCGGCTGGCAGGCTTCCGCCGCCGCCGAGACGCTGAACGTGCTGAACCCGGCGTCGGCTGCCGTACTCGCCGAGGTGCCCCTATCGCTCGCGGCCGAGGTGGACACAGCCGTGGATGCGGCGCTCAAGGCATTCGCCACATGGCGCCGCACACCCGCCGGAGAGCGCGTCCAACCCCTCTTCAAACTGAAAGCCCTCCTCGAAGACAACCTCGATTCGCTCGCCCGCACCATCACCAATGAATGCGGCAAGACCCTGACAGAGGCCACCGGCGAAATGCGCCGCGCCATCGAAAACGTCGAGATGGCCTGCGGTATCCCCGCCCTCATGCAGGGCCGCAACAACGAGGACATCGCCCCCGGCATCGACGAGCACATGATCCGCCAGCCGCTCGGCGTCGTGGCCGCGATCACCCCCTTCAACTTCCCCGGCATGATCCCGTTCTGGTTCCTGCCCTACGCCGTCGCCACCGGCAATTGCTTCATCCTCAAACCCTCCGATCGCGTCCCGCTCACCTCCGCCCGGATGTTCGAACTGCTCGAATCGGCCGGCTTCCCGCCCGGCGTTCTCCAGATGGTCCACGGCGGCCGCGACACCGTCAACGCCCTGCTTGACCACCCCGCCATCCGCGCCATCAGCTTCGTCGGATCAACCGCCACGGCGCGCTACATCTACAGCCGGGCTTCGGCTTCCGGTAAACGCGCCCAGTGCCAGGGCGGCGCAAAGAACCCCGTCGTCATCATGCCCGACGCCGACATGGAGATGACCACCCGCATCCTGGCCGACTCCGCTTTCGGCTGCGCCGGACAGCGCTGCCTGGCCGCATCGGTCGCCATCACCGTCGGCGACGCGCGCCAGCCCGTCACCGATCAAATGGTCTCCGCCGCACAAAATCGCAAAGTCGGCTACGGCCTCGACAGCGGCGTCGAAATGGGGCCCGTCATCAGCGCCGATGCGAAGTCCCGCATCGAATCCCTCATCGCCAGGGGCGCGCAGGAAGGCGCATCCCTTCTCGTGGACGGCCGCGGCCGATCGGTCCCCGGCTACGAGGATGGTTACTTCGTCTTCCCGACAATCCTCGACGGCGTCCCTCCTCAGGGCGACATCGCCAGGACCGAAATCTTCGGACCCGTTCTCAGCCTCATGCACGCCTCGACCATCGACGAAGCCATCGCCCTCGTCAACGAGCGCGCCTACGGCAACATGGCCTGCATCTTCACCAGCGACGGCGCAAATGCCCGCCGCTTCCGCTACGAGGTGAACGCCGGCAACGTCGGCATCAACGTCGGCGTCGCCGCCCCCATGGCGCAGTTCCCCTTCAGCGGCTGGGGCGAAAGTTTCTTCGGCGACCTCCATGCCCAGGCCGGGCACGGCGTCGAATTTTACACGCAAACCAAGGTGGTCGTCGAACGCTGGCCACGCGATTGGAGCCGCCGCTTCTAGCGGCCAAGGAGTTGTATCATGCCCAGATTTCTCGTCGGCAACGCCCCCTGTTCCTGGGGCACTCTTGAATTCGAAGGAACCGGCGGCGAGCAGATCGGCTTCGGCCGCATGCTCGACGAACTCGCCGAAACCGGCTACACCGGCACCGAGCTCGGCGATTGGGGCTACATGCCCACCGACCCGCCGGCGCTCACCGCCGAACTGTCCAAACGCGGCCTCGTCATGCTCGGCGCATTCGTCCCGGTCGCGCTGAGAGAACCGTGCGCGCTTGCTGACGGCATCGCCAACGCCGTCAAGACGGCCCGTCTGCTGGCCGCTGTGGCAACCGGCCCCGCCCCCTATCTCGTCCTTGCCGACAACAACGGCTCCGTGACCAATCGAACCCGGCGCGCCGGACGCATCACCGCGGAAGACAGCCTGGGTCTCGCCGAGTGGAAGACATTCGCTTCCGGCGCGGAAGCCGTCGCCAATGCCGTCCTCGCCGAGACGGGCCTGAAAACCGTCTTCCACCACCATTGCGCCGGCTACGTCGAGACCCATGACGAGATCGCCGCGCTCCTCGATCTCACCGACCCAAACAGTTTCGGCCTCGTCTTCGACACCGGCCACTACACCTACGGCTCCGGCGGCGCCGATGCCGTCGAAGCGCTTGAAACCTTCCGCGATCGCATCTGGTACATCCATCTCAAGGACTGCCAGCCGCAGGTCGCCGCCCAGGCCCGCGCCGAAGGCTGGGACTACTTCGAAGCCCTCCGCCACGGCGTCTTCTGCGAACTCGGCAAGGGCTCCGTCGATTTCCCACGCCTGCTGCGCCGCCTCGCCGAATGGAACTACCAGGGCTACATGCTCGTCGAGCAGGACGTCCTGCCCGGCATGGGCTCGCCTAAAGAAAGCGCCCGGCGCAACCGCGAATACCTCGCATCCATCGAACACAACTTCACCAAGTCGGTCTAACCAAGAGCATCCCGTGAGCAATAATCAGTTGAATATAGGCATCATCGGCGCAGGCCGCATCGGAAAAGTCCACGCCGAAACCATCGCCTTCCGCGTCCCCGAGGCCCGCGCCGCCGCCATCACAGACTTGAATCTCGACGCCGCCGCCCAGGTCGCCGCCCGCTGCGGCATCCCCGTCGTGGCCGCATCGGCCCAGCAGATCTTCGACGACCCCGAAATCGACGCCGTCCTCATCTGCTCGTCAACCAATACCCACGCCGATCTCACCATCCTCGCCGCCCAGGCCGGCAAGCACATCTTCTGCGAGAAACCCATCGATCACAGCCTCGCCAAAATCGACGCCGCCCTGGCCGCCGTCGCCCAGGCTGGCGTGAAACTTCAAATCGGCTTCAACCGCCGCTTCGATCCTAACTTCGCCCGCATCCGCGCCGCAGTCGAAAGCGGCGAAATCGGCTCGCCCCGCCTCCTGCACATCATCAGCCGCGACCCCGCCCCGCCGCCCGTCTCCTACGTCAAAGTCTCCGGCGGCATGTTCCTCGACATGACCATCCACGACTTCGACATGGCCCGTTTCCTCATCGGCGACGAAGTTGAAGAGATCTACACCGCCGGCGGCGTCATGGTCGATCCCGCCATCGGCGAAGCCGGCGATCTCGACACCGCCCTCATCGTCCTCAAGTTCCGTAGCGGCGTCATCGGCACCATCGACAACTGCCGCCAGGCCGCCTACGGCTACGACCAGCGCGCCGAAATCCTCGGCTCCCTCGGCAAGATCGCCACCGAAAACTGCTATCCCAACGAAGCCACCATCTCCTCCGGGACATCGATCTCCCGCGATCTGCCCTACAACTTCTTCATGGACCGCTACACCGAAAGCTTCTCGCGCGAGGTCCGCTCATTCGTCCAGGCCGTTGTCGAAGACAAGCCAACGCCCGTCACCGGCATCGACGGGCGCATCCCGGTGGTCATGGGATTGGCCGCCCGAAAGTCGTTCGACGAGGGCCGTCCTGTGCGGCTCAGCGAAATCGGCTAACCTCATGAGATCGGTCCATCGAAGGAGAGAATCCACTTGAAAAACCCGGTTCTGAAGGCCATCGTCACCGACGTGCACTTCCTTGTCCCCGTCGTCGTCCTGATCGCTGGACTTGCGCTCCTCTACGTTCTCAGCTAATCCCATGAACACTGACACCACCGCGACCCAGGGCCGCGCTCCCAGCTCACTTCATCGACTCGGCGTCATGAGCGGCCTCGCCGCCGGCGCCTGGCTCGGAGCCGCCGAAGCCCCCGCAAAACTCGTCACCATGGGCTTCTCGCCCTTCATCATCTCCCTCGGCATGGTCGCCGGCGTCTTCGTCGCCCGCTGGACCGTCCCTGTCGCCCTCAAAGGCACCGGCTTCGTCTGGATGGACCTCAAGGAAAAATCCCACCTCGTCGTCTGGGCGATTCTCGCCGGAATGCTCTGGGCTGTCGCCAACACGCTCACCGTCTTCGCCATTCGCGATGTCGGACTCTCCATCGCCTTTCCCCTCTGGAATACCAACAGTCTCGTCGGCCTCTTCTGGGGCTGGCTCCTCTTCAACGAACTTCGCGGCTCGGCCGTCAAGGACTGGATGAAGGTGCTCGGCGGCGCCGCCGCCATTGTCACCGGCGCATGCCTGCTCGCCTACGCCACCCAACACCACACAAGCGCCGGCGGCAATAACGCCACACTCGGCATTCTCGCCGCCCTCGGCGCCGGCGTCATGTGGGGCACCATGTACATCCCCTACCGCAAGGCTTACATCAGCGGCATGAACCCGTTGTCGTTCGTCACCGTCTTCACCTTCGGCGAACTCGGCGCCACCATCGCCCTCGGTTCGATCTTCCACGGCGGCCTCGCCAATCTCTGGCTCGAACTCGGCAACGCCCGGCCCGCCCTCTTCTGGCTCTTCCTCGGCGGTTTCTGCTGGGTCCTCGGCGACCTCTTCCAACAATACGCGGCCAAGTACATCGGCATCGGCCGCGGCATCCCGCTCTCCAACACCAATCAACTCTGGGGCCTCGCCTGGGGCGCTCTCGTCTTTGGTGAACTCGCCAACCTCGGCATGGACGCCCGGATGCTCGTCATCGGCGGTTCCCTCGTCATGATCGCCGGCGCCGTCTCGATCAGCTTCGCCGAAGCCCCGGCCTCCGAACAGTTGTCCTGGAAACGGGCCATGCACCGCGAATGCGACCGCTACAAGATGGACCCTGTCACCGTCGCCGCCGCCCTCCGCGGCGAGGAGGCTTACACCAACGCCGGGCTGAAACGCCATTGGTGGGAAGCCCTCGTCGTAGTGGCCGCCGTGGGTATCTTCGTCTGGCTCGGCCTCGAAGCCAAGCCCCAGGAAATCGCCGCCGACGGCTTCTGGATGACAGTCCTGGCCGCGCTCTCCCTCGTGTTCCTGTTCGTCTGCGGCTGGGTTCTCTGGCGCCGCACCCGCTTCTCCTAGCCCCCCGGTGGGGCGGGCTTTAGCCTGGTGGGGCGGGCTTTAGCCTGCAAAGGGCTTCAGCCCGCAAAGGGCTTCAGCCCGCCCTCCCTTCGACATTCAACAGAGCCCGCGCCTCGCCACGCTCACTCGCCCCTCTTCTCCGCCATCGCCGCCACCCCCATCATCCCGCCCAACCCCATCGTCTCCACCACGCTCGACGGCACGATCACCATCGCGCCCCTCTCCTTGATCGCCTCATACAACATATTCATCGCCCGCAAATGCAGCGCCGTCGGATTGCCAATGTACTTCTCCGACGCCAGCGCGAACTTCTCCGCAATCTCGGTCTCCGCCGTGCCCAGAATAATCCGCGCCTGCCGCTCCCGCTCCGCCTGCGCCTGCCTCGACATCGCATCCTCCAAACCCTGCGGCAACTGCACGTCCCGGATCTCCACGCTCTGCACCGTGATCCCCCACGGGTTCGTCTTCTCGTCCAGAATCCTCTGCAACTCGTGCCCCAACACCTCCCGGTCCGTCAACATCTCCGTCAACATGTGCCGCCCAATCGACTCCCGCAACGCCGTCTGCGCGCTCATCGTGATCGCGTCGAAGAAATCCTCCACCTCCAGCACCGCCTTCTCCGCGTTCCATACCAGCCAGAACACGATCGCGTCCACATACACCGGCACCGCATCCCGCGTCAAAGTCGATTCCGCCTGAACATCGGTCACCCGGATCCGCTGGTCCACGAAATCGCTCAACGTCTCCACCACCGGGATGATCATGAACATCCCCGGACCCCTCAGTCCCCGGTACTTGCCCAGCCGCAGCACGGCCACCTTCTCCCACTGCAACGCCACCTTCATCGCAAACAGCAGATAGGCGCCAACCGGCAGCAGCACCGCCAGCGGCCAGATCATGCCCGCCCCCGCCGCCAGCGCCACCCCCGCCGCCGCGCAAATCAGAAACGCCGCCAACGCCGGCGCGCTCACCGGTTGCGAACGGACTGGCGCCTTCTCCTTGCTCGACTTCGTCCTGATCGGTGTCGCAATACTCGTTCTCTCAAACATGGCCCATCAACTCCTTCTCTTTCCCCGTTCTTCCAATCCCTTGCCCCCCGCGCTCATCTCCCCCAACCGGCCCATCAGTTCGTCCAGTCCAAACCCTTCCGCCCCCGACCGCGCCGCCACGTCCCCGGCCAACCGGTCCAGCCGCGCCTGACGCGCCACTTCATCCCGCTCCACCTTCTTCGCCGTGACGAATGTCCCCGACCCCTGCTGCGTCGACACGAGTCCCCGGATCTCAAGCTCCTTGTATGCCCGCAAAACCGTGTTCGGGTTCACCGCCAAATCCACCGCAAGCTGCCTCACCGTCGCCAACTGCGATCCCGGCGCCAGCACCCCCGCCGCCACCCCCGCCATCACCTGGTCGATGATCTGCCGGTACACCGGAACTCCACTGCCCGGCTCCAGCCTGATCTGAATTGCCGCTGACTGAGTCATCGATTGCTATAATGCACTAGTTAACTAGCACATTCAATCATATCTTTCGATCCCCCCCGGTGGGGCGGGCTTTAGCCTGCAAAGGGCTTCAGCCCGCGCAAGGCCTCAGCCCGCGAAAAGCTTCAGCCCGCAAAAAACTTCTGCCTGCAAAGGGCTTCAGCCCGCGCCGGACCACCCCCGTCCGGCATCACACTCCTTCACCTGTATTTTCGACATAGCCCGTTCCCTCCATCCCCCCTCACTTGTCTCATGCGTCCATTTACGGTCTGATATACACATGCGCCGCATTCTCCTCCTTCTGGCCGCTTCGGCCTCCCTTGCCTCCGCTCAATCCGCCGATCTCAAGGTCTACATTGGAACCTACACCAATCAAGGCAGCAAAGGCATCTACCTTGCCCACCTGAACACCGCCACTGGTGCGCTCTCCGCCCCCGAACTCGCCGCCGAGATCCCCAACCCGACCTTCCTCACCATCCATCCCTCCTCCAAATTCCTCTACGCCGCCAACGAAATCGGCAACTACAACGGTGAACGCTCCGGCTCCGTCTCCGCCTTCTCCATCGACCCCTCCACCGGCAAACTGACGCTCCTCAATACCGTCTCTTCCAAGGGCCAGGGCCCCTGCCACGTCTCCACCGACGCCAAAGGCCGCTTCTGCTTCGCCGCCAACTACGGCGGCGGCACCGTCGCCTCCTACACCATCGCCCCAGATGGCAAACTCTCCGAAGCCGTCTCCGCCATTCAACACGAAGGCAAGGGCGCAAATCCCAAACGCCAGGAACGTCCCCACGCCCACTCCATCAACGCTTCGCCCGATGGCCGCTTCGCCATCGCCGCCGACCTCGGCATCGACGAATTTATCGTCTACGCCGTCGATCAGAAAACCGGCGCCCTCGCCCGCCACTCCTCCGTCAAAACCGCCCCCGGCGCCGGACCCCGCCACTTCGCCTTCCATCCCAAACTCGCCCGCGCCTACGCCATCAACGAACTCAACTCCACCGTCGCAGCCTTCCAATGGGACGCCAAGGCCGGAACCCTCAAGGAACTCGCCACCATCTCCTCCCTTCCCGCCGGCGTCACCGTCACCAACTACCCCGCCGAAATCCGCGTCCACCCCTCCGGCCGCTTCCTCTACGGCTCCAACCGCGGCCACAACTCCATCGCCCTCTTCTCCCTCGACGCCAAAGGCCTGCCCGCCTTCGTCGACACCTTCCCCAGCGGCGGCGCCAACCCCCGCAACTTCAACATCGACCCCTCGGGCCGCTGGCTTCTCTCGGCCAACCAGAACACCGGCAACGTCGTCGTCTTCTCCATCGACCCCAAAACCGGCCGCCTCAAGGACACCGGCAACAAAATCGAACTCAACGGAGCCGTCTGCCTCCGCTTCCTCGGAAAATAACCATGCGCCTCTCAGCCGCCCTCTTCCTCATACTCGCCATGCTTGAACCCGCCTTCTCCCAGCAGCGCTGGCACGCCCGTTCCGTGGTCCATTCCACGCGCGGCATCGTCGCCACTTCTCAGACTCTGGCCTCCGCCGCCGGCGCCCAGGTCCTGGCCCGTGGCGGTTCCGCCGCCGACGCCGCCATCGCCGCCAACATCGTCATGACCGTCGTCGAACCCATGTCCAATGGCATCGGCGGCGACCTCTTCGCCATCGTCCGCGACGCCAAAACCGGCCAGATTCAGGGACTCAACGCCTCCGGACCCGCCCCCGCCGGCCTCACCATCAAACTCCTCAAGGACGCCGGCAACACCGAAATGCCCCAATACTCCATCCATTCGGTCACCGTCCCCGGCTGCGTCCGCGGTTGGGCCGAACTCCATTCGAAATACGGCAAACTCCCCTGGGCCGACCTCTTCGCCCCCGCCATCCATTACGCCGAACAGGGCTTCCCCGTCACCGAATTGATCGCCGACCAGTGGGCCGGTGCGCATAAGAAACTCGCCGCCGACCCCGACTCCGCCCCCCTCCTCCCCAATGGCAAAGCCCCCGCCGTAGGCCAGATCTTCCGCAATCCTCAGCTCGCCTCAGCCCTGAAACTCATCGCCAAAGACGGTCCCGCCGCCTTCTACACCGGCCCCATCGCCAAGGCCCTGCTGGCCAAGTCCGCCAAACTCGGCGGCACCCTCGTCGCCTCCGACCTGGCCTCCTTCCAGGCCGAATGGGTCAAGACCATCTCAACCACCTATCGCGGCTGGACCGTCTACGAGATCCCGCCCAACTCCCAGGGCATCGCCGCCCTCGCCATGCTCAACATCATGGAACTCTTCGATCTGCCCAAACTCGATTACCAATCGCCCCAGGCCCTCCACATCCAGATCGAAGCCCAGAAACTCGCCTACGCCGATCTCGCCCGCCACGTCGCCGATCCGAAAGTCGCCGCCGTCCCCGTCGCCGGCCTCCTGTCAAAGCAATACGCCAAACGCCGCGCCGCATTGATCAACCTCCAAAAGGCCAACTGCGCCCCCGCCCACGGCGAACCTCTCCCCTCGGAAGGCGACACCATCTACCTCTCCGCGGTCGATTCTGACGGCAACCTCGTCTCGCTCATCCAGAGCATCTATCAGGGCTTCGGCTCCGGCATCGCCGTCCCCGGCTACGGCTTCCATCTCCATAACCGAGGCGGCCTCTTCACCATCGAGGAATCGCACCCCAACGCCCTAGCCCCAAAGAAACGCCCCTTCACCACCATCATCCCGGCCTTGATGGAAAAGGGAGACCGCCATATCGCCTTCGGCATCATGGGAGGCCTGAACCAGGCCCAGGCCCACGCCCAGTTCGTCTCCCGCATAGTGGATCACGACATGAATCTCCAACAAGCCCTCGAAGCCCCCCGCTTCACCCGCCAGAGGTTCACCTCCGGCTGCGAAATCCTGCTGGAGAACCGCTACCCCGCCCCAACCGTCAACGACCTGACAGGCCGAGGCCACATCATCAAGTCCGTAGGCCCCTTCTCCTCCGACATGGGAGGAGGCCAAGCCGCCGAATTCAACACAACGACAAAAGTAAAATCCGCCGGCTCCTCCCCAAGAAAAGACGGCTCCGCCATCCCCGAACCCGCCCCATTTTGGCGGTGACGCAAGTCAAACCATGCGCGAGCGGGAGTGAGCGGTCCCCGTCATGTGGATTCGACGAATGCTGACACCAAGCCATCGGCAAACAGGAGAATGGCCGACTGATCG
>CAMTUE010000065.1:0-30886 GCA_947084845.1 uncultured Bryobacteraceae bacterium | reverse complement strand
CCCCCCGGAGTCCGCCTAAAACCCCTCTTCAACCACCTCAAACTCCTCCAACGCCGCCCAAAAACCAAAACCGTCACAATAAGCGCCAACCGCGAACGCAAAGAACGAATCTCTTCGCCCGATATTCGCCAGACACCCACCCAATCCTGATCCAAATCGCCCCGCCCCAACCCCGCTATCGCCACAAGTGTCTCTAAATCAACAGCTTAGCCAGCCGGCCCGTCCGTTCCAGCCAAGCCCGGAACATCTCGGCAAACCCCGCCGCTTGCGGCCCATCCAGTTCATCGAGCCGAAGCGCCATCTTCCGTTTCCAGTTCGGATACTGCCAGGTCGTCCCCGGCAGATTCTGCTGCTCACTCTCCTTGGTCAGGTCTTCCTGGTTCAGCAGAAACAGCATCGAAGGCGTCGCAGCCAGGTACCCGATGATGGCGTTGTGCAGGTCGCCCGTAAGTTCCGTCCAGTTGGCGGCTTCGCGCGGGAAGTCCGGCGGCAGAAATCCATGGCGAATCAAGGCGTCAAGCAGGGCGGCCTTGTCCCGAAGCCGCTGCACGGTCTGTCCCTCGAACCACTGCTGATCCGGCAACAGCCCCGTCTCCCGCCGCAGGGCAAGGTCGCGCATCGACCAGAACCCAGCCAGCGTCGGCAGGTCATGTGTCGTCGACGAAACCAAAGCCTGGCTGTCATATTCGCCAGGAGCCTTCGGCCGGCCCTCGAAGCCGCGTTCGAAGTAAAACAGGCGGTAAGACAGGATCCCGTGTTCGCGCAAAGCATCGCGAACCCAACCCGGACACGTCCCAAGATCCTCGCCAACCACCAGGAACTTCCCCCGGTGCGACTCCAGGCAAAGGACGCGAATCAGGTCCTGCCAGTGGTCGTGCAAGTACGAGCCTGCCTTGGCCGGCATCCCGTCCGGAATCCAGAACAGCCGGAAGAACCGCATCACGTGATCGATCCTCAGCGCCCCGCCATGACGCGCGTTGCGGCGGATCGATTCGGCGAACAGCCTGTACCCGTCGGCGCGATGGGCATCCGGCAATGCAGGCGGGAAGGCCCAATCCTGACCCTCGGGAGCAAAATCATCAGGCGGCGACCCGACCCGCGCGCCCTTGGCATAGAAACTCCGGTAGCCCCAAAGGTCCGCGCCACAGCGATCGGTAGCCAGCGCCAGGTCGTGATAAAGACCAATCGGCATCCCGGCATCCTGCGCGGCCTGCTGCACACGGGCCAGTTGCCGGTCGATATGCCACTGAAGCCACTGGTGGAAGAGGATCCGCCTCGGGTTGGCGCGGACGAATTCGGCCACCGCCGGCGAATCGGGATCCTGATATTCGGCAGGCCAGTCGGGCCAGATCCAGAGCTTGGAATCGACCTTGTGGAGATGTTCGTCAAGCGCCCTGTAAGTCGCGTAGCGCGTCAGCAGTCCGCCCTCGGCCGCCCGCCAGCGTGCGAATTCACGCGCGTGAGCGGTGCCCGCCTTGACGTCCCGCAGAAACCCGCGGAACAGCAGGCTGAAGACATACCGCTTCAGCCGCACCACCGATTCGTATTCGACCAGATCGGATGCGCGCAAGGCGGCGATCCGGTCCTGGAATTCGGCCGACGAAACCGCGCTCCGGGCCGGCCGGCAGCGCGCGAATTCCTCCATCCGTTCAGGATCGAGATAGAGATCGTTGCGGTAGAAGACCGTCAGCGGCAGGTAGGGCGAGACGTTGTAGGGTTCGCGGTTGTGGAGGGCGTGCAGCGGGTTCAGGCCGATAAAAGAGACGCCCAGCCGGGCCGCCGACCATCTGACCAGTTCTTCGAGATCCGTGAAATCGCCTGCGCCCCAGTTTCGCTCCGACCGGATCCCCCACAGGCAGAGCGAGAGACCGGCGAGTTTGCGGTTGGAGGACAGCGCATCGGGCAGCCACGCGCGATCCGGCGTGGCGATGACGCGCATGGCGGCCCGGATATCCGCCTTGCCCGCCGCGCTGAGGACGAGTTCGAAATCGTGGTAGCCCGGACGCAACGGGGCAGGCAACGGGAGACGCAGCGTGGCCGGGTTGTCCAGGTCGTGCGCAAGGGAGCTGGCGGCATGATCGCGGCGCACCGCGCCGCCGTCCTCCCAATAGAGGGCGAGCGAAACCGCGGCCGATGCGTATCCGGCAGGAACGCGCAGAGCGACGGTAGGGGCGGGATCGGAGGCCAGCAATACGGCGACCGGATCGAGCGGCGCCATCGGCGCCGGCGGTTGGGGATTGTCAGGATCGAAGCCCAGCGAAACCAGTATGGCGCGCAACGCCTCCTCTGACGGCTCGTGCCGCTGGCCCCAGATATCCCAGTATTCGGTTTGCAGGCCGGCTTGCCGGCAGAGATCGTGAAGCATGAAAGGGGAACTTCAATTGTCGCAATTCAGGCGACTCCAGGGGAAGAGCTGGTTTTCTTTTGAACGGTTTGCGTGGGCGTCTGCCTCGAACAGACGAACTTCTGCCAGCTTCCAGGGCTACGCGGCTTATCGGAAGGCTTCCAGCCGGCCCCGTTTTGGTTTAACAATGAAGACGATGGTCGAGAACCACCGGCAGGCCGACACCTCCGCACACGCGCGGACGCTGGCGCATGCTCCGCGGGAGCTCAGCCGCGGCACGTTGAAACGGCTTGGCGAGGGCATCGGCAAGGTGGTCTACGCAGCGCCGCACTGGGTGGTGAAACGCGAGCGGCAGCCGGCGGAAATCATGGCACTGATCGTGATCTGGAAGGCGGTTCGGCGTCTCGAGCGGATTCTCCCGCGGCGTCTGGCAAGGAACCTGCTGGGCCGCCCGTCGCTGCAGTTGCGCCTGCTGCGCGTGTTGGTCCAGTGCCTGATCACTCCCGTTTCCCATACCCGATGGATGGCCGCGCATGTCGGACAGGTGCTCGAGATGTACCAGTCTCGCGACAGCCGGGGCGAACACCTCGCCAAGACAATGCTCACCGGTACGCCGCTGGTGCCGGAAACCGTCTCGTTCCCGCCGACGCGCGTCCGGGTTGGCGGCTGGCCGGGCTGGCTGACGGTCACCTCCGCGACCGAGCGGGTCGAATGCACGCTGCTGGATCGCCTGAGCGACCTCGCCCGCGCCCGCCAGTTTGACGAGATGGAGGTTTGGCTCGACCGGTTCCTCGACCTGCGCCAGGCCGGCTGGCAGCGCGGCGTCTTCTCGCTCGACGCCCATCTGAAGAATTTCGGCGTGACCTCGGACCGCGTCGTCCTGCTCGATCCCGGCGGTTTGACCAACAACTGGGAAGAGATCGCCGACCGGCTCGGGTTCGAAGACGAGATCACCAAGCCGCACGCCCAGTTGGGACTCGAGTTCACTCTGCGCGACCGGCCCGACATCGCCCGCCGTTTCGACGAAAAATGGAAGGCCACCGTCAATCCCGAGCGCGTCCGCAGCCATTGGCCTGTCCGCACCAGCCCGGAAGCGGCATGAACGATGCCACAATGAAAGGGCATGGCAGACACTTTCAAAGTCAAATTCCAAACCACGAAGGGCGACTTCGCCCTCGAAATCAGCCCCGAGTGGGCTCCTCTCGGCGCAGCCCGGTTCAAGGAACTGGTCGAGCAGGGTTTCTATGACAACTCGAAGTTTTTCCGGGTCGTGCCCGGCTTCGTCGTCCAATTCGGGCTTCCGGCCGACCCGGCGTCCACACCGGACGTGCCCAATATCAACGACGACCCGGCGACCCAGTCCAACGTCAAGGGCTCCATCACGTTCGCCACGGCCGGTCCCGGCACGCGCACCTCACAGGTCTTCATCAACCTCACCGACAACAAGCGCCTCGACGGCATGGGCTTCTCCCCATTTGGCAAGGTTATTGAGGGGATGGAAGTCGTCGAATCGCTCTACGGCGGGTATGGCGACAACGGCCCCGACCAGGGCCGGATCCGCCGCCTGGGCAACCCCTACCTCGAAGGGACCTTCCCGAAGCTCGACGGCATCACCAAAGCCGCCATCGAGGCGTAGGCCGCGAACGGAGAGAGCGGGTTCCGGCGCACACCTTCGACAGTGGGAGCCTGACCTCGACCCGACCGGCCGGGAGGCCGGTCCCACTCAATGACAAAAGCCCCGGACGCGAGTTGCGCCCGGGGCTTTTCTTACAGACTGGAAAGCCGGATTAGAGGCCCTTTTTCTCCATGAGGAGGCAGAGGTCGACGAGGCGGCAGGAGTAGCCCCACTCGTTGTCGTACCAGGCAACCACCTTCGCCATGTTGCCGCCGATGACCTTGGTCAGGCCGCTGTCGACGATCGACGAATTCGGGTTCTTCAGCATGTCGGTGGAGACCACGGGGTCTTCCGTATAAGCCAGAATGCCCTTCATCGGGCCCTCGGCGGCGGCCTTCAACGCGGCGTTGATCTCTTCGGCGGTGGCGGGCGACTTCAGTTCGCACACCAGATCGACAACCGAAACGTTCGGCGTCGGCACGCGCATGGCGTAACCGTCGAGCTTGCCCTTGAGTTCCGGCATGACCAGGCCGATGGCCTTGGCTGCGCCGGTCGAGGTCGGGATCATGTTGATGGCGGCGGCGCGGGCGCGGCGCAGATCCTTGTGCGGGAAGTCGAGCACGTTCTGGTCGTTGGTGTAGGAGTGGATGGTGGTCATCGACCCCTTCTCGACGCCCCACTTGTCGCTGATCACCTTCACGAACGGCGCCAGGCAGTTGGTGGTGCAGGAGGCGTTGGAAACGATGTGGTGGACGGCGGGGTCGTACTTTTCGCAGTTGACGCCGAGCACGAGCGTGATGTCCTCGTTCTTCGCCGGAGCGGAGATGATGACCTTCTTCACCGTGCCCTGGAGGTGGGCCTTCGCCTTTTCGGCGTCGGTGAAATGTCCGGTGGACTCGATGACGATCTGGGCGCCGAGGCTGGACCAGTCGATCAGGGCCGGGTCCTTCTGGCAGAATACTTTCAGATCCTTGCCGTTGACGGTGATGACGCCGTCGCCGGCCTTCACGTCGGCATCCAGCGGGCCGAGGACGGAGTCGTACTTGAGCAAGTGCGCCAGCGTCTTGGTGTCGGTCAGGTCGTTCGTGGCGACGATTTCAACTTCGGGGTTGGTCAGCGCTGCACGGAAAACATTGCGGCCGATGCGGCCGAATCCATTGATAGCAACTTTGATAGCCATTACAGAGTATCCTCTCTCAAATTGAACAAAGGGGTCCTTCATCAGAATATCAGATCGGAGTGCGGACTCTGAATAGTCAGATTCAGGAGTTCACTCGGGGGCGAGGCCGAAGAACGAGTACGCGCCCATCAGGAACAGGCTGCCGGCCGGGCGGTAGGAGTTGGGTGACGGGAAGGCGATGTCCCGCGACAAGTCTGAAGACCTGGCCGTCCAAGCCGAGTACAGATTCCACAGATCACCGGGGAAGAAGCCGCATCTGGTCAGGCGAGACGCCCTCGATGCGGGATGCCGGCCACCAGGTATTGCCGGCCGTGTCGTTCACAGTGCGGATGCGGCAGGGATCGCTGGACATGAGGTAGGGCGAGACTGTTGAGTAGCCGTGGAGAACAGGGGCTGAGTCCGATGTCCGGATTGGCGCCCAGGATTCGGGTTCCTGCCAGCCAGAGCTATTATGGCGACTTCAGTGGAGGAGCGATTGTTCCGCCGAGGCCGGCGTAGGTGTCTTTCACCTTGACCACCTTGCCTTCGGAAAAACTGACGAAAGTGATCTTGCCGGGAGGCACGCCGTAAATCCAGTCTTCGATCTCGTCGCCGTCGTCCTTGTGCTCGCGAATGCGGTCGCGGGGTTGGCCGAGCGCCATGACGACCTGCTCCCTGTCCATGCCGACTTCGGCGCGCTTGGCCTTGATGGCTTCCTGGATCTCGGGCGGCAGGGTGTCGAAGTAGTTCTCGGTGGCGGAGCGTTTGTCGAAATCGAAGAGCGGTTCAAGGAGTTTTTTGACCTCGGAGGTTTTGATCGGGGGGACGCGATCAGGGAAGACGATGGCGACTGTGGTGCCGGCTGAGCGGGACTGCCTTCCCGACAGCGGGACGGTGGATCCGCTGCCGCCCATGCCGCCTTCGATGCGCTCGTACCATTTACCTCTGACGTTCAAGCCATCGTTGATCACGAGGACGATTTTGTCCTTCTCGAAGTCGATCCTGGTGATCTTGACGAGGTCGCCGACGCGGGCGACGGGTCCGTACTCGCGGCCCTCCTCCATCCAGGCGGATTTGTCCCAGGTGCCGTCCGCGTCGAACTTCAGGGCTTTCCTGGAGCGGGGAAGGAAGGCTTTGACGGTGGCCGATTCGGCGGTGAGGCCGCGGATCAGTTCGATCTTGTCCTCATCGGACAGGCGCGCTTCGGGATCGGCCCTGCCTTGCGGAAAAGCCAGCGGGGCAAGGCAGCACAGGATGGCGAGGCTGCGGATCATCCGAGTCACTCCTCATCCTCATTAGATGATATCCAGAGGGCGGTGGGTTGCTTCTCAATTTTGGCTTTGATCAGCCAGGTGAACAGCAATGCCGCCATTAGGGTGGTGACGATCCCGCCTTCGGGTCCGTATGAGCCTCCGCTGATTACTTCAGGCACCGACCAAATCAACGTGAAGCCGGTCACAGGCATGTCGAATCCGCTCAATGGGGCGCCGAGGAGCGGCAGGGCCAGATTCCAACCGAAGTGGAGACCGATGGGGAGCCACAGGTCGCCTGACCGGACGTAGGCGTATCCCAGCACCACGCCCCAAAGAAACGTGTTGAAGATAGGCAGCCATGAGGCGTGGAGGTTGCCGGTGTGGGCGGCGGCGAAGAGGACGGCGAACGGGAGGATGGTTGTATATGGGCGGGCGACGTTGAGGATGATCTGGAAGGCATACCCCCGGAACATCAGTTCCTCGCCTACGGCGCCGAACAGCAGGAGAACGAAAACCGTCATGAAGCGGCCCGGCGCATACGCGGCCGAGGGGTCGGCGACGATGTGGTAGGAAGCGAATCCGGTGAGGACAAACGGCAGGATCGCAGCCATCGCGGGGATCGCGCCGGCAGCGATTCCGATGCCGAAATGGCGCGCCGAGGCGGGACTCCATGCGAGGCCGACGTCCACGAATCTGGCCCGCTCGAAGGTGCGCAGGACAATGAGCGTCGCCACCGAGGCGGCGGCAAAGATGCTGAGAGCGGCAGCCGGGAAGTAGCCGACGACCTCGTTCAGAGTCCAACCGAAGAGGCCGCCCAGAATGCGTACGAAGAGTAGAAAGAGCCCGGCGCGCAGGAGAACGCCGACGATTGGTGTGCGGGAAGGCGGCAGCTCGGGCAGTGGCGAGTTGGTTGGTCCGGCCATCAGGTGTAGCTTAGCAGCCTGCAAGCGGTTCAGCCGCGGCCGCCGCCGGATGTAAGATGAGGAGAATGGCGGCCAGGCGCATCCTTCAACTCGGCGACCCGATTCTGCGGCTTGTCTCGGAAAAGGTCCAGGATCCGGCCAGCGCCGCCGCCCTGCTCAGGGACCTTGAAGAGACGCTGGCCGAGTTCCGCCGGGTCCATGGCTTTGGCCGTGGTATCAGCGCGATTCAGATCGGCGCGGCCCAGCGTGTCATATTCTGCCTGGCCGATGGGGTCCGCTATGAGTTGATCAATCCCGAATGGGTGTGGCGGAGCGAGGAGAGATTCGGCCTCTGGGACGATTGCTTCTCATTCCCGGACCTCATGGTCTGGCTGGAACGTAGCCGGCAGGTCCGGCTCCGATATCAGGATCTCGCGGGCCAATGGCATGAATTGGAGGCGAGTGACGCGATGGCTGAACTCCTTCAACACGAAATGGACCATCTCGATGGGGTCCTGGCGATCGACCACGCTGGAGATGGGGGGGCGTTTTCGACCAGAGACGAGTGGCTGCGACGCCAGTGTATACCCCCAAGCCATACTTCGAGTAGTACTCTCCTCGGGCGCGTACCCTAGGCGTTATTAGGTATAAAAAGTCCCCCGGGCCTGATATCGTGTGGCTGGAGGCTGGTCGATAGAAGATTGTGATGAGTGAACGCCGTTCCGAACCTCGAATGCTTTGCGCCGACCTGGTTGATGTCAGGTGGAAAGACAAGTCGGGCAGATCATGCCGCGCCGTGGCCAACCTGGAGGATATCTCCCATTCGGGCGCGTGCATTCAGGTGGACACGCAGATTCCATTGGGGGTGAGAGTTGAAGTGTCCTACCCGAAGGGGCGGTTTTCGGGCGAGGTCCGGTACTGCTCGTTCAAGGAGATTGGCTATTACGTCGGGCTGTTGTTCGAGACGGGCTCGAGGTGGTCGGAGAAGTCGTTCAAGCCCATGCACCTGCTCGACCCGCGCACGCTGGCCAAGAAGTTCTCGAAGGCGGACAAGCCGGTTCCTCCCGTCTCGTAACCGCGGTCAGGGCGCGGCAGTCAGGCGAACTACATCGTAAACGAAGATGCGGGACGGCGTGTCTTCAGGCAACAGATAGATCCGCCCGTCACGCTGGTCGATCCCCTGCTGAACGAGTGAGACGCCGCGATCGGTCCGGCCGACCGATTGCTCCATTGCCGGCAGCAACGTCTCCGGATCGAGCCAGACCACCGTGCCGCCCGCCGCGCCTTTCGCCGCCGGGGCGGAGCCGATGAGCGTGCCGTAGCGAAACTTCAGGTCCTGGAAACGGTATGGCGTAGGATTGTCGCGGAGGCGAATCAACTTGCCGTCGAGCGAGTATTCATAGATGCGCCGGGCGTCCCAGTTAGCGAGGAATATGCGGTCCGAGGCGAGGGCGAGCGCGCCGATGTGGTCCGGGACATCGAATGAACTGATCAGTTCGAAGGTCTCAAGCGACCGGCGTTGGATGCGGCTATGGCTGTTTGCGCGGTATTCGGCGACGGGGATCCAGATTGAGGTTTCGTCTATGTCGAAACCGCCGGGATGGATCATCGCGGCGTCGTGAATCTGGATCTGGCGCAGCCGGTTGCCATCGCCGTCGAACTCCATCAGCCAGCCCCGCGCGGCTGGCCGCTCGACGGATGTGACCAGGAACCGGCCGTTGACGAGGGCCACGCCTTGAACGTGATGGGTTTCGCCTTGCAGCGCGATGACGCGCTCGGGAGTCTGTGCGCTGAGAGAGGCAACGCAGAGGGTCAGGACAAAGCTGAGTTGTCTCACGATGCCCATGATAGCCCGAGTGCGTCCATCGGGCATCTTGCATTCAATAAGTAGACCAGTTTAGACTAGTTTTATGAATCGAGTTGGCTCCTATGAAGCGAAAACCCATCTGCCCGCGCTACTGGATCGCGTGGCCAAAGGAGAACGCATCGCCATCACGAAGCACGGCGTCCCAGTTGCGATGCTTGTACCCGTCGAAGAGGCGGCCCGGCAGGATCGCGACGAGGTGATCCGAAAGATCCGGGAGTTTGGCCGGGGCAGGACTTTGAAGGGGCACACGATCAGGGAGTTGATCACGGAAGGGCGGCGCTTCTGATGCGGATGGTACTCGATGCGCCGGTCGCCCTGTCCTGGTGTTTTCCGGACGAGGCCGACGACTACACGCAGCGAATCCTGGAGATGCAAAGAAACGGAGGGGCGGTGGTCCCCACAATCTGGCCTCTCGAAATCGCAAACGCTCTCACCGTGGCGGAAAGGAAGAAGCGGATAGCCGCGTCCGAGGCAGACGAGTTCATCTCGCTGCTTCTTGAACTGGGGTTCAAAGTGGACGCCGCGACCTCAACCCAGGCCTTCGGCGACATCCGCTCGCTGGCTCGGGCTCATGGCTTGTCCGCCTACGACGCCGCCTATCTCGAACTCGCCATACGTGAAGGTCTGCCACTGGCGACATCGGACGACGCGCTGAAACGCGCGGCGCGCAAAGCCGGCGTGGCACTCGCCTGACCGGGCGCCGACTCACTGCTTCACGTATCGTACCCACACCTGGCTCGCCGACGGCCCTCGATTCAGGAAGGTGTAGTAGGGCGTGAAGAGCAGGTCGGCAGCCTCGCCGGGTGCGTCGTTCGACTCCGCCAATGGCACGTACAACGGCAGTGAATTGTAGGCGGAAGCGGCCTTTCGCCCCTTGTGTTTTAGGGTGACAATCCCGCCCAGCAGGTTTGGGTCGTACTGCTCGGCGAAGTCCGTGGCGGCGTTTCCGGTCAGGTTCAGGTAGCTCTCGAGCACGTTCACGCCCGGCGCCTGTCCGGCCTGTTCCAGCAGGTAGACGACCGGTCCGCGGCGCACGGCCGCGCGGCCCTGGTTGTCGGTGACAAGGGGATTGGAGACAAGCACCTGGGGCGTCATGTCAAACTTCACCTGAACCACGTCGCCCTTCTTCCACGTCCGGCGGATTTCGAAATATGACCCTGGCTTCGGCTCTCCCGCAGCCTTCCTGCCGCCCACTGTGATTGATGCCGACCGCGCCCATCCGGGGATGCGGAGGTGCAGCGTGAACTCGCTGGCCGGCGCTTCCTCGATCTTCAGGTCCACGACGCCCTGCCACGGGTACTTCGTCGCCTGGGTCAATTTGACCGGCGCGCCGCCATCGAGTTTCCAGTCGAGCCGGTTGTTGTCATAGAGGTGGACCCACAGTCCCTCTTTGCTCACGCCGTAGAGATAACCCGGCAGCGACGCGAGCATTCGTTCTAGGTTTGGCGGGCAGCATGTGGTCGAGTACCAGGGGTTGCGAATGCGTTTCGACGCCTCTTCGGTGAGTTCCAGCGGATTGCGGTAGCAGTACATCGTGCCGTCGAGCGACATGCCGGAGTTGATCGAGTTATAGAGCGCCGTCTCGACGATATCGGCGAACCTCGCCTCGCCTGTGGCGGCGAGCATACGCCAGTTCCACATCAGGTTGGCGATGGCGGCGCAACTTTCGGTGTAGGCCTTGGCGTTGGGCAGTTCGTATTGGTCGCCGAACGCCTCGCCCGAGGCGCGCGAGCCAGTGCCGCCGGTGACGTACATCTTGCCCGTGGTCATGTCCTTCCATAACGTTTCGAGCGTCGCCTTGTAGGCCGGATCGCCGGTCTCGATGTAGTAGTCCGCCGCCCCCGACGCCGCATACCCAACCCGGACGGCGTGGCCCTCGATGAACGTTCGCCCGGTGAACGGGCGGCCGCTGAACGTGTAGCTCATCTGTTGCGGAGTCAACTTCAGCCGCACGCCATCGCCATGCAGGATGTAGCCGGCGAGGTCGAGGAATTCCCTGCGGCCCGTGGTCCGGTAGAGCTCGACCAGAGCCAGTTCGATCTCCGGATGGCCGGCGTAGAGGGGTTGTTTTTCCGGGCCGAAGTCGCGCAGGAGGTATTCGACAAACCGGATGCCGCCGTCCATGAGTTTGCGGTTGCCGGTCGCGCGGTAGTAGGCGATGCCGGCCTGGAGCATGTGGCCGAGGCAGTAGAGTTCGTGGCCGGTGTGCATCTCCTTCCAGCGGCGGTCCTTGCGGTCTTCGACCCAGTAGGTATTCAAGTAGCCGCTAGGCTCCTGGGCGGCCAGGATCTCGCCGGTCAGTTTGTCGAAGGTGGCGCGGAGTTTGGGATCATCTGCCGTCTGAAGGACAAAGGCCGCGGCTTCCATCCACTTGTAGAGATCCGAGTCCGTATACAGCGGCCCCTGCCGGGGGACGTTTTTCCCGGCCAGGCGGCGGAAGTTGTCCACGATGCCATGCTCTTCGAGCAGCGCCAGCAATGTCGGGATGCTGCGCTCGACGTTGGTCTTCATCCGAGGCTGCCAGAAACCAGGTCCCATGGTGACGGCTGAAACCGGCACGTTCTTCACGCGGGCGTGCGGCGATTTGTCGAGATTCATCACCACCCGGTCCGCCCCAGGCAGGAGGGCGGCGAACAGGCACGCGGCAAAAAGGGTTTTCATAAAGCGGCTCCAACTGATCTGAGCGATTCGCGATTCATCCTATCGCAGGCCGGCCGGCGGCAGCGCCGTACGGTCCCCTCAGCCCGGCCGGCGACCGCCCGATTGCTGGTACTTATGGCGTTGCGCGGTGAACGCCGCTGTTCCATACTCGCCGAGGAAGACAGAACCGGCCATCTTGTCGCCATCGATGCGGGCCGTGAAATCGTAGCTGAGCCGGGTGCCGTGGACCCGGTGCGAACTACGGAAGCGGGCGTCGCCGGCCGCTGCCGAGCCTGCCAGGTCGCCTGAGAAGAACTCACCTCGGTGGGTTCCGGAGAGCCTGGCTCCGTCCTGTTCAAAGAAGAGCGTATGCATGGCGGAGCCGCGACCAAAGTCGAACTGCAGGTCCCACTGTCCGGCGAGGGAAGCCGGCGCGCGGGAATCAGCGGGGCTGGGCGCCGGCAGCGCCGGCGGGTTCGAGAGCATGGCGTGGATGCGTTCGGCAACCACTTTCTCATCGCCAGGCATCATCTGGTAGGGAATGATCGAGAGCGTACTGGCCATCGTGTCAGGGCGTGATCCGGTCGAGCCGGCGACGACGATGCGGGGCTCGGTGTCGAGCAGCGTCTTGGCGAGTTCCGGGCCGGTGATGCCGAGTCTGGCGCCGTCCCAGGAGATGGTGAGGCGGGGCGAACGGTTGGAGAGATCGGCGCTGGGCTGGGTGATCCTGGCGGTGACGCCGGTTACCTTCTGGGCGCTTGCGGCGATGTGCGCCAGCCGCGCTTCCCACTCTTTCCATTCGGCCTGATGGTCTCGTCTGACCCACATCTCGACCGCCGCCAGCATGCCCATGATCTCTTCCTTGCCGGCTTTCATCGCGCGGCCGAAAGCGTGGTGCGGGGCGCTGTTGAGCCATGCCGCCTGCAACCACTCCTTTTCGCCAAGCAACAAACCGGCGGCCTGAGGGCCTCGAATACACTTGCCGCCGCTGTAGGCAACCGCGGTCGCGCCCCGCTCCAGATGCACGTTCGGCTTCACCGTCAGGATCTCGGCCGCCGCATCCACGAGTACCGGCACTTTGTGGCGCTTCGCGACTTCGGCGATCACGCGCGTGCCAAGGGGGCCATCGTCGCCCGGACCGCCCAGGATGTAGACCATCGCCGTCCGCTCGTTGAACGATCTTTCGAGTTCCGATGGATCCTTCACCTCGACGATCTTCACGCCGACCATTCGAACCGCGTGGTCATAGACGTTGCGCGAATACGACGGGATGATGACTTCGCTCTTCAGTCCGGCCAGATCGGGCAATTGCTGCATCCGTTCGGGGTTGTTGCCGGCGATCGCCGCACAGGTGCAATGGGAGATCGCGGCGCAACAGCCGGCGGTGACGATGCCCCATTCGGCTCCGGTGATTTCGGCGAGCCGCGCGCCGACCCCGTCCATCAGTTCGTCCATCTGAACAAAGTGACGCGATGCCTCGTCCATCGCCTTCTTCACTTCAGGTAGCGTTTGCGACCCGGTGATGATCGTGAACGTGCCGCGCGAATTGATCACCGGCCTGACTCCGATGGATTGATAAATCCTGGCGGTGAGTTCCAGCGGAGCGGCCAGCACTTTCAGGCCGAACGCCTGCAACGCCGCTACGACGGATCCGGCCCGGAAAAGGTCCCGCCGCGACTGCTGCCATTTGTTCCAGGGCATCTTCATTCCTCCTGTCGCCTCTCTTCCTGCCTTCGCGGCGACTTCCGCCGCCACCCCCAAGATTACAGCCATCCGTGCTCGGCCGATGGGGCGGCTTCGAATCCGTACTTCCCTGAAGCACTCGACCGGCCCCCGGAGGGATTATTCTTAGACTTCAACGACCAGGATTGAATCATGAACATAAAAAAGCAACTCATGGTGGTTTGGACTGCCGCCCTGCTCTCGATTGTCCAGGGAGCGCAACCGGTGAAGACCTGGCAGGGCGAGATGACCCTGCCGACATATCTGGAGGGAGCCCCGAATGTAAACCCTCCCTTTGACGCGTTTGAGACAAACCGCTTCAACTACCCATACACGCTGCGCGATGAGATCACGGCAAAGCGCGTCGAGCAGCGATGGCGGGCGTTGTTCCTGGAGAACGAGTATCTGAAATGCTCGGTGCTGCCAGACATCGGCGGGCACCTTTACAGTTGCACCGACAAGACCAACGGCGCCGAGATGTTCTACGCCAATCCGTCCATCAAGAAAGCGCTTATCGGCTATCGAGGCGCGTGGGCGGCGTTTGGCATCGAATTCAACTTTCCCGTCAGCCACAACTGGGTGTCGATGTCGCCGGTGGACTTCGCCACGGTCTCCCACGCCGATGGTAGCGCCTCGGTCTGGGTGGGCAACACGGACCGGGTCTATGGGATGCAGTGGCGGGTTGAGTTGATACTGCGCCCAGGGAGTTCGGTCCTTGAACAGAAGGTCAGGCTGTTCAACGGGAGCGCCGTCCGGCACCGTTTCTACTGGTGGAACAACGCCGCCGTGGAAGTGTGGGACGACACGCGGATCTTCTATCCGCAGAGCCTCACGGCCAGCCACGGATTCACGTTCGTTGACACGTGGCCGGTGAACCAGGCGGGGCTGGATCTGAGCGTCGTGAAGAATCACACGCAGGGTCCGGTATCGCAGTTCACGCATCGCAGCCGCGAGCCTTACATGGGGGTCTATCATCCGAAGACCTCGGCGGGGGTTGTCCATTTCGCCTTGCAGGAGCAGTTGCCGGCAAAGAAACTCTGGGCCTGGGGCGTCGATGCCGACGGTCTGGACTGGCGCAAAGCTCTCTCCGACAACGACAGCGCCTATGCCGAGATTCAGGCCGGCCTGTTCCGCAACCAGGAGACTTACTCGTTCCTGCAACCGCAGGAGACGCTTGAGTTCAGCGAGTACTGGATTCCCGTGCGCCAGATTGGCGGCATCGCGCGAGCAAATCTCCATGGGGTAGTCAATATCGAACGAGGGGGGGCAAACCGTTTGGGTTTGAACGTGACCCACGAGATGAACGGGGCGCGGTTGATGGTGACAGGCGGAGGCCGGACCGTGCTGGACGAGCCGGTTGACCTCAGCCCGGCGAAAGTGTTCATGCGGGAATTGGCCGCTGCCCCGTCGTACACGGTGAAACTCAGCGGCTCGAATGGCGAGACCTACATCGAGCACACTGAAGGCAAGTACGACATGGACGGTCCGGCGGATGAGAAACCCGGGCCGCGTACGCCTCGCCGTTTCGCCGCGCCCGCCAGTCGGGCCGAGGGCGATTTTGTCGAGATCGGCAAGGATCAAGAGTTGAATGGCCGCCTGTTGGAAGCCTGGGAGACTTACCAGAAGGGCCGCGAACGATTTCCGGCAAGCTTCGAACTGAGCCGCGGCGCGGGCCGTCTTGCGGTTCACCTGATGCGCTACAAGGAGTCCGCGGCTCTGCTCACCGCGGCGCAGCAGCAGATCAGTAACGATGTGGAGACGCACTACTATCTGGGGCTGGCGCTGGCGGGTCTGGGCAGGTTCGACGAGGCAAAGGTGCAGTGGGAGCGGGCCCTCGTGTTCCGTGCCTTCCGTCCAGCGGCGGCATTTCAACTGGCGAGGCTGGCGTCGCGGCGCGGCGACTATGCAGAGGCGTTGCGCAAGGCGCGGCTTGTCCTGGCGGAATCGCCACAGCCGGTGAATGCGGGCTGGTTGGAGGTGGCGCTGTTGAAACGTCTCGGGGAGAATGCGCAGGCGGCTCTGCAATTGGCGAAGTGGTCGGCCATCGACCCGACCAGTTCGCTGCTTCGTCTTGAAGCCATGCAACCAAATGAAGCCGGCGCGGCGCTGTTTGCGCATGTGGGCGCCGACCCTGAACGCCTCCTGGACGTGGTGACTGAGTATGTGGAAGCAGGCTTCGTCAAAGAGGCCCTGGCTCTGCTGGACCGCAAATACCCGGACGTGGATGCCGTCACCGCCGAACCAGGCGCGGTTCGTCCACAAGACCATCCATTGATCGCCTACTACCGCGGCTACTGCCGGGAGCTGTTGGGCGAGTCCGGGAAAGCGGACTTCCCGGCCGCGGCGTCGATGTCAACGCGCTACGTGTTCCCGAGCCGGCCCGGCAGTTTCGCGGTCCTGAATGCCGCACTGAAGTCGAATCCGAAGGACGCGACGGCGCACTTTCTGCTCGGATCCCTTTACATGGCCGGCGGATTGACGGAGGAGGCGGTGCGGAGTTGGGAGGCGGCACGGGCGATTAATCCGCGCATCCCGGTGCTGCATCGCAATCTGGGGCTCACCCTGATGAAGGTATCCGGCGATCTGAATAGAGCCGTTCCGGTGCTGCGCCAGGGACTGGCGGCCGATCCCGTCAACTCCGAACTCTACAGCGGGCTGGGGCAGGCGCTTTCGCTCCAGGGCAGGCCGGCCCTGGAACGCGTCCAGGTGCTTCAGCAGTATCCGGATGCGGCCGCGATGCCGGCGCCGCTCGTCTACAGCCTGGCGCTGGCGCTGGCGGAAGCGCAGCGATTCGACGAGGCGGAGCGCATGTTCCAAGGCCGGTTTTTCCCGCGCGAGGAAGGCGGGACGAATGTCAGGCAGGTCTACCTCGAGGTGAAACTCCAGCGGGCACTTGCCGCCGCCAAGGCGGGGCAGGGAAGTGTGGCGCTGGATGGCATTGCCGGTCTTGGCAAGGCCGTGCCCGGACTCGATTTCACCCGCGATGGATTTGAACCGCTACTGGCGGATGCCCGCGTGCAGTTTCTGATCGCGGAGATCGAGCAACGCGCGGGGCAGGCCGCAGCCGCGGAAAAGCGGCTGCGCGCGCTACTGGCTCGATCGGCAAGGAGGCGCGGAGCCTCGTCCGCCTACACATACCTGGCCGCGCGGACGCTGGGAGACGCGTCACAGGCTGCCCTGCGCGCAAGCTTGTGCAAGACCGTCGAGGCCGTCGATGGCTCGCTCGCGGTTTCAAACGGAATCGGGCTTTATTCGCGAGGGCTGGCTCTGCGGGAATGTGGCCGGAGTCTGGATGCGCGCAAGGCGCTGGAGGCGGCCATTCAGTCCGCCGACAGGAATCTCTCTCAGTACCTGGGAAGGGAAGCCCTCGCGTCACTGCCCCGTTAGCCGGCAATCGGTCTACCGATTGGACGGAGACTGACAACCGTGCGCTCCGTGGGACCGTCTCGAAGCCGAGGCTCGAGATTGATGGTGGACCAGCGTGCCGGAGTTGCACGCGGACGATCAACTGTGTCAGCGCGCCCGCCACACCTGCCAGCAGAGCCGCAAAGATCAGCGGCCAACAGGCGCCAGGCCGGCCGCGCCGGCGACAGACACGCGATCACGGTGTCATGGAACCGGGATGACAATCGGGGAGACTTCCGCGGGATGTGAATCACGTTCCGGCCGGAGGTCCTTCCGTGGCGGCACCGGCCGCACCGCGTGCAATCACGCCGCCGAAGCATTCCCGGCAAAAAGGTCAGATGGAGGCGAATCTGTCCGTCGCCGCTACCAGGGCGCGGCTGTTCGGCGGTTCGAAAGCGCTGTGGCCGCTGTCGGGAGTGATGATCAGATCGGCCTCGGGCCACGCCCGGTGGAGCGCCCAGGCGCTCTCCATGGGGCAGACAACGTCGTATCGGCCCTGCACGATCACACCAGGGATGTTGCGGATGCGCGAGGCGTTGCGCAGCAGTTGATCTTCGGTTTCGAAGAAGCCTTTATTGAGGAAGTAATGGACCTCGATTCGCGCGAAGGCGAGGGCGAACTCATCCTCTTCGTAGTGGCCGGCGAAGGCAGCGTCGGGCAGGAGCTTGGAGGTGGCGCCCTCCCAACCGCTCCAGATCTTGGCAGCGGCGAGCCGTACGCCAGGATCATCGCTCGTCAGGCGGCGGTGGTACGCCGAAAGCAGATCGGCGCGTTCGGCCTCGGGGATATGCGCTACATACGGTTCCCAGGCGTCGGGATAGAGCACGGACGCGCCGCGCTGGTAGAACCAATCGATCTCCTGCTTCCGGAGGAGGAAGATGCCGCGGAGGAGGATTTCGGTGACGCGATCGGGATGAGTCTGAGAATAGGCGAGGGCCAGTGTCGAACCCCAGGATCCGCCAAACACCTGCCAGCGCTCGATGCCGAGGTGCCCGCGGATTCTCTCGATGTCGGCAACGAGGTCCCAGGTGGTGTTGGCTTCGAGAGACGCATAGGGCGTGCTCTTGCCGCAGCCGCGCTGGTCGAAGTTCACAATGCGGTACTTCTCCGGGTGGAAGAAACGGCGCTGTTTCGGGTCGGAGCCGCCGCCGGGACCGCCGTGCAGAAAGATCACCGGCTTGCCGGAGGGGTTGCCGGTCTCCTCGTAGTAGATATCGTGGACGGGCGAGACCTGGAGGCGGCCCGTGTTGAAGGGCTCGATCGGAGGGTACAGCCAGGTGACGGGATCCTTCCTGATCGATGCGGACAGTGGGTGGTAGGACATGGCGTGAAGTATACCTTTTGTCTCCGCCACGAGGGAGGTGGCGAAATGAAGCTTCTGCTACGCTGCCAAGCTTCGGAATTCAGGGTTAAGCGCAGTACGAGAGGCTCACCGGCCGTTGCCGCCACGGATGGCGTACAGGTGGTCGCGGTTGACGACATAGAGGATGTTATTGGCGGCCACGGGGGTGGAGTACACGGTGCTGCCCATGTCGATTTCGGCGATCAGTTTCTTTTCCTTGCCGGCCTGCAAAATCACGATGTTGCCGTCCTCGTTGCCGAGGTACACCTTTCGATCGACGACATAGGGCGATCCCCAGATGGCGGCCAGCGAGTCGTGCACCCAGAAGGGCTTGCCGGTTTTGGCGTCTAGCGCGTGGAGGAATCCGCTGAAATCGGCATAGTAGAGGATTCCGTCGTGCAGCGCGCCAGTAGAGATCGACCGCCGGATTTTGTCGTAGTGCCAGATCCGCCCGGTCTGGGTGATGTCTCCGCGCTTGGTGGCGTCGATGGCGTAGAGGTGGCCGGGGCCGTCGCCGTGTTCGGGATCCTGCCCGCTGGCGAGATAGACGACGTTGCCTACGATGATCGGAGTGCTGACGACTTCGTTGCGGGTTTTGGGCCAGACGGCGTTCTTCGGGTTCAGGTCGAACTCCCAGAGTTTTTCGCCTGTCAACGCGTTGAAGCCGCGCACCCACCCGTCGCCCTGCCCGCTGACCAGTTGCGCGGTGCCGCCGATCGTGGCCACGGCCGGCGACGACCATTGCCCGTGCAGGATGCGCGCGCCCACGGAGTTGTCCTTCCAGACCAGTTCGCCGGTCTTTTTGTTGACGGCGACGATGGTGGGCGCTTTGGGCGAAGGGACCTTGGCATGGCTCTCGTCACGCCCGTTCGAAGTGCTGACGTAGACCAGGTCGCCGTATGAAACCGGCGACGAGTTGGCGAGGTTATGGGGGAATGCGCCCACTTTCGCGATCATGTCGAAGCGCCAGATGATGTCGGCGTCCTTCGGGCCTTTGAAGGCCTCGGCAGTGTAGGGGCCGTTGTTTTCGCCGTCGGTGAATCCCTTGGTGTCCAGGCAGACCAGTTCGGCCCGGTTGGAGACGTAATAGAGCCGGTCGCCTTCGACAAGCGGCGACGAAGCCACGCCTTGAAGCGGCCAGTCGTTGACGTCGCCGGAAGCGAGCTTTTCAGAGGTGTGCTGCCAAAGGAACTGGCCGTCGGACTCGCGGAAGGCCATGAGCACGCCGCGGTCGCCGGGCTGTTTGGGGTCCAGGAGCAGTTCGTTATTGGTGCCCACGAAGACCATGCCGCCCGAGACGACCGGGTTGCCATAGGCATGTGAGCCAAGCGGCGCGACCCACTTGATGTTCTCTTTCGTTTCGACGTTCCATTTCGTGGGCGCTCCGGTCATCGAGCCGACCATGTTGCGGCCCGGCGTCCCGCCCCACATGGGCCAATCGCCAGCGGGATCGGCGGCGCCTGGAACCAAAGTCAGGCAAGCGGCGGCGACTGCCGCCAGTGTCGTCTTCACGGGGATTCTCATGGGGGTCGCTCACCTTCAGGCTAACAGAGGGAACGGCCCCCCACCGCCGAGCCAGGGCCTACTCCGATCGCAGCGCGGTCAGAATTGGCTCACGTGTGGCCAGCCGGAGGGCGAGCCAGGACGCCAGCAGCCCGGCGAGCAAAACCGAGGCCAGCAGGACACCAATGGATGCGAATGGCAGGCGACCGCCGCGGTCCAACCAAGCCGGGGCGATGGCAATCAGGGCGCAGGCGGTGCCGGTGGCCAGTCCAGTCACCAGCAGCAGGAGACTCTCGGAGAGCAGGAGCAGGCGCAGGGCGCCGGGTCCGAAGCCCACGGCCCGCAGTAGTGCCAGTTCGCGGCGGCGTTCGAGGACATTGCGCAGCAGCACCGCTCCGAGGCCCGCCGTGCCGAGCAGCAGCCCGAGGCCGCCCAGCAGTTGGAAGGTGGACAGGTAGGTATTTTCGACGCGGTGGAATGCGGCCAGGCGATCCGCGGTGGATGTCACGTCGAAGCCGTAGTCGCCGAGCGAATCTTCGAGGAGGGCGGCGGTACCGGGTGTTGTCCCGCTGGAATCCCCGCTGGAATCAATAAGGAAGAGCCGGAATCCACCCTCCTGTGGGAACGACCGCGAGAACTGCTCGGGTGAAACGATCACCTCGCTCTGGAAGATGCTGTCGGAAAGAGCGGCCACGAACCGCAGACGGACGCCGCCGGGCAGTTCCAGCACATCCCCAAGCCACAGATGCAGCACGTAACGGAGCGAGTTGGCGTCGGCGATTGCGGGGATTGCGCCGTCCTGTGCGGGCGCGTCGAGGAGCAGCCAGGGGTTGGCCTTCTGTTGAGGGGTCTGGGCGAGAGACGCGGCGAAGCGGAAGCGGGCCTGGCCGATGAGTTCGCGCGGCGGAGCGACGATGCGGGGATTGCGGGGGCGGTAGAGATTCAGGCAACTGGCGTCGTCGCCCGGGCGCAGCCGGAATGGGAACACATTGGGCAGCGCGGCGTCTTCAGGCAGGTTCAGGCTGGCGCGGCCGTCAGGCGAGTTGAGGTTGTGATAGACGGGCAGCGCGGATTCGGCCATCAGGGGAAAGCCGCCGGCGCCCGACTGCCGGTCCGTGGGTGCCGCGCCGCCGCGGCGGAAGGAGTCGACGGCTACGATGATGAAGGCCGCCGAGGCGATCAACGCAATCAGCAGGACGCTGCGACCGGGGCGGTAAGCGGTGTAGCGGAATCCCAACCCGATGGAGGTTCGAATCGCCCGCTCCGGCCGCCGGCCGAGCCGGGTCCATGTGAAGCTGAGGGCGCTCACCAGCAACAGCCCGCCTGCGCCAAAGAACGCGCCCGTCTGTCCGATCAATTCGAAGGCGCCGGAAGCGATCAACGCCGCCGCCGCGGCAGCCGCGGCCCATCCGGCCCAGCGCACGGATTTGTGCTGCCGGGCGATGCGCTCGAAGGGGGTCATCTGGCCGGCCAAAAGCGCCCGCGGCGAGGAGTTGCGGATCTGGCGCAGGCCGGCCAGCAGGAAGAAAACGGCGCTGCCCGCTCCGCCCAAAGCGCCGAAGAGCAAGGGCGGAGCGGACAGGTGCATCGACAGCAGAGTGGTGCCCACGGCGTCCACCCACCATGTGCGCAACCCGTAGAGAATGAACCAGGCGTAGGCCAGAGCGCCGAGGACTCCCGCCGCCGCCCCGGCCGCGGCGATGGCCGCACCCTCGGCGAGGAGCAGGTTGCGGACCGTCCGCTGGGCGAAGCCCATTGCTCGCAGGGCGCCGATTTCAGTGAGCCGCTGCTCGACTCCAAAGCGGAAGAACAGGCCGGCCAGCAGCAGCGCGGCCACGACGAGCAGGAAGCTGAAATAGGTGAAGTACTCGGCGAAGTCGGTGGCTCCAACCGCCGAGGCCTGCCCCTCGCTGCGCGGGTTTTCGAGCGCCAGGCCAAACGCGGCCGGGTCGATGGCGGCGTGCAGGCGGCGGGCGAATTCATCGCGGCTCAAACCGGTGACGCGGATCGAAGTCAGGCGGCCGTGCCGGGATGCCCAGAGCTTCTGGCCGGCGCTGAGCGCGATGAAGGCTTTGGGCGCGGTGCGGTAGCGGTCCCAGTAGGCTTCATCCGATGGCCGGATGCGCGACAGGTCGATGGGAAAGGGAGGATCCCAGGCGGAAAGAGAGTTGGAATCGGAGATGCCTGGAAAGTCCGGCGCCAGTTCCCGGTCCGCGCCGAGGCCGGTCATTGGGAGAATGCGCTCCAGCCGGAAGGCCGCGGTTTCGGTCAGCAGGCGGCCATCCGGATGCCATTGGTAGAACTCGATGGAAACCTCGCCGCCCGGCCGGGCGCGCAACTCGGACGCGGCCCAGGCGTTCAGCGCAATACCGCCGGGGGAGAGGCCGGCCGCATCCACGGCGCTGACCAGCGAGTAGGGAATCGACTGGCCATTTGCGCGAATGGAATTGGCCAGGTAGGTGTAGATGGGCGTCACGACCGCGCCGCTGTTTCCGGCCACGGAGGCGACGGCGCCGGCGAGCGCATCGCTCAGAATCGCGCTGTCGCTTTCGACAGCGAAGCCGCGCCCGGCATCGAGAGTCCGGAGGCGGATACCCAGGTCTTCCAGGCGCAGCATCGCCTTGACGGCGGGAAGGCCGGTTTGCCGCGAGAGCAGAATCATGTTGGACTTGGCTGGCTGATCCAAATCCCGCTGAAGGCGCGCAAGCGGGACAAAGAGCGTGCGCACGGCACCCTGCTGTGGACGCAGCGAAAACTCCCCGAGTTGTCCTGCCGGCAGCGAGCCGGCGAAACGCAGGCGAATGGCGCGGGAGGAGTCGTCCTTGCGACCGTGCAGCGATTCAAGGGGTACGGCGGAGGGTTTTTCGAGACGGAGCAGGACCTCATCGCCCGGACTCAATCCCAACTCAGTGGCCAGCGCCGGGCTCGACATCGTATCGCGGCCTGCGAGCCTGGTTTCCTGGCGGCCATGGAATCGCCAAAATCGGTCGTCCACGCCCCACACCTGGACGCGTGTGGCGCGCCGCCCGCCGCCGGAGCCGGTCACGATGCCCTCCAGCGCGATAGCAGGAACCGCGGCCCCGAGTTCCCCGGCCAGGCTATCGCGGAAGAAACCCGCGCCCGACAGAACCTGTTGAGTGTTGCCGAGGCGCTCGAAGACCAATCCGCGCAACGTGGCTCGCACCGAATCGCCCACCAGCAGCGCTCCGGCCAGCACGGCCACAGCCACGGCGGCTCCCAGGGCGGCAGCGCCGTCGGTTCGCCAGTAATAGAACAGGCTACGCCTGAGGAGCGTTCGGAACTTCAATTCGGTGCAACCCCCCGCCCGAGACCTGATGAATCTGGGGCAACTTCATCGCCAGTTCCTGGCTATGCGTAACCACGACCAGGATGCCGGCACGGTCGCGATGCAGTTCCAACAGCAGAGAGGCGACCGCGTTGGCCGAATCCCGATCCAGGTTGCCGGTGGGTTCGTCACACAGCAGCAGCAGCGGATCTCGGATGAGAGCGCGGGCGATCGCCACGCGTTGCTTCTCGCCCCCGGAAAGTTCTCCCGGCAGGTGGTTCAAACGGTGGCTCAGTCCAACCCGGTCAAGCAACTTGCGGGCGCGGGCGGCGTGGTCGCCTGGCGGGGCTACCAGCGTCGGGACAAGCACGTTTTCGAGGACCGAACACTGCGGCAGCAAACAATGGTCCTGAAAAACGAAACCGACCTTTTCGTTTCGAAACGCCGCCTGTCCCGGCTCGTCCAGCAGAAAGGGGTTCTGAGAGTCCAGAATAACGGCGCCGGAACTGGGCGGCTCAAGCGCGCCGAGAACGTACAGCAAGGTGCTCTTGCCCGAGCCGGACGGACCCATGACCGCAATGGCGGAGCCGCGGGGCAAGGACAGCGTGACCCCGGAGAGGATGTGAACCGCCCCACCCGGCGAGTCGTAATGTTTGGAGACGTTTTGGACTTCCAGCATGACTTCAGGCCCGCGCCGCTCCGCCGAGGCTGCCATAGACGGCGGCCGTGGCCGCGGCCATACGCTCGATGGAATGATGTTCCCGTACCGCCGCGCAACCCTGGTCGCCCAGACTCCGCCGAAGGCCGTCGTTCAGCCACAAAGTTCGCAGCCCATCGGCCAGCGCGGCGGCGGAGTCCGGCTCCACCAGCAGCCCGCCTCCGGTGCGAGCGAGGACCTCCGGGTACGCGCCGCGTCTGGGTTGAACGACAGGCACGCCGTTGGCCAGGGCTTCGAAGACGAACAGCCCCTTCGGCTCGTCGAAGGTGCTGGGCACCGACACCACGTCGAGACTCTGAAGGAAGCGGATCTTTGCGGGGCGATCCACCTCGCCATGATAATGGAACTCCTCTGACAGACCGTGCTTCCTCATGGTTTCCTCAGCCTCTCGCAGATAGCCCCGGTTGGCAGGCGGCAGGTAGCCGGCCACTTCGAGCCGCCCCGGCCCCAGTTCCTTGTCCTTCCGCAACCGGCACCAGGCGTCCACGAGCAGGTGCAGACCCTTTTCCGGCGCGATGCGCGCCATGTAGCCGGCGCGAAACACGCCATCGGCGGAGCGCGCCGGCGCGTGGCCCTGTAGATTGATGCCCAGCGGGACGACGCGGATCTTGCCGGCGGGAATCGAGAGAAAGCGCGACATGAACCCGGCGTAGTATTCGCTCGAAGCAATGAACATGTCCACATGGCGGCCACCCTCGGCGATGAGGGAGAGCGACTGTGAACGGTACGGTTCGATGAGGCCGCCAAGGAAGAGGTCCTCGCCTTGCAGCGTGCAGACGATCGGGCAGCCGAGCAGTTCCTTGAGCGGCCGGGCCAGGGCGATCAGGAGAGTATGAGGGATATCGACGACGTCGGGCGTCTGCTGTGTGCGCAGCCATTCCGTTAGCTTGTCGAATTCCTGACGCAGGGATCCGTCCCGGCCTTGCAGCATTGCCACGGTCAACTCCCCGAGCAGTTTCGGGTCCACCGGGACGGAGCGCGACGTCGCCAGGCGCAGCAGCCAGCCGGATTCCAGAAGACGGAAGAAGGAGGCCGGCAGGCGGCGCAGCAGGGGCCAGTTCTGCTGGAGATAGATGCTGATTCCGTTGAAAAAGACCCGCGGGTGGCTGACGTTATTTTCATCCGTCCGGGTGGGCGTATAGAGGGGCAGCAGGATGACGTCGTGTCCCTGGCGGGAAAGTTCGGCGGCCAGCGCATTGTCGCGCAGGCAGGTGCCGCAATACATACCGGACGCGCCGGCTGTGAGAGCCAGGAGTTTCATACCTCGATATCCCGCGGCGATTTCGTCAGGGGCTGGTACCATGGTACTTGACTAGGAGATACATGGGCCTTTCATGGTTTCGAGTTGGGTGCTTTGTCTGGCTAGGCTGCGGTCTCGCCGCCGCGCAGACATGGCGGGGAACCGTCACCGGCACAGTATTGGACGAAGCCCGGGACGCCCTTGCCCAATCCAGAATTTCGATCACCAGCAATGAGACGGGCCGGACGCGCTCCGCCGTCACGGGCGAGCGGGGCGAGTTTTCGTTTGCCTGGCTCAGCCCAGGCGCCTACAGGCTCGAAGTGGGGCGCGACGGCTTCCGCCGGCACGTTCAGGAATTGCAGTTGGCCGTCAACCAGGATGTCCATGTCAACCTGACGCTGCTCCGCGGCGTGTTGATCCATGAGGTGACCGTGCGCGCGCCAAGGGAGTTGCTCAAGACCGACTCCGCCTCGGTCAGCACGGTGATCCCCGGCAGAATGATCAACGACCTGCCGTTGGATGGCCGCAACTTCTATGAACTTACGCTGCTCTCTCCGGGGGTTGTCCCCCCGGCTCCGGGCTCCGCCGGCACGGTGCGCGGCGACTTCGCGGTCAGCGTGCAGGGAGCGCGCGGGGACGCCAGCGTCTTCCTTTTGGATGGCGTCTATAACGGTGACCCGAAGATGAACGGCATTGGCGTTACGCCGTCGGTCGACGCCGTCCGCGAGTTCGAGGTGCTGACCAACTCCTACGACGCTTCGTTCGGGCGCAACGCCGGCGGGCAGGTCAATGTGATCACGCGCTCGGGCACGAACGAACTCCACGGCACCGTCTTTGGATTCTTCCGAAACGGGGCGCTGGATGCTCGTAACCACTTCGACCGCCAGCAGGGAAACGATCCAAGCTACCGGCGCAACCAGTTCGGCGCGTCGCTGGGCCTGCCACTGCGCAAGGATCGCTCCTTCCTTTTCGGCGACTACGAGGGGCGGCGCGTACGGGAGTCGATCCCGAGGATTGCAAACGTCCCGTCCGCGCTGGAACGTCAGGGGGATTTCTCACAGAGCAGCCGGCCGGCGATGGACCTGTTCACGGGCGGTCCATTTCCAGGCAATCGGATGCCGGCGGCGCGGATCGATCCGATCGGCCTCGCCCTGGCCGGTCTGTATCCTCTGCCTAACCGGAACCAGGCCGGGGAGAATGTTTTCTCCTCGCCCGATCTGAACGACCGGTCTGACTCGGGCGACCTGCGTTTCGACCAGAACATTGCGTCCCGCTCCGAACTGGCCGTGCGTTACAGTTTCGGCGACCGCAGCCTGTACGATCCGTTTTCCGGCCCCGCCTACTCCCTGGTTCCCGGCTTCGGCACCAACGTCTTGCGCCGCGCCCAGAACCTCATGGTCAGCGAGACGCATGTCTTCACGCCGGCGCTGATCGCCGAATTTCGCGGGGCGTACAATCGCGTGGCGCAGGGGACGTTCCACGAGAACCAGGGGAGGGACCTGAACCGGCAGGTGGGTCTGCCCACGCTGTCTTCCCTGGCTCGGGACACTGGATTGAGTTTCATCTCCCTGCCCGGTTTTTCACCGCTGGGCGACGAGTACAACAACCCGCAACACAGCGTCTCGGAAACCTGGCAGGGTCTGGGTCAGGTGTCGCTCCAGCACAGCCGGGGCCTGCTGAAATTCGGCGGCGAGTTCCGCGCGCTACGCCAGAGCGCCTACCGCGACGTGCTTTCGCGAGGCATGATCAGCTTCCGCGGCCTTTCCGGGAATCCGGTGGGCGACCTACTGCAAGGCTTTGTCACCTATAGCGTCGGCGCCCGTCTGGACAATGCCCAGAACCTGCGCGCACGAAGCTTTTCGGGGTTTGTCCACGACACCTACCGCCTCAGTTCCAGCCTTGTGATTTCGGCCGGCGCGCGCTATGAATACTCGACTCCGCCGTTCGACGCCTTCGACCGGGCCAACGTTTACGATCCCTCGGCCCGCGCGCTGCGGGCTGTTGGCAAGGACGGTTTCCCGCGCGGCGGTTACGATCCGGACCGCAACAACCTGGCGCCGAGGTTCGGCATTGCATGGTCGCCGCGGGACTGCCGCACGGTCGTTCGGGCGGGCTACGGAATCTACTACGACCAGTCTCCGCTGGCTCCGGGCGAAGGCCTGTACTTCAATGCGCCGTACTTCGAATCGAAAACATACTTCCCCTTCCAGGGCTACCCGCTCCTTTTGAGGAACCCGTTCCCGAAGGACTTTCCAATTCCCGTTCCGTCATCCGCGCTGGCCATGCAACGGGACTTGCGCACCACATACCTCCAGCACTGGAGCTACTCGATCCAGCAACAGACCGGCGGCAGCGGCGTACTGGAGATCGCCTATGTCGGGTCGAAAGGAACGAAGTTGCTCAGCGCGCGGGACCTGAACCAGCCCTTGCCATCGACATCGAGCTACAATCCTCGTCCGGACCCCCGGTTCGATGACATCAACACCCTGGAATCGAGAGGCAGTTCGATTTACCACTCGCTCCAGACGCGTTTCCAGCAGCGGTTTCACCAGCGTCATTCGTTGTTGATCGCACATACATGGGGCCGGGCCATCGATGACGCATCGAGCTTCTTCACCAGTTCCGGCGATCCGAATTTCCCGCAGGACAGCCGCAACACCCGGGCCGAACGCGCCCGCTCCGGCTTCGACATGCGGCACCGGGTTTCGGTGGGCTATTCGGTGGATCTGCCCCTGGGCCGTGGACGGCTGCTGAAGGGCTGGCAGACCAACGGGATCTGGACATTCCAGACCGGGCGTCCGTTCACGGTCGCGCTGCACCCGGACCTCGATAACAGCAACACCGGCCGCTCCACTCTCGGTTTCGGCGCCAACGACCGGCCCAACGTCACCGGCAGCCCGGCGCTGTCCAACCCATCGGCGGCGCGGTGGTTCGATACGGCGGCCTTTCAGGTCCCCGCTTTCGGTTCCTTCGGCAACGCGGGCCGCAACATACTCGAGGGGGCCGGATTGGGAGTAGGCAACGTTTCAGTCGTCAAGGAGACGCCGCTGGGCGAGAATCTGCGGCTGCAACTGCGGATCGAGGCCTTCAATGTTTTGAACCGCACAAACTTCGATCTTCCGGGGATCTATGTTGGAACTCCGAGTTTTGGCCGCATTCTGTCGGCGGGTCAGCCGCGACGGGTGCAATTCGGATTGAAGTTGCTTTTGTAAATCCATCGAGGTGCTCAGATGAGGCTATTTCTCTTGGCTGCCGTTCTGGCTCTGCCCGGTTCGCTCCTGGCGGACTGGCCCCAATGGCGCGGACCCGATTCCAACGGCAGCGCCCCTAAGGCGCACGCACTTCCCGCGAGTTGGAGCCAAACGGACAACGTGCTGTGGCGCACGGCGACACCCAGTTGGAGCGCGGCCACGCCCATCGTGTGGGGGGACCGGATCTTCATCACCTCGGCCGAACAAGGCTCCGCCCGGTTGAAGATCGACCCGGCCTCAGCCCGCGAAGCCAGCCAGCAGGGGCGGGATAAGGTCTTTCTTTTGGCCGTGAACCGCAAGGACGGCGCCATTGTCTGGCAGCGGCAGATCGACACGGAGAACATCCTCTGGCGCAAGCAGAACTCGGCGTCGCCCTCTCCCATCACCGACGGCAAATTCGTCTGGATCATGACCGGCAACGGCAAGTTCGTTTGCTTCACCGTGGACGGCAAGGAGGTCTGGCGGCGGGACATCCAAGCCGAATACGGGCGGTTCGGACTCAACCACGGCTACGCTTCGACGCCGCTGTTGCATGGAGACCGCCTCTACGTGCAGGTCATTCACGGATTCAAGACCAAGGACCCATCCTATGTCTTCGCGGTGGACCGGGCGACCGGCAAGACGCTCTGGAAGGTGGTGCGGCCAACCGACGCCGTGCAGGAATCGCTGGACAACTATGGCACGCCGCAGATCGTCGTGGTCGAAGGCAAGTCCCAACTGGTGATCTCCGGCGCCGACTGCGTCACAGGCCACGACCTCGCCGGCGGCAAGGAACTGTGGCGCATCCGCGGTTTCAATCCCTCCAGTAACCCTTTCAATCGCACCATCGCCTCTTCGCTTGTGATCGGCGAACATGTGTTCACGCCCAGCACCCGCGGCCGGCCCTTCATCGCGTTCCGCGCAGGCGGCGCGGGCGACCTCACGGGCAGGAACGAGATTTGGACCAACAACGCGGCAGCCGACGTGCCGACGCCAACCACCGACGGCAAGTATCTATACATCCTCAAGGACAATGGCACTTTGACCTGTCTGGAAGCTCTGACCGGAAAGGTGATGTACGAGTCGCGAAGGCTTGAACTCGGCACCTACAGCGCTTCGCCGCTGCTGGCCGACGGCAAGGTATTCTGCATCAGCGAGGGCGGCGCGACGACGGTCGTCAAGGCCGGTCCGGCCTTCGAGATCCTCGCGACGAACAAATTGGACGGCCTGACCCTGGGCAGTCCGGTGGCTGTGGGCAACCAGATCTTCATCCGCACCGCGGATTTTCTTTACTGCATCCAGAAGCGCTAACGCCCCTGGCGCTGAGTTGTTGGAGATGAACTTCTGAGGTGATACCTATGCGCATTTTTGCCGCATTGTTGCTTGTCACGACGGCCCTGTGGGCCGCGGACGACGATTGGGCCCGCTGGCGGGGACCTTCTGAAAACGGGATGGCGCGGGGCGACGCGCCCACTGAGTGGAGCGACGGCAAAAACGTCGCCTGGCGCACGGCCATCCCCGGCCGCGGGTTCTCTTCCCCGGTGATCTGGGGCGACAGGATCTTCGTCACAACCGCCGTGCCCACCGGGAATACGACCCCGGTCGAAGCGACGCCGCAGCGCGCCGGCGGAGGCGCCGACGCCGGGCGCGAGCACAGGTTCGTGGTCATGTGCCTCGACCGAAACACCGGCAAAGTGCTCTGGGAGCGAGTCTCCAAAGTGGCCACGCCACACGAGGGGTATCACGGCCGCTACGGCAGCTTCGCCTCGAATAGCCCGATCACCGACGGCAAACACGTTTACGCCTTCTTCGGCTCACGCGGTCTGTACGTCTACACGCTCGACGGCAAACTCGTTTGGCAGAAGGACTTCCCGCCGCTGCGCATGCACGCGACGTTTGGCGAGGGTTCGGCCCCCACACTGGACGGCGAAACGCTATACTTTGTCCAGGACCATCAGGGCGATTCCTTCATGCTGGCGCTGGATCGCAACACGGGCAAGGAGATCTGGCGCGTGGCCCGCGACGAACCGAGTTCGTGGTCGCAGCCGGTGGTGTTCACCCACGCCGGGCGAAAGCAGTTGGTGGTCAGCGCCACCAACAAGGTACGCTCCTACGACCCCGCCACGGGCAAGGTCATCTGGGAGTGCGGCGGACTGGGCAGCAATGTCATCCCCGCGCCGGTCTCCGCCGCTGGCATCGTCCACGTGATGAGCGGACATCGGAATCCCTTCGCCATGGCGATCCGGCTGGGTCGCGAGGGCGATCTCACCGGGACCGATGCCGTCGTCTGGACCAACGACCGGGGCAACGCTTACACGGCCTCCCCCGTGCTGCACGACAACAAGCTCTACTTCATCACCGACAACGGCCTGTTGAACTGCTTCAACGCCCTGACCGGCGAGGTTTACTACCGCCAGCAGCGTCTGCCAAAAACCTATAACTCATCTTCTACAGTTGGCGACGCGAACTGGCCGCAACTTATTGATTCTACACGGAGCATTGCCTGTGATCGCAAAATCATAGTGTCACGCCTGTTTTCTTTGTGATACGCTTTTCCCTTGTATTGTGATGTTTTATGCGGCAACAATGGTGACATAGGAGCGATACTATGTTCGTCCGCACTCAGACCAACGGTTCCCGCACTTATCTGCTCATCGTGG
>CAMTUE010000064.1:0-17101 GCA_947084845.1 uncultured Bryobacteraceae bacterium | reverse complement strand
TCAGAAGCCTCAATCAACTCAAGCAGATACAACAGGAACGCCTAATGAGAGAGACCGATCAAAAAGCCGCCCTCCCCACCCAGATCCCCCCCCGAGTCCGCCAAAAACCCCACTTAAAACCCCTCAAACTCCTCCAACGCCGCCCCAAAACCAAAACCACCACAACAACCCCCAACCGCGAACGCAAAGACCGCATATCTTCGCCCGATATTCGCCACACACCCACCCAATCCTAACCCGAACTGCCCCACCCAACCCCCCGCCATCGCCACAAGTGTCTCCAAATCAAGAGCCAAAGCGACGGCCTCATAGCCGGGTCGGGCAAGTCTTGAGCGAAGCGAGTTCGCCGCCCCCGCTCTCTCCGTCAGGAGTCTCAGTCCAAGTCGGGGTCTTCGACGACGGTCAGAAACTGGGCTACGGTAATGTACCGCTGGTCTTCCTCGAGCTGCCAGCGCTCGAACTCGGGGTTGTCGGGCTGCATCTCGATGCCTTCGTGGGACCAGCCCTCTTCAGTTACACGCTTGCGGCTGTCGTACCGTTTGATCGTCAGTTCGCCGCCCTCATCCAGGGTTCCGACACGTTGGACCAGGTAGATTCCGCCCTTCCGCGAGCCGCCCTGGTACAGGCGGAACAGGCAGACCGAACCGTCGGGGATGTCCGGCTCCATCGAACGGCCTTCGATGCGGACCAGGAAAAGGTCATTCGAAAGCGTCTTGCGGCCCGGCGGATCGACGTCAACCCAGGTTTCGGCCTGGTTCGCCATGTCCGAGCCAAAGCCGCCCGCGGCGGCCCGGATCGACATCAGCGGCAGGTGCGTGCGGAACTGCTGGATCTCCGAAGGGACGAACTTTCTGTAAAGCAGATTCAGGGTGCGGTCGATATGACCAACAAGGGCGGTTTTCGGTTCGGAGACCCGGAAGGTGTTCGACAGCGTCTCATCCGCCCAACGGAAGAACTCCTCCGGACCCATCTCATCAAGCATGGCCTCGATCTGAACCGAAAGCCCCGACAGGACATCGGCTTCTTCGCCCGCCCAGTGCTCCCAATCGCGGCGGAAGCGGCAGGCCGACTCACCCGTCTCCTCGATCCAGAGGGCGACTCCGCAGGGTTCCCCAAGGGCTTCGAAGACCCTGACGTGGCCGCGGGTGGTGGTTTGCGATGCACCCATCGTCAACAGAATTTTCCCATACAAGGGAGGCCTAAAGAGAGGAATTATTGCACCGGGAAGGGATAGTACCCTTCTCGGGCCCGCACCTTAACGTATGGCAGGTTGACTTGAACCTGGATCCTGCGGAACGCCTTGGCGCGGTCGCTGTCGCTTGGCGTATACCGCAAAATGTACTGCGTGGTGATCTCGCCCGCTGTTGCGCCGATCGCGCGGACGATCCCGCCCATGATCTTCGACGCATATCCGCCGGTGCCGACCTTGAGCGCGTAGTTGCCTTCATCGGACGGCGTGGAGAGATAGCCCGAGACGTCCGAGTAGACGTCTTCGAGGGGGTAGACAACACGGCCGCCGGTGGCTTCGGCGAGGCGCCTCAAATTGGATTCGCCCTGATTGTTGAAGCCAAAAGCGACCGTCGAGACGCCATAAATGGTGACCAGGTTGCGCTGGGCCAGTTCGAGGACCTCGTTCAGACCCTTCTTGCTGGCGTTGTCGTGGCCATCGCCGACGACGATGATGACGCGGCGCGGCTCGATCGGTTCGCCTTTGACGAGGGTACGGCTGGTGCAGGCCATGTAGAGAGCGTCAAACAGCGCTGCGCCGCCCCCCGGCTTGGCCTTGCGAACGCGGTCGAGGAGCTTTTCCGGGTCGTTGGTCGTGTTGACGAGCAGTTCGGCGTCGGTGGAGTAACCGACAAGGTAGCCGGAAAACTGTTCACGGACCGTGCCCTTGCCGTCGGGATCCATCGTCGCGACGATCAGTTCGACGATGGCTTCCTTGAACTTGTCCCAATGGAGCTTGTTGGTGTTGCTGAGGTCGATCAGGTAGCCGATGACGACGGGTTGATTGCGTTCGCGCGTGAAGAAGCTGATCTTCTGCTTGACGCCCTCGTCGTAGAGTTCGAAGTCCTTGGCGTCGAGGTTCGAGACAAACTTGCCCTTATCGTCGGTGACCGTGACCGGGACGATCACCTCGGAGATCGAGGTCTTGAAGGCTTCCTGGCCGGCGGCGGCGGGAGCGGGCGGCACGGTCTGCGACCAGACCGGGACGGCAAGCAACATGGACGGAATCAAACATTTGAGCATATGGGAAGCCCTGCTTTGATTATAGATGGATCGCTTGAGCTGCCCGTTTCAACAGCCCGACAGCAATTCGATCGCCCCCGGTCCGGGTTGGGCCTCGAAGAGGTGCTGGGCGGGGTCGAAATCAGAACGGCCGGCATAGAAGCGGCGGATCAGGCCGTCGCGGATCGCGGGCAACTGATCGTGTTGGGCAAAAACGACGGCGCAACCGCCGAAGCCTGCGCCGGTGAGGCGGGCGGCGGCCGCGCCCGAATCGAGCGCGTCTTCGACGAGGCGGTCGACTTCGGGGTGGCTGATCTGCAACTGGTCGCGCGCCGAGGCGTGCGCCTGATTCAACCGCAGGGCAAAGCGGGGGGCGTCGGCTTCGCGCAGCGCGCCGGCGGCGTCGAGGACGCGCAAAGCCTCGCCTGAAACATGGAGGAAAGCTCCGCGGACGAGACCTTCTGGAAGACGTGCGGCGAGGGCTTCGATGGAGTCGAAATCGGCGTCTTGAAGGACTTCGGTGAAGCTGGCGTAGCCCAGCGAGGCGAGAGCTTCGGCCCCGGCGCGGCGGCGGCTGTTGTACTTCTCGCGCACGCCGGAGGATTTCTCCGCATGGACAAGGCTGTGCGCGACCAGAAAGCTCCAGCCCGCCGGGACGGGGACATGATCGATGGCGGGCGGGGTGAACGTGATCAGCGATGCGCAGCCGGAGCGCGAGCCGAGGCTGGCGGCATGGTCCATGCCTCCGCCGCGTGTGCCGACGAACTGTTCGCCATCGGGCAGGACGTCCATCAATTCGCCGAAGCCCGCTTCGATGGAGTTGGCTTTCAGCAGAGCAAGGGTGAAGGCGATCAGCAGGGCGGAAGAGGACGACAGGCCGGCGGCTGGGGGCAGGTCGGCGACCACCGCTGCGTCGATGCCGAGCCCCACGCCCCAGCGCAGAGAGACGGTCTCGGCGGCGGCGCGGATGTAGTTGGCCCAATCGCCGTCAGGGGCTTTGGCGAGGCCGGGTTGCCAGAGAAACTCCCGGGCCGGCTGGCCGGCGCTGACGGCGCGGATGAGGGAATCGGCGCGGGGCCGCCATGCCAGCGTGATGCGGCGTTCGAGCGCCATGGGCAGGACGGCCTGGAGGTGGTAGTCGATATGTTCGCCGATGAGGTTGACGCGCCCCGGCGCGGCGGCGAAACGGGGTTCGGCGCCGGGTCCGAACGTGGACTCCAGCAGGGCGGCGGCCTGCGATTGCGGGGTTATCTCCACAGGCGGCGCACCACGGCGATGAGGACTCCGGCGCTCACAAGGAAGACGAGGCCGAGGCCAATGGCCAGTTCCATGCGGCCATAGAGGTAGTTGCCGACGGCGAACAGCGAGGCCCAGATCATGATCGAGCCGAAGACCCAGCCGATCAGGGCCATGGGGACGTTATCGGCGGCCTCTTCGGGCGGGGCGCCGGCGGCGTCGTATTCGGCGCGGAAGGCGGTCCAGCCGGGTCCGGCGGGGCGGACCTTGCGGTAGAAGTTGCGCAGAGCTTCCTTGTCTGTCTTCGGGCCGATATAGGCGGTGATCACCCAGCAGATCGTGGTGATCAGGATGGTGAGCATCAGTTCCTTATGGGTGCCGATCATGATGCCGGACTTGCGCAGGAAGAGGAACCCGATCGAGACGGCAAAGCTGCTGATCATGGCGACGATTTCGCACCAGGCCGTGATGCGCCACCAGAACCAGCGCAGCAGATAAAGCAGGCCCGTGCCGGCGCCCACCTGGAGCATGATGTTGAAGTTGTCCTGCGCCGATTCGAGGAAGAACACCAGCACGGCGGAGGCGAGGAACAGCCCGACGGTGGCGATGCGGCCGGCGGCGACATAGTGCTTCTCGGTAGCCTCGGGTTTGAGGAAGCGGCGGTAGAAGTCGTGGACCAGATAGGATGCGCCCCAGTTGAGGTGGGTCAAAATCGTCGACGAGTTGGCGGCGACCAGTCCGCCCACCATGAGGCCGATCCAGCCGACGGGAAGGAAGCGGAGCATGGCGGGGTAGGCGATGTCGTGCCCGAGGAGACTGGGGTCGAGGTCGGGGAAGGCCGTCTGGATGTCGGAGAGTTGGGGGTAGACGATGATCGAGGCCAAGCCGACGAGAATCCAGGGCCAGGGGCGCAGGACGTAGTGGGCGACGTTGAAGAAGAGGGTTCCGGCAAGGGCGTCCTTCTCCGTCTTCGATGCCAGCATGCGCTGGGCGATGTAGCTGCCGCCGCCGGGCTCGGCGCCGGGATACCAGACGGCCCACCATTGGACGGCGATGGGCATGACGAAGACGGCAACGGCGAGTTCCCAGTTGTTGGAGAAGTCGGGCAGCATGTTGAGGTAGTTGAGGCCGCCGGGTCCGGTGGTGTGGGAGAGCTTGTCAACGAGACCGCTCAGGCCGCCGATTTGCGGCAGATTGATGGCGAAGTAAGCGGCGGCGATGACGGCGGACATCTTGATGAAGAACTGGATCATGTCGATGACCAGGACGCCCCAGAGTCCGGAGTGGGCGGCGAAGACGACGTTGAGCAGGCCGATGGCGGCCAGGGTCTCGAAGCGGCTCATGCCGAACAGGATGCCGGCGATCTTGCAGGCGGCCAGGTTGACAGAGGCCATGATGATGACGTTGAAGAAGAAGCCGAGATAGACGGCGCGGAAGCCGCGGACGGCCATGGCGGCCTTGCCGGAGTAGCGGAGTTCGTAGAATTCAAGGTCGGTCAGGACGCCGGATCGCCGCCAGAGGCGGGCGTAGAAAAAGACCGTCGAGACGCCTGTCAGGGTGAATGCCCACCATTGCCAGTTGCCCGCGACGCCCTGGGTGCGGACGAAGTTGGTGACGAGGTTTGGGGTGTCGCTGGAGAAGGTGGTGGCGACCATCGAGAGTCCGGCAAGCCACCACGGCACGGATCGACCCGAGGCGAAAAATTCCGTAGTGCTCTTGCCGGAACGCTTGCCGAAAAAGAGCGCGGGAACGAAACAGATCGCGACCGAGAATATCGCGATGAACCAATCGAGCGTTGAGAGGTGCATAAGATCCTGACCGTTTGAAGATAACGCAGTCGGGGCGCCGCTGGCGAGAGCGGGCGCACCGGCGGTGGTATATTCACAAGCGAAGCCATGACAGAGAACACGGCGAGTCATTCAAACGCGTCAATCGCGAGGCGGCGGTTCCTTTCCCTGGCGGCGGGCGCGCCGGCCGTGATGGCGCAGTCGAGGCGGAGGCGTCCGCCGAACGTCGTCATGCTGTTTGCCGACGACATGGGGTATTCGGATCTGGGCTGTTACGGCAATCCGGTGATCCGCACGCCGAATCTGGACGCGATGGCGTCGCAGGGGATGCGGATGACGTCGTTCTATGTGGCGGCGAGCGTTTGCACGCCTTCGAGGGCGGCTCTGCTGACCGGGCGGTATCCGATGCGCGCGGGTCAGCCGAACAATCTTGGGCCGGATTCGAAAGGCGGGTTGCCGCTGCGCGAGAAGCTGATCCCGGAACTGCTGAAGACGCAGGGCTACAGGACGATGATGATCGGCAAATGGCATTTGGGTCACGACCCGGTGGCGCAGTTGCCGACAAGCCGGGGCTTCGATTCCTACTTCGGGCTGCTCTATTCGAACGACATGATTCCGCCGTGGGTAAAGACCAGCCGGCCGTTGGAGTTGTATCGCGATACCAAGCCGGTCGAGATCGTCGGCGATCAGTCCGATCTGACGCAACGCTATACGGAAGAGGCGCTGAAGTTCATCCGCGCGGCGGCGAAGGATCCGTTCTTCCTGTATCTGCCGTATGCGATGCCGCACCTGCCGGTGAGCGCGCGTGCGCCGTTCGCCGGGCGATCGCGGGCCGGCGTGTATGGGGACACGATCGAGGCGATCGACTGGTCGGCGGGGGAGATTCTATCGACGCTGAAAAAGCTCGGTCTGGACGAGAACACGATGGTCGTCTTCTCGTCCGATAACGGGCCGTGGCACGACCTGCCGCAGCGGATGTTCGCGGGCGGGGTCGAAGCGTGGCATACGGGGACGAAGGGGATGCTGCGGGGCGCGAAGGGATCGTCGTGGGAGGGCGGGTTCAGGGTTCCCGGCATTGCGCGCTGGCCGGGCGTGATCCCGGCTGGACAGGTGAGCGCGGAGATGGCCTCGACTCTGGACCTGTTGCCGACCTTCGCCGCAGCCGGCGGAGCGGCGCTTCCGTCGGACCGGAAATACGACGGATCGGACCTGCTGCCGTTCCTGAAGGGATCGGCGCCGGCGCCGCGCAAGGATTTCCTTTATTACGTTGGCGACAGGCTTCACGGGATACGGGAAGGGCCGTGGAAGCTGCGCGCGCCGGAGGGCGAGAAGGCTGAGTTGTTCCATCTGGACCGGGATCCGGCGGAGATGTACGACGTCCTTGAACGCTATCCCGACGTGGCCGCCAGGCTGGCGGTGCGCATGAAATCGATGGCCGCGGAACTGGCAACGCCAGGTGGTTGAACCGGGTATCCAGACGTTCTGTCTCAGGGGACAGGCAAGGATGCCTGTCCTACTCAGAACTGGAAGTTGGTGGCCCGATTGACGGTGCGGCCGTAGTTTTCCATCCAGGTCATCAGGCCGGGGACGCCCCGGATGACTTCGCCATAGAGCGGGCCAAAGATGGGTACGCGTTCTACGACCATCGCTGCGACTTCGGCGACGGCTGTTCGAGCTTTGCCGTCGGGGCTGTAGTTGACCTTGTTCGCCAGCGACAGAAAGCCGTGGACGCTGCCGGCGTAGCCGCACCATTTGCCAAGCAGTCCGCCCAGCATGTCGCCGGTCTTGTCCGCGCCGCCGAGCACGGCCCAGATTTTTGGAGTGGCATTTTCGAGGACCTTGCCGGAGTAGTCGAGTTCCTTGGCGAGGCGGTCCCACTGGCCGGCGTCCTTGATCCGCTTGAGGTCCGCCTGGTACCTGCGGTAGTCGCTGTAGGAGTTGATCTGACTGACCTGGGCCGAGACGTCCTTGCCGCGTTTCTGAATCTCGTCATAGAAGGAGAAGATCCCCTGCGGCACGTTGCAGATGCCATTCCAGCCATTCCATTCGTCGTGTTTCCAGTAGCCTTTGTTCTTGACCAGGTCCTGGAAGACGAATTTCAGGTCGGAGCCGAACCAGAAGTCGGCGGCGGAAAGCAGATCCTTCTGGATCGCCCATTTGAGGTCATCGATCGCCTTGACGGCCTCGGGCGATTTGCCGGACCCGGAGATGTTCTTCGACCCCTCCCAGGCGTTGTAGTAGAACTTGAAGGCGCCGTTCATCACCCTCGCCACCTGATCCCTGTTCTTTTGCATCGAGGGCGCTTGAATCCTGTCCGCGGTGATCCAGGCACACTTTGAACCGTAGTAGAAATCACTCCAGGTTGCCATCTTGGTCCCTCCGAATATACTATGCGTACGACTTAGTCAAATTACATCATCTGAAGCGCGATCCGTCCAGTCTTATTTGGCGAGACCGTGTATCCTGCGGGAGACTCTTCGGCTCAGGCGTTCAGACTGACCGGCATTCCGCCTGACGGATCCTCAGCGCCTTTGGCAGCACCTTCAATTCAACGGCTACGACGCCTGCCACCAATTCCCCATCCAGCATCAGCAACGATGGCCCTTCCGTCCGGACCGTGGCCCGGCGGATCTGGATGTGCCGGGCGGGCCGCCACAGGCCGGCCCCGGTTACTTCGGAGAGGTTGTGCGCGGTCTGCGACACGTAGCCGGCGTAGAACTCGAGGACGTCGATGAGTCCGTCGTCGACCTGGGCTTCGCGAATAGCGGTAAAGCCGCCGACGTGACAGGTGTTGTTGATGAGGATGCCGCGAATTCGCTTCGATTCGGGCGGTTCGCCGTCGTAGGAGATCTTCAGGCGGATGGTTTGGGGCAGGGTCAACAGGCCGGCGGCGGCGTAACTGAGGCGGCCGAGGAGGCGGAGGCTGTCGGCTTTGCGGGTCACTTCAGACGGATAACCGAAGGCGGCCGACGAGGCGCAGAGGCGGACATAGGAGTCGCCCAATGCCGGATGGATGGTGGTTTCGATGAGATCGATGTCGATGAACGATGACGAATCCGCCCGGCGGGCGAGGTCGCGGGCCAGGGCGTTGCCGCGTCCATCCGGGGTGAGGACGATGGACTGGCCGCGATAGTCCTTCGCATTGATGGCGTGAAACAGAGCGCCGTCGCCGCCGCTGATGTAGAGGATCGCCTGGTTTGCGGACATAGAAAAAAGGAAGGGCCGTCGGCCGGCCCTTCCCGAAGATTGTACTGCTTTCGAGGTCTACTTGCCGGTGAGCGCGGCCACGCCCGGCAGGACCAGTCCCGACAGATATTCAAGCGACGCGCCGCCGCCGGTCGAGATGTGGCTGATCTTGTCGGAGAGGCCGGTGTTCTTCAGGGCCTTTTCCGAGTCTCCGCCGCCAACGACCGACAGAGCGCCGGAACTGGCCACGGCCTGCGCCACGGCGATTGTGCCGGCGTCGAAGGGCTTCTTTTCGAAGACGCCCATCGGGCCGTTCCAGATGATGGTCCTGGCGGAGCCGAGCACCTTGGCAAAGGCTTCGCGGCTGGCCGGACCGATGTCCATGCCCATCTGGCCGTCGGGGATGACGGTGACCACTTCGTTCGGGGCGTTCTCGGCGAACTCGGCCGCGACGACGTGATCGGTGGGCAGAATCAGCTTGTCGCCTGCCTTGAGGAGGAGTTCCTTGGCCAGTTCGACCTTGTCTTCCTCGACCAGGCTCTTGCCTGTGGGTTCGCCCTTGGCCTTCATGAACGTATAGGCCATGGCGCCGCCGATGAGAAGCTTGTCGACGAACTTGAGCAGGTTCGCAATGACCTCAATCTTGTCCGAGACCTTGGCTCCGCCGAGGATGCCCACGCAGGGGTGTTCGGGCGCGGCCGTGCACTTTTCGAGGTACTGGAGTTCCTTCTCCATCAGCAGGCCGGCAGCGGCGGGTTTCAGATAGGCGATGATGCCTTCCGTCGAGGCGTGGGCGCGGTGGGCGGTGCCGAAAGCGTCGTTGACATAGACTTCACCGAGTTTGGCGAGTTGCTGGCAGAAGGCGGGGTCGTTCTTCTCTTCCTCGGCGTGATAGCGGAGGTTTTCGAGCAACAGAACCTCGCCGGGGGCGGGCAACATGGCTTCGACTTCCGGGCCAACGCAATCGGGCGCGAAGGCGACGGGTTTGCCGAGAAGTTCAGCCAGACGGGCGGCGACGGGCTTCAATGACATCTCGGGATTCGGCTTGCCCTTGGGACGGCCGAGGTGGGAGGCGAGGACGAGGCCGGCGCCCTGTTCGAGGGCATACTTGATGGTAGGCAGGGCTGCCTTGATGCGTTTGTCGGAGGTGATCTCCTGCCCTCCAAGAGCCAGGGGCACGTTGAAATCGACGCGCATGAAGACGCGCTTGCCTTTGAGGTCGAGGTCGCGGATGGATAGTTTTGCCATAGTGAGGATGAGTCCCTTGCTATATAAGATCGTATCATCCGAAGCTGGAAACTCGCCCCGGCGCGTCAACCATCCGCCGCGGTGAGCCGTCCAATGGGATGAAGGAACAACTCCAGTGAACAAACTCCTCTTCCTCGCCACGCTAGCGGTGTTTCCGCTCGTCTCGTCCTGCTACGGTCAACCGCCCGGCGGATTCGGCGGGCGCGGGCCGCGCGGCGGAATCTCGTCAGGCGGCTATGGGAATGCGGCGCTGGCCGGCGATGCGGGTGAGAAGAAGATCCTGGAAGTGGCCGCTCAGGTCGATCGCTTCCTGAGCGTGCCGGAGGAGGATGGGCGGCTGATCCGCATGTTGACCGAATCGATTGGGGCGAAACAGGCGGTCGAGATCGGCTCATCGACGGGCTATTCGGGGCTGTGGTTCGCGCTCGGGCTGCGCAAGACAGGCGGGAAGTTGACGACGTTTGAGTACGACAAAGGCCGTGCGGCCACGGCGCGCGAGAACTACCGCAAGGCGGGCGTCGATTCGATCGTTACGCTGATCGAAGGAGACGCGCACGAGACTGTGAAGCAGTTGAAGGGTCCGATCGACATCGTCTTTATCGACGCCGACAAGGAAGGCTATGCCGATTATCTGGCGAAACTGCTGCCGCTGGTCCGGCCGGGCGGGCTGATCCTGGCGCACAACATCAGCAGCCGGACGCAGAACCCGGAGTACATGGATGCGGTGATGGCGAATCCGAATCTGGAGACGATCCGAATCAATAGCGAGATGGCCGTCACGTTGAAGAAGCGATAGATGGGTATCAGCCGGACCGGGGGGTCCGGCGCGGACGCGGGCGTCCGCCCTCCGGGAGCGGCATCAGGCGCGGAAAATGGGTTCGCTGGAGCGGGCCACTTCGGCCAGTTGGGCCAATTCCGCCTTTTGTAGTTTTGGCAACGGGCCGCAGGCCAGATCGAGGGCGAGGTCGAAGATTTTCTCGTCGCCGGGTGGGACGGCGGCCGTAATCTCCTGATTCAAAGCGAATTGGAGTGCCAGCTTGGCGATGGCCGGGTCGGAGACGGGCTCGTACCAGCACTTGGGGTGAGTTCGTTTGGCACCGGATTTCCAGCGGCCGATGGCGAGCGCTTTGAGCGCCAGGCGGGCCACCTTCTTTTCTTTCGCCTTTTGTAGAATTTGAGGACCAAAGCCGCCTTTTTCCCAGGCATTGAAGTTGACGGGGAAGAGGATGGAGTCGAGTTCAAGAGCATCCATGAGCCGGATGGCGGCGGGGGCGTCGTGGGCGGAGAAGCCGAGGAAACGGGTCTTGCCTTCTTTTCTGGCTTTGAAGAAGGTCTCGGCGGCGCCTCCGGGGGCGAGGATCCTGTCGACGTCTTCCATGCTGGAGACGGCATGGAACTGGTAGAGATCGACGTGGTCGGTATGGAAGCGGCGGAGGGTCTGTTCGAGTTCGGCCTGGGCTCCGGCGGCCTCGCGCTTCTGGGTCTTTTCGGCCAGGAAAACGTTCTTGCGAATGTCCTTGAGGGCGTTGCCGAGCTTGATTTCGGCCTCGCCATCGGCATAGGAGGGGGCGCAGTCGTAGTAGTTGACGCCCCGGTCGTAAGCAGCCCGGACACGGCGGTCGGCTTCGGATTGGGGCATCCCGGTGGCGACGATGCCGCCAAAGCCGATGACGGAGAGTTCGATGCCGGCTTTATAAGGACGTTTGGGGACTTGCGACTTGGGGGCGGCAACGGCGGCTGCGGCGACGGATGTAACCAGGAAAGATCGACGTTTCATGGGGTTTGGGGTCTCCTGGCCCATTGTAGACGGTTTGGAGAGGATTACCAAAGGGCGTTTTTGTAGTGCGCGGAGATGCGCTCGTCACGGGTGAGGAGGCGGGCGTTGCGGAGGCGGGCGTTGGCGACGATGAGGCGGTCGAACGGGTCGTGGCTCCAGTTCTCATCCAGTGCTTTATCGGCAATCTCCGAGAATGGCAGGTCACAGACGCGAAGTGAAATCGCCTGGCGCAGGATCTGGACGACCTCGCGGCCGCGAACTTTGAGCCGGCCGATGTCATGCAGGAACTCGAGTTCGAGCACGGCGGCGGGCGACAAGAGCAGGTCGTCGCGGTTGAGCGCTCGCAAGGCCGGTTTAGTGAATCGCGTGGTGTCGCCCTGAGCGAGCAGGATGGCGGCGTGGGTGTCGAGGTAGATCAAGCGTGTTCGCTCCAGCCCTTGAGCCAGTCCATTTCGATGATGGAATCCGGGTCGCCGTCGAAGAGCTGGCGCTTCTCCAACCGGTCGGTGCGGGATGGAGCGGATTCCGGAACGATACGCAGGATGACGCCTTTGCGCTCGATTTCGACGGGGATGCCGGTCTCGATGGCCTCATCGAGGATGCGATAGACGTTTTCCCTTAGTTTTGACGCGGTAATGGCCACGTCTCAACGGTAGCACGTACGAGTCGCTTTATCGAGCGTACGACAACGGCGATCAGCCCCTCAGGTCGTAGCCGGCCGATTTGAGCGCCTCGATGATGGATGCGCGGATGGCGGTCAGTTCTTCGCTCGACAGCGTGTGATCGGGAGCTGAAACCGTGATGCGGTAGCTCAGGCTTTGCTTGTCGTCGGGCAGGGGCTGGCCCTGGTAGGAATAGAGGAATTCGACCGACTCGCAGTTTGAACCGGCGGCGGATGAGATCTGTGAGCCGAGTTCGCCGGCCAGCGTGCGGAGGCTGGCGACGACTGACAGATCGAACGACGACGAGGGGAAGCGGCGCAGCGGCTGATAGCGCTTCGGGGCCGGACCGAGTTTGAAGAGGACTTCGAGGTCGAGATCGAGGATCGAGGCTCGGCCGGATTCGACCAGCAACGGGTGGAGTTCGAAAATTCGGCCGGTCCGCTCGCCACGCCATGTGATGACGGCGGCGCGTGCGGGATGCTCATAGGCGGGGCTGGACGCCTGCCCGGCAACCGCGGGGCTGAATGCCCCTTGCAGGCTGGAAGCCTGCCCCACCGGGGTTGGAATGACATCGCAGCCGGGCATCAGGCATTCGGCGAGACGTTTCAGTTCATGGAATGCTGCCGTGCCGTCGCCCTTGGTGTGGATGGCGGCCATCAGGTGGGGGATCTCGTGGGGGAGCGCGCCGCCTTCCCGCTTGTGGATCTCGTTGCCGATTTCGAAGAGGCGGAACTCGCCCGAGTATCGCGCGTTATCGACGATGTTCTTATGGATGCCGGGCAACAGGCTGATGCGCATCAGGCTCTGCTCGACCGAGATCGGGTTGCTGACCCGGATGTGCGACGCGGGCTCGAACCCGAATCGAAGGGCCATCGAGTCCGAGACGAAGGAATAGTTGTAAGTCTCGGTGAAGCCCTGGGCGGCGACGGCCTGGCGGATGTCGTGATGGAAGAGGCGTTCGTGGTTGACCCACGGACGCTGAACCGGTTTCAGAGGGGGCACGGGCGGGATGCTGCCGTAGCCGACCATGCGGCCGACCTCTTCGAGGAGATCGTCCTTGATGGTGATGTCTTTTGTCGCGCGCCACGACGGGACGGTGACGGAGAAGACGCCCGGCGTGGGTTCTGACACGCCGAATTCGAGCGATTCGAGGATAGCGCGGACCTCGGCGGCTTCGATGGGGCGGCCGAGTTTGCGGACCAGCCATTCCATCGGGAGGGCGATGGGCGGGGGTGCGGGCGGCGCTTTGAAGTTGTCGATCAGACCGCCACGGAGGCGGATGCCGGGCGAGACGATTGCTAGAAGTTCGACGGCTCGGGCGAGGGCGCGGACCGTGTTGTTTGGGTCCTGCGCCTTTTCGAAGCGCATTGAAGCGTCCGTACGCAACTTCATCTCGGACGATGTCCTGCGGATGCCGGTGGCTTCGAAGTTGGCGCTTTCGAGGACGATGCGGGTGGTCTGATCGTTGATGGCGGAACCTGCGCCGCCGATGACGCCGGCGAGGGCGATGGCGCCGCCGGCGTCGGCGATGACGAGGTGGCGGGGTTCGAGCGTGTAAGTTTCGCCGTTGAGGGCGTCGTACGGTTCGCCAGATTTGGCGCGGCGGACGGAGATGGTCGTGCCGTTGAGCTTGTCGGCGTCGAAGGCGTGCATGGGTTCGGCGAGTTCGGCGGCGATGAAGTTGGTCACATCGACGATGTTGTTGATGGAATTCATGCCGGCGGCTTCGAGGCGGGCCTGGAGCCAGAGGGGCGAAGGCTGGACGGTGACGTTTTCGAAGACCAGGGCGGAGTAGCGCGGGGCAAGGGAATGGTCTTCGATATCGACCGTATAGAGCGGGTCGCCCGAGGGCAGGAGCGACAGGTTGACGGGATCTTTGAGCTTGGCGCCGGTAATGGCGGCGAGTTCACGGGCCATGCCGAAATGGCCCCAGAGGTCGGGCCGATGGGTGAGCGACTTGTTATCGACTTCGATGACGTAATCGGGCGAAAGGCCGGGCAGGGGAGCGCCGGGGGCGGCTTCGATTTCGATGATGCCGGAGTGGTCGCGGTTGATGGCGAGTTCGGCGGCGGAGGCCAACATGCCGTCGCTTTCCACGCCGCCGATGACCGCCTTGAGGATCTGCTTATCGCCGAGCGAGACGCCGGCGGGCACGTAGGCGGTGGTGATGCCAATGCGGCAGTTGGGCGCGCCGCAGACAACCTGTTTGCGGCCATGGACGGGTCCGGCATCGACCTGAGCGACGACGTTGTGGCTGCCTTCGATGGGCGCAACTTCGATGACGCGGGCGGCGACGACTTGAGCGAGCCAGGGGGCAAAGGGCACGACGCCTTCGCACTCGGCGGTCTTCATGGTGATGAGATGGGTCAGCTCCGCGGGGTCGGCGGGTGCGCCGTAGAGGAGTTCAGAGAGCCAGTTATAGGAGAACTTCACAGCCGGGAATCCTTTTCGATTAGAACTGCCGCAGGAAGCGGAGGTCGCCTGAGGCGAGATGGCGGATGTCGTCGATGGCGTAGCGCATCATGACGAGGCGGGTGAGGCCGAGTCCGAAGGCGAAGCCGTTCCACTGTTCGGGGTCGATGCCGCCGGAGCGCAGGACGTTGGGGTGGACGAGTCCGCAGGGAAGCAGTTCGACCCATCCGCTTTGCTTACAGACCGGGCAGCCGGGTCCGCCGCAGATGAGGCATTTGATGTCGAGTTCGAAGCCGGGTTCGACAAAGGGAAAGAAGCCGGGACGAAGGCGGACGGTGACTTCGCGATTGAAGATGGCTTCGAGCAGGCCCTTCATGAAATAGAGCATGTGGGCGACCGAGACATCCTTGTCGATCATCATGCCTTCGAGTTGGTAGAAGGTGTGCTCGTGTGAGGCGTCAACCTCTTCATTGCGAAAGACCCGTCCGGGGGCGATGATGCGCAGAGGTGCGCCGAACTTCTCCATGGCCCGCACCTGGACAGGCGAGGTGTGGGTGCGGAGCAGATGGCCGTCTTCGAGCCAGAAAGTGTCCTGGGCGTCGCGCGCCGGGTGAGCCGCCGGGATGTTGAGGGCGTCGAAGTTGTGCCACTCGGTTTCGACTTCCGGCCCGTCGACGACGGCGAAACCGAGAGACGTGAAGTACTCTTCGAGTTCGCTTTGGATCAGCGTCAATGGATGCAGCGAGCCGGGGCGGACGCCGGGGGCGGGACGGGTGACATCGATCCATTCGGCGGCGAGGCGCGCATCGAGCGCGGCTTTGTCGAAGGCGGACTTGCGGGCGTCGAAGCGCGATTCGAGATTTTGTTTGACGGCGTTGAGGAGTTTACCGGCGGCGGCGCGCTCATCGGGCGGGAGTTTGCCCATGTCCTTGCCGATCGAGGCGAGGGCGCCTTTGCGGCCAAGGAATTCGACGCGAGCGGATTCAAGCGAATCGGGCGAAGCGGCCGCGTCGATGAGGGCGGCCGCACGGGATTCGAGTTCGGACAGAGTGGACTCGATCATAGCGGGTGAATCTACCAGTTTAGCTCGTGGGACGACGGTTGGGCCTTCGGCCATCCACTCCGGAATGGTGCTCACAGAATCATTCGGTTCTTTCGCGCAACTAAACCAATCAAAAGCATGAATCATACTTATCTTAGAGGTAACTCGATGGCGGTCAAGTGCTGGGCCAGTGGCTTGGATGGATGCTGCGGTCAACAGTCCGAGGAGCACTACGTCTCCGAGACTCTCTTCAAGGGGCGGGATGTGTCCGTCCGAGGATTGCCCTGGTGTCAAACGGTGAAAAGCTTGCCAATACGGAAGCTCTCGGCCAACATGCTCTGTCTGACCCACAACAACGTGCTTTCCGCGGTAGATCAGGTGGGAGGGAAATCCTTCCGAACTCTTGAAGAAGCATGGCGGTTGTATGCTTTGCGCGTAAGGCTCAAGCCCGACTTTCGAAATGTGGTTGTGCGCCGACTGGACGGCCGCATGTTGGAGCGTTGGTTCCTCAAGACGGCGATCAATCTTTGGTATCCGAATCACGGGAACACCGGGTTCGGACAGGCCACTTCCAGCGAGTGTGCGCTCCCCAGGAAACTCGTAGAAGTAGCATTTGGGCATAGGTGTTTTGACGCCCCAAGCGGTTTGTACTGGGTAGGCTCTCTTGGGCAGACTCCGATGCTCGTCTCAGACGGGGCACAGCCCGCAACCTTGAACCATGTGAGCGCCGGATTCACCCTGAGGGGGGGTGATACATCTAGGTTCCAGAGAGTGGCCGGGATTGCATTTTCCTTCCAAGGGTTCCGGTTCTTGCTCTGGTTGGATATGGACGGACCGCCCCGCGGACTTAGGGGAGTAGGCTTACGCGCAGAATCGTGGCGTGATTCCGAAGCCATCTATCACCCGCGCCGCATTGAGCTGAACGAGTGTCGCTTTAAGTCCCAGGAACTCCGCTTCGCTTGGAGGGAATCCCATCAGCCCCACGTTTGACGATAGCCCGGAACGCGAGACTCACGGAGGCCCAACTACAAAATCCACTGAGACTCCCGGCATCCGTGCGGCAGCAGACATTATCGAGGGAAGTACTCCGGGCTAGGTCCGTGACCGCGTGATTTTGCTCCATTACGGGAAACCACTCACGGTCGTGGCTCTGATCGGAGCCGCGCGCGTCAGCAAGCGGTCGTCCAGTAGAACCTGATCTTGCGGTCAAAGTACTAGTGGAGTGCATTGGGACGGTGCTCAGATGGGCTGGAGGTTCTTCATGCCTCGGTCGGGCGTATCTACCCCCTTGGGCGAAACGGTTAGCCCTGTGTTGCCTCAGCCCTGGCCGTAGGTTGCGTCTTTGCCGTGCTTGCGCGAATAGTGTTTGTCGAGTTGTGGCTTCGGCAGCGGCGCGGCTTGCGGGTTGATCGTCAGGGTCTCCAGGGCGATTCGCGCAAGCTCTTCGAGGACGACGGCGTGATAGGCAGCCTGCGCGGCGGTCTTGCCCCAGGTGAAGGGCGCGTGGCCGGCGACCAGGACG
>CAMTUE010000063.1:0-50641 GCA_947084845.1 uncultured Bryobacteraceae bacterium | reverse complement strand
CATAGGCCTCCCAGGTTCGTTTGGCAGCAGCGAAAAACTATCCCGCTACCGGGCCTCCCACGAACGCCTCTTCTTCCGTTCCCTCAATCAACTCAAACAGATACAACAGGAACGCCTAATGAGAGAGACCGATCAAAAAGCAACCCTCCCCCCCCAAATACCCCCCGGAGTCCAGCTAAAACCCCTCTTCGCTCACTTGAAATCCCTCCAACGCCGCCCCAAAACCAAAACCACCGCACCTGCCATGGCGTCGCCGCCAATCCCATCCCGGTAATTCCGCCGCCGCCCAAGCCGGCCGCCAGCCGCAACATCATCCGGGCCTCAATCGCGGCCTGCCTTGTCCTTGTCGCGGTGGGCCTCCTTTCGCGATACTTCACCAAACCGGCTCAACCAGTGATCAGCAGCGTCCAGGCGCCTGCCTCAGCAGTTCAACGCCCGGCCTCAACGCCGCCGGCCGTTCCCGAACCTGCAACCCCGCCGCCCCCAGCCGATCCGAACCGCCGCACCAATCCCGTCGACGGAATGACTTATCTCCGGATCCCCGCCGGCGCGTTTCAGATGGGCTGCTCGGGCGGAGAGACCCGCTGCAAGCCCGATACCCGGCCCGTCCGCGAGGTCCGGTTCAGCGGGGACTTTTTCATCTCGCGGACCGAAGTCACCCTGGATGCCTATGACCGCGTTCTCAAGACCGGCCTGGTTGGCCCTCAGCCGGCGACCAATGTGAGTTGGAGTGATGCCAAACAGTACTGCGAATTGGCGGGAGGACGTCTGCCGACCGAAGCTGAATGGGAATACGCCGCCCGCGCCGGTGTCGAAGGACGGCTTTACGGATCGATCGGCGAAATCGCCTGGTTCAAGGAGAACAGCGGAGGATCGATAAAACCGGTCGCGTCTAAAGAGGCCAACGCGCTCGGATTGCACGACGCACTCGGGAATGCCTGGGAGTGGACCGCCGACATCTACAGCGCGCCCTATTACCGCAACGGTCCTGCGCTTGATCCGCCCGGTCCGGAACGCGGCTCGGAACGGGTCGTCCGAGGCGGGTCATTCTCCACGCCGGATGCTTATGTGAGCCTGTCGGCCCGCTTCGCTTTTCCGCCCAGCACCAGGGACGCCACCATCGGATTCAGGTGCGTTATGCCGTAGAAGACAGCTATTCGGCGGCTTCCGGCGCCACGGCGGCCTTCTTCTTCGCCCTGGACTTCTTCTTCTCGGCAGGCGGTTGGCGGTCGATCTTCTTGACGTGTTCGCGGGCGATTTCCAGCACGAATTTCTTCTCGCCAACTTCGTCGAACTTGATCACGATATGCTGGTCGGTGCACGTGACGACTGATCCCGGACCGAACCTGGCGTGCTCGACCTGTGCGCCGGTCGCGAATGGGGGTTTGCTGGCCATTGTTTTGTTGTGATCCTCGACAATCGTAGAATAGCAAAGCCGCTTATACTCTGTCGACCATGCTCACCGCACACCTTCCACCTTCGCTCCGCGCCGCCATCGACGCCCTCGCCCGCCAGTTCCCCACCACGGAGCTCACCGCCGCCGCCCGCCGCCTCTCCGATGCCTACCGCAGGAACGGCGGATACCGCATCGATTCGCCCGTCGAGGCCGCCGCCTATGCCGCCTCCCGCATGCCCGCGACATTCGCCGCAATCTCCGTCGCCCTCAGGGAAATCGACTTCAAAGTCGACTCCATCCTCGACCTCGGCGGCGGAACCGGCGCCACCGCCTGGGCCGCCAGGTCCGTCTTCGGCGACCAGGTTCAGGTGTGCACGGTCGAACCTAATGGGCACCTCCGCGCCGTGGGCGAGAAACTCCAGTGCGACGAAGTAGATTGGCGCAGTGGGGATTATCGAAACCTCTCCGGCCTCGCCGAGCACGACCTGGTCGTCTTCGGCTATTCCCTGGGCGAGGTCCCGCCAGGGGTCGCCCTGGAGGTCGTGGAGAGAGCCTATCTACTAGCAAAACAAGGCTTAGTCATCGTTGAGCCGGGCACGGTAAGTTCGTTTGGTTTCTTCCTCCGGGCCCGCCGGCGCCTGATCGATCTTGGCGCCACCATCGCCGCTCCCTGCCCGCATCAGGGTGATTGCCCCCTCCCATCTGGAGACTGGTGCCACTTCGCCGCCCGATTGGACCGCTCGAAACTGCACAAACTCCTAAAGGGCGGCGACCTCGGCTACGAGGACGAGAAGTTCACCTACCTCATCGCCCTGCGCCAACCGCCGCCCGCCCGGCCGCCGTTTTGCCGCATCCTCCGCCACCCGTTCGTCGAACCCAGAACGGTGACCATGAAACTCTGCCAACCGGCCGGCTTGGCCGAAGTCACCGTTCGGGCGGCGGATAAGGCCGGCTTCAAGGCGGCGAGAAAAGCCGACTGGGGCGCGCGCTGGACCGGGCCCAATCCTGCCGGGAAAGATTCCTGAACCCGTCCGGTCAAATTCAGCCCTCCGGCGCTCTGCACGTTCGGCCCGTTGGCGGCGTCAAACCTGATGTGAAGGTGTTGTGTCTGTTGGCTTTGTTGTGCGTTACGGCCCCGGCGGCCGACCTCAAGGGTTGGATCGCCTCGGTTGAAAGGCGCTACAACTCCGCCCGCACAATGGAAGCCAGTTTCGAACAAACCTACCTCGCCCAGGGCCGCAAACGGGCAGAGCGGGGCGACCTGTCGCTGCGCAAGCCGGGCCGGATGCGCTGGGAATACACTGAACCGGCGGGCAAACTGTTCGTCGCCGACGGCAAGTGGGTCTGGATGTACTCGCCCGCGACGGAGAAGGCGGAGAAGGCCAGGTTGAAAGTCAGCAACGACGAGCGCGCCCCGCTGGCGTTTCTGCTCGGCAAACTCGACTTCAGCCGCCTGTTCCGCGACTTTGAACTGACGGAATCGGGCGGCACGGCCGTCATCCGGGCGCTGCCGAAGTCGGACAAGGTCCCTTACACCAGCGTCGAGTTCAGCGTCGGCGGCCAGGGCGAGATCAGGCGATTGAAAGTGGTCAACGGAGACGGTTCGGTGACCGAATACGGCTTCTCGAATGAACGGCTGAACGGCCCGGTGAACGATGCCAGGTTCCGCTTCGCGCCTCCACCGGGCGTGACGGTCGAGGAGATCACGGAAGGCGGGGAGCGCTAGAGATGCCGGAGTACAGCCTCAAATACGCCGACGCCAGGGGCGAGATCCGGCAACAGGTGGTCGAGGCGTCGAGCGAAAACGAACTGCGCCAGCGCATGACCGACCAGGGCTTTCTGGTCTACTCAATCAAGGAACGCACGGGCGTGGCCGTGCTCGGCGGCGGGCGGCGCAAAAAGCTGGACATGGAGAAGTTCCTCATCTTCAACCAGCAGTTCGTCACGCTGTTCCGCGCCGGCCTGCCGATTCTGAAGGCTCTCGACCTGCTGGCCGACCGCCTGACGGACAAGAAACTCGGAGCCCACGTCAAAGAGATCCGCGACGACGTCAAGCGCGGCTCGCTGCTATCGGACGCCTTCCGGCGGCAGGGCATCTTCCCGGCCATTTACGTCACGTCCATCATGGCCGGCGAAAAGAGCGGCGCGCTCGGCGAGGTGCTGGAGCGTTACATCAACTACCAGAAACTGGCTCTGGCCGTACGCAAGAAGATCGTCCTGTCGCTGATGTATCCGGCGATTCTTCTCGTCCTGGTATCGCTGCTGATCGTCTTCCTGATCACCTTCGTCGTCCCCCGTTTCGCCGAACTGTACGGCACGACGAACACGCAGTTGCCCCTCATGACGCGCTGGCTGATCGCCATCGGCACGACGGCGCAGAGCTATGTGCTGTTCGCGGGTGTGGCGGTGGTGGCGGCGGTGGTGGCGTTGCGCTACTACCTGCGAACCGTCGCGGGACAGACCGCCGCCGACCGGCTCAAGATGAAGACCCCGATCCTCAGCGAGATCTGGACGAAATATCAGGTCGCCCAGATGTCGCGGCTGCTTTCGACGTTATTGAGCGGCGGCATCCCGCTGATGCAGGGTCTGGACACGGCGGCCGAATCGATCGACAGCCCGCTGCTCAGGAACGCTCTAAGCAAGGCGCAGCAGATGGTGCGGGAGGGGCAATCGCTTTCTGCGGCGCTGCAATCGACGGGGATCTTTCCGCCGCTGTCGATCGACATGATCGAAGTGGGCGAATCCACGGGCGCGCTGCCGGCGATGCTGAACTCGGTGAGCGAGTTCTATGAGGACGACGTGAACACGCGGATGCAGGCCTCGCTGTCGCTGATCGAGCCGGCGATCATGATCTTCATGGGCGCCTTCGTGGCGTTCGTGCTGGTGAGCCTCTACCTGCCGATCTTCTCGCTGGCGGACACGTTTAATTAGAGGGGAATGCGATGGCCACCGACGCAATCAAGCCACTGGATCCGGAACGCGAGGCTTCGCAGGCGCGGCAACTCGCCGAGCGCTACCGTTGCGAGTTCGTCGACCTGAAGGCCGCCAAGATCGATCACGACCTGTTCAAGTCGATCGCCGTGGACCTGATGTTCCGCTACAACTTCGTCCCGCTGGCCGCCGACAACGGCACGCTTGAAATCGCCCTGGCCAATCCGAGCCAACTCAACTTGATCGACGAACTGGCGATCCTGATCGGCAAGAAACTGCGGCTGAAAGTGGCCACGCTGTCGCAGATCGCCGACCTGCTCAAGAAGACCGAACAGTCGCAGCGCGTGCTTGAAGAGGTGACCGAAGGGTTCACGCTCGACGTGGTCGGCGAGGAAGAGAACCCGGACGAAACGCTGTCCATCGACAAGCTGACGGCGGAGGATTCCGACATCGCGCCGGTGATCAAGCTGGTCGATACGACCATCTACAACGCGCTCGAACGCCGGGCGTCGGACATCCACATCGAGACGCGCGACCAGGAAGTGGCCATCAAGTACCGCATCGACGGCGTGTTGCAATACGCCATGCCGCCGATCGCGAAGGAGTGGCATTCGACGATCATCAGCCGCATCAAGGTGATGTCGGAACTCGATATCGCCGAGCGCCGCATCCCGCAGGACGGCCGATTCCGGGTGCGCTACAAGAACAGGCTGATCGACTTCCGCGTGTCGATCATGCCGACGATCTATGGCGAGGACGCAGTGCTGCGCGTGCTCGACAAGGAGTCGATGAGCGAGAAATTCGCCAAGCTGTCGCTTGAAGTTGTGGGATTCTCCGACTCCGACCTGGTGCGGTTCCGCCGCTACATCAAGGAGCCGTACGGGATGGTGCTGGTGACCGGGCCGACGGGGTCGGGCAAGACGACGACGCTGTACGCGGCGCTGAGCGAGATCAAGAACGACGAAGACAAGATCATCACGATCGAAGACCCGGTGGAGTACCAGCTCAAGGGGATCACGCAGATTCCGGTGAACGACAAGAAGGGCCTGACGTTCGCGCGCGGGTTGAGATCGATTTTGCGGCACGATCCGGACAAGGTGATGGTGGGCGAGATCCGCGACCAGGAGACGGCGCAAATCGCCATCAACGCGGCGCTGACCGGCCACCTGGTTTTCACAACCGTCCACGCCAACAATGTGCTGGACGTGATTGGGCGGTTCCTGAACATGGGCGTCGAGCCGTATAATTTCGTGTCGGCGCTGAACTGCATCCTGGCGCAGCGGCTGGTGCGCGTCATCTGCCCGCACTGCAAGAAGCAGGTGCAGTATGACGACGACTTCCTGAAGGTGAGCGGCCTGGATGTCGCCGAGTGGCGGGACGTGCCGATGTACGAGGGGCAGGGCTGCTTCGAGTGCAGCGGGACGGGGTTCAGGGGCAGAACGGCGATCCACGAATTGCTGGACTTGAGCGAACGCGGCAGGCAGATGATTCTGGACCGGCGGCCGGCGATCGAGATCAAGCGGGTGGCGCGGGAAGAGGGGATGACGTTCCTGCGCGAGTCGGCCGTGGAGAAGGTACGGCAGGGTGTGACGACGCTCAAGGAAGTGAATAAGGTGACCTTCATCGAAGGATAGGGCGATGAATCTGCTGACACGCATCATGAGATTTGCCGCGGATCCGCCGCCGGAGTATGTCTTCGAGATCACGCCTTCGGGGATCACGTGGGCGGCGACGCCGGATCCTGGCGCGATCAGGTTTGAGCCGCTGGCGCCGGGCGTGGTTGAAGTGAGTCCGCTGAGGACCAACGTCAACGATCCGATGGCCTTCGCCAAGGCGGTGGACCGGTTGGCGCCCGATAGCGGGGCGAAACGCAGCAAGCCGCGGAGGGCGGCGCTGCTGTTGCCCGATTACGCCGCTCGCATCAGCGTTTTGGACTTTGACACGTTTCCTTCGGCCCCTGAAGAGCAGGTGGCGCTGGCGCGGTTCAGGGCGAAAAAGGCGGTCCCGTTCGACATCGATTCAGCCGTGGTGGCCTGCCACGCGCAACCGAGGCCGGGGGCCAAGCGAGTGGACGTGACGGCCGTGGTGTTGAACATGGACGTGGCGGGGCACTACGAAGCGCCATTCCTTGCCGCCGGTTTCCAATGCGGCTTTGTCGGCGTGTCGGCGCTGTCGGCGCTGTCGCTGGAGGCGTCGGCGAGCGTGAACAATCCGGACCCGGTGATGGTGGCCAAACGCAGCGATGGCGCGCTGGCAGTGGCGCTGATTGAGAAGGGATCGCTGAGGATGTTCCGCTGCGTCGAACTCCAGGAGATCAACGCCGAGGAGATTGCCGACATATTGATTCCCACGCTGGCCTACGCCGAGGATCACCTGTCGTCGCGGCCGGCGGCGTTGCTGCTGTGCGGATTCAGCGCGGAGGGCGGCGCAGAGGTTGAACGGTGGAGCCGGGATGCCGGGTTGACCGTGGGGCGGTTGAGGTCGCGATATGCGGCGGTGACGGGGCTGAACGCGGGGTTGCTGGGATACATCGAGTCTCTGGAAGGGGGCGTGTAGGAGCGCATGAGCCATATCAGGATACCCGTAAACCTGGCCAGCGAGCCGTTCAGGCGGGACCGCCCGGTGCTGGTGGCGTCGGCCGTGGCGGCCGTGCTGCTGGTGGCCGTGCTGGCGGTGCAGTTGACCACGATCATGAGCCAGCGCGCGGCCGGCAAGGAGAGCCGCGAGATGCTGGCGTCGCTTGAGGCGCGGATCAGTCAACTGGATCAGGAGCAGGCCAGAATCCAGGGCGAACTGCGGCAACCCGCGAACGCCGCCGTACTGGACCGGAGCGTCTTCCTCAACCTGCTGCTTCAGCGCAAGGGGATCAGTTGGACGCGGATGTTCGCCGACCTGGAGAACGTGTTTCCCGGCCATGTGCGGCTGGTGACGATCCGGCCATATGTGACGGGAGACAACCGGGTGCAGCTTGACATGATCGTCGGTTCGCCGGAGCCGGAGCCGGTGATCGACCTATTGAAACGGTTGGAGACGTCGCCGCTGTTCGGCGAGACATCGCTGGTCAATTCGCAGCCGCCGTCGCAGAACGAGCCGCTGTACCGTTACAGGCTGAGCGTGAACTATGCCCAGAAACTTTAGTTTCGACCTGAGGCAGATTGCCCGCGACCCGAAGACGGCGGTGCGCACAACGCTGGGCGTACTTCTGGCCGCCAACCTGGTGGCCGCATTCTTCGTCTATCAGACACCGGGCGGGTCGCTCGATTCGCTCGAGGGCGACATCTCGCAGGCTCGCAGGGACGTGGCGGCAAAACAGCAGGCGCTGGTGCGGCTGCGGGCGATCGCGGCGAAGTCCGCCGTGGCGAGGGAGGCGGGCGACCGGTTCCTGACCGAGCACTTCCTGGACCGCCGGACGGCGTATTCGGCGCTTGAGACCGCGCTGGCCGAAGCCGCCAAGTCGTCGGGCGTCAAGCCGCGCGAGCGGAGTTACGACTATGAGCCGATCGAGGGGAGCGCGTCGCTGGGCATGGTGACGATCACGGCAAGCTATGAAGGAACCTACGCGGATCTGGTGGAGTTTGTCTATGCCATGGACCGGTCGAAGCGGTTGTTGATTCTGGACTCGCTGGCGGCGCAGCCGCAGCAGGGTCTGGGCGTGTTGAATATCACGGTGAAGCTGAACGCCTTCTTCCGCGAAGGAGGGTTGAGCTGATGCCGAAGCTGAAGATGGAGCTGGGCGCTGAACCCTGGAAGGTCGTGGTTCTTGGCGGGTTGGCGCTGCTGGCCGCCTATTTGTTCTATTCCAATGTCCTCAGCGAACCGGAACCGGGCGGGCGTGCTCCGCAGACCGCGGCGGCGCCGGCGAAGGCGGGTTTGGGAAGTCAGACCCGGAAGGCGCAGGACGCTCTGATCCCCGCGGGTCCGAGGGCGGCTGAGCGGCAGCGGACGCCGGGCGGGCGCAGCGAGTTCAAGCCGACGTTGAAACCGAAAGAAGCGCCGGACCCGATCAGTCTCGATCCGTCGCTGAGGCTCGATATCCTTCAGAAGTTGGCTTCGGCCACGGTTGCCGGCGGGCACCGCAGCCTGTTCGATTTCGGACCTGCGCCGCGCCTTGAGGATGTCGTCAAGAAGCAGCCCGAGCCGAAGATCGTGGTGAAGCGGATGATCGGGCCGGAGCCGCCTCCTCCACCGGAGCCGCCGCCGCCACCGCCGGTGAAACCGCCGCCGCCGGCGATCAATCTAAAGTTCTATGGGAACTCGCTGCCGCCAAGGAACGGCGTGAAGCGGGTGTTCTGTATGGACGGCGAGGATGTGCTTGTGCTGGCGGAAGGCGAAGTGGTCAAGAAGCGGTACAGGATCGTTAAGATCAACGTAGGGTCGGTGGTCGTGGAAGACATGGAGTACAAGAACCAGCAGACGCTGAAGATCGAGGAGCCGCCAAAAACGGGATGAGACGGCGACGACAGAACGAGAGCGGATACGCGCTGCTGCTGGTCTTTGCGATGGCGGCGGCGGTGGCGGTGAAGTTGTATCTGGAGTTGCCGCGGGTGGCGTTCGAGCACCAGCGGAACAAGGAAGGTTTGCTGGTGGAGCGGGGCGAGGAGTTTGTCAGGGCGATCAAGCTGTATTACCGGAAGAACCAGAGGTGGCCGCAGAATCTGGAGGAACTGGAGAAGACGCAGGAGACGCGCTATCTGCGGAAGCGGTATAAGGACCCGATGACGGGCCAGGACGAGTGGCGGTTGGTGCATGTGGACGGGGCGGGGCAGTTTACCGATTCGCTGGTGCATAAGAAGCCGGGCGAGGGCGAGGAGACGGGTCCGAGCCTGCTGGCGGCGAGGGTGCAGGGGATTGGAGCGTCGGCTGAAGTGATCGATCCGGGCGGCGAGGCAGGGAGCAATAATCCGGCCCTGCAACGGCGGGCGAGCGACAGGATCATTCCAGGGACGACGAGCGATGGCGCACAGGATTCCAATGCGCTGCCGGGAGAAGGCGGGGACAACAGACCGCGGGAGGGGGTGCCGGTGCCGCCGGAAGGGGGCAATCCGCGGCCGGGCATCGCTGACATCCCATCGGTCCCCGGGCAGGTGCCTGTCCGGAACCCGCAGGGCGGGCGGCCGGGCGCGCCGGTTGATGGAAGTCAGGGCACGGCTTCCGGGAGCAGTTTCGGGATGAGCGGGGGGTTTGGGTTTGGCGGTGCGCCGTCAACTTCCGCTCCGTCCTCCCCGCAGCCAGGGACGGCCCGAGGAGGCCCGGGCGGTTTCGTTGGCGGCATGGCCGGCGGGCCGGGCGGCACGCAGGGTGGTTCAAATGCGCAAGGCCAGCCGAATGAAGCACTGCGGCTGATCAACCAGATTCTCAGTTCGCCGAGGCCGGGGGCGCAGCAGGGCGGCGCATTTGGCGCGGCCGGCCGCGGCACGGGCGTGGCGACCGGCATTGGCGGACTGGCCGGGGTTGCGTCGAAGAAGGACATGGACGGCATCATGGTCTACAACGAGCAGACCAACTACAAGAAGTGGGAGTTCATTTACGACTTAAAGAAAGAGATGCAGGCGCGGGGGATGGGCGGCAACCAGTTGCCGGGGCAGGCGCCCAACCCGGCAGGCCAGACAGGGACGGGGCAGGGACAGCAGAGGCCGGGAGCAAACCCGGGTTCAGTGTTCGGGAGCGGATCCGGCGGCCAGAGCGGAACGGGCAATACGGGGCAGCAGCAGAGGCCACCGGGCGGATCGGGGTTTGGGTTCGGCAAACAGTAGGAAGGACCTGTCCTGCATCGCTGTGGATATACATTGTTGTATATGGGTCTGTTCCTGCTGCTGGCGGCGATTTCGGTAGGCGGAGTCGTGGTTGGACCCACGGGGTTGCCGGTGGCGGGGGCGAGGGTGTCGTTACGGGATGCGAGCCAGGCTGAGTTGCGGTCGGCGGTGAGCGGGGCGGAGGGGCGTTTCGCATTGGAGGCGGCGCCGAGCGGGGTATTGATCCTGCGGGTGGAGTTGCCGCCGTACGCGCCCTGGGAGGGACGGGTACGGGTGGTTGAGGGACGCCAGTTGGAGAAGGCGATCCGGCTGGAGATGAACCCGGTGCGATCGGAGATCACTGTGATGGCCGAACCAGGCCAGGCGGTGGATCTGGCGGATTCGCCGGTACGGGTGAACATCGTCGGCAACAGCCAGATCGGGGAGCGGGTGAAGACGACGCTGAGCGAGGCGTTCAGCGGCGAAGCCGGGGTTTCTGAACAGAAGACCGCGGCGGGCATGGGTGGTGTCTTCGTCCGAGGGTTGACGGGCAAGAACGTGGCGGTTTACCGGGACGGTTTCCGGGGGACGACGAGCGTGCAGCGGGGCGGGGTGAGCACGTTTTTCAACCTGGCTGACGGGAGTCAGTTGGACAGGATCGAAGTTGTCAGGGGTCCGTCGGCGTCGGAATATGGGTCGGACGCGGTGGGCGGGACTGTGAATCTGGTGTCGGAGACGCCTGCGCTGGCGGTAAAGGGGCGGGAGGTCCACGGCGGGGGATCGACCTTCCACAGAAACGCCGACCATTCGTTTGGCGCCGACTCGGCCGTGCGGTATTCGACGGAGAGGAGTTCGGTTGGGGTGTCGGCGGCTGCGAGACGGGCGAACACGATCCGGACGGGACAGGGTCTGGACAGCCACGCGGCGGTGACGCGGTTTCTCGGATTGCCATCGACGATTCTCGGCGAGAGGTTGACGGACACGGGTTTCACGCAATATGGGGGCGCGATCCATGCCCAGTGGATGCCGGGTCCGGCGAAGCATCTGGCGGGGCGGTATGAGAGGGCGCAGCAGGATGGCGGGAGGCGTTACGACCAACTGATGGGCGGCGACGGGAACCTGATCGCCGACTTGAGAAACCTGATGGGCGACTTCGGCTGGCTGCGCTACCAGGAGTTTGGCCGGGGCAGGATTCAGAACTGGTCGGTAGGGGCGTCGTATAACGCGCAGCGGGAGGAGCGAGTCAACCAGGGCGGGCAGGGAAACGCGCTCGGCAGGATCACGAACCAGTATGAGAAGTTGCGGTCCTGGGGCGGACAGGCGAGGATGTCTGGGCAGAGCGGTCAACACGCTTACTCGCTGAGCGCGGAGAGCTATTGGGAAGGGGTGAGAGCGCCGGCGTTCACCTACGACCCCGTGGCGGGGACGACGGCGCTGACGAGGCCGCGAGTGCCGGATCGCGCACGTTACCGCAGCCATGGATTCCATGTGCAGAACGCTTGGGAGACGGCTGGACGCCGCCTGAGATTGACTGGGGCGATGCGGTATTCGACGTCGGCGTACAGGTCGAAGGCTTCAGAAAGTCCGGCCGGGGTTGGGCCGCTGTGGCCGGACGATGAATGGAGAGGCGGGGCATGGAGCGGCCGGGCGGGTGCGGTGGCGAGGATGGGCGAGAGGGCGAGCGTGGCGGTCAACTACAGCCGCGGATTCCGTGCGCCGAACATGACGGACCTGGGGGCGCTGGGCGTGCAGGGCAATGGGTTCTTTGAGACGTCGGCCAGGGAAGTGGAAGGGCTGGGCGGCCTGGTGGGCGACCGGTCGGACGACAGGGCCGCTTCCACGGGGAGGCGAGTGAGCCGGTTGCGAGCCGAAACGTCGGACAACATCGAAGGGGCGTTTCGGGTGAGGAGGGGCGCGGTGCAGACGGAGGTGGCGGTCTTTCACCTGAAGATGCGGGACACGGTTGTGTCGAGGACCCTCCTATTGCCGGGCGGCGCGGTTGGCAGGACGTTGGGCGGATATGGGATTACGTGGCAGTTGGCGTCCGGCGCCGTGTATGTGGCGGAGGCGGTGAATCCGGTATTGGTGAGGGCGAACTCCGGTGGAGCGAAGTTCAATGGGGTGGAGCAGACGATGCAGGCGAAGGCGCGGTGGGGCTTTCTGTTCTCGGAGAACTTCACATGGGTCCGGGCGGTGGACCCGGAGACGGGCCTGCCGCCGGACATCGAGCCGGGCGTGCCTGCGCCGGCGGGCTACGCGGCCGTTTTGTGGGCGCCGGCGTCGAAGCGGGTCTGGGTGGAGGTCCATGGCCAGGCGGCGATGAGGCAGGGCAGGTTGTCGTCGCTGGCGCTGGCGGACCGGCGAATCGGGGCGGCGCGGTCGAGGTCGAGCATTGCGTCTTTCTTCAGGAATGGGGCGACTGCGCGCGGACTGGTGGCGGGCAGCCGGCTGATCGCGACGGGCGAGACGCTGGCGGAGGTGCAGAACCGGGTCCTGGGCGGATTGGATTCGGCCCCGATGTACACAGCGATACCGGGCTATGCGACATTCGGCGTCCGTGCGGGTTTCCCGCTTGGCGAGCATATGGACGTCATGGCGGAGGTGTCGAACCTGGGCGACCGGAATTACCGGGGAATGGGCTGGGGATTGGACGGGGCCGGCCGGGGCGTCAGTCTGCGTTGGAAGTACCGGTTTTGACCGGCTCGGATCTGAACGCTTTCACGGCTTCAAAAACGAGGGGAAGCAGCGACACAAAGATGATGCCCACGATCACCTTTTCAAAGTGGGCGCGCACCGGCGCGACGTTGCCCAACCAGTAACCCATCATGGCCAGGGAGAACACCCACCCGATTCCGCAGAAGATGTTGAACGACAGGAAGCGCGGATAACTCATTCCCGCGACGCCGGCGGCGACGCCAACGGTGAACAGGAGAGAGTCGCCAGGCAGGAAGAAGCCCTCGAGAAGGCCCGTCTCGGCGAAGGCGATAGCGAAAAGCAGAGCATAACCCCACCAGCCGGCGAAGGCGGTGGCGAGCAGGCTCAGCAGTCTGTCCGGGGTGGTGAGAATCCGGAGAAAGTCGAGCAGGGATTCGATCATGAGAACAGGACGCGGCCGTGGCAGCCGCGGCTAGCCGCGATAGCTGTCGGCCAGTTTACGGACATTCTCCTCGTAGATCTTAACCTTCTTCTCTTTGACGAGTTGGTTAACGATCCCTTCGGAGAACATCTCCCGCCTCTCCTGGGCCCGCCGGCTCTTGATGGCGTTCTGGAGTTTCTGGCGTGTGGCGGCGAGTTGGGTGAGGTCGGCGGGGATCTTCTCGATGACCTTGATAAAAGCGAAACCGCTGCTCAATTGCACCGGGCCGACAATTGCACCGGGATCCTTCCCGAATACCTGTTCCACCTGCATGGCCATGCCAAGTCCGCTGATGTTTTCCGCGCGGGAGAAGGCCTCGGGCGTGGTGACCGTGAATCCGTTCTGTTTGGCAATTCCGCCCAAATCGGGATTCGCCTTAAGCCGGGCCTCGATCTCCTTGACCTTGTCCATCATGAGGTTCTGGGTGCGCTGGGCGCTGAACTGGCCGCGGAGCTGGCCACTGACTTCCTCGAAGGTGGCAGGCCGAGGAGGGAAGATGTCGGTGACCTGGGCCAGGACCAATTTATTGTCACCGATGGGCACGATAGTCGAAACGCCGCCCTTGGCAAGGCCGCGCACGGCGTCGGCGAAGTCCGCCGAGACGCCGACCTCGGGCAGCGGGTCGCCCTGTCCCGCCGACGCGACGCGGGCGACAGAGAGGCCGTTATCCCTGGCGATCTTCTCTGCTTCGGCGGCGGAGCGGACCAGCGCGGTGCGGGTCTGATCGGCGAGCGACTGCATCTTTTCGTAGACCTGGGTGCGGGCGAGTTCCTGGCGAATCTCATCCCTGACCTCGGGGAACGGGCGGAGCCGGGCCTGCTCCTTCTTAATCACCTGGAGGATGTGGAAGCCGTACTGGGTGGTAATGACGTCGCTGACCTGGCCGTCCTTGAGCGAGAATGCGGTCTTCTCGAACTCAGGGACGGTCTGGCCGTGCACGAGCCAACCGAGGTCGCCGCCCTTGATCGCACTGCCGGGATCCTCGGAATTGTCCTTTGCCAGTTGCGCGAAATCGCCGCCGGCTCTAATTTTCTTGAGCAGATCCTGGGCCTTGGCCTTCAGCTTTTCCACCTCTGCTGCCGGCTTGTCGGTGGTCATGAGGAGAATGTGGCGGGCCTCGACGCGTTCAGGTGTGCGGAAGCGGTCCTGCTGTTGCTGGTAGGCCTGAAGCAGCGCCGCTTCGGGGAGAGTAAACGAGGCGGCGATGGTGGGTTCGTCGATGCTGAAGATCAAGTAGGCCCGTTTTTCCGGACTCATGAACGACGACTTATTCTTTTCGTAGTATTCGCGCATCTCCTGCTCGTTCGGCAAGGCTTGGGCGGCGAACTTGTCGGGCGTCACCATGAAGAAGCTGATCTTGGCCTTTTCGGTCTGGCGGCGGAATTCTTCTTCCACCTCCAAGGGCGTCACCACGACGCCTTCGACGGCCAGCGAGAGGAGCCGGGTGGCCAGTGCCTGCTTCTGGACGGAAGACTCAAACTCGGCGATGGAGATGTTCTGCTGGGCGAGGAAGGCGGAGTAAGCCTCCTTGCCGACGAACTTCCCATTGTCGAAGAGCTGAGGGATGAGGCCCGCGATGGCCTCGGAGAGTTCCTTTGGGGAGAGATCGAAACCCATCCTCCTGGCCTGGTATGCGAGCGCCCGTTCGGAGACCATCTGCTGGACGAACATCGGGACATAGATGGACTCCATGCCCCGTTGGATGCCCCTGCCGCGAAGTTCGCGTTCGAGCACGCGGCGGACATCGGTGACCGTCAAGGTCTCATCGCCGATTTGGGCTACGATCTGGGGATTCGCAGACCCGCCGCCGACGAGGCCGCTGTAGCCGGGAACAAGCGTAATCACCAGGGACAGCGCGACAAGGCCCAGGAGGAAGCCCAGGATGTATCGAGCGGACTTCTGCCGGCTGCGGAACAGGTCAAACATTGAAACAGTCTCCTAGTGCGTGTTTTGAACGCGATGGCGCGAAACTACCATTATAGCCAGCCGGCGGGGGACTTCAGTGCGGTTGTCCGAGTTCGCACTCGGAGTGGACCGCCCGAACGGCCTTTTCGACCCCTGCCCGGCGAACGACGATAGCGATGGTCAACTCGCTGGAACCCTGGGCGATGGCGATGATGTTCACGTCCTCCCGGCTGATGGCGGTGAAGATCCGGCCGGCCAGTCCAGACATGCCTTTCATGCCTTCGCCGACGATGGCGAGGAGGCCGACGTCAAGGTCGACGTCGATGGGGTGCATGTAACCGTGGGCGAGTTCGAGCGAGAACGCCTCCTCCAGGCGCTCGGTGACCGCGGGCAACTCGCTCTGACGAATCAGGAAGCAGAAGTTCTGCCGGTAGCTCGAAGAAGACAGGGCGAGAACCTCGGCATTTGTCGCGGCAAGCGCGTCGATGGCGCGGGCCAACACCTTTGTCCCGCTGAGCAGCGCGCTCGCCGGTTCGAGCGACACCAGGGCGACGTTGGTCATTGATGTTACGGCGCGCGGCCCGGCGCCGGAGTCAGGGGAAGACTGGACGATCCTGGTGCCGGGAACCTGCGGGTTGAAGCTGTTCTTGCTCCAGACCGGGATCCCCTTTTCCATCAGCGGCGCGAGCGTGCGGGGGTGGAGCACCTTGGCGCCGTTGTAGGCGAGTTCGGCGGCTTCACGGTAGGTGATTTCGCTGAGGACACGGGCGTTGTCCACGAGACGCGGATCGGCCGACATGATTCCATCGACGTCGGTCCAGATCCAAAGCTCCCAGGCATCGAGAACGGCGGCGAGGATGGAAGCGGAAAAATCGGAGCCGCCCCGGCCGAGGGTGGTGGGCCGGCCGTCGAGGGTCGCGCCATTGAAGCCGGTAATAAACGGCAGACGGCGGGCGGCAAGCGCGGGCCCCAGGATCGCCTGGGCCTTTTCGCGTGTCTGGTCGATCAACGGCGAAGCGTTGCCGAACACGGCGTCGGTCACCACGATGTCCCTGGCGTTGACAGCGAAAGCGTCGATGCCCCTGGACGCGACATAGGCGGCGATCAGGTGGGCGCTGAGGCGTTCGCCCACGGCGATCGCTTCGTCCACCGATTTTGGGGGCCTCTCGCCAAGCATCAGCACGCCGTTCGATATGCGGGCAAACTCGGCGATGATGTCGTCGAGAACAGCTTGAGTCCGGGTGCGATGATCGCCGCTGAGAAGTCCTTCGCAACAGGCGCGGTGCCTGGCGGCAAGTTCGGCCAGATTCCGTTCGACCCCACTGGTATCGCCGCCTTCGGCGTGGCGCAGAGTATCGAGAAGCAGGTCGGTCACCTTCGACATCGCCGAAACGACCACGGCGGCCGGCCGCAGCCGGAACTGCTCCTCGCATAGAGCGGCGGCGCCCTTGATGCGTTCGGCGGAACCCATACTGGTGCCGCCGAATTTCATGACGACAAGGTCTTTCACGGCGCGACTTCCTTTCCGGTCTTTTCCTTCACAATCCTCAACAGCGTTTCAACTACGCCGGCAGGCGTCATGCCGGAGGTATCGACCAGGACGGCGTCAGGCGCCTGGGTGAGCGGCGCCTCGGCCCGGTTGCGGTCGCGGTGGTCGCGTTCCCGGATGTCGGCGGCGACCTGGGCGGGGTCGGGATCCATCCCCTTCTGGCGCATTTCAAGCACACGGCGCGCGGCGCGCACCTCCGGCGAAGCGTCCAGGAAGACCTTCACCTGTGCGCCGGGAAAGACAACCGTCCCTATGTCGCGGCCTTCCATGACGACAGAGTTGGATTCAGCCAGTCGCCGCTGCAGCGCCACCATGGCATGGCGGACGCCGGCCAGCGCGGAGATCTTCGATGCAGCCTGGGCGATTTCGGGCGTACGGATCCTGGTGCTGACATCCTCACCGTCGAGCAGGACCCGGCCGTCGGGAGCAAGTTCTATCGATGACCCTTGCGCCAATTGCGTCAACCGGACCTCGTCCGACAAGTCGCCGGACTCATCGACCGCGCGGAGGGCGACGGCGCGGTACATGGCTCCGGTATCGATGTAGACGGAGCCAAGGGCGGAGGCGACGGCACGGGCGATCGTGCTCTTGCCTGCGCCGGCAGGGCCGTCGATTGCCACGATGAATCGGTTCTGCAAGGAGGTTGGTCCCGGACGAGAGAGGCAGTCAATTCAGTTTAACGAAAGCGGAGCGCCGGCCGGGACGGTAGAATAGAAAACATGCTGGGAAAAACCGTTTGTGCGGCATTGGCGTTAGCCTGTCTATTGGCAGCCGCTAACCCGAAAGTAACCGAGGCGCAGGCCAAAGTGAAGGCGGGCAAGTTCACCGAAGCCATCGCACTCCTCGAACCTCTACAAACCGCTGGAGCGGGCGGCGCCGGGATTCGCGCCGCCCTGGCCGAAGCGCACTTGAAGTATGGCGACAGTTTCTATTTGAATGAGAGCCTGCCGCCGAGGCAGAAGTACAGGCCGGCGCTGATGCAGTTCCGCAACGTCCTCAAGTACGACAAGACGAACAAGGACGCCACGGAAAAGATCAAGATGATCGAGAGCATCTACAAGTCGATGGGGATGCCGATCCCGCAATAGACTAGCCGCCTGCGAGCGGGTCGCGGGCAAGGATGAACTCCTCGACCGGGCAGCCTCGGACCAGGTGCTCGTTAATAATCCGTTCGATGACCGGGGGCGTTGCGCTGTGATACCAGACGCCTTCCGGGTAGACGACAGCGATCGGCCCATGTTCGCAGACACGCAGGCAGTTGACCCTGGTGCGGAAGACCGCCCCGTCGCCCTTGGCAAGGCCCAGTTCGTTGAGGCGGTTCTTCAGGTAGTCCCAGGATTCGAGTCCCGCTTCCTTCGAGCAGCACTTCGGGTTCGATTGGTCGGCGCAGATGAAAATGTGGCGTTTGAGTTTGCCGATGCCAAGAGCCGCGGCGACTTTGGCTGCATTGTTCATGTCTTCCATTGATCGCTCCCAGCAGTGGCGCTTGCGGCCAGGTAGAGGCCGGCGCGCCCATGACTTTACAATAAGGCAAGCCGCATGGATGAAGACATGGACCCGCAGGAGTTTGACAGCCTGGTGGATGAATCGCTCGAACGAGTGGTGGCGCCGGCGTTCCGGCGGCGGTTGCAGAACGTTCTATTTGTCGTCGAACAGGAGCCGCCCAGCCCTGGCCTGCTGGGCTTGTATCAGGGACGCCCGATGACGGAGCGGAGCACGGCGGAGTTTTCCGCGATGCCGGATCGAATCACGATCTATCAGGGTCCGCACGAGCGGATGGCGCGCAGTGCGGCGCATCTTCGGCGGCTGGTGGAAGAGACGGTCTGGCACGAGGTGGCGCATTACTTCGGCATGACCGAAGCGCAAGTGCGCCGTGCAGAGACGCGAAGAGCGAAACTCGGAGGCAGGCCACGGGGTTTGCGATAGATCCACGGCCGGACGATACAATTTGAGGGTGTCGGACACTAAGATCTCAGTGGCCGGGGCGCGCCCAATTGCCGCGTTGGCGATTGTCTCGGTCTTCGCGCTAGGCGCTTCCATCGAGTATTTCGGCCTGATTGAGAAGCTGACGGAGCAATCGGGAGCCAAGTTTCGGATCGAGTCGCAGGTCGGCCGGTTCGCGCCCATCGCGGCGCGCACGGGCGGCGCGGCGAGACTCGGCTACTTCAACGACAGGGAAAAGGGATCGGATGCAGCCCAGGCGGCGCTGTCCTCGGCTCAGTTCGCACTGGCCCCGCAGTTGCTCGTCATGGACGAGGAGCGCAAGGACATCGAGTTCTGGGTGGGCGACTTCACCGCCCCAAGGGAGTTCGCCAAAATCGGGGACGTGAGGGGCATGTCCCTTATCGCCGACCTTGGCAACGGCGTGGTTCTGTACCGCCGAGGTGGCGCGAAATGATCTCGCTGATGCCAATTCTCCTGGCCTGGTTGGCTGGCTGGTTCTGGGTCTCGACGTTGAGGAAGAGAGGCGGCGAGACTCCTTCGGCGCGAAGGGTCCTGGACATCTCGCTCGCGTTGCCGTTCGGGCTGGGCGCGACATCGGTCCTGTTCGTCGTCCTCTTGTGGGTTGGCTTGAGTCCGAGGGTAGCGGCGATTCTGTCAGATGGGTTGTGGCTGGCCGGAGGCGGCGCGTTGTGGTGGTTGCGGGGACGCGGGCGGGGGTCCGGCTCGGATCAGGCCGCGGGTGTTCGGACAGCGGGTTTCCGCTGGGCTTGGATTGGCTGGATCGGTTTGGCTGTCGCGGCTGCTTTTTGGGCAGGGTCCATGGTTCAGACGTCGAAGGCTGTTCCTCAGGGCGATTGGGATGCCTGGGCGATCTGGAACATGCGCGCGAAGTTCCTGGCTTCCGACGGCAAGTGGCAGGGCGCCATCTCGCCGGAATTGGTTGGCCGGAGCCATCCGGAGTATCCGCTGTTGTGGTCGGGCGTTGTGGCGAAAGCATGGAGTTGGACCGGCAACCCCGGAGATTCGCTGGCGCCCACAGTCGCCGGAGCGCTGGCCTCGGCGGGACTGGCTTCATTGTTGCTCGCGGGGCTTTGGGCGATGCGCGGCGCCGCGTCGGGTTTGATGGCCGTGCTTGTGCTGATGTCGACGGTCTCCTTCTGGCAGTACTCGCCTGCGCAGTACGCCGACATCCCGCTGGCGCTGTTCATGTTGGCCGCGCTTTGCTGCGCCGTGCTTGCCGAATCGCTTGAATGGGATCCCGGCCTGATGGCACTGTCCGGGGCATTGGCGTCGATGGCTGCATGGACGAAGGACGAAGGGATGGTCTTTCTGGCGGCGCTGGGCCTGGTGCTGCTGGCTGCCGCTCGAAAGAGAGCGCTCTACTGGGCCGTCGCGGCGCTGCCGGTCCTGTTGGTGTGTGCCGGCTTCAAGTTGCTCCTCGCCCCGCCTTTCGCGGCCTGGAGCCCGTCACACTTAGCTGAATACAGCCGCCTCGGGCCGATCCTGAGGACCGTTGGCTCCGAGTTTCTCCATCTGGGCAGTTTCCCGGCCCATCCGATTGTGGCCGTGGCCGCCTGCTTGGCCCTGTTGGGTTTCCGCAGGCCGGCGCGGCCGGTCTGGCCGATCATTCCCGTGGCACTGTTGGGTGCGGGCTACATCGGCGCTTTCTGGATGACCACCTCGGAACTGACCTGGCATCTTCAAACGGCGGCTGGACGGCTGCTACTCCAAATCACGCCCTTGGTTCTGTTCTGCCTGTTCCTGCTTCTGAAGAATCCCGTTGACGGAGCGGCGCCGGCGGCAACGGGCAGGAGAAAGAGGTGAAGAAGCTCGCCGCCGTCCTTGCGGCCCTGCTGTTCGCCGTTGCCGTCTACCGCGCCTGGACGCAGTCGATCACCCATGACGAGGCGCTGACGTGGCGGCTGTATATCGTCACCCCGTTTTCGTCGATGCTGCGATCATACGACGCCAATCACCACATCCTGCACACCTGGCTTGTCCGTCTGTTCACATCGATCCTCGGCGTCTCGGAATTCACGATGCGCATCGCCGCCCTCGGCGGAGCGGCGTTGTATCTGTGGACCCTCGTCCGGCTTGGAACGTTGCTGTTTGGCCGGACATGGCTGGTTCCGGCGACCGTGATTCTGCTGGGCGCCTCGCCGCTGGTGATGGACTTTGAAGTGGCCGCCAGGGGTTATGGCCTGGCATTGGCGCTGTTCTTCGTGGCGGTCGAGCGGCTGATGAGGCTGATGCTGGGCGAAGCGGGCCGTAAGGACTTGTGGGTCGCCGGCGCGGCCATGGGCTTGTCCATCGCGGCGAACCTGGTCTTCACGATCCCGGCTCTGGCCGCGACGGCCCTGTTCATGTGGCTGTGGAACCCGCCCGTACCGAAGGAAGACAAGTCCCGGAAGCGTCAGAAGGCAGCTACTCCTCGGGCCGCAAGGCTGAACGATTTCCTGCTGGCGTTCGCCGCTGCGATGCTGTTGTTCTTCTTCATGGCTCCGGTGAAGCATATGCTGAAGCCCGGCAAATTTTACGTGGGTCAGACCACGCTCGGATTGAGCCTCGCCGATATCGGCGCAAACACATTGGCCCACAACGAGGGCATTGGACGGCTGAACATGGCCGTGGTCAATCGTGACGTGGTGAAGCGGACCTTTGGATGGGTGGTCTATCCCGGAGTGCTGCTGTTCGGGCTGGCTTGGGGGTGGAGGCAACTCCGCGGGAAGATCCGGGGCAACGCATGCGGTCCGGTGTTCTTCTTTGCGGGTACGGCCGTCGCATCATGGATTCTGATTCTTCTGCTCCACCTGGCGACCGGGTGGCCCTACCCGACAGACCGTACGGGGCTTTACCACATTCCCCTGTTTCTTCTTGTTCTTCTTGGTCTCGCCGCAAGTGAAACCAAGGCCGTCCGAGTCGGCGGCATCGCGCTATCGGCGGCGCTGGCCGTCTCATTCGCCGTCCAGTTCCAGACGACGCATTTTCGTATCTGGCGGTATGATGCCGACACGCGCGACCTGGTGGAAGAGATCAATGCGAAGGGGCAACTACAGGGCAGGAAGATGACCACCGGCATCTCGTGGCTCCTGGAACCGTCGGCGCTCTTCTACCAGACCACGGAGAATTTGCAGTCGTTCGAGTATGCCGTGCACGAGGAGATGCGTCCTGGCCTGGATTTCTACCTGCTCACCCAGGAGGAGATGCTCCTGATCCCGAAGTACAACTTACGAGAGATCAAGACCGCGCCTGTCGCACAGATTCTCATGCTCGAACCGGCGGAGCCCGCTCGATAACTGGTTCAGCGGACATCGATGAGGGTGGCGGCTTTGAGTACGACGGGGTCGCGCAGCGCTTCGACCTCATCGCCGGCGGCGACTCCGGCCGCCAGGTTCAGGATCTCCTGCTTGAGCCGCGAGACGACATAAGGCCGCTCCGCCGACCATTCGTGCAGGGCCGGCCGGATGCTGCGTCGCGACAGGAATAACTGGAACTCGTCCACCATCTGCGGGGTCACCTGCATGCCGGGCTTCGCTGCTGACTTGTTCGTCAACAACCACTGCGCCGCGAAAGAGTGGAAGGAAGCAGTGGCTTCGAGGACGGTTTGGAACCGCGTCACCCCGGGCGGCAGGACAGTTTCGTCGGGCTCGATGCCGCCTCCGCCGCGGACAGTGCGCCCGGATTTCGTCGTGTGCCGGGGCCGCCCTGGGCCATCGGGGGCGTGCAGGCCGGCGTCGCGTAACGGCCGCTGAATCGAACGTCCGCTCGGCGTGTAGTAGAACGCCGTGGTCAGCGCCAGGCCCGTTGCGTCAGTCAGTGGATAGACGCTCTGTACGAGGCCCTTGCCATAACTCGTCTCGCCCACCACCGTTCCGCGATCGTTGTCCTGCACCGCGCCGGCGACGATCTCGCTGCCGCTGGCCGACTTGCCGTCGATCAGCACGGCGAGTTTGAACTCATACGGAGCGCTGCCGGCTGGAACGTCAATCTCCTGAGTGCCCTTGCCGCGCCCGCGCGCCGAGATCAGGCGTGTTCCGGGGTGCAGAAACAGCGCGGCGGTTTCGAGTGCCGCCGACAGGACGCCGCCGGGGTTGCCGCGGAGATCGAGGACGAGGCCCTTGAGTTTGCCGCCGCCCAACTTCTCGATGGCGCCGCGGATCTCCTTGGCCGTGCCCGCGTCGAAACTGCTCGCGCGAACATGGCCAATTCCGGGCCGCAGCATGAAGATGCGGTCGACGCTTGGCGATTGAAGCTCGGCCGGCGCCATCGTCACCGGCAGCAGTCCGGCCGTGCCGGCGCGCCGGATTTGAAGCTGAACCGCCTGTTGCCGAGCCATGCTCAGGAGTTGGACCAATTGCTCGATGTCCAGGCCTGAGAGGGCGATGCCGTTGATCATCACGATCTCGTCGCCCGGCGCGAGGCCAGTGCGCTCGGCAGGCGCGCCCGGCTGCACCTGCAGGACGATGACGCGGCCGGGGAGGATGCTGACAATGGAGCCAAAGCCCATCGTCGTGGAGGACTGCATCTGCTGAAGCTGCTCGAATTGATGCTTGTCGAAGAAGACCGAGTGCGGATCGAGTTTCGACAGCATGCCGGGGATGGCGCCGGCGTAGATCAGCCTGTCAGCCGGCAGGGACTCGGCCCCGTTCTCGGACACCAGAGTGAAGACGTCAACCAGCCGCTTGAGTTCGGCCTCCAATTCGGCAGTGTCCTGCGGCGGCTCCTGCGCGGCGAGCGGCAGCGCGATCAGAAAAAAAGTGCAGGCGGCCAGACGCATTAGCGCTCGTACCGTAGCGCCTTGCGCAGCGCGTGGCGTTCCAGAGCCAGTTCAATCAGGCGGTCGATCAACTTCGGCATGGGCAGCCCGGCATGTTCCCACATCTTCGGATACATGCTGATTGAAGTGAATCCGGGGATGGTGTTGATCTCGTTGATGTAGATCCTGCCTGTTCCCTCTTCGACGAAGAAGTCGACGCGCGCCATGCCGGAGCATTCAACGGCCTTGAAGCACTCGACGGCGAGCCGCTTCACTTCGGCCGTTGTCTCCTCGCTCAGACGCGCCGGCAATTCGATGCGCGCTGCGTCCAGAAGGTACTTGTCCTCGTAGTCGTAGAATTCGCGCGACGGCAGGATCTCGCAGGGCGTCGCAGCCTCCGGATCTTCGTTGCCGAGGACGGCGCATTCAATCTCCTGGCCCGTGATGGCGCGCTCGACGATGACCTTGTGGTCGTAACGCGACGCCTCGGAGATCGCCACTGCCAGGCTCCATCTGTCCTTCGCCTTCGAGATGCCCACCGACGAGCCAAGGTTGGCCGGTTTCACGAATACCGGCAGCGGCATTTCCGCCATGATTGCATCCACGCCAGCACCGGCTCCATGCACGACAACGTACTCGACGACCGGCAAACCGCGCGCGGCGCAGAGACGCTTGAAGTGGTCCTTGTCCATCGATGCCGCCGACGCAAAGACGCCCGCGCCCACATATGGCAGGCCCGCCAATTCAAGCAAACCCTGAACCGTTCCATCCTCGCCGAACGTTCCATGCAGGACAGGGAACACCACGTCAATCGACGGGTTGGCGCCGGGTGCGGGCGAGATCGGCCTCGGCTCCCACTGGCCTTGCTTGTCGATGAACAGCGGCACCGCTTCGTAACGCTCGGGATCGAGCGCCTCGATTACCGATTTCGCACTGCGAACGCTGATTTCGTGCTCGCCGCTGCGCCCGCCATACAGCACCGCTACTCGAAGTCTGCTCACAGAATCCTCTTTCCCATCGCCGAGAGAACCAGTTCGACGGCCAGCAGCGCCGTCCGGTTCGCGTCGTCCAGAATCGGGTTCACTTCCACCACTTCCATCGATCTCATCAGACGCGAATCGCAGAGGATCTCCATCGCCAGATGCGCCTCGCGGTAGCTGAATCCTCCTCGCACGGGCGTTCCCACGCCGGGCGCTTCTCGCGGATCAACTCCGTCCATATCGAGCGACAGATGGATGCCGTCGGTCCCTTCGCCCGCCACGGCGAGCGCTTCATGCATCACGGTTCTCATCCCGCGTTCATCGACGTCGCGCATCGTGAAGACGCGTACGCCGGATCGCCGGACCAGCGGGCGCTCGTCGAGGTCAACGTCACGAATCCCAATGAGCACCACGTTCTTTGGATCGACCTTTGGGCCCCAGCCGTTCAAATGCGTCAACGCCTTCGGGCCCGTCCCGATCAGGCAGGCGAGAGGCATCCCGTGAACATTGCCGGACGGCGACGTGCCGGGCGTGTTCATATCCGTGTGCGCGTCCATCCAGATCAGGCCGAGCTTCTGGCCGCGCTTCCGCCATGCCTCGGCCATCCCGCTGAACGTGCCGACAGCGATGGAATGATCGCCGCCCAATACGAGAGGGATCTTGCCCTGCTCCGCGGCACGCTCGACACGCACGGCGAGTTCCTGGCACGTCGAAGCGATCGCCGACAGGAAGCGAGCGTCTTGCGACCCGGGCTTTGAAGACTCCTGCTGCTCCACGCTAACGTTGCCCAGGTCCTCGACCCGGTAACCCAGCGTCGTGAGACGCGCGTTCAGCCCGGCCGTGCGGATTGCAGACGGACCCATATCGACTCCGCGGCGGCCCGCGCCAAGGTCCAGCGGCGCGCCGACAATCGCGACCGTTGGTCCGGACCCTTGCTGCTTCGTCTTGGCCATGGCGCTGGAGCCTCAGGGCCTCGTCCTATAGAGCATGCGCGGGAATGCGATCGTCTCGCGGATATGGTCAAGCCCGCAAATCCATGCCACGGTTCGCTCGACGCCCATGCCGAATCCGGCGTGCGGCACCGAGCCATACCGCCGCAGATCCAGATACCAATCGAATGCCTCGGGCGGCAGTTCGTGGTCGCGGAGCCGCTTTTCAAGCAGTTCCAGAGAATGGACGCGCTGGCCGCCGCCGATCAGTTCGCCATAGCCTTCGCTGCCGATCACGTCGACGCCAAGCGCGAGTTCCGGACGTTCCGCATCGGGCTCAAAGTAGAACGCCTTCACCTGCGAAGGATAGCGGTCCACCATGACGGGCCGGTCGTAGTCTTCGCTCAGCAGCGTCTCGTCCGCTCCGCCAAAATCGCCGCCCCACTCGATCTCGCTGCCCTTCTTCTTCAGGATCTCGACCGCCTGATCGTAGCTGATTCTCGGGAACGGCGCCTTTACCGCTTCGAGCTTCGAGATGTCGCGCTCGAGCGTTTCGAGTTCCGTGCGGCGATTCTCAAGCACGCGCTGAACGACGAAGCAGATCAGCCCTTCGGCCAGATCCTTGACGTCTTCCAGCGTGGCGTAGGCCATCTCGGGCTCCACCATCCAGAACTCTGTCAGATGCCGCCGCGTCTTGGATTTCTCTGCCCGGAACGTCGGCCCGAAGCAGTAGACCTTGCCCAGCGCCATCGCCGTCGCCTCGTTATACAACTGGCCCGACTGCGTCAGGTAGACCTTCTCCTCGTCGAAGTAGTTCACCTCGAACAATGTCGTCGTACCCTCGCACGCCGCCGGCGTGAAGATCGGAGTATCGACCAGCGTGAAACCGTTTGAATCAAAGAAGTCGCGGATCCCCTTGATGATCTCGTGGCGGACGCGCATCACCGCGTGGGTCCGCCGGCTGCGCAGGTGCAGGTGCCGCTTGTCGAACAGAAACTCGGTCCCATGATCCTTCGGCGTGATCGGATATGGCGTCTCTTCCGGCACGCGCTGCACGATTTCGGCCGATTCCAGGTCGAGTTCAAATCCGCCCGGCGCCCGCTGTTCGGCACGGAGTTTGCCCCGAACGATGAGCGACGATTCCTGCGTCAGGTGCTTCAGCGTCTCGAACAGTTCCTCCGGCAGAGCGGTCTTCAGACCCACGCACTGCATGATGCCGCTGCCGTCGCGGACCAGAGGAAAGATGATCTTGCCGGACTTTCGCAGGTTGTAGAGCCAACCGGCGATCTCCACCGGCTGGCCGTCGTACTTTGCGGCATCGGTGATTCGTATGCGGGGAATCTCGGACATGGTTTACACGTTCTCCAGTTTCTCGAAGACTTCGCGCACCGCATCGAGCGGGTTCGGCTTGTCTCCCGGATCTTTCAATTCAAGCAGCAGCGGATACTGTTCGCCCCGTGAGCGCAACAACTCCATGGTCTTGCGCCAGTCCACCGTTCCGCCGGCGCCGGCCATGGGGAACAGGTGGCGGTCGTCCGTGCCGTTGTTGTCGTGCACATGAGTCGACTTGATTCTCGGCGCCATGATCGAGAACGCCTTCTCGACGCCCTCCATGATGTTGGCGTGGCCGACGTCGAAGCAAAAGCCAAGGTCCAGATGCATCTGCTCGACGAAGTGCAAAAGGCGCTCGGCGCTGGCGATCGAACTGGGTATATTCTCGATCAGGATCTTCACGCCCCGGTGGGAGGCGAACAGGCTGAGTTCTTCGAGCGAATTGAAGGCCGCTTCCAGGCGGTTCTCATCATACTCCTGGCCCGCAACGCCGAGATGCAGGATCAGGTAGCGGAACTGGATCTTCTCCGCGACGTCCACCGCCCGTTTGATCTCGTCCACGTGGGCGATGCGCTTGGGCTTCGCTATCTCCGTGATGTCGATGACCGAGGCAGGGCCGGAGCGGCCCCAGCAGTCGTCGGTGAAGATCGGCGCGTGGACGGAATGCAACTTCAACTCCGCGTCGCCGAACCAATAGGCGATCTCGCCGACCTGCGCGCTGTTCTGATAATCGAAATGCTGCCGGGCGCAGAAGATCTCGACCAGCGGAATGCCGGCGTTCCAGATGCGGTCCAGCCAGACCGTGTTGAGCCGGTGCTCAGCCAACAGATGCGTGGATAATGCGCGTTGCATGAGTCCCTTCAGTAGCCGGCGGCCTTGCCGGCGCTCCTTCCATTCTGCGCGCCTTGCAGCCAGCCGCCGTCGATGACGATGGCTTCGACGCTCGCCACCGAAGACGTATCCGCCAGACGGTGCCCCCGCTTTTCGAGAAAAGCGCGCGTGTCGGGCGAAAAGCCGCGCTCCAGATACAGCGTGTCCGGCTTCCATTGGTGATGCAGACGCGGCTGGTCGACGGCCTGCTGGACGTTCATTCCGAAGTCCAGGACGTTGAGCATCACCTGCAAAACGCCGCTGATGATGCGCGGTCCGCCCGGCGCGCCCAGCACCATGAAGAGCTTGCCGTCCTTGCTGATGATGGTGGGCGTCATCGCCGACAACGGCCGTTTGCCGGGCGCGATCGCGTTCGGTTCGCCCTGCACCAGTCCGAACATATTGGGCGTGCCGGGTTGAGCGGCGAAGTCGTCCATCTCGTTGTTCATGAGGAACCCAAGCCCGGCCGGCGTGACGCCGCTGCCGTAGCTGCCGTTGATCGTGTAGGTCAGCGCCACGGCGTTGCCCTCGGCGTCGACGACGTTGAAGTGCGTGGTCTCGACAGATTCAGCGCCTGCGGGCGCGCCGGCCGAAATCGTGTCGCTCGGCGTCGCCTTTTCCGGATCAATCGTCGCGCGGCGACTGGCGATGTAAGCCGGATCGAGCAATCCGGGCATCGGCAGCTTAACGAAGTCGCCGTCGCCGAGATATCGCGCGCGGTCGGCAAAATACCTCCGCATGGCCTCGGCGATGAAATGCGACGAGGCGGCCGAACCCGCGCCGGACTTCTCGTAGCCGGTCCCTTCGAGCATCGCTGCCATCTGGAGGATCCCAATCCCGCCCGACGATGGCGACGGAGCCGTGAGGATCTCGTACCCGCGATGGGCGCCCTTGAGAGGTTCGCGTTCAACGGCCCTGTAACCCTTGAGGTCCGCGAGCGTGATCTCGCCGCCGTTCTTCTTCATCTCCGCGGCCAGAATCCGGGCTGTTTCGCCCTCATAGAAATCTTTCGCCCCGGACGCCGCGATGCGCTTAAGCACGCCGGCGAGTTCGGGCTGCACCAACCGCTGGCCGGCCTCGAAACAGTTGCCGCCGTTCAGGAAGATCCGTTTCGATTCGGGGTACTGTTCCATCAGCTTTCTGGCCAAACAAATGCTGCGCGCTTCGGCGTAGCTCAACTCGACCCCTTGTCCGGCAAGCGCAATGGCCGGTTGAACCAGTTCCGCCCACGGCTTGCGGCCATGCTTCCGATGAGCCAGTTCGAGGCCGCGCACCGTCCCGGGTACGCCCGAGGCGCGCCACCCGGTGATGCTGTCCCGGGTCGGTTTGCCGTCCGTGCCGATGTACATGTTCCGGGACGCGCTGGCGGGCGCCATCTCGCGGAAGTCGATGAATGTGCTCCGGCCGTCTGCGAAGCGCGCCAGAAGAAAACCGCCGCCGCCGATGTTGCCGGCCGACGGATGGGTTACTGAAAGCGCGAAGGCCACCGCCACGGCCGCGTCCACCGCGTTGCCCCCAGACTTGAGCACTCGAACCCCCACGTCGGCCGCGTAGGGCTCCTGGGCCACCACCATCGCCTTCCGCGCCCTGACCGGTTCTCTGCCAAAAGCGGAGAATGCCGCCGCGGCGAGAGCCAGCAGGACGCAGAAACCCTTGATAATCCGCATGAATCCTGATTGTACCGCTGTCAACCGGGGGTCCCGGCGCGCCTGCGCCACTCAAACAGCGCCACGCCCGCGGCGACGCTTACATTCAGCGAGGCCACGGCCCCGGCCATCGGAATCCGCAGCAGGAAATCGCACTTCGAGCGGACCTGTTCGTGCAGGCCATGCCCCTCGCCGCCGAGAACCAGAACCGAACGAACCTCGAAGGATGTCTCCCAGTGACTCGTCTGGCCCCGTTCGTCCAGGCCGTAGATCCACCAGCGGTTCTCCTTCAGTTTCTCGATCGTCCGGTTAAGATTGGTCACCTTTATCACCGGCAGCAACGACAGCGCGCCAGCCGCCGCCTTGGCCGCCGTCTCGCTCAGAGGCGCCGACCGGCGCTCGCTCACGACCACCGCCAGTGCGCCCGCCGCATGGGCCGTCCGCACAATCGCACCCAGGTTATGCGGGTCTTCAACCCCATCAAGCAGCACCAGCATCCCGTCCCGGTCAAGGAACTCCTCCAGCGCGGCATGCGGCGCCGCCGAACCAAACGCCACCACCCCCTGGTGCGGGACGCCCTTCACCATCCGGTCGAGAGACTCCCGGCTCTCGTGCCTCACCGCAACGCGCGCCTTCTTCGCCAGGGCCACGATCTCGTCCAACCGTGGCGACCGCAATTCCTTGACCAGACAGATCCGCTCCAGCGGCCGGCCCGCCCTCAGGGCTTCTCTGACAGGGTGAATTCCAGCAATAACGTCCATGCGGTTTTCATGTTAGCCGAGTCCGGTTCAGGCTGTCGAAACATTTCCAGGTTAATTTGGTTGACCTTGACGCCGCCACGCCGTACGATGACCAATAGCGGGCAATCCTCATGGCCACGGCAGCAGTCCCAGCACGTTCCGAATCGGTTGAAATCCCGAACAAGCTCTATTTCCGCATCGGAGACGTGAGTAAACTCGCCAATGTGAAGCCCTATGTCCTGCGGTTCTGGGAGAACGAGTTCCCGATGCTCAACCCCAAGAAGAGCGGGACCAACCAGCGCCTCTACCGCCGCAAGGACGTCGAAACCGTCCTTGAAATCAAGCACTTGCTATACGCGAAGCGCTTCACCATTGAAGGCGCCAGAACCTACCTTCAGCAGCATCGGAGCCGTTCAGCCCCCAAAGCGCAACCGAAGCCGGCGCCGCGCCAGGCCGGTCTGTTCCCCGAGAGCGCGCGGAACTCGAACCGCGAACTGATCCGCAAGGAACTGCTCGAATTGCTGAAACTGCTTTCGAGCTAGATCTTCTTGAACATCGCGATCGCTTCAATCTCGACCAGCAGGTCCGGTCGGCAAAGGACCGCCTGAATACCGGTGGAAGCGGGCAACGGGTCCAGGCCCTGTTCGGCATAGAATCTGGTCCGCTCCTCGTTGAATGCCCCGTAGTCGCGGTCGATATCGCGCAGGTAACAGGTGGTGCGCACGATATCTTTCCAGGTGGCGCCTTCGCTCTCGAGCAGCCCGGCGATGTTGTCGAAGGTCCGCCGGCACTGGGCGCGGAAGTCGCCTTCATGGACGGTGTTGCCATGCTCATCAATGCTGGCGGTGCCGGAGATCAATAGAATCAGGAAGTTGCCGAGTTCCAACCGCAGGCCCCGTGAAAAAGAACTGGGCTTGCTGTATTCGTAGGCCTCGTTCAACACCTTGTGGTTTGTGATCTGTTTCTTTTCAATGGTTCGGGCGGTGGAGAAGGCAGCCAAGGCGTCTTCCGTCGTCATCGTGATTGCTCCCGCCGGTCTGTCGCCGGACTCGAGGTGAATTGGACTGCAGGCCGTCCTCCCCGGGCGCAACCTGCTCCAGGCGGCGCGGCGGGACCAGTGCCCTCCACCATGATCTCACGCCGTGTCGAAGCAGGTCTGGCGAGCGCCCTCGCACATCCGGGTTGAACAACTGATGCGGTAGGGAACAACTGCCACGTTCCCTAAGTTGTTTCAATTAGTTAGCCTGATTCCTTCATCCTCCGCGCACCTGCGCCGATAAGCTCATCGACAGCCATCATGATCCAACTCACGCGCCTGAATCATGTGCCCTTCTACCTCAATCCCGATCTGGTTGAGCAGATTGAACGGACGCCGGACACGGTCATCCGGCTGACCACCGGCGTGCGGGTTGTGGTCCTGGAACCGCCTGAGGTGGTTGTCGAGCGGATCATCGCTTACCGGCAGCGGGTGGTCAGAGGCGCAATCTCGACGGCGCCTGAAGCATCGCCACCGATAATAATGGGCCCGGGGTCCGGCGGGGACGGCGAGGACTAGGCCAGTCATGGCGAGCAAAACCAAAACCCTGCGCGCTGACTTCGGCAGCCTTCTGGGGATCCTCGTCGCCACGGTGGGGATCATGGGCGGATTCATCTATGAAGGCGGGTCGCCACTGAAGGACATGGTGGGCCCTTCGGCGGCGATGATTGTCTTTGGCGGCTGCCTGGGCGCGACACTGCTTTCCCACCCGACCTCGTCGGTGCGGATGGCGCTCAGCCGGACGAAGGACATTTTCTTTGAACAGGACCATGATCTTCACGGCTCGGTCGAGGCGATCGTCGGCTACGCCTCCAAGGCGCGCAAGAACGGCCTGGTCTCGCTGGACGCTGAGATCGAATCCATCGAGGATCCCTATCTTAAGAAAGCTCTAATGCTGGCCGTGGATGGCGCCGACATTCAGGAGATCCGCACGATGATGGAACTGGAATCCGACGCTGCCGAGGAGCGCTGGGTCCAATCAGCCAAGGTGTTCGAATCCGCGGGCGGTTACGCCCCCACCATCGGCATCATCGGCGCGGTCCTCGGTCTGATCCTGGTGATGAACGACCTGGACGACATGAAAAAGGTGGGCCACGGCATCGCCGCAGCCTTCGTGGCCACGGTCTATGGCGTCGGCGCCGCCAACGTTCTGTTTCTGCCGGCTGCTCAGAAGCTGAAGTCCCGCGGATATGCGCAGCATGAGCGTGAGCATCTGATCCTCGAAGGAATCTGCGCCGTGGTCGAGGGCATGAATCCCAAGCTCATCCGGACCAAGCTGGAAGGCTTCCTCGGCCCACAGAAAACCGCCGGTCCCGGAAAGGCAGGTGGTTGAGCATGGCCCGGCGCAAGCGACCAGTGGAACACGAGAACCATGAGCGCTGGCTGGTCTCCTACGCCGACTTCGTGACGCTGCTATTCGCTTTCTTTGTCATGCTTTACGCCCACTCGAACACGAACAAGGCGATGGCCCAGCAGATCTCGGAATCGTTCCGTGACGCGATGGCGCAGGGGCGGCTGACCCAGGCGCTATCGAAGCTGGTGGGGGCGCAGCCCGCTGGAGCCCTGCCCAGGACTCCGCGTACGGAAACGACCCCTCAGAAGGGGACCACCGTCGAACTCCTCCCCTCGCTCAAGCAACTCAACGAGCAACTCAAGCGGGAGATCGACGCTGGGCGCCTGGAAGTGAAACTGGAGCGCCGCGGGTTGGTCATCAGCCTAAAGGAGGCGGCGTTCTTCCCTCCCGGCAACGATGCCATCGAACCTGGAGCTATGCAGACGCTGGCAACGATCGCGGCTGAGTTGAACCGAACGCCCAACCCGATCCGGCTCGAGGGCCATACCGACTCAGTCCCCATTGCAACCGAGAGATTTCGCAGCAACTGGCATCTCTCCTCATCCAGGGCCGTCTCGATGCTTCAGTTGTTCTCTGACCGTTTCGGGATTCCGGCGGAACGGATGGGTGTTGCCGGATTTGCCGACACTGCGCCCGTCGCCTCGAACGAAACACCCGAGGGCCGGGCCAAAAACCGCCGGGTGGACATCGTCGTCCTCAACGAGGAGGCGACGATCTCCGAGCCTGACAGGCTGCCAAAGAAGCCGAGTCCATAGTCGCCAAGTTCTTGTTATCGTTGATGAATGGCGTTTTGGTGGCTTATGTTTCCGCTGTTGTTCCCCTCTGCTGCTGACGTGGCGCCGGAGGGTCCGGATCAACATCGGGACAAGCCGTCCCTCATCGCGCTGCCGAAGACCACGGTGACGGTCCATGCCACGCCAGGGTTGGCGGAAAAGGCCAGCGAAGCAGCCCCGGCAAGCGCCGCCATCAGCTTCGACTCTTCGCCCGGCCGGCCACTGCCGGTCGTTGGCAACGCGCTGGCCGGCGAATCCGGCATTCTGGCGCAGCAAAGCACGGCGGCGCAATCCTCGCCCTTCCTGCGAGGCCTGACAGGCTACCAGGTGCTCAACCTCGTGGATGGCGTCAGGTTCAACAACTCGACCTTCCGTTCCGGACCGAATCAATACCTGGCCTATATTGACTCCAGCCAGGTCCGGCAAATCGAGGCGGTTATGGGTCCGGCGACCTCGATCTATGGCAGCGACGCCATGGGCGGCACCCTTCAGGTGTTTTCTCCGGAGGCGTCGTTCTCCTCGGGCAAGGCCGCCGTCTTCCATGGCGACGCGCGCACCTTCGGCGGCTCGGCGAATTCCTCCGGCGGTGGCCAGTTCAGGATCCTCGCGGGCAGCGCACGGGCGGCCTTCCTGGCTGGCGCTTCGCTACGCCGCGATAACGACATCCGGGCCGGCGGCGGCACGGACTCCCGCCACACACTGCGGCGGTTCTTCGGCTTCAACGACGGCCAGATCCAACATGTGACCGGCGACCGCCAGCGCAACACCGCCTTCTCCCAGACCTCGGCCAACGCCAAACTCGCATTGCGGCCCGGTTCCCGCGATTCGTTCACCGCCTGGTATCAGTTCGGCGAACAGTCCGGCGTCAACAGCACGAAGGACCTCTGGGGCGGCCAGGGCAGGATGCTGTCGACCTTTGAACCGCAGCGGCTCCATTTCGGGTACCTGAGATGGGAGCGGCTGGAAAGCCTGGGACTCGACCGCGTCTCGGCCACATACTCGGTCAACCACCAAACCGACGGCGGCTCCCGCCAGGGGTTGCTCTCGTCCGGAGCCATCACAAATGACCGCAATTCGGTCAATGCCCAGGGCTTCAGCGGCCAGGCGGCGAAGTCCTGGTCGCCGTCGGGAACCCTGGTGGCTGGAGGCGAGACCTTTCGCGAGACGATCGGGTCGATGCGCACAACCGGCGGACAGGCGGCCCGTCCTCTCTACCCCGACCAAACGAACTACTCCCTCTCTGGAGCGTTCGCCAACGCCGCTAAGGCGTTTGCAGTCAGCAGGTTACGCGCAGCAGGCGGACTGCGCTGGACGCGGGCCGCATTCAATTCGCCGGGCCAACCCGCATTCGGCAGCGCCGCCAGCGCCCAGACGTTCGACGATCTCACGATGAACAGCAGCCTGAGCTACCGCGTCGTGTCCGGGTTTCGTCTCCACGCCCTGGCCGGCCGCGGATTCCGCGCGCCGAACCTGAACGACCTGGGAGCCATTGGCCTGAACGACCTCGGTTACGAGATACCGGCCTCGGAAGCCACGGGCGCCCTGATTGGCTCGAACGCCGGCGAAAGCGCGGCATCGACGGGCCGGCCGGTGAAGCCGCTCCTGCCCGAGCGTGTCTGGAACATAGAAGCGGGTTTCATTGTCAGCGGCGCGCACCACCATCTGAGAGTGCAGGCCTTCCGCGCCAATCTCTACGATCCGATCGTGCGCCGGACGATGCTGTTCCCGGCCACAGCCGTGCCCGCCCGCCTGGCCGGCCTCCCCGTCACTCCGATCGCGCCGTCGGCAGCGCAACTCGGGCAAGGCGTCGTCACCGTGGCGACCGCCTTGGACCCCCGCGCCGTCAAAGCCTTCGTCAACGAGGGCCGCTCGCGCTATTCCGGCGTCGAAGCGCGGCTCCAGTTCTCGCCCGCGCGTTCCTGGAACGTCGATGCCGCGTATTCCTTCCTCGCCGGGGCCGACCTCAACCCCAACCGGCCCATCCGGCGCCTTCCTCCGCAAGGCGGATTCGCCGCTCTGCGGTGGAACCCGGCACGCCGCGCGTGGTTCGAAATCCGCGCCGATGCCGCCGGGGCGCAGAACAGGCTCAGCGGGGGAGATCTCGACGACGAACGAATCGGCGCCTCGCGCAGCCGCAACGACATCGCCGCGTTTTTCAATGGAAGCCGGGCGGCGGCGCTGCGAACCGTGGACGGACGCCTCGAAATGACGGGCGAGACTCTGGCTCAATTGCTCGACCGGGTTCTTCCCCTGCCGGTTGCCGGTTCGGCAACTTCCCGAGTTCCCCTCTACACGTCAACCGCCGGCTGGGTCGACGCCGGCATCCGCGGCGGCTTTTCGATCACCTCGCGCTGGATGGTCGAACTCGGCGCAGCCAACCTGTTCGACAGGAACTACCGCATCCACGGCTCCGGTATCGACAGCCCCGGCATCCACTTCTGGTCCGCCCTGCGCTTCAGCTTCTGACCGGCTGAGCGCTTCCAACGCCAACTCAGCCGATTTCTGGCTCGCGGACTTCTTCGAAAGCCCGTCCGCCTGCGAGAGAACCGTCTTCCCGATCCGCGCCTCCACGGTGAACATCTTGGCGTGCTCGGGACCGCGTTCCTTGACGATGACGTACTTCGGCACGGACAACTTCCGGGACTGGGCGTATTCCTGCAACCGGCTCTTCGCATCGGGCGGCGGCGGCGGCGAGAGCGTGTCTCCCGGTTCAAAGCGCCTGAGGACCAGCCTCTCCACCATGTCCCGGCATGCGCCAAGTCCGCCGTCGAGGTAGACGGCCGCGATCAGCGCCTCGACGGCATCGGAGAGCAAGGCTCGCTTCGCCCGCCCGCCGCTCAGCTCTTCCCCCCGCCCCAGCCGAAGTTGCTCGCCCAGGCCGATCTCCCTGGCGACCTCGAAGAGGTGGGACGCGCTCACCAGATGGGCTTTCAGCCTCGACAGTTCTCCTTCGCGGGCCTGGGGCCGGCGTCGCGCAAGGTCATCCGAAGCGATGAAGCCGAGGATGGCGTCGCCCAGGAATTCCAGTTGCTCGTTGTCACACCCGTCACCGTCGCCGGGTTTCAACTCGACAATCAGCGACCTGTGAGTCAGGGCGCGGATCAGGAGGCCGGTATCCTTGAACCGATATCCGAGCGTGTTCTGTAAATGATCGAGATCCGCGCCCATGAAAGGAGCAATCGGACTACTTGCTGGCGTCGGCCTTCAGTTTGAGGAGGTTCATCTTCTCCTGCGTCGCGGCCTGCTTGACGATCGGCGCGGCGGCCGGGTCGCTCAAAGCGCGATCGAGCGCCGCGATGCCATCGTCGTACTTATTGATCTTGCCGTAGCAACTGCCCAGTCTGACCAGAGTGGCCGGATCGGCCTGAGATGCGCCGTCGACTGCCAGTTGCAGATTGGATGCGCAGGCTTCATGGTTCTTCCGCGCCATCGCCGCCATTCCCAGTCCTTCATAGGCCTGCGCCGTGTAGTCCTTCTTGGCCCCTTCCCATTGTTCGTCGGTGATGCCGGGATTCGGCTTCGGCGCGGTCTTCACCAGTTCGATCGCCGACTTTGCCAACTTCTCCGACCGCCCCAACTTCTCTTCACGGTCCAGATCGAATTCGCGGGTTCTCTGGGCGAGAGACGAGGAGATCAGGATCATCGCGCCATAGTTCTTGTCGTCCGCCTCTAGCGCCTGTTCGCCGTAGACGACGGCATTCTCGAGGTCGAGCTTCTCCTGAGCAGAAAACGCCATGATGTAGAAGGCGGTGGACTTGAAGTCCGTGTCGGCGAACTTGGTGACGAGATCCCTGGCCGCCGCCATGCGGGTGTCCGGGTCAGGAGCCTGGAACATAGCCTGGATGGCTTCGGCTTCCTTCTGCGACTTCACTTTCATCTGTTTGGTACTGGCGGACTGGGCGAGAATGACGCCCGCCGAAGCGGCCAGCGCCAGTAGGGTGGTGGCGATACGTGTACGAATCATGGCTATCCTCAGGGTGACTTGTCAGAGGGCAGTGATGCAAGTTCCTTTTCGGCCGCTTGCCTTGCCGCTTCGCTGCCGCCTTCGACCGCCAGCGCCGACCGGTAATGCTTTCTGGCCTCGGCGATCTCGCCCGCGGCCCTGGAAAGACGCGCGAGAAAGACGCTGGCCCAAGCCTTCTCGAATGGCTCTGGCGAAGATTCCAGCGTCTTCCCGAATAACTCCTCCGCCAACTCCGGATTCTTCTCCAGTGCGGCGATTCTGGCCAGACCAAAATAAGCCTTGGCCTGCAACTTCGCTTGTTCCGCCGATTGCAGAATCTCCCGATACCCGGACTTGGCGGCATCGAACTCTCTGCGCCGGTAAGCAGACTCGGCTGCCTCAAACAGTTTCTCACTCTCGCTCACCACGCGCGGCGCCGGCGCAACCTGCTGGACGAGACGCGCCGTTCGCGACTGGTTGAACTGGACTTTAGCGATGCGCTTGTCTTCCCTGGCGAGGTCGATGGCATCGATCATGTCGGGCAGATAGAGCCTCAACGCACGCTCCTGCTTTTCATATGCCCCAAGCGCTTCGTGGAAGTAGCCCGCCAGAATGAATCCATCGCTCATCGCTGCCTGAGCCTTCTGAGGCTGGCGGTCCAGTTTCGCCTCCACTGCTTTGACGAGGCTCATGCCGGCCAATAGTACAAAATCGTTCTTATACTCGGCGGCCAGAATCGGCGAGGCATGGGAGAAATCGCCCAACCCCCTCTTGGCGTCGAGACGGGTCTGGTAGCGGATGCAGAGCGGATCCAGCAGATAGTGCAGGTATGCGTGCCTGATCTCATCCACCCTCGGCCGCGCCGACGCCGTGACGACGACAAAGTAGTCGTCCATGTAACTCCTCGCGTGCACCTGATTTGGAGCTCCCAGGAGGTCGACATAAACCTGGAACCGCCGCCCGCTCATCCCGCTTGTTGGATTCCGCAGATAAAGGTTCGCCGAGAGAATGGCGTTGACCACCGGTTCGTGGTAGCGCGCGATCACCTCGTCATGGGCCGGTTGAGCGGCCGCCCAAAGCTGCTCCAGTCCCGCTTCCGCCCAGAATGCCGCCAGCAGCGGCCGGAACGGCTCAAGGGCGATGACGTCGGGGGGCATCTTGTCGGGATCGTACCGGGCTTTGAACTCCGGCGGGGCTCCTGATGTCAGGGCGAAACTGATGTAGCGGCTGAGTTCGACGTTCCAATCGCCCTGCCGGCTCTGCTGGAAGTACTGCCGCAGGCGGGCAAGACTGGCCGGGTTCCTGGCCTGAATCGATTTCCGGATCTCGGAACGGACCGCGTGGTTTGTCGGGGAGTCCAGTTCGGCGTCATAACCGGCCGCGTTGATTGCCGCCAGGACCGCGAAAAGCGCCGGGCTGGCGTCGAGTTGCGTATCCGCCTGGGCTCTTGCCGCCGGGCACGCGAATGCGAGCATCGCGGCGACAGCGGCGGCATGGCGCAAACTTGGCACTGGGATCAGGACTCCTTGATTATAGGGTAGCCGATTCGATGCGATCCGCCGCCACCGCTGGTACTAAAAGGGCAAACCTTGAAGGATCAATGGCTTTCCGGTATTCTGAGGAGTCGTATGTGTAAGGTTCGTCCGACGCTCGGCCGATACAGGTAAAGTGGCGTCCGGCAAGGTGCGCCCTCGGGAGCCGGCACAGATTAGGGGGAATTTCATGTATATCCGACGCAAGCAGGCCGGTGTGGCCGCCGTACTCACATTGCTGGCCGCCATGCCGCTGGCTGCTCAGGTTGGCGGTTACGGAGGCATGGGTGGATTCGGGGGGATGGCTTCCGGCGCCGGATTTGGCGAGGCCAGGCCTGACGTGCCTTCCGTGCGTCCGTGGTTGAGCGTCAACGGCAGCGCCTCGCGGTACCATGGCGGGTCCGGGTCCACCGACACGCGCACGAGATATGGATCGGGCATTGTCGGCGGCGTGAGCGTGGCCAGGGCATGGGCTAGAACGAGTCTCGTGGGCTCCTATATGGCGGCTGGATACCTCATGAACCCGTATAAGGCTTACAGTACCGGAAGCGGTCTAAGCCAGGTAGTTGGCCTCCAGGTGATGCATCAGGCTACACAGAGAATCGCCGTGAGCTTCAGCGGCTTCGGCGGATCCTCGAACGGAGGCTATGGAGTGGGAGGCGGACTCGGTGGATTCGGCGGCATGGGTCCATTGGGTACATCCCCCACCTCCAGCCCATCCCAGGGGCAAATCAACTCGAGCAACATTAATCTCGGGTTCCAGAATCTGGCGAACAACGGCTTGGTCGATAATGAACTGTTCAACGCAAGGGTGAACTTCGCCGGTGTAAACGCCGGCGTTTCCTACACCCCTGACCAGCGCAATATCTTCTCGTTTAGTGTGGGCGCGAGCCGGGTCCGGCGTGCCTTGAGCTACCTGGCCGGCCTCAATAACCTCGGCGCGGGCGCCGGTTACACGCGCGTGTTGACGGAGAAGATGTCCACGGGGGTTTCCTACAGCCTCGGCATGTTTGAATATCCCGGTTACTACGGCGGTAATCAGATTCATTCACTCGGTTGGAACCTCGGTTACCGGATCAACCCGAAGACATCGTTCAGTTTGCACGCCGGTGGTTTCCTGTATCGGGTTAACAGCATCGGGACCGTGGTTCTCCCGCCCCAGTTGGCCGCCATACTTGGCACGCCCACGATTGAGCAGATCAACGACTTTTCCTTCCGCGGTGTCATGGGTGGCGCTTCGCTTTCGAGGACCTTAAGGGTCGGCAGTGCGGGCGTCAGCTACAGCCGCGGCGCCAACCCTGGCTACGGACTCCTGTTCCCGACTCTCCAGGAGACAGTCGCGGTGAACTACGGACTTGGCGGGACTCGTTACAGCGTCGGCACGTCAGGCAGTTACTCCCGAGGCAAGAGCATCTCTTCGATCTCCGGATTGACGCACAGCAAGGCTGTCATGGTGTTCGCCTCCTACCGGATTCTCGGCAGTCTCCACGTCACCGGCTCGGCGAGCCAGTACTGGTTTGCTGCAAGCTCTCTCTCAAAACAGCGCAATCTCACGGCCAACGTGGGAATCGCCTTCAGCCCGGGTTCCTACCCGCTGTGGTTCTGAGGCAGTGCCGCAACGCCCTCGCTTGTGATAGTGTGCTGGTTCGTCAAGGAGATCATGTGTCTGAATTGCCCGCCTCCGCCAGGGAGTTGATTGCCAAGATCGAGTCCAGGACTGCGATGTCCGGGGTCATTGGCCTCGGCTACGTCGGCCTGCCACTGGCAGTCGAACTGGCCAAGATCGGCCAGACGGTCGTCGGAATAGACATTAGCGCCACGAAAGTGGACCTGCTGAACCAGGGTGTCAGCTACATCCAGGACGTTCCGACCAGCGAGGTCGGGCCTTTGGTTCAATCCGGCAAGCTCAGCGCCACAACCGAATTCAAAGCCATCGGCAAGCTCGATACGATCAATATCTGCGTCCCCACGCCGCTGCGCAAGACGAAGGATCCGGACATGAGCTTCATCGACGCGGCCTGCCGCGAGATCGCTCTCTATATGAAGCCGGGCACGCTGGTGGTCCTCGAATCCACCACCTATCCCGGCACAACCGACGAATTCGTCCTGCCCATGCTCGAGCAAAAAGGGCTCAAGGCCGGACAGGACTTCTTCCTCTGCTTCTCGCCCGAGCGCGTGGACCCCGGCAACCCCGTCTACCAGACCAAAAACATCCCGAAGGTTGTCGGCGGCATCACGCCCGCCTGCACGGCCGTGGCCGAGCGCTTCTATTCGCTCGCCCTCGACCGCGTGGTCACCGTCGGTTCAACCAAAGCCGCCGAGATGGTCAAACTCCTCGAAAACACCTTTCGGATGATCAACATCGGACTGGCGAACGAGATGGCGCTGATGTGCGACCGGATGGGCATCAACGTCTGGGAAGTGATCGACGCCGCCGCCACCAAGCCCTTCGGCTTCATGCCCTTCTACCCCGGTCCCGGCCTCGGCGGGCACTGTATCCCGATCGATCCTTTCTACCTTTCCTGGAAAACGAAGCAGGCCGGCATCGAGGCCCGGTTCATCGAACTCGCCGGCTACATCAACGGCCAGATGCCCCACTTCGTCGTGTCGAAGATTCAGAACGCGCTTAATGACGTTGCCAAGGCAGTCCGCGGCTCGAAGATCCACATCCTGGGCGTCAGCTATAAGCGTGACATCGACGACATCAGGGAGTCGCCTGCAATCGACATCATGCTGCTGCTCGAAAAGATGGGCGCGGCGGTCAGCTACTCCGATCCTTTCATCCCCGTACTGAAGCTCGATGGCCACTCCTGGAGTTCAGCCGGGATTGGTCCCGCGATGGAAGACTCGGACTGTGTCGTGATTATCACCGACCATAGCTGTTTTGACTATGCGGAGGTGCGGGAAAAGTCGCGCCTCATCGTCGATACCCGTAACGCGATGAAGGACTACCCCTCGGAGAAGGTCATCCGGCTCTGAGCGCGGGTTTGCGCAGCGAGAACGGGCGTTCGACGAAGAGGTAGAGGGGAACGGTCACCACCGTTGCGGCCAGCGCGGTCACAACCAGGGCAAGCCAGAAGCCCAAACCCTGCCACTGCGCAGCCGGCATCAATCGCTCGGCCAACGCGCCGGCCGCATTGACCCCAAGCGAGTGCGCCAGGTAGAAGGAATAGCTGCAATTGCCCAGCCACCTCAGCGGCGCCACCGACAGGACGCCGGCGAGCCTGCCCTGGCCGGAGAATGTTGCCAGAATCAGAGCGTAGCTGCCCGCGCCAAGCAGCAGTGCGCGAGCCAGGGATGGCCAGGGTTGCTGATGGACGGGATCGGCGAGCGGGTAACACGCCGCAACGGCAATCATCATCATGAGGGCAGCCGCGGCCTGTCTCCAGCCGGATGCGCACTTCTCTTGCAGGCTGTCAAAGTGTTCCCAGGACAGCATCCCGGCGGCGAATAGCAGGAATCTCGGCCTGTCCCAGGCTTTTAGGGGAATCCAGTCGAATTGTCCTGGAAACCAGATCAGCGCCGCCGCGGCGTAGCCGAGCGACAGGCCCGCGATCCAGGCGACTCTCCGCCGCCGCGTCCATCGATCAAGACGCAATACGGCGACAAGCAGGGGAATCGTCAGGTAGAAGGCGAGTTCGTAGCTCAGCGACCAGGCCACCGTCATCACAGGTTCGATCTCGAACACCCCGGGCAGCAACAGCAGGCTCCTGACCACGAACCAGAACTCGCCGCCGGCAGGCCATTTCGCCACGCCCGGTGCGGCGATGAAGATCGCCACGTAGACCGCCATCGCGGCCAGAAAGGGCGGGTAGATCCGCCGCAACCGCCTGGCGATAAATCCCGCCACCGTCCCGCGGCGCGCCAGCGCAAGCGAGTAGACCAGGTATCCGCTGAGGGCGAAGAAGAGATCCACTCCCGCCTGGCCGGCCGCGTGTGAGAACTCGGCGTAGGAAGCCGCCCACGACCCCGGCGCAGCCCACGCCTCAAAGCGTGTTGCGTGATGCACAAGCAGCACCATCAGGATGGCGATTCCACGCAGCCCCTCCATGGGCACAATGCGGCCCTTGCCGCCCATTTCGAAGAGCGCGGTGCAACGATCCAGTCCGGTTTTCAAACGACTCGCCATGCCGGGTGAGCTACGATTTTAATTGATCGGGCAGATGCAGAGTGCGCAATATCTTTTCAATTGACGTCGAAGACTACTTCCATCCGAGCGAAGTCCAACGCACGGTCGCCCCGTCCACATGGGACGGAATGGCGCGCCGTGTCGCGGCCACCACGCAGACGGTCCTGGAATTGCTTCATCGCCATGACGTCCGGGCCACGTTCTTTATCCTCGGTTGGGTCGCCGAAAAAGAGCCGGCCCTGGTCAAGCAAATCGCTTCCGCCGGCCACGAGATCGGCTGCCACAGTTTCTGGCACCGCCTCGTCTATGACCTCACGCCGGAGGAGTTCACTGAGGACACCACGCGCGCCTGCGATGCTATCGAGTCGGCCTGCGGCATCCGCCCTCGGGTCTATCGCGCGCCGAGCTATTCGGTCACCGAACGCTCGCTTTGGGCGCTCGACATCCTCGCCGGACTCGGCTTCACGCACGACTCGAGCATCTACCCCGTCCGCCACGACCGCTACGGCATCCCGGACTTCCCGCGCCGGGCCACCGTCCGCCAGACCGCCAACGGGCCTATCGTCGAGGTCCCTCCCGCCGCCGTTGAGATGAAGCCCGGAAGGAACATCCCTGTCGGCGGCGGCGGCTATCTTCGGATGTTGCCTTACCGCTACACGGCCGCCGGGATCCGGACCCTGAACCATCAGGATGGCATCCCCGCCTGCATCTATATCCACCCCTGGGAGCTCGACCGCGAGCAGCCCAAAATCGCCCAAGGCGCGATCTCGCGCCTGCGGACCTACCTCGGCCTGGCCGACTTCGAACGTAAGGTCGATCGCCTGTTGAGCGAATTTGAGTTCGGCCCTCTGGGCGAAGTTGTCCCCCGCGCGCAATGAATATCCTCTACCTCTCACATTGCGCTCCCGACCTGCCCGACAAGGGCGAGAAGATCCGGGTCCACCATTTCCTGAAGCGCCTCGCCCAGCGCCACCGTGTCCATTTGGCCTGTCTTTGCAGGAACTTAGACGAAACCAAACGAACTCAGGCGCTGGATTGGGGTCTGGCGTCGGTCTACACGGAAGTGCTCAATCCGAAGCTGGCGCTTGCGCGGGCCGCCGTCCGATACGCCTTCGGCCGGAGTCTGACTGTTGAATATTTCAACAGTAGAACAATGGCCCGTTACCTTGCCGCCGCACCCTGGCGGGACGAGCTCGACGCGACTCTGGTCTACTCGGCCGCCATGGCCGGCTACGCTGACGTCGACGTTCGTTTGGTTCTGGACCTCTGTGACCTGGACAGCGAGAAGTGGTTCGAGTACGACAGGATGCGCCGCCTGCCGCTGCTCTACGGCATCGAAGGAAAGCGGTTGCGCCGGTTCGAACGGTCCGCATGTGAACGCGCCCGGGCGACGATCCTGATGACGGAAAACGAAGCGTCATTGGTCCGTGACACGATGCCTGGAGCGCGAATCGAGATCATCGCCAATGGAGTCGATTTCGACTACTGGAAACCCGCGGAGGCGGTAAGCGGACCGCCTTCGATCGCCTTTGTCGGCCAGTTGGATTACTTCCCAAACTCGGACGGCGCCGAGTGGTTCGCCCGCGAGGTCTTCCCCGGAATACGCGCCGGGTGGCCCGAACTCGAATTCATCATCGCAGGACGAAACCCCGGCCGCCAGGTGAATGACCTCGCTTCGCTGCCCGGCGTAAGAGTGATCGCCAGCCCGCCGGACGTGCGGCCGATTCTGGCCTCGGCCACTGCCGTGGTGGCGCCGCTGAGGTTGGCGCGCGGGTTGCAGAATAAGGTCCTCGAAGCGCTGGCCATGGGCAAACGCGTTCTGACGACCCCGCAGGTGGCCCGGACGTTCGGCGGCGCGTTGCCGCTTGGCGTCGATGTCTGCGAAGGGCCGGGGCAGTGGCTCGCCGCGTGCAGGGCGGCGTCCGCCGAATCACAACCCGCGATCCGCGAAGCTCTACGCCAGGTTTACGACTGGGACGCGGCCGTCGATCGTTTAAGTTCGCTCATGGAGAATGCCAGACCCGCCACAAGTATGTAGAATGGCTGCGGAGCTACAATCCGCATGCGCACCATTCTCATTCTTCTCACGGCTTTGCCTCTGATCGCCGCCGACATTCCGGCAGGTTTCAAGTCCATCTTCAACGGCAAGAACACCAAGGGCTGGCACATCAGCCAGGTGAACCATCACGGGAACACCAAGGCCTGGACGGTCAAGGACAAGGTCCTCATGGTTACGCAGGACAAGCCCGGCAACGGCGGCATCCTGCTCACCGACAAGAAGTACAAGAACTTCGAAGTGTCGCTGGAAGTCAATCCCGACTTCGGCTGCGACGGCGGGCTGTTCCTGCGCTCGAACGAAAAAGGCGAGGGCTACCAGGTGATGATCGACTACCTCGAACGCGGCATGGTCGGCGGCATCTATGGCGAAGGGTTGAAGGACGTGAAGGCCGACAACGCGAAGGCCCGCGCCGAGTGGCAGAAGTTGTGGAAAAAGGGCGAATGGAACACGCTGCGCGCCCGCATCGAGGGCGACGTTCCGCACATCCAGGTGTGGATGAACGGCACTCAGATCATCGACTGGACCGATACGGCCAACCATCTCAACGGCGGCGCGACCGATGGCATGATCGCCGTCCAGGCCCACTACTCGAATGAAAAGACACCGCGCTGGGTCGTTGGCGGGTTCCACCGCTTCCGCAATATCGCCGTGAAGGAGCTGCTCTAGACCATGACCAGACGTGACGCGGCGCGGGCCACCGCCATGACGGCCCTCTCGTATTCGCGTGTCCTTGGCGCGAACGACAAAATCGGGCTGGGCGTGATCGGCACGGGCGGCCGCGGCCAGTATGTGATGTCGAGGTTCCAGCTTCAGAGCGACGTCGAAGTGCGCGCGGTCTGCGACGTTTACGGAGTTCGTTTGGACGAGGCGCAGGGCAAGGCGCCCGGCTCGAAGGCGTTCACGAAGCACGAAGAGTTGCTGGCCATGAAAGAGGTGGATGCCGTCCTGATCGGTTCGCCCGACCACTGGCACAAGGACCACGCCTGCGACGCCATGAACGCCGGCAAGGATGTCTATGTCGAAAAGCCGCTTTGCCGCACGCTCGACGAAGCGCCCATCATGGTCCGGACCGCGCGCAGGACTGAGCGTATTTGCCAGGTCGGCATCCAGCAGCGCTCGGGCCTGATCTATACCGAACCGCTCGAAATGTTCGTCAAGTCCGCCAGGATCGGCAAGGTGAACTGGGTGGAGGCCGTTTGGAATAGCGGCCCTCCCAGCCCGTCGCCCCGGCTCAACCAGGCTGCGGCGCAGCGCGAAAAGCCGTCCAACCTCGATTGGGTGCGCTTCCTGGGACCGGTCGCCTACCGCGACTGGAACCCGCGCCAGTATTTCAACTTCCGCGCATTCCTCGACTTCAACGGCGGCCGCCTGACCGATTTCGGCCACCACTGGATGGATGTCGTCCACATGTTTCTGGGCGAGCGGGCGCCCGACTCGGCCGTCACCGCCGGCGGCATCTTCCTGACCGACGAAGGCAAGGACGCGCCCGACACCGTCGCCGCCATGTTCGAATACCCGGGGTTTGTCGTCAGCTTCCAATCGCTTACGACCGGCAACCCGGCTCCGTACGGCGTCACCTTCTACGGCACGCAAGGCAAGCTCTACGTCGACCGCAATCGCTACGTCTTCACCCCGGCCGGCAAGAATCCGGAGGTTGTCACCAAGACCATCCCCGGCGACATCACCACCGACCATGTCCGCAACTTCGTCGATTGCTGCAAATCGCGCAAGTTGCCCAACGGCGACGTAGGCATCGCTGCCATCTCCATCGTGCCGCCGCTGCTGGCGGTGAAATCGTATCTTGAGAAGCGGCGCTTAAAGTACGACGCGGTGCATATGATGGTAATGCCGGGGTAGGCGCGGGGCGCCTCTCCCGCCAAACTGCAATCGCGACCGGAGACCCGGCTCTCTTCGTTCGCGGTTCGTGCATGCGGGGCCGCGGACCCACTCCGCAGCGAATATTGGTCTTGGAGTCATTTGAATGGACTACACATATCTCGACATCGCCAAGATGATCGACCACTCCCTGCTCAACCCGGCTCTCGCCGAGCCGGCCCTCGAACAGGGCATCCGCCTGGCCCTGCATTACGACGCTGCCAGCGTCTGCATCATGCCGTATGCGCTCGCCTGGTGCGCCGAACTGCTTCACGGCAGCAACGTCCGCGCTTCCACCACCATCGGGTTCCCGCATGGCGGCCATTCGACGGTTACGAAACTGGCCGAGACCCTTCAGGCGCTCGCCGACGGCGGCGAAGAGTTGGACATGGTCGTCAATATCAGCAAGGTGCTGTCGGGCGACTGGGCGTATGTCAAGGAAGACATCCGCGCCGTGGTCGATGAGACACACCAGGCCGGGCAGAAGGTCAAGGTCATCTTCGAAAACGCCTATCTGAACGACGATCAGAAGATCCGGCTGTGCGAGATCTGCTCCGAGGCGGGCGCCGACTGGGTGAAGACTTCGACCGGCTACGCGCCCGGCGGCGCGACCATCGAAGACCTGATATTGATGCGCAAACACGCCGCGCCAAACGTTCAGGTGAAGGCCGCCGGCGGCGTGCGTGATTTGGATGCTTTGTTGAGGGTTCGTTCGGTCGGCACGACGCGGTGCGGCGCGACTCGTACGGCCGAGATGTTGGACGAGTGCCGCCGCCGCCTCGGGCTGGATCCCCTGCCGCGGCTCGATTTCGCTATCCCGACGGGAGGATACTAATAGCCATGATCAAACTCGGATTCGTTAGCGCCATATTGCCGGAGTGTTCGCTGGAGGAGGTCGCGCAGACCGCCAGGCAGGCCGGTTACGATTGCGTCGAACTGATGTGCTGGCCCGTCGGCAAGAGCGAGCGCCGCTACGCCGGCGTCACGCATGTCGATGTGACCAACTTCAAGAAGTCGGACGCCGACCGCGTCAATGACATCATGGCCGCCGCCGGCGTGACGATCAGCGGACTCGGCTACTACCCGAATCCGCTTTGCGCCGACCCGGCCGAATCCAAGGCCTACATCGACCACATCAAGAAGGTGATCGACGCGTCGGCGCTACTGGGCGTCGGCATCATGAACACCTTCATCGGCCGCGACCAAACGAAGACCATCGACGAGAACTGGCCCCGGTTCCTCAAGACATGGAAGCCGGTCATCCAGCGCGCCGAGGACAAGGGCGTGAAGGTCTGCATCGAGAACTGCCCGATGTCGTTCAGCCGCGACGAGTGGCCCGGCGGCAAGAATCTGGCCGTCAGCCCGCGCGTCTGGCGCCGAATGTTCGAGGACATTCCGAACGCCAACTTCGGATTGAATTACGATCCGTCGCACCTGGTCTGGCAGAAGATGGATTACATCAAACCGCTGCGTGACTTCGCCTCGCGCATGTTCCACGTCCACGCCAAGGACGCCCGCCTCGATCAGGAACGCCTGGACGATGTCGGGCTGCTGGCGTATCCGGCCGAATACCACACGCCGAAACTGCCCGGCTTGGGCGAGATCAACTGGGGACGCTTCATGTCGGTGCTGTCGAGCACGGGGTACCAGGGAGCCGTGTGCGTCGAGGTCGAGGACCGGGCGTACGAAGGGTCGCTCGATAACCGCAAGGCGGCGCTGTATCAGAGCTGCCGGTATCTGCGGCAGTTCATGGCGTAGGACTGCCGGCGTTTCGATGGGGCGTCGTAGAATCGGAGAGGAGGCGCACATGCAGAGGCAATTCGATGTCGTAATAGAACGGGACAGCGAAGGCTACTACGTGGCGTCCGTCCCGCAACTGCCCGGATGCCACACACAGGCGCGGTCGCTCGATGACGTAATGGGCCGGATTCGAGAGGCCATCGAACTCTGCCTCGAGGTCGAGGGCGCTCCAGCCGCCGACCTCGAGTTTGTCGGGATTCAGCGGATCACTGTCGCCGTCGCCGCATGACCCGCATCCCGCGCATCACTGCGGAGGAACTCATCTCCGCACTCAAACGCGGGGGATTCGAGGAGATCCGCGTCCGGGGCAGTCATCATTTCCTGCGCCATGCCGATGGACGAAGCACCGTTGTGCCTGTCCATTCGGGCGACATCGTTGGCCCTGGATTGCTTCACAAGATCCTGCGTGATTGCCAGATAGACATGAAGCAACTGGGGCGCCTTCTTCGACCGAGGTAGAAAAGAATCAACTACCCTGCGCGACGACGCAGTTCCTCGCGGACCACGCGGCGCAGGGTCTTTTCCAGCGACTCGCGGCTCTGGTTCATGTGTTCGCGCAGCGCCAGGTTGATGAGCGTTTGGTAGTTGCCGCCGCCGGCCTTGTCCACTTCGTCACGGAACCAATCAAGGACATCGTCGTCCAATCGGATTGTGACCCGTGTCTTGCCCGGAGGCGCCTGTACGACGGCTCCCAGTTGGCCCTTGCTGAAGTCGTGGTTCTTTCTCATTGAACCACTGGCGGCGGATCGAGATGACATTCCCCGATGAACTGGCGGACACTGTGCTCAACCGATGGGTCGAGCAATACGGCTTCACCGAAAAAAGGAGTCAAGCTCAGATTGGCAGGCAGAACAACATCGTACGGCCGTTTGGTCTTGACCAGGCAGTCGATGGTTGCGGCGAATCGGTCATGGAAACTCGGCCGGGTGATGAACTCAGGCCAACCAGTGTCTGCCAACGAGAAGTTCAGTACCAAGATGCGCAGCACGCCGTCACCGGAATGCCCGCACTGCTCTTTGAACAACTTGGCCTTCAGCTTCCGCCCCCATTCGGACTTCGCCGTGTCACAAAAAGTGCCAACCTCAAAGAACAACCTGGTATCAGTCGACTTGCCCGGCGGGCTGAAAGTGACTTCCCGGTGCGTGGGATCGTCGAATCGCTTGACCAGGCGGAGCTTTAGCACAACCCCGGGTGCTGGAACTGGCAGACTGAGAGTTGCCCCCGTCGATGCCTTGTCTATCCAGTCTGCGGCCTTCTCCGCGAAATCCTCCAGCCATGCTCCTGGGGCCGACTGAAACTTGTACACGCAGAAGAGGTCGTTGTTGGTATCAACCATTTCGGCGTTGAGGCTAAAGCCAACTGGGGCATCGATGTATTTCAGCACTATCGGCACGTAGCGTTCGAGCGTCTGACTGCGGCTGAGTTCAATGGGAGTGTAGACCTCCAATTTCGCGAGGAGGGCTGGCGACTGAACCTCGATGTCGGGTCCTCTTTGACTCGGGCCCAGATCGGCGGGGTGAACCTGATCGCCGAACGCGTGGCGCAGCCTCCCAAGCAAGTACAACTCGGCAAGGGCTTGGGCGAACTGAAATGGGTCGGCAGCCGCCAGCACCTTGCGGCCGATATCACCGGAAACTGGAACTAGGTCGTCGATGAATTGCGCGAGTCGCTCACAGTGATCGTAATGAAGATTGCCCATCACTCTCACGATCTCAAGGTGAGATCTGCCAGCAATCGGGATGTTCAAGCTCCCGGCTATCCTGGGATAGTTCAGCAGAGCATGCCGGACGTCCTCGGAGATGGGGTAGGAGAAGCGTGGGGCAGGCATCAATCCCTATTATCAGACACCACGTCTGGGGCTGTGGCAGCACCAAACATCAGCGTGAGCCCGAGGGCGGCGAGGAGTACGCGCTCAGATGCTGTCTGTTGGCCCTTCGAAGTAACTGAACCGGGTTCGAAATCCGATGCGCTCGTAGGCTTGGATGGCGGCTGTGTTGGTGGTTTCGACGTTTAGGCCGATGGTCTTGATGCCGGTCTTCTGGACAGCGCGCGCAACGGCTGAGGTCGCTATCTGCGCCAAGCCCTCAACACGGCAATCGGGCCGCGTGAAGTTGATGCCCAGTGCGGCCATTCCTGCACCGTGCTTCGTTCTACGGTATGCAAGATGGTATAACCAGAAGTATGAAGACTGCGGTGTCAGTGGACGACGCGCTCATGGAGCAGGCTGACCTGGCCGCTCGCGATCTCGGGTTGAGCCGCAGCGCTTTGGTCGCCGAGGCGTTGCGGGTCTTTCT
>CAMTUE010000062.1:0-39789 GCA_947084845.1 uncultured Bryobacteraceae bacterium | reverse complement strand
CGAACGTAACCCCCGGCGCCCGGACCCGAAACCCCACGGCGAATGCCCCCCGTCCCACCACGAAAACGCCCGGTCAGCTCCGAAGAGCCGCCGGGCGTTTCAGTCCGTTTGCGCGGTTCGAGTCTAGAACTCGAAGCGCAGAGTGAACTGGAGGGTGCGGGACAGCCCGCGCTGACTGGTCACGCGCCCGAAGTTGCCGCTGGTCGGATCGGTGTTAGGTCCGGCGAAGTTGGTGTGGTTGGTGGCGTTCAGCATATCGAACGCGAAACGCGCCTGGATGCCGCGCTCCACGTTGATCGGGAAGAGCCGCTCAATCTTCAGATCGAGGTTCTTGATGCCATCATGGCGGAGGGAACCAAGACGGACCGGGAAGACCCGCACGTGGTAGGATCCGGGCTGAGCGGCAGCCCGGCCCTCGAATCCGGTGAAGCCGGAAGGCGGGGCGCTATTGCCGCTGGAGATGGACGGGTCGAACCACTGGAGGATGTTGCTGCTGCGCATCTCCTCCGACTTCCACAGGCTGTCAAGCTGGTTGATGTCGCCGTAGAAGAAGCGGTTGCCCCAATCGGAGGCTTCGCCGGAAACGATCGTATAGACCCAGGACAGGTTCCAGTTGCCGACGATGTGGGACATCGGGCCGCCGGAGACAAACTTCCTGCCCTTCCCAAACGGGGTTTCGTAGACGGCTGTCCAGGCGATGGAGTGAGGCCGGGTATTGTCGTTGATGCGCTCGGACGGAGTCTGGTCGAACTCATCCAGGAAGTAGTCTTTCGCATAACTGGCGGCATAGGTGTACATGAAGGTGGTCTGGAAACCACTGGTCATGCGGCGTTCGACGAGGAGTTGCATGTCGTTATAGCGGACGCTCCCGATGCGGCCATCGCCACCGATCTGGTAGTCGCGAAGGCCGTTGGTGCCGCCGTACATCGAGTAGCCGCGCAGCAGGCGGTTGCGGGCGATGTTTGACCCGGTATAGAAACCCTGACCGCTGATGAAGCGATAGAGTGTTGGGTCGGATGTGGCGAGCCCGGCCAAGTTCTTAATGTTGTAAGGATTGGCGACATTCCCGTTGAGGAAGTTGTCCTTTGCCTGGTCGCGCACCATGCCCGTGGTCCAGTTGCTCGCGGGGAGGTAGTTGACCCTGTTCTGGACGGGGATGAAGGAGCGGGCGCCGTTGTAGGAAATGTCAACCATGAGGTTGCTCATGATCTCGCGCTGGATGCCGATTCTCCAGCGGTTCTGCAGCGCGGGCCGGTACTCCCAGAAGCGGGAGTTGAATTCGCCGCCGTAAAGGGCAAGCCCCTTGAGCGACGACCCGTACGGGTTGTCGAAACGGGTATTGCCGCTGGCCGGCCGCACGGGGAAGGGATCGTGCATCGGGGTCTTCGAGGCGCTCAACCCGGCAACGTCGCCGACGCCGCAGCAGAAGGTGAGGCCGGAGTCGTTGCTGATCGGGGTGCTGGTGGCCTGAGTGTAGCCGTTGGTGTACGGACGGTCGTTTGAGACGTTCAGGGTGTCCTGATACATGCCCCAGCCGCCGCGGATAACCGTCTTGTTGTTGATGCTGTAAACTACGCCCAACTTGGGCAGGAAAGTGTGGGTGCCCTTCGTGGCGGTGTCGAAGCCGTCCGTCCCAAGGTAGCTGGAGATACCGGTCGCCTTGAAGGAACTGGCCGGCAGCTCAGCGATGGGGTTAGCGGCGTACGCGGCCTGGACCATGTCGGTGATGGGGCTCTTTGCATCGGTGAAGGTCCAGGCGATGCCCCGGTTGAAGCTCTCATCGACGCCCGCTTCGCGCTCATAGCGCAGGCCGAGAGAGAGGCGCAGTTTGTTACTGACGCGCCAATCGTCCTGGAAAAACAGGGCGCGCCGGGGGGAGCGGAAGTAGAAGGAATCGTTTGAATCGATGCTCACGCCGCTGGGCGCACCCATCATGAACGCCGCCCATTCATGGATGTGGTTCGCGGCGAGGTTGTCGACGTTGGTGGGGCGGGTCCAGCTATTGCGGAATTGGAAGTAGCCGGTGCTCGATCCGGGGCCGGCGGCGGCGAAGTTGGTCTTGCGCTCCTGGATTCCGTACTTGAACGAGTGGCTGCCCATGATCGTGGTCATCGCGGCTCGAAACTCGACGTTGGTGAGTTTGGTGCCGATGACCGGATAACCGCCACCGATGTCCTGCATGGTGTCGAAATCGACTTGGGGCAGTTGCGTGTAAGCGCCGGCGCGCTGGTCGATGTATGCGGGGAGGCCGAAGTCGGCCGCCTTGTAGTTGGTGCGCGACTTATTGCGCGAGCCTTCCTCCCAGCGCGAGATGCCGAGGTTCACGTCGAGAATATTGGTGGAGCTTATTGTCCAGATATAGCCGACGTTACCGCCCCTGTTAATGCGGGTGAGGCCGTTGGAGTGGAGGCCGCGGACGGTCTCATAGGTCCAGTCGTACTCGTCGGCCAGGCGGTCGTTCCATTGCCAGCGGGCGTTGACGCGGTGGTTGTCGCTCACGACCCAGTCGTAGCGGTTGACCATGGCGTGGAACTTCTCGTCCTTCGGCATGGCGGAGGCAAAGTAGTTGTTGGTCATCTCAGGCGTGACCTTGCCGGGGATGTTGTTGGGGGTGGGGTAGAGCTTCGCGAAATTCGCATAGGCCGGATTGAGGATCGGGACTCCCTTGTTCTCGGGGAAGGGAGTGCGAACCACGTTGGAGCCGACCAGGCGCGCGGAGCGCGGATCGTAGATGGTGAAGCGGTTGGCCCCGTTGGGCACGGTGAGGAAGTAGGAAAAGTCTCCCTGACGGGCGGCCATGGTTGGCACCGTCCTGTCGGTGGAGGAGGTTGTCTCGGCCTTCGATTGGCGGATCCCGTTCCAGGTGAAGGTCCAGAAGAGTCTATCCTTCCCGTTGAAGATCTTCGGAATGAAGACCGGACCGGACGCCGTGGCGCTGTAATTGTTGGAGCGGCCGGTGGCCTGTTTCTGGGTCTTCTCCGGATCGATCGTGCCGGCGCGGACTTTGGCGTCGTACGCCTCACGAGTAAAGAACGGCGTGGCGTTCCAGCGCTGCTGCCAGTGCTGGTTGAACAGAGCGCCATGCAGGGCGTTGGTGCCGGAGCGGGAACTGACATTGATGGCGGCGCCGGAGGTGAAGCCCTGGCTGGCATCGAAGTTCGAGGTTTCGAGTTTGAACTCGGTGATGGAATCGGACGGAGGCACGAAACCGACGCGGCGTCCGGAACCGACGACTGTCATGCCATCGATGGTGTACTCGTTCTGGCCGACGCCGCCGGCGGTATTGAACGACGAGGTGCCGGCATTGTCGAATGGACGCCGGTACTCAGGCTGGCCGGTCCACTGCATGCCAGGAGCGAGCGCGCTGAGGGCGAACGGGTTCGTATCGGAGAACGGCAGATTGAGAATCTGGCGGTTATCGAGGACGCGGCCGCCGCTGGCCGTCGTAGTCTCAAGCAGAGGAGCCTCGGCGGTAACTTCCACGGTTTCCGCGACGGCGCCGACTTCAAGCACCGCGTCGATCTCGATGCGAGCTGACACATTGAGCGTGATACCCGACCGGAGTGACTTCTTGAACCCTTGCGCCTCGACGCCGACCGTGTAGGTCGAAGGTTCAAGCAGGTTGGCCTCGTAATAGCCTGTATCGTTGGTCACCAGACGCCGCGAGGCGTTCGTCGCGGTATTCGTCACGGTAACAGTTGCGCCGGGCACGATGGCTCCCGAAGGATCCGTCACGCGCCCTGAAATGCTGCCACGGGACTCCTGCGCGTACATCGACGCGGAAGCCAGCACAAGGGCCGCAAGTACAGTTAGCAGTCTCTTCATGGATTACCTCTAACCTCCCCGAGCGTGAATGTCCGGAGAACCGGACTATCAAGTATCTAATCACTTGAACCCAAGAAGGTCAAGGATTACTTGTCGCTTGGATCTGGTCCGAGGATAGCCGCATCCGGGCAGCGCATCGGACGCAGGCCGCTGACTGGGAGGCGATCCCGCGCCGCTCGAGCCCGGTCGCCGAACCTCGGGGCGGCCCTCTGTGATATAACGGTCGCTTATTCGCTCTTCATCTTCACGGGAGCCGATCCGGCTTCACAGGAGCCCAACCGGAATGAAAAAACGTTTCTATGGCTGGTGGATAGTCGCCACGTGCTTCCTCACGTTCGGCATCTCTACCGGCTTCCCCTACTACAACATCGCCTTCTTCTTCGATTACTTCCGCGACGATCATAGCTGGCCCATCAGTTTCGTGACGCTGGGCGCGCCGGCCGCGGTATTGCTGACCATCTGGGCTGGGCCGTTCATCGTGCCGCGCGTCAGCCCGCGACTGCTGATCATCGTCGGCACGGGCCTGACGTTTATCAGCTTCCAGTGGTTCGCGAACCTCAGCGGGGCACGCTGGGAATACTACGCGGCATGGTGCCTTTACATGACGGGCTACTTCCTTGCCGGCCCGATCCCGCACCAGATCATCATCTCGAACTGGTTCAAGGTGAAACGCGGCCGCGCCATGGGCATCACCTATGTCGGCGTGGCGATCGTGGGGTCGATCGGCAATAAGCTCGGACCCTACCTGAGTTCGAAGATGCCGTACACCGAAGCCCTAAGCTATATGAGCTTCCTGCTGTTGCTGGCCTGGCCGCTGGCGTTCTTCTTCCTGAAGGACAAGCCTTCGGAGATGGGCCAACACCCTGACGGGATGGAGCCGGAGCCCGAAGCGGCGAAATCTGTGGTTGAGAAGGTGGAGGCAAAGCCCTCGCTGGCCGCCTCGGCGGCCTCCACGGGAGGACAGTCCTTCGCCCAACTCATCCGCCAGATGCCGTTCTGGCTGCTGCTCCTGGGCAGCGCCGCTTCGATCGGCTCGATCGCCGCGGTCAACTTCCATATGAAGTTTATCTTTGAGTACCAGGGCTTCACGGACCAGGCGGCGCGCAACGCCATCTGGGGCACAGCCTCCTTCTGGGTGCTCTGGGCAAGCATCGCCGGACGATTGCTGGCCGGATACCTGGCGGACAAGTACCCGCGCAAATACGTGATGCTTGTGACGTACCTGATCGTCGCCTTCGCGATCCCATCATTATTCCTTGTGCGCCCCGCGAGCGAGGGCTATGTCTACCTCTTCGCGCTCGTCTTCGGTTTCGCCATGGGCGCCGACTACATGCTGATTCCGCTCATGGCCGCCGACCAGTTCGGGCTCAACTCGCTGGCCCGCGCCATGTCGGCCATTCTCCCATCCGACACCATCGCGCAGTTCTGGTTCCCGAACTTCGTCGCCCGGTTGCGTGACCTGTTCTTCGCCGGCGACTATCACTCGGCGATGCTCGCCGTCTTCGCCACTGCCTTCGTCGGAGCGCTGGCTATCGCCGGTTTGCCGAGGAGAGCCCGCATCCCGAAGACCTGAGACCCGCGGGGTTGGGAGGATAGGAGAATCATGATTATCGCCGACCTCAATGAGATCGCGGGCAGGACTTACCCTGCCCGCCGCCGCACCCAGAATCTTGTTGGCGGCATGTCGCCGATCCAATGCAGGAACTTCGCCATCGGCAACGTCACCCTGGAGCCCAACGGCGGCCAGGTGCCTTGGCACAACCAGGAGCAGGAGGAGGTCTACATCATCATTGAAGGCGCCTGCGAGATGTGCCTGGGCGAGGAACGCCGGATTCTGACCACGGGACAGGCGGCCTATATCACGCCCGGCGTCTTTCATCAGTTGACCAATATCGGCGGCACGCCGGCTCGGATGATCTACTGCTACGGCCCGGCGGGCGACGTCGCCCACTGGCGCCAGGAACTCGACGGCACGCTGCCCAAGGCAGGTGTCGAAGCTCCTCCGCTGCCCGAAGGCGCACAGCCGCAATGCACGAAGAAACCCGAGGAGTAATCGCATGAGTGAAGCGACTGTCCACAAGGTGGGCGTAATCATGAACGGCGTCACGGGACGCATGGGGACCAACCAGCACCTGATGCGCTCGATCGTCGCAATCCGCCAGCAGGGCGGCGTGCGGGTCAGCCCGACCGAGTTCATCATGCCGGAGCCCCTGCTGGTTGGACGCAATCCGGTTAAACTGTCCGCCCTGTCCGCCCAGGCGGGCGGTGTGCCCTATACGACGGATCTCGACAAGGCGCTGGCCGATCCGCAGTACTCGGTCTACTTCGACGCGCAGACGACTGACCGCCGGGTACCGGACGTCTCCAAAGCGATCCAGGCCGGCAAGCACGTCTACTGCGAGAAGCCGACTTCGAATTCGCTCGCGGACGCGCTCGGCCTCTACAAACAGGCCGAGGCGGCGGGGGTCAAGCACGGAGTTGTTCAGGACAAGCTCTGGCTGCCGGGCATGCTCAAACTGAAACTGCTGATGGACACGGGCTTTTTCGGCAGGATCCTGTCGGTCCGGGGCGAGTTCGGCTACTGGGTCTTCGAGGGCGACTCCGTTACGGCGCAGCGTCCCAGTTGGAACTATCGAAAAGCCGACGGCGGCGGCATCATCATCGACATGCTCTGCCACTGGCGGTACATGTTGGACCACCTGTTCGGCAACGTCCAGGCCGTCTCCTGCCTCGGCGCGACGCACGTCAAGCGGCGCTGGGACGAATCGGGCCAGCCCTACGACTGCACGGCGGACGACTCCGCCTATGCCACGTTCCAACTCGAAGGCGGCGTCATCGCTCACTTCAATTCATCCTGGTGCGTGCGGGTGCGCCGCGACGACCTGCTCACCGTTCAGGTGGACGGCACCCGCGGCTCGGCGGTCGCCGGGCTCCGGCACTGCTGGATTCAACCCTATGGCGGCACGCCGCGGCCCGTCTGGAACCCGGATGTCGACAGTCCGCTGGTCTTCAATGACTGCTGGCAGAAGATGCCGAACCAGGAGAACTACGACAACGCCTTCAAGCGCCAGTGGGAGATGTTCCTGCTGCACGTCGTGAAGGACACGCCGTTCCAATGGTCGCTACTGGAAGGCGCGAAGGGCGTGCAACTGGCCGAGTTGGGGATCGAATCCTGGGAGAAGCGGTCCTGGGTGGACATCCCATCCCTGGACGCCTAGGCGGGTCAGGAATCGCGCAGGGCCTCGGAGGGTTCAACCTTCGAGGCTCTTAGCGCGGGCACGAGGATGGCGGCCGCCGAAACCAGCAGCAGCATGGCTGCCACGACGGCATAGGTCTTCCCGTCCAGGGGTTTCACGCCGTAGAGCATCGTCTCCATGGCGCGGGTGGCCAGGGGGGAGCAGGCAAGGCCGATGGCCATCCCGATCGCGGCGAGGAGCATCCCGTCGCGGAAGACGAGCCGGACGATGTCAGTGCGAGTCGCGCCCAACGCCGACCTGACGCCGAATTCGCGCGTCCTTTGCGCGACGGAGATCGACAGGACGCCGTACAGCCCGACCGCCGATAGGGCCAGGGCAAGGGCGGCGAAAACGATGAGCAGAGTCATGGCCAGCCGCTTCTGCGCCAGGTAGGTCTCGAGCAGCACTGACAGTGGCTGGAGTCTGTCGACCGGCGTCTCGGGGTCCACTTCAAAGAAGGCCCGCCTGACCGCATTCGCCATCGCCGCGGCATCGTTGGTCGAACGCACGGCCACCGCCAGGAAGGGCCAGGGCAACTGGGCGTGAGGCTGGTATATGGCCACGCGCGGCGGCTCGTCCAACTGCAAATGCTTCACGTCGGCCACCACTCCCACGATTTCCGCGCGAAATACGTGGTTGGCGACTCTCATGCGCAGACGCTGCCCCACGGCGCCGCGCCCGTCGAACCAGGTCCGTTCCATCGCCTGGCTGATCAGGACCACCGGCGGCGCGGTCAGGTCGTCCCTTTCGGTGAACTTCCTCCCCTTCACCAGAGGGATGTTGAGCGCGTCGAGGTACCGCGTTGAGATGGCGTTGTAGGTTGCGCTGAGTTTCTGGCCGTCCAGGTCGGGCCGTCCTTCGATGGCGAACTGGGCGATCCAGTTCACCTGCATGAACGGCAGCGCCGTGGTGACGCCGGCGGCGGTCACGCCAGGCAGAGCTTCCAGGCGCGCCACGGCGTTGCGGACATAGGCGGCGCGGAGTTCGGGCGTCGAGTATCTGGCATCGGGCAGGGTGGCGCGGCAGGTGGTGACGCCGGTGGCGTCGAACCCCGGATTGATTTCGGTCAGGCCGGCGATGGTCCGGACGAGCAGACCCGCCGCGACCAGGAGGATCGCGGAGAGAGCGACTTCGGAGATGACAAGTATCGAGCGCGCCGCAACCCGCCCCGCGCCGGCGGTGCCGCCACGGGTCTCCTCGCGCAGGCAGGAGGCGAGATCGAGGCGCACTGTCCGCCAGGCAGGCAGGCATCCGAAGACCGCGCCTGCGCAAAGGGCCAGCAGGAAGGCGAAGAGCAGAGCTTGAATGTCGAACCTGGCCGCCTCCAAACGTGGAAGCGACAGGAGGCTCCAATCCTTGATCAGTCCGAAGGCCCACCACCCCACCAGTGCGCCGATCAAGCCGCCCAGCAGCGACAACGCGACGCTCTCGGTCAGGAGTTGCCTGAAGACGCGCCACGGGTTTGCGCCGAGGGCGGAACGGACGGCGATCTCCTTGCGGCGGGCGCCAAGCCGGACCAGAAGAAGGTTTGCCAGATTGAATCCGGCGATGAGAAACAGCAGGCCAACCGCTGCGAACAGCACAAGCAAGGGCTGGCGGAACGGCCCGGTCAACTCGTCGTGGGCGGGCTTCAGGAACACTGTCCAGCCCGCATCAGTCTCGGGGTGTTCCTGCCCGAGCGCCTTGCTGAGCGCGTCCAGTTCGGCCTGGGCCTGCCCGGGAGTAACTGAAGGCGACAACCGCCCCATCACGCTGAGGTACCGGGCCTCGCGCGTGGCCAGTTCCTGCGGCGAGAAGGCAGCCGGGATATACATATCCGGCGCGCGTGGTTCACCCGGCGTTTCGGCTACGACCCCGACGATCTCGTGAGGCCCGTTGTCGAGAACCATCCTCTTCCCAACCACGTCCGCCGCCGCGCCCATGCGCGTCCGCCAGAACGTCTCGGACAGCACGACGACCTGCCCGTTGCCGAAGACGCCTTCCTCTTTGACGAAGCCGCGGCCCTTGAAGGGACGCTTGCCGAGCATCTCCAGGTAATTTACCGACACCAGCTTTGTCATCACCCGAAGGGGAGGGCCGTCGCCCGTCCAGCTTGCGCCGTAGTTACGGAACGCGGAGAGGCGTGAAAAAGACTTCGACCTGGAGGCAAAATCCTGATACTCGGGCGCGGAAAAGCTGGCCTGTGGCATCTGCCGTTCCGGACTTCTTTTCCAGACATAATGCAGCCGGTCCGCGTCCGGGTAGGGCAGAGGCTGGAAGAGGACGCTGTTTACAAGGCTGAAAATCGCGGTGTTGGCGCCAATCCCGACAGCAAGCACAGCTACCGCGGAGAGCGTAAATACCGGCTGGCGGGCCATCAGCCGGACGGCGACTTGAATATCCCTGAAAAGCACTTCTAAATATCCGGAATCCACATCCTATCGCCACCACCCTGAGAAGTGCAACAAGCGTAAACGGACACTTGCGCTTTTCAAAGAGGGAGAACGAGCGCGGCCTGGCAGCCGGTGGCATCCGGACGGTTGGCGAGAAGAAGCGAACCGCCATGCGCTTCCGCGATCTGGCGGGACAGCACCAGACCAATGCCCGATCCGCCGGGCTTGGTGGTGAAGAACGGGACGAAGAGGTTGTTGGTATTTGCCAGGCCGGGACCCGAGTCGGTCACGGTGAGGATGACCTTGCCCGCCTCCAGCCTCCATCCGGCTTCCACTGTCCCGGCGAGGCTCTGCGCCGCGTCCACCGCATTGTGGATCAGGTTGATGAGAACCTGCTCGACCTGGTCCGCATCGGCCCGGATCGAGACCGCGGGACCGGGCAGTACCGTGACGCTCATTCTGTGCTCCATCGCCGCCGCGCGCCGCAGAACAGTCTCGACGTCGACGCGGGCCAGACGCGGACGCGGCAACTTCGCCAGCCGCGAGTAGGCGCCGATGAACCGGCCGAGCGCGTCCGATCGTGATTCGATAATGGCCAGTCCCGCCAACATGTCGGCGCGTTCGTCGGCCGTCGGTTCAGGCCGGCCGGCGAGCCGGCGCAGGCTGCCCGCGAGAGACTTGATCGGCGTGAGCGAGTTGTTCAACTCGTGCCCCAGGACGCGGACGAGCCTTTGCCAGGCCTGTAACTCCTCTTCCCGCAGGGCTTGAGTGAGGTCCGAGACGACGAGCAGCGTGTGCGGGAGTCCGCTTTCCCGGAACAATCCGCGCCGCACGCCCCAACGGCCCGAAGCGCCAGGGAACGAGTGCGTCACCGTCCGCATGACTTCGCCCTGAAGCAGTTCGGCGAGGCCCAGTTCGCCGGCGCCCTGGCCGAGCAGGGCCTTTGCATCGCGCGCCAGGAGTCTTGTTCCCGCGCGGTTCACCAGTTTCAGCCTGCCGCTGCCATCGAAGGTGAACAGCGCAACATCGATCTCCTCCATTATTTTCATGAGAAGGGCAGTCGCCTCGACAGCTCCGAGGCGCTGGTTCCGCAGGGTCGCCGCCATGGCGTTGACCTGGATCATCACTTCACCCAGGGCACTGCCTTCACTGGCGCCTCGCCCGCGGATCGAGTAGTCGCCCTCGCGCATCGCTTCCAGCAGGTTCGATAGCGTCCTCAGCGGGGATATGACTTTCTCTCGCGCAGACCATGCGAAAGCCCACCAGAAACCGCAAACCACCGTCCCGATCGTCCACTGGACCTTTTCTTCGTATCCGCCGGTCGTGAGAACGAAAATGCAGAACAGCACGGCAGGGGCGCCGGCCATCAGGCAGTAAATCCACACCCGGTTTTCGTGCGCTTTCGCCCAACGCGACGCTGACCGGAAGAGCCTCATATCTGATAGCGTTGCAGGCGGCGGTAGAGAGCGCTCCGGCTCAAGCCCAGGGCCGCCGCCGCATGGCTGACGTTGCCGTCATTTCGGGCCAGAGCTTTCCTGATGAGGAACTCCTCGACCTCTTCAATGCTCATTTCCTCGAGCCGTCCCGGCGCTGACACGGGCGCGCGCAGCGCAAGATCGACCGGTTGAATCGAAGCTCCGCGGGCCATCAGGACGGCCCGTTCAACGACGTGCATGAGTTCCCGCACGTTGCCCGGCCAGGCATGGTCGATCAAAGCCCGCAGAGCGGCCGGCTCGAAACCGCGGAGTTCCTTGCGATAGCGTTTGGCCATCGCGGCAAGGTGCGTGCTGGCCAGGAGGGGAATGTCCTCCTTGCGCTCACGGAGCGGCGGCAGATGGATTTCGACCGTGTTCAGCCGGTAGAGCAGATCCTGGCGGAAACGGCCCTCGGCCGATTCGACATGCAGATTCGCGTTTGTCGCCGACAAAACCCTCACATCCGCGCGCCTCGTTTTCGACGAGCCGACGCGCTCCATCTCTCCGGTTTCCAGCACCCGCAGCAGTTTGGCTTGCAACGCGAAGGGCAGGTTGGCGATTTCGTCGAGAAAGATCGTCCCGCTCTCGGCCAGTTCGAAGCGCCCGACGCGGTCGGTCTTGGCGTCGGTGAACGCGCCCTTCACGTGTCCGAAAAGCTCACTTTCAAACACGCCCTCGGCAAGCCCGCCCATGTTCACTGTCACCATCGACTGCGAGGAGCGGGCCGAGATGGCATGAAGCGTCCGTGCGATTACTTCCTTGCCCGTGCCGGGTTCACCCGTGATCAGCACATTGGCGTCCGACGGACCGATCCGTTCAACCATCGCCAGCACAGGCTGCATGGCGGCGGACTCGGCGATCATGGCGGGCCGCTTGTCGCCCGACATGAGGCGGTTTTGGGCCTCCAGGCGGGCGCCCCTGCGCAAGGCTTGGGCCAGGCTCGCCTGTGTCCGCACGGTGGCCAGCAGGCGGGCGTTGTCCCAGGGTTTTTGAACGAAGTCCTTGGCGCCGCGACGCATCGCCTCCACGGCGAGATCGACCGTGCCCCAGGCGGTCATCACGACGACGGGCAGCATCGGGTCGGTGGTAAGGGCGCGGGCCAGCAGGTCGAGGCCCTCTTCACCGGAGGTTGTGTCGCGGGTGTAGTTGAGGTCGATCAGCAGGACATCGTATTCCCGCTTGTCGAGGGCCGACAGCACGGCGGCAGGGGAGTTTGCCTGATCGACCGCGAAGCCCTCGTTTTTGAGCAGCAGGCGAAGGGCCGTGAGGATGTCGTCCTGGTCGTCGGCGATCAGGATCCTGGCTTGTTTGGCGTCCATGATGGGTGAGCCTTGAGGTCGAAGCGCCATTCTCGCACTTCGCCGCCCCGGATAGGAATCTCAGTTGGGAAGAGGCGCCGTGACCGCCATGCAGTCAGGGTCACCCGCAGATGGCCAGCATGACCTTCGCCCGGCTCTGGCGCCGTTCGAGTTTCCTGCGAAGGTCGTCCATCTTGCCGTCGAGTCGCTCGATGAGGCGCTCGCGCTTCAGGTCGAACTCTCTGATCCAGGCGTCGGGAAACTCCTGAACGATCGTTGGCGCGTCCGCCGCAACCATGAGAAGGTGCGCCGTTTCGGGCACAGGGCGCTGACCGGCCCACCCCATTGTGAGCAGCCCCAGGGCAAGCACGATGAGCGCTACAGAATCGGGCTCGGGTCCGCGTTTCACGACGCCACCGCCTGGTTTTCCTCGACGATGCGGCCGTCGAACATGTGGATGGTCCTGTCCGCCAATTCGGCGTAGCGCGGATCGTGCGTCACCATGCAGATGGTCGCGCCGGCTTTGTGCAGCTCACTGAGGAGAGACATGACGGCTTCACCGTTCGCCGAATCGAGGTTGCCTGTCGGCTCGTCCGCGAGCAGGATCGACGGACTGCCCACCAGCGCCCTGGCCACGGCGACCCTCTGTTGCTGGCCGCCCGACAACTGGGCGGGATAGTGCTTCACGCGGTGGGACATCCCCACCCGCTCCAGGGCATCGTGCACCCTCTTCTTTCGCTCGCCCGACCCCATCCCGCGGTAGGTGAGCGGCAGTTCGACGTTCTCATAGACCGTCAGGTCGCCGATGAGATTGAACGCCTGGAAGATGAAGCCAATCTCGCGGTTGCGGATTCGGGCGCGCTGCGCCAGGTTGAGACCATGAACGGGCTCTCCATTCAAGGTGTAGTTGCCCCCGGATGGCGAATCGAGGAGTCCGAGAATCGCGAGCAATGTGGACTTGCCGCAGCCCGACGGGCCGGCGATGGACACATACTCGCCCTTTTGGATCCCCAGATGGATACCCGAGAGGGCGTGCGTCTCGACATCCTCGGTGACGAACACTTTCGTCACGCCATCCAACGTAATCAGGGCCTGGTCATTCATTTACTTCGTTCCCTTTCCTGGACTTGCCACTAATTCAGGCGCAGACGGTCGTGGCTGTCCCACGCCGACATATCTGATAGGACCACCTTGTCTCCAAGCTTCAGTCCGTCAAGGATCTCCACGGTCTGGACGCTCACGCGGCCGATTCTCACCTGGACCCGCGTCGCCACCTTCTCATCCGGCGAGAGCTTGAACAGGCTGATCATGCTGTTGGGCTGTCCGGCCACAGGCCGCTGGACATTGAGGACGTCCGTCAGACGCTCAAGCTCGATGACGCCTTCGACGCTGAGGTCGGGTCTGGCTCCGGCCGGCAGCGCGCCCTCAAGCGTAATATCCACTGTGACATTGCCGTTGACCGCGGCCGGATCGATGCGAGCGACCCGGCCCTTGATCACTCCATTATGGGTGTCGACTTCGGCCGGTTGGCCGAGTGCGACGTCCTTGGCCTGGGTTTCCGGAATCCTGATTTCGGCCTTGAGCTTCGACGGCTGGGCGACCTTGGCCAGAATGGTTCCGGCTGTGACACGCTGGCCCACCTCGACCGGCATCTGCTGCAGGACGCCTTCGGTGCCGGCCCTTACGGTGAGTTCGGTCACCTGCTTCCGTTTCAAATCGTAGGCCGCGCGGGTCTTCTCGATCTGCACCTGCTGCGAATCCAACTGCGCCTGCGCCGACTGCCCGCTGATTTCGAGCCGCTTGAGGTCGATGTCATAGCGTTTGGCCAACTCGTCAACGGTCGCCTTGCTCAGTTTGACGGTGAGATCCGGCGTCAAGCCCTCCTTTAGAAGGGCGGCGTCACGCTCCCACTTGAGCTTTGCCTGCACATACTCGCTTTCGACCCTTGCGACGGAGGCGCGGAGGTCGAGGCGCGACGTTTCAAGTTTGACTCTCAGGTCGGTCATGTTGGCCTCGGCCGCCTTGATCTGCCACCTCAGATCCTCGGCGGAGAGAACGAGGTCGGGGTTGTCCAGAACAACGACCACGGTCTGGGGCGAAACGCGCGCGCCAGGGCGAATCGCTACCCGCGCCACGCGCCCGTCGGTTGCCGCAGGAATCCAGAGGATTTCCTCGGGCACCAGCGTGCCGAGACCCCGGACCTGGCGGATCATCGAACCGCGTTTGACCGAGTCCGACCACAGCGTTGATTTCTCGACCGACGGCGCGGCCGGCTTCAGTTTCGACAAGCCCCATGTGATCAGCGGGATCGCCGCCAGCACGATCACGCCAATGATCGTGCGGCGGATGATCCGCTTCTTTCGGGCTCCTTCTCTGGGAACGTCCATGCAATTCTTCCAATCTCAGAAAATGCAATCGCCGATCCAAACCGGGCGGCATCGGCATCTAACTGATTGTAAATCACATAGCCCTGCCGAAAATTCGACCAAACGAACCTGGGTGTCCGATTATGGGACGATCCGTGACCGAAATCGGCAGGCTTCAGTGATCTAAAAGAGCTGATCCTCGAGCGGCGGACCGCCCTGCGGCCCCAGCGATCCTTCGCGACGGAAGAGAGGCTCGGTGTCCTCGGCCGGGAGCGGGCAGCCGAACAGGAAGCCCTGCATTCGATCGCATCGCGCGGCGCGGACCATCTTCATCTCCATCGGGGTCTCGACTCCTTCGGCCACCACCTTCAGGCCGCGCTGATGGGCGAGTACGGTGATGGTATGAACCAAGGGCAGGCTGCCGCCGCTGCTGGCGATTTCACCGGTGAACGACCGGTCGACCTTGATCGTGCTGATTGGAAGCCGGTGGAGGTAGGTGAGCGGGGAGTAGCCGACGCCGAAGTCGTCGATTGCGAATGAGATGCCGTGGCGGCACAATGTACGCATCCGTTCGGCCGACTCCTCAATGTCACGCAAAACCGCATTCTCGGTGATCTCAAACTCGAGGCTGGCGCCGGCGACTCCGGTTTCCTCGAGAATGGACAGGACCTGCCCGACGAATTCGGGGCTGGCAAACTGCATGGGAGAGACGTTCACCGCGACCTTCGGGCACCGGAACCCGGATTGCTTCCAGATGGCGATCTGCATGCAGGTCCGGCGCAGAACCCACTCGCCCAATTCAGCGATCAGGCCCGACTCCTCAGCGAGACGGATGAAAACGTCCGCCTCAACCACGCCCAACCGGGGGTGCTTCCACGCAACAAGGACTTCGAACCCGTCCAACATGCAGGCGCGGTCCACCTGAGGCTGAAACCTGAGCAGGAGTTCGGAGCGGCGGACGGCCTGGCGCAAATCCTGGATCAATTCGTAGCGCGAATCGCCATCGGGCGCGTCGCCGGAAACGGCCAGATGCAGCGTATTGCCGCCGCTTGTGCGTGCGCGGGCAGCCGCGGCGGCGGCCGATTGCAGGACGGCATGCGCATCGGTTTCCGCCGGTTTGACGACATGAAAGCCGATACTGGGGGTGAGATAGACGGACTGCCCGTCGATTTCGATGGGCCGCCGCAAATCATGGAGAAGCCCGGAGACATGTTCAACTGCTGATTCGGGCGATGCGAGAGACGTTACATATGCAAATTCGTCGCCGCCCATGCGAGCAACGATAGGGATAAGCGCAGTCTTGACCGCCTGAGGGCGCGCGGGAATTCGGGCTGCGCATTCCTGCAAAGCGCGGTCGCCGGCGGCGAAGCCACGCCAGCGATTCAAGTGGCGAAAGCGGTCCAGCCTGATATAGCAGACACAGAGAACCGCCTGGCCCGGTGTAGTGGCTTCCGCGAGTGCGCGATCGAGAAGGCGCTCACATTCCGATCCCGTAGCCAGCCCGGTCAACGCGTCCTGCGAGGGCAAACCCCCTCTCAGGACCATTCGAGGCTGCGATGCTGCCATGCCTGCATTCTCTCCTAAAATGGGGGCGGCATGTAGCCCTAAATGACGGCGGGGCAGACCAGACGATTTAGCCAAATAGTACTAGGCCTTACAGCGGGGGCCGGCGGCGGTACCAGTCCGTCCGCTTCTGATACTCGACGCCTAATGAAAGAATCGTGTTTTCGGCAAAGGGCCGGGAGACGAGTGAGAATGCGACGGGCAATCCATTGGCGAAGCCGCAGGGCACGGTCAGGGCGGGCAGGCCGGCGAGATTTCCGGCCGGAATCATGTTGCGCAGACCGCCGGCCTGACTTGCTCCTACAGAGCCTGACGGACGATCCAGGGGTTCGTCGATCGGGGGCGCGACAGCGTAACGCGCGGGCGAAAAGAGCACATCCACTGTCCTGAAAAGCTTTGCGAAATCGCTCCGGATGAGGGAGCGGATTCGGCAGGCGCGCAGGTAGCCGGTCGCGGAAATGGATTCGGCGGCCACGAGTCCAGCCGCCTGACGGGCATCCTTCAACTGCTGGATCCGGCCGTCCTCAATCAGGTCCTCGAAGATGGAGGCGGCCTCGGCCCCGATGATCGTCGAGACGGCGGCGGAATAGGGGTGGCCGGGAAGGGAGGTCTCCACGAGTTCCACGCCCAAGCCGCGAATCTGTTCAAGAGCCGCGGCAAACAACGGCCGCAATGCCGGTTCGGCGTACTCCTCGAAATCGGCCTTTGAATAGCCGACGCGAAGGTCCTTAAAGCGAGGCGCGAATTGAGGGAAGAAGCGGAATGACTTGTTGGCCGATCCCGGGTCTTCCAGGTCGCCGCCGGCGATGGCTTCAAGAATGCGGCCGCAATCCTCGGCCGTGCGGGCAATCGGACCGATCTTGTCCAGGGACCAGGAAAGGGCCATGGCTCCGGCGCGGCTGACAAGGCCATAGGTCGGGCGGAGACCAGTCACGCCACAGAAAGCGCAGGGCGTAATGATGGAACCCGAAGTCTCGGAGCCCAGGGCGTAGGGGACAAGGCCCGCCGCAACGGCCGCGGCCGAGCCGCTTGAGGATCCGCCGGCCCAGCGGTTCAGGTCCCAAGGATTCCGGCATGGACCGCTGACCGAGGCCGCGGCATACCTGTACCCGCCGCCACCGGCAAGCTCGATCATGGACAGCTTGGCGGCGAGCACGGCGCCGGTGCGTTGCAGTTTCCTGATGACCGTCGCCGAGTCCTTGAATACCTGCCCCGCAAATTGAGGCGCGCCCCACTCGGTGCGCCGCCCGGCGACGGCGAAGAGGTCCTTGGCGCCATAGGGAATGCCCTGAAGGACGCTCTTGAACCGCCCGCGCTTCAGCGCTTTGTCCACATCCCGGGCCTGGTCGAGGGAGTCACTTTTCAGTAGCAGCGCGACGGCGTTCAGGCGTGGCCCGATTCGCTCCAGCCGGTCAAGATACGCCCGAGTGAGATCAGTTGCCGAGATGCCGCGGGACCGCAGTTGGGCATTCCACTCGGTCAGAGTCTGGAAGTACGATTCTTCGGACAAGCCTGCCATCGGATTAGGGCTCGAATCGGAATGATGGTTCGACCTCTCGGGCCAATCGAACAGATTTCAGGCGCTTGAGGTTGCTCGCATATGATTCACGAGCTTCGTCGAGGGGAGGCTTCTGCTCGCCCTGGACCGCTGTTGCGGCAACCGGCGCCGCAACCAGGAGCGCCCCGAGTCCGCGCCTGGTCAAAGTGGAGTTGGGCGTGAGTTTCATTCACATTCTCCGCGGTGATTGCTGGCGTGGGACGCCAGGGCTTCCACCGCCGCCCGCTCCATGGCCTGGCGGGGCGCTGGAACACCGGTGAAGAGGTGGAACTGCTCGCTGGCCTGCTCGACGAACATCTCGATACCGTGAATGACTTCGCAGCCCTGCTCTCTTGCGCGGCGCAGCAGCAGCGTGTCGTGCGGGTTGTAAACGAGATCGAAGACGACATCGGCGGGGATGTTGTCCTCGAAGTAACACCGCTCGGTTTCCGGCCACATGCCCACTGGCGTGGCATGGACGAGGACATCGTAATGCGCCTCGGATATATGCTCGGTCGCCACCGCGGTGCCGCCGCAAGCCTTAGCCAGGGCGCGAACGCGGTCGGGATTGCGCCCGGTGACAAAAACCTTTGCGCCGGCGTCGGCCAAGGCGAAGACGGCCGAACGGGCAGCGCCGCCGTTGCCGGCGACAAGGACGGATGACTTCCCGAGTTTGAGCCGCTTCTCCAACGGAACCCTCACTCCGTTGGCGTCCGTGTTGGCGCCTCGCCACTTGCCGGCCTTCTTCCAGACCGTATTGACGGCGCCGATGCGCCTGGCCAGGGAATCGACCGCATCGAGGTAGCGGATGACCCGCTGTTTATGCGGAATGGTCACGCTAAAGCCGTTGATCGGCAACTTGTCGGCGAGCAGGAAAAAGTCCTTCAGTTGCAGTGGCGCGACGAGAAAGGGCAGATAGACGGCGTCGATGCGGCGCGACTGCAGCGCGCGGTTGTGCACCGCGGGCGAAATAGAGTGCTGCACCGGGTCGGCAATGACTCCGAAGACCTTGGTGCTTTTGGTGAGTTTCTCGCAACGGTAGATCTGCCGCAGACTCCTTGCGCAGACCTGCCCGGCCGCGGTGCCTTCAGCCAGCGACGGGGCGGCATAGGTGTAAAGGCCGCCGCCGGCAAGGGAAAGGACGCGCGAGGGGAAGCCGAGTTCAGTCATGGCCAGCAGGATCAGCGGCGTCTTCGGCGCGCTCTTGGACAGCGCGAGAAGCCTCAAGGTATCGGAAGGCTTGCGGGCGGTTGTGACGATTTTGTACGCATCAGCCGGCACTTTCAACATTCGACGCAGGACGGGCTCCATGGCCGGCGTGCCTTCATAGTTGTGATAGGAGACCACGAGGGTGGCATGAGCCGTCAACTCCCTCACTCCCGGTACTGCGAGTTCGGCGCTCTCGATTTCCACATCGACCGCCTTGGCTCCTCGTGCGATGGCCTCGGAGAGGACGCCAAGTTGCTGCTCGATGCTGCCGTTAAAGCGGCCATGATTCTGATGGCGGCGGCAAGTCGCCAGGATCGAGCATTCGGGATACTCTTTGAGGAAGTCGGCGATAAGCGCCGCCCCCTGGGCCGGCCGCGCCAGGTAGTCAAGCCTGAATTCCAGGAAGCGTTCGCCGCAAGAAGCCTCGTGACGCGCCAACTCGAGCAGGCGGCTTGGGTCGGTCTGGCCTAAGGCGATACAGATCTTCGGCAGGTGCTTACGTAACAGCATTCCGGTGGGTGAGGATTCTCAGAGCATATCACGCAGGCGCGTTCCCGCTGGATGCGGCTACTGCATCTAGCCGCGCCTTCCAGGCCGCAAGCAGTTCACGCGGTGATGCGCAGCGGATGCGCGCACATCCCATGAGGTGCTGCGACAACGCCTGATCGAGATCCCCGGCGCATCCGGAGAGGGCGCAGACCTCTTTTGACACTCTCTTCAGCAGGGCCAGGTTGGCATCGGAACCTGCGCCGGGCAGCGGGAACGCAGCCGAGACAACGATGTCGGCTTCGACCCGTTTGGCGATCTTGCAGGCGATTACCTTGAGATCCTCAGCCAGTTTCGGGGCCTCGAAGACAACCTTGAGAATCGCGCCGTGCTCGTGACAGGAATTCGATATCTGCAACAGTTCAGACTCGATGTACTGGAACTGCCGGGAGGCGAGTTTGCCCAGGTTGAGGACGAATTCGATTTCCTTCACGCCGCGCCGCAGCAGGTCGCGCGCTTCATAGAGTTTGGCGGCCGTCGAACCCGAGCCGATTGGGTAGCCGACCAGCGATGCGGACGCGGTACCCGTGCCCTCGAGCAGTCTCACGGCGAGATCGGCTTCGCATGAAGGGACCGAAACGCTGGCCAGCCCGAGGGACGCCGCAAGACGAACGGCGGCGGAAACTTCGTCAGAGGTGAGAACCGCCGGTTCGATCGGGTAGTCGAGCATCGCCGCAAGCTCTTCGACGGTGGCCGGAATGGCTTGTTCTGCGGGCTGCTGAGTGGCGTCCATTTTCAGTCCTCTTGCCGGCGCGGGTCTCATGCGAGCCCATGCCCAGCGACTCTTCGTCGTGACTTGGAACAGCGATTCCCGGCTCCGCGCCCAAGCCTACTTCTTGCGGTTCCTGGCCGGAGGCGATACCGAACTCAAGCCCAGCGAGCGAAGTTCCGATTGTGCGCGCCGGCCCAGTTCGCTGTTGGGGCTGGCTTTGACCAGTGCGCGGAACTCCTCGGCGCCGTCGTTGCGCTGGCCGAGTTGGACGAGAGAGCGCCCCTTCATGAAGCGGGCGTCGTTGGTCTTGGCGTTCCTGGGGTAGCGTTCGAGAACCATGTCAAAGGCCTTCAGGGCGCTGTCGAAGTCCTTCTTGTTGTAATAGATCTCGCCGATGTAATACTGCGCTTCGGGCGCGAGATCGGTGCTGCCATACCACGTCAGATAGTCATTGAACTCACGCAGGGCGAGATCGCTGTTCGCGCCGGACTTATCACGCAGCGCGTCCTGGAAGAGGCCTTCGGCCGTCACCCCTTGCGGCGGCCCGGAGGCGGTGGGAGTGACGGCTGCGCCGGCGGGAGGCGCCGGCGGCGCCTGCATGGTCCGGATGGCGTCGTTCAACTGGGAGACCTGCGCCGAAATCCTCGAGAGTTTGGAGTTCACTTCCGTGACCGATTCACGGACATAGCGGTAGTCCTCGTGCATGCTGTCGACGCGGGAACCGAGTTCCGCCATTGGCTTGACCACGCCGCCTTCGACGCGCGATTTCAGACTGCCGTCGAGTACCGTGACGGCCCGGTTGGTGGCGGCCAACTGATCGAGCATCGTCTTGAGCATGGACTCCATGGCGATCAGACGGTCGTTCTGAGCCTTGAGCGACACCCGCATCTCGTCCTGAAGCAAGGCGATGTCGCGCTGGACCTGGGCGAGTTCCCTCTTGTCGGCGGCATGGACGGGCGCGGCCAGCAGGGCGGCCGCCAGGATCAGGACCAGGGAGTAAGTCGTCTTCATTGATTCTCCTCACAAAGCGGACAGGCGCGAACCGCCCCTCTCAGAGCGGCCCGCGCCTTCAATCGAGTCAATGCAACCAGATTACTGAACGCCTACGAAGTGAACCCGGCGGTTCTTCTGGTAGCAGCTCTCACTGGCTTCGGTGCAGGCCGGCTTTTCCTTGCCGTAGCTGATCGGCTTCAACCGGTCGCCGGGCACGCCAACCTGAGTGAGGAATTCGCGGACCGACGAGGCGCGCCGGTCGCCCAGGCCGAGGTTGTATTCGGCCGACCCGCGCTCGTCGCAATGGCCTTCAACGGAGACCACGGCCGACGGGAAGTCGGACAGGATCGCCTTGAAAGCTTCCGCATTGCGCTGTAGCGTGGCACGGGAGTCTTCGCGGATTTCGCTCTTGTCGTAATCGAAGAAGACATCCTGGATCTCGCGATTCATGCGCTCTTCGAGGCTGGCCTTCCGCGCCGGGGGCGGAGGAGGCGGAGGAGGAGGCGTGGTGACGGCCACGGTGACGGCGGAGATGGCATCACCGCCCGCGCCCTTGGCTGTCATGCGGTAAGTGGTGTTGGAGGTCGGATAAACCTGTCTTGACCCGGAAGACGAGACCGTACCGATTCCGTTGTCCACGGTGACTTCGGTCGCATTGGCGACGCTCCATCTCAGTGTCGATGCCTCGCCGCGGACGATCGTTGACGGTTCAGCGGTGAAACTGCTGATAACGGCAGCCGGAGCCTTCACCACTTGCGCAGGAGGCGGAGGAGGCGGAGGCGGCGGAGCCACGACCGGAGTCTTTTTCTTACACCCCGCAGCGAACATCAACAGGCTCGCTGCTAGAAGAGCTGTAGCAATGTGTTTCTGTCTCATGATTTTCTATCCCTTGACATCCAAGTCCTTCCCTGCCGGCTCTTTGTCCGGCCTCAGTCGTTATTTAACCCATACCGGCATGTTGTTGTTTCCGGTTGTGGTCAATTGTCTCACCTCCGTGCCGTCGGCCAGCATGGTGAAGATCTGTGTCGAACCGCTCCGGTTCGAAGAAAACACGATGTGCCGTCCATCGGGCGCCCACGTCGGGTTTTCGTTCCGACCCGCGCCGTGCGTCAGTTGAACGACTTCGCGAGATGCTACATCCATAATAAAGATATTCCAATTGCCTGGTGCAAATCCACGTGTCCACTTGAAAACGATGTGCTGGCCATCCGGGTGCCACGCAGGATTGGCGGCCTCGCCTTCACCCGGGGTGAGCCGCGTGACGCCGGCGCCGTCGATATTCATCTTATAGATTTGCTGAGGCCCGCCGCGACCGGAGACGAAGACGACATCCGATCCCGTCTTGGGATTCACCTTTGGCTCGACCTCGATCGCCCGGTTGTCGGAGAGCCGCTTCAACCCGCTGCCATCCGAGTTCGCGATGTAGATCTGCGAGGAATAGCCGGCAAAAGACGAAGCGAAGAGGATCTGCGAGCCGTCCGGCGTAAAAGACGGCGTCGCATTCATCGACGCCTGCGGATTGAGGAATCGCAGGAATCGCATCGTCTCCAGCGACATGACTTCGATCCGCGGTTGCCCCTTGGCATATGTGGTGAACGCCAGACGCTGGCCGTCGGGCGAGACGGCCGGCATGGTCGAGATCGACTTGAACTGCGTCAGTTGACGCTCGTTCGCGCCATCGAAGTCCATCGACCAGATCTCTTTCGTCCCCCTGCCTCCGCGGTCGGAGACGAAGTAGATCTTCGACCCGGCCAGCGACGGCACACCGAACTGGTTCAGGATGTCGGCAGCGTATTCGTGCGCAATCTGCCTCGCGCCCGCCTCGGTGAGCGGGCCGTCGTACAACTTTCTGAACGCCTTCGCTCCGGCGATGTCCGGGACCGTGGTGTTGTACATGTGGCCGAAGGCGATCAGTTGCCCGCCCTGTTCGGCCAGGTAGCCGAAGCCGAGGTAGTTGGCGCTCAGAGGCGGTGACGACCAGTCGGTCAGACAGCGGCCGTTGCAGTTTGGCGCTTCAGGAGCCGCGCCGCGGCGGGGTTGGACCGGCGCCGCGGCGGAACGAAGATCGCCTTCCTGCTGAGGAGGGCTGAGGGGGTAGAAACTCTTGGCGGCCATCTCCAACATGCCGGAGCGTTGGATGTCGTCGAAGACCGTCTGGTTGAAGACCGCCGAGAACGGCGACGCGCCGCCCGCTCCGCGAAAATCGGGCAGAGCGATCTTGCTCTTCGATCCGCCGGTGATCTTCAGAATGATGTTGCTCTGCTGTTCCTGTGGCCAGGCGGTCGCCGAAAGGGCTAGCGCCAGAAGGATCAATTTCGTCATGGGTCGCTTCATCGTCATCTTTGTAGTTGGAACCAAAATTCAATCGAGGCGGATGAACCGCCATAGGCCGCCGGGAGCGGCTCGAACGGGCCAGCCTGCAGGACGGCCCGTTCGGCCGAGTAGTCGAGGGCGCGGTTACCGCTCGACTGAACAACGCGGACGTTCTGAACCTGGCCGTTACGCAGGATCTCGAAAGTGACGATTGCCGGGGGCAGCGTGCGCAGACGCGCATCCACCTGGTCGGTCCGCCACTGCCGTGCGACACGATCGCGGATCAGCGCCGCGTATGCGCCGAATCGCGTCCCGAACGGCGCGCCCGTTCCCACGCCGACGCCTCCGGAACCAGGCGCCATGCCGTACATGGGCGACACCGCCGCCTGTCCGACGCTACTGTAGATCTGGTTGGACGATTGCGCCTGAGTATCGGTCCGCCGGCTCGTGATGCGGTCGCGGGGCGCGCGATCCTTCGCGCCCTTGGTCTTCAATGCGATCGCGTCGGGGTCCTCCCGGCGAGCCGCTTTCTTCGGTTCCGGCTTGGGCGGCGTGGGCACCTGAGACTTGGTGTCGTCAGCCAGGCGGTTCAACGAACCGGTCCGGGCCGGCAGCGGGATCGACTTCACCGCCGTCACTCCAACCGCTCCGCCGCCCGCGGAATTCGGATCGCCCCACTGTTCCGCGGCTCCCGGTTTGATCAACAACGACAGGGCGAGCGCGGCAAAGACGCCAGTGTGCACGGCGAGGGAGCCGAGAAACGGGGTTCTCAGCGAATCGCGCTCTTCGAGGACTTCGACGTGCCTCATCACCGCTTCAACGTGTTCCTATTTGCCCGCATGGTCCACCGGTTGGGTGACCATGCGGGGCTCCAGTTTGGCTTCACCAAGCGCGCTGATGACCTGAGCGATCGGGTCCCAGATGGCGCTTCTATCGGCTCTGACATACACGGCCGATTCCTTCGGAAATCGCGCTCTCACCTCTTCCCCCAACTGGTTGATATTCACCTGGCGCTCGTTCAGATACAGTTCGCCGCCCTTGGTGATCGTAATGACGGGCAACTCATCCGCGCTGTCCCGGACCTGCCTGACCTTCGGGACCTGGACCTCCAGGCCGAACTCCATTACATTCGCCGCCAACATGAAAATGACCAGCAGCACCAACACAACGTCCACCAGCGGGACAATGTTGATCTCGGCCAGCGATCCGCCGCCGCGTCTGCGGCCCCGGCCGTTACTCTGAGTTGAGAACGCCATGTCCGCCTACTCCTCGAAGGTGCGCTCGGTCATGTTAAGAAACTCCAGCGCGAAGTCGTCCATGCGGGCGATCAACTCGCGGATCCTCTGACCGAACTGGTTGTAGGCGATGGCCGCCGGAATCGCGGCTGCCAGACCCGCCGCGGTGGCGATCAAAGCCTCGGAGATGCCCGGCGCGACGGCCCGCAGACTGGCGCTGCCCGCCGCGCCCAGTCCCTGGAATGCGTTGATGATGCCAAGCACGGTGCCAAACAGACCCACGAACGGCGATACCGTCGCCGTCGTCGCCAGCCAGCTCATGTTTCGTTCCAGACGCGCGGACTCCTCGCTGATGCCAAGCTGGAGCGACCGTTCCAGAGAGAGTTTGTTCGCTACCGTGCCATTCTTCTGCACCTGCCGCGCCACCTCCTGATACCCAAAGTCGAAGGCAGCCGTCACCGGCGCGGCGCGGAACTGCTCGACCACGACAGCCACGGAATCCAGGTTCGGCGCCTTGCGGAAGGCCCGTAGGAATGCCGCATTGGCATCACGCGCACTACGGAACTGCGACCACTTGGCCAGAATCATCGTCCAGCTCAACACCGATGCGGCGAGCAGAATCAGCAGCACGGCTTTCGACAGCGGCGAAGAGATCAGGACCAGGTCCCAAATAGACATCTGAAGAAATGCGCCGAAGTAAGGCATGGTCAAAGCTGGTCTCCTAGGGGTTCACCATCCATGATAGCGAAGCCATTTGCACACGGGTTTGTTTTACAGACGCGTCACATGCAACAGCGGGATACGCGCACCTTCTATAATTGCCCTGAATGCTGGTGGAACTCGTCGTTGAGAACCTGGCGGTGGTGGAACGGCTACGGGTCCGTTTTCATGCGGGCCTGAACGCCCTGACTGGAGAGACGGGATCGGGCAAATCCCTGGTTGTCGATGCCCTCGGCCTGCTGTTTGGCGGCCGCTCGTCAACTGGCCTGATCCGCGCCGGAGCCTCCCGGCTTTTTGTCTCCGGCCGCTTTGAACTGCCCTGCGACCCTGCGTTGAACGCCATGCTCGACGACGCCGGGATCGAAATCGAAGACGGCGAACTGCTGCTCGAACGCGAGATCACCGCCAACGGCAAGTCGCGCGCGTACGCAGCCAGCCGGCCGGTGACGGTCGCCTTCCTTCGGGATGTCGCCCCGTTCCTCGGAGACATCCATGGCCAACATGATCAGCAGCGCCTGTTCAGCGGCGAGTCGCAGCGATCCGTCCTGGACGGGAGCTTGCCGGATCCGGGCCTGCTGGCTGCAGTCTCCGGGGCATACTCGTGCTGGCGGGCGTTGACCGCTGCCCTCGACGAACTGGACAGGACAGAAAAGGAGAAACTCCGTCTCGCCGACCTGTGGGTCATGCAGCGCAACGAAATCGAAGCGCTCGAACTCACCGCCGGCGAAGACATGGAACTGGAAAACGAGAGCAGCGTCCTCAAGAACGTGGCCCGCCTTTCGGAACAAGCCACCGCAGCTTATGAAAGTCTGTCGGAATCGGATTCTTCGGCCGCCTCCCGCATCGCTGCCTCGCTGAAGCGCCTGGAGGATGCCGCCCGGTTGGATGCGAAACTCCAGCCTGTCGTCGACCTGCTGAAGCCTGCATACATCGCCGTCACCGAGGCGGCGCACGAGTTGCGGCACTACCTGGGCCATCTTGAGGCGGATCCGAATCGCCTGGAGACCGTCGAAACCCGGCTCTCTCAGATTGAACGTTTGAAGCGGAAGTATGGAAACTCCATTGAGGAAATCCTGGCCTTCCTCGACCAGGTTCGAAGCCGGATCGAGGCCGTCGAAAACGCATCCGCCCGCCGCGAGCAGCTTCAATTGGAGATCCGCGAGAAGGAATCCGCCTACCGCGCCGCCGCCGCCCGCCTCCGCGAAGCCCGCCAGAGGGCGGCCCGGAAACTCGAGAAGCAGGTCGAGGCCGAACTCGGTTCGCTGGCCATGAAAGGGACCCGCTTCCGTATTTCCATCAGCGATGCGCCTCCCTCCCTCAACGGCATGGACGCGGTTGAGTTTCTGGTTGCGGCCAACGTCGGCGAGGATTTGAAACCACTCGATAAAGTCGCATCCGGTGGCGAGCTCTCCCGCATCGCCCTGGCGCTGATGACCTGCATGGCCAATCATTCGTCGCCGCCACAGCGCCGCACACTTGTCTTCGACGAGGTCGACGCGGGCGTCGGCGGCGCGGCTGCCGAATCCGTCGGACTGCGTCTCAAGAAGATCTCAACCGCGGATCAAGTCCTTTGCGTGACGCACCTCGCCCAGATCGCCGGCTTCGCCGACCACCACTATCTCGTCTCCAAGCGCGAGACCAAGGGCCGCACCGTCGCCGAACTCGCCGAACTCTCGTCCGAGGACCGCGTACGCGAAGTCGGCCGAATGGTCTCAGGTCAACAGCTCACCGAAGAGGCCCTGAAGCACGCCAGGAAGCTGATCCGGACCTAGCCGGACGTCGATTACAGGTCTAGCGCGACCACTTCATGCAGCCCGATCGGCGGCGTGACAACTCGCAACGTCCTGCCTGTCACGCTCCATTTCGGCGTGCTGCCGCTCACCAGGAACCGCACGCCCTTCGGTTTCACGCCATCAGGCAACTCCAGCGCGACCTCTTGCGGCCCCACCGGGAGAATCTCCCTGAACGGTGCCCGCATCATCATCGGATTGGTCAAATTCACCACGTGAACCGTGATCGAACTCTGCTGTTTCCAGACGGCGACATCGACCACGCCCGGCCCCGTTACCTTCAACGGTGAACGGCCCCGCGAAACCCACCTCACCGCGTTTTCGATGACACGCCCGTGGTCGGGATGCAGCACCTCCCAGAATGTCCGGTCGAGATCGAACGGAAAATAGACCACTCGCCCTTTGCCCTGTTCGCGTGCGAACACGCCCGGATACTCGGGGCTGCCTTCACGCACATAGACCTCTTCCATCGGCAGATCCGGATAGCTGGGAACGGTCATCAACGGGCAATCCCCGGAAGGCGATGGCTTCAGCTCCACGCGCGCCGCGCCGTGAACCATCCGCCTCGCGCCCTCAAGTCCGGCAAGTAGAGGATGCCCTGACTTGACGATACGGAGATAGGCGTTCTGCTGCCGTTCGATGACGCGCCCGCCGAATTGTGCACCGAACAGGCCGGCCAACCCGAATTCAGCCCGGCGCTTACCCCACTCGTCGTAGAGCGACGTCTCGTGCGTCGCCACCACTCCTCCGCCGCGCTCGACAAAACCGCGGATCTGCCCGCACTGCTCCTCAGACAGGGCCGCGATGTTCGGCAGAAGCAGCGTGTCGAAGCGTGCAAGCGATGCCTCGTCAAGCCGATGGTCGTGCACCATATCAAACGGGATGCGCGCCTCGAGCAGCGCCTGGTATGCGCCGAGAATCGCGTCTTCCACGCGCTGCCGTGCCGTGGCTCCGCCGTAGAACCGCGCCGTCTGTTGAGAGAAAACCAGGCCAGTGCGCGCGAGATTTGAAGTGTTGCGCATGTAGCGGTCGTTGCGGAAATGCCACTCGAAGATCTCCTCCATTGGCTTCATCCAGCGGTCGTCCGTCGGACGGGCGTTGAACTTGATCAGCCACGGCCGCAGTCCCTGGGCGATGCCCTCGGCGGCCCAGATCTTCAATTCCGGCGCGCTTTGAGTCGAATCCTTCCAGCGGTAAGGCGCCTCCAGACCGACACTGAATAACCCCGCCACCGGCTTGTCGCCCAACCCTGCGCGATACTCCTTGCCGTTCATGCCGCAGGACCAGACCGGCGTCGCACCACTGCGGCCCTGCCTGTCGGCAAACAACGTGACCGCCTTCTTGCCTGTGCGGTGCATATCGATCTCGCTCAATGCGCCGCCGCCTGTGTTCGGGATAAAGACGGCATCGGGCCGGATCTTGCCGATCTCGGCGTCCCATAGGTCCCACAGTTCGAACAGCTTTTCGTCTCGCCAGACGATGTGCTTGTTGCGGACCTCGGCCGGCGAACCCGCGCGCGGCAGTTCGAATCCGGAAAACCGCCTGAAGCTCTCCGCGCAGTGCTTGCAGAAACACATCCCGCTGCCGCTCCAGCGATTTGCGAAGATCCCATCCACTTTATAGTTGGTGACAATCTCGCGCACCACGCCCGTCATGAACTCGAAGTTGTACGGACCTAGTCCGCACGTCACCGTATACTCCGGCATCGCCCAGTGCGGCCGCGCCTTGCCCTCCGCATCGGCCGCCATCCAATCCGGGTGCGCATCGGCCATATCCTTGTGGGCGGCGTGCGGATCGACGCGGGCAACCACGTTCATTCCCAACTTCCGGCAAGCCGCGGTCAACTCTCCGAAAGCGTCGCCCGCGCCAAGCCATTTGCTTCGATAATGCAGCGGGACCTTTGTCGGGTAAAAAGCGACGCACCCGCCCGCGCTCAGGCAGGCCGCATCCACGTGCAGCCGTTTCATGTAATCCACCCAGAAGCCGATGTCGTAGCGGCCTGGATCATCTTCGACGAAGGCGATCTGAATCCACCGCATCGGCCGCGCCGCCCATGAACCCCTCGCCTGGGCCGCCAGACTGCCCTGCCAGGCCGTTGCGGCCACGGCTCCGTTCCGGATCCACTCCCGTCTCGTCATCGATTGATTCACCTTTCGATAGGTATCATATCCGAAGAAGTCATACACTGGTTGCTGGAGGAACCAGATGGACAACTCTGAAACCCGCCCGCTTCCCCGCATCGGGATCGGCATCGCGATCTTCGCTGTCCTCGTCGTGCTGTTTACGGCGCGATCCGTGGCCAGCTTCATTATCGAGTTGGAATGGTGGAAGGAGGTCGGGCAGCCGGAGACGCTTTTCCGCATGATCGCCTACGGCTATGCCCCGGTCGGTTTCGCCGCGCTTCTGATGTTCGCCGTGCTCTCGATCGCCCACGCCAGGGGCATGAAATCGGCGGGCAAGAGTCTGCGACAGCATCGGTGGTATGCGCGCGCCGCCACTGCCCTCCTGTTCTTAGTGAGCCTCGTGCTTGCCATGCTCACAGTGGATGCCTGGACGATCGTCCGCTTCTTCGGCGGCATGGGACTTGACGGAGCGAAGTCGTTCTCAGATCCTGTCTTCGGCAACAATCTGCTCTTCTACTTCTTCTCCCTGCCCGCCTATCACCTGCTGCTCCGGTTTGTGCTGGTCGCTTCGCTCGGTTCTGCCTTGATCTTCTGGCTGACCGCCCGAGGCTGGTCCATCCGGCAGTCGATGGGCGAGTGGAACAAGGAAGAGCCTTTTGCTCTCGACCCGAGCGAACTCCGGCTCACCGAAGCTCTCGAATCACGTTTCTTCCGCGTCGCCGCCACCATCGCGCTGGCCGCCTACGCCGTCCGTTTGGCCCTGGGCCGTTACACGCTGCTGCTGGAAGACCACTCCACGCTGGTTGGCGTCGACTGGGTCGCCGCAAACGTCACCCTGCCTCTCATCTGGCTCTCCGTCGCCGCCTGCGCCTTGAGCGCCGTCGCCCTGCTGTCGGGCCGCTATCGCTGGATGATCATCCTTCCCGTTTCCCTGGCCGCGCAATCGTTTATCCCCTCGATCGTTCACTCCCTCTACGTGCGCCCCAGTGAAATCACCATCCAGCGACCCTACATCGAACGCCACATCACCGCCACGCGCGCGGCCTACGGCCTCACCAACCGCACCAAGGAACTGGATTACGGCGCCAAACTCGAAACTCGAATCGACCCTGAAAAACACAAGGTGCTCTTCGACAATGTGCGGCTCTGGGACTGGCGCGCCTTCCATGACACCGTCACTCAGATCCAGGCCCTTCGTCCCTATTACGTCTTCTTTGATTCCGACGTGGGCCGCTACATCATCGACGGCCAGATCCGCCAACTTCTCCTCACGCCGCGTGAACTCGACGTCGCCCAGTTGCCGGCGGATGCCCGCGCCAAGTGGGTCAATCCGCACTTCATCTACACACACGGCTACGGACTCGTCGTTGCCGAAGCCGCCCGCATCACCTCCGACGGCCTGCCGCACCTGCTTGTCCAGGACGCGCCGCCGCACATCAAGACCTCCTCGCTGAAGCTCACCCGCCCCGAACTTTACTACGGCGAGGTCACCCACGAACCCGTCTTCGTCCGCACCGCCCAACCGGAGTTTAATTACCCCTCCGGCGCCGGCAACGTCGAATCCAGATACGAGGGAACGGGCGGATTCCCCATATCCTCGCCCCTCATGCGCTTCGCCGCCGCCCTCTCCACCGGCGACTGGAACATTCTGCTCACCAGTTATCTGAAGCCGGAGAGCCGCATGATGATCCGCCGCAAGGTCCGCGATCGGGTCAATTCTCTCGCAGGCTTCATCGAATGGGACACCGATCCCTACCTGGTCGTCACCGAAGCCGGCCGCCTCGTCTGGATCATCGATGGGTACACGACCAGCGACTCGCACCCCTACTCGAAGAGCTACTCCGTCGCTGGTATCGGTTCACTGAACTACATCAGGAATTCCGTGAAAGCCACCGTCGACGCCTACGACGGCTCAATCCACTTCTACGCCTTCGACGAGCAGGATCCGCTGCTCGCTGCGTATCGCCATCTCTTCCCGGGTCTTTTCCAGCCCAGGTCGGCCATGCCTGCCGCCCTCCAGCCCCACACCCGCTACCCGGAACTCCTGTTCCGCGTCCAGGCTGAAGCCTACCGCACTTTCCATATGACCGACACCGACGCCTTTTTCAACAAAGAGGACGTCTGGGATCTGTCCCGCAACATGAACAGCGCCGCCGGCCGCCCCGAACCCGCCGCCCCCACGTACCTCATCGCCACGCTGCCCGGCGAGAAGAACCCCGAGTTCCTCCTCGTCACCACCTTCACCCCCCGCAACAAGGACAACCTGATCGGCCTCATGGCCGCCCGCTGCGACGGCGATGCGCTCGGCGAGCTTGTCTTCCTTAAGCTCTCGAAACAGGAACTTATCTTCGGTCCCATGCAAATCGCCGCCCGGATCAACCAGGACCAGAACATCGCCAAGGATCTCACGCTTTGGAATCAGCAGGGTTCCCGGGTTCTTCGCGGCCAGATGCTGGTTCTCCCGCTCGAAGAGTCCTTCATCTACATCGAGCCGATCTACATCCAGGCCGCCGAGGCGCGCATGCCTCAGTTGAAGAAGGTTGTCATCGCCATGGGCGACAAGATGGCCTATGCCGATACCTACGAACAGGCGCTGGCCGAGTTGGGTGGATTCTCGTTCGCCCAGCCTGCGCAAGCGCAGTCCGGCGGCACGCCCGCATCGCCGCAACCTGCGGCGCAAAACGACCCCTACACGCAGTTCCGCGAAATCTGGTCCAGATACCGCAAGTCGCTCGCCGACGGCCATTACCAGGAAGCAGGCAAGGAACTTGAGCGGCTCGATCAACTGATCGGCGGCCGCGGCGCTGCCGGCGCTCCACGCCGTCCCTGATCGGGGCATGATTCGACCGTCCGGAGATCGCAGGCGGCCTTCGCGTCGCGATGCCAAAGTTGTCGCGAACTTTGCTTCTGTATTCAGCCATACACGGATATACTTCAGTTTGAGGCCATGAGTGGTTCAACTAGCGGATTTCGAAGCATCCTGATCGTCGACGACGATGCGGCGGTCAGGAAGGTCCTGCAAACGATACTCGAAGAGGCCGGGCATTCCGTGGAGGTCGCCACCAACGGCAGGGAGGCCCTCGATCGCATGACTTTGGGTGGCATCGACCTGATGATCACCGACCTCGTGATGCCCGAGCAGGAGGGGATCGAGACCATCAAGCGCCTTCGCAAGGAGCACCCTGACGTAAAAGTGATCGCAATGTCAGGCGCTTTCGGAGGCGACTACCTGCAGATCGCTGGTTTTATGGGCGCCCACAGCACCCTGGTTAAGCCCATTAGGATGCGCACTGTCCTCGAAGCCATCGAGGCGGTCTTCGCCGATTAGCCTCTACCGCGCGCGCGTCAACCGGCGCTTCCCCGAGGTGCCTACCCGTTCGCGACGCGGCGCCGGAACCTGCCCGATGTCGAGAGCACCTGCTTGCGCGCCCGCCCGCTTTCGATCATCTGCTCATTGGCCGACTGCAGCGCCATGCTGAGCGGCTCACCTGCCGCCTCGAAGCTACCCCAGTGGAAAATGATCGGCAGGCTCCCGAGAGATCTTAACTGGTAGTCCCACAACCCCTCGGCGGTTTGCTGGCTCAGTTGCCTGGCAACCTCCATGCTCTCTGCTGGAACGACCATGACGAACAGAGACTCTTCGGCCCAGCAGCCGAAGCCGCTTTCGCCCAGGAGGGAATTGAAGTACCCATTCGCCGCCGCAACCGCCTGCCGTACGGCGGGCTGCCCATGATCGGCAATCAGGTGCTCGTAGCCCAGCAGCCCAACGAAGAAGACCACCCCGTCAAACGCCGCGTCTTGCTCGACGAGATCGGCCAGCATTTGCCTGTCCTGGATTCCGCTCGGAATCCTGATTGGCGCCGGCTTTGGGAAACTGGCTTGAGCGTTCTGAACCGGCGCTGGCATCTGGACGACCTTCGGATTCAGTTCCAGCGAACTGTCCATGTCAACGAACCGTTCCATCTCAGATTGGACCGGCTCGATCACTTCCAGCACCAGCGGCGCCTGCGGCGCAACCATTTCGGGTTCTTGCTCGATCTCACCGCCGGTGAACGCAAACTGGAGTTCTCCCCGATCCGGCAGGTCTTCAACCTCAATATCGTCCAAAACCAGTGGCACTTCGTCAGCCCATGGTTCAACTGGGAAGGTAACAGCGGCCTCGGCCAGTTGCTCGCACTCCACTTCGGCAACCAGTTCCGGCTCCTCCTGTTCAATATCCACGGCTTCGAGGAGAACTTTGAGGCACCCGATCACCGGCTCTTCCTGATCCTCGGCGGCGAACCGGACAGGGGCCACGTCCCCGGTCAGCGGTTCAACAATCTGGGCCGCCGCAACGGGCTCGACGCTCATCTCCACCGGTTGGCTGAGTTCGATCAGATCGCCTTCATCAAGCACCCTGACTCGCACAATCTCTTCTGCGCGAGGCTCGGCCGATTCGGCAAAGAACGTCTCCGACTCGCCTGCAACCATCGCGAAGGTCTGATCCTCTTCCGGCCTGAACTGCTCCAGGGTCGCGGCGGCGAACTCGAACTCGGGCATCTCCGCAATTTCGGCCGCCTCCTCCAGCATCGCCTGCTCAACCTCTGTGGAGGCCCAGTCCGGCGGGAGCAACTGAACGTCAAATTTCGCCTGGAAACCCGGCTCCGCGGCCACCCCGAGAATCGGGACAGTTTCAACGGCGACCTCGCTCCATGTTCTGCTTACGCCCTCGACCGTTGCCGGCAACCCCAGAAGCTCCGCCATGACGGGAAGTTGCGCTTCAGCTGTCTTGCCATCTGCCACAGGCGTTCCCGACTCGTAGTCCGCCGTGACCGGTCCAGCTTCAATCGCCTGCACTACAGCCGGTTGAGCCGCGGGGCGCGTTTCAATTGCTGCCAATCCGCCCATGGCAAGCTCCGTGCCCAGCTCGCCAGCCGGACGAGCGCTGAACCCGGCTTCGCTCACGTCCCGCGCCCAGCCCTGCTCAACCACCGCGAAGACCGCCTCGACGGCGGCGGGCGCCGGAGCAGTGCGCAACTGCATCGGACTCGCCCCAACGATATCCTGAAGGCTCTGAGGCGCGGCAGGAAGCCTCTCAACCCCCGCCACCTCGCCCATTGAAAGCGTTGCGGTTGACTCGCCGATCAGTGGTGCGGCGAGGTCAGATTCGCCGGATGCCCCGGACTCCACAACTGCAAAAACCGGCTCCACCCCAACCGGCGCCTGAGCGAAGCGCGCCTGAACCGGATCCACCGCGGCGATCTGGTGAAGCGCCTGCGGTGCGGCAGGTTCAAGCTCAGCCGGGAGAACCTCCCTGGTAGTCAACTCCGGCACGACCTGCACCATGATCGGCGCCGTCTCGACAGGGACCGGCGCCGTCTCGACAGGTCTTGGCACCGGCTCGAAGCGCGCCTGTTCCGCGACTCGCCCGGCGGCGCCCCGCTCGACCACCTTTCGCGCCCAGTCTTCCATCACCTCAATCGCGGTCGGCCGTTCAACCGGCTGCTCGGGGTGCCGTGCGGACACCGCCTCCGGCCGCATCCCGGAATCCGCTCCACGCCCCGCACGCCTTCGTCTCGGATATCCTGGGACCCCTTCCGGTAAACTCATCGGCGGCGCAACCGCTGGTTCCTTCACCCTCTCCGCTTCCGCCACTCTTGCCGCCAGGCCCGGCATCGTCATCTCCGCCGCCGGCTTCACCCTCCGCACACGGTCTCGGCCCACTTCCGCACGTTCGCGCTCTTCCTGGCGAACCAATAACTCGATATTGACTTCCCTCAGCTTCTCGTTGTTGCCCTTCAGAAAGTCGCAGATCAACGCCACGAAGGCGGCGCCTAGCACCACCAGAAGACTGACGAAAATCTGCAGTTCCATCGCGCCCATAATCGGTCCTGTCAGCCATTGTAAGAGCGAAAGAACCATACGGAAATAGGACTAAGGTCTCATTGTCGGTGGGTACCTTCACATTAGCCTTAGGCAAGGGACCGAGGAATCCCCGAGGTGAAACCCCTTAGACGACTAAGTGTTCCACCTTAACTAACCCAGCCCGCCCCGCCTACTTTCGCCGGCTCAGACCGTCCCCGCCCCGCCGGTCATCCCTTCCCGCGGCCGGCCCAAAGTCCAACTCCTCCGCCGTGTATTGCAGATCGCGGTCCAACACCATCTCCAGTGTCGTCCCACGTTCGAGCATCGCATCCGGCCCGCGGGTCATCATCACGCCAATCAAACCCGCCGCCGCGCCCGCCGCCGCACCGATCCCCGCGCCCTTCGCCCCCGACGACATCCCGCCCACCATCGCGCCCCAGCCCGTCCCCGTCCCCACCTTGGTCGTATCCCCGATCTTGTCGCTGTCGCCCTTGATCTTGCCCTCGGTCCGGTCCAACTCCCCCTTGTTCGAACCATCCAGGCTCCCCGGCCTCGACCTGAAATCCCGCGTCACCCCATTCGGCAGCGTCAGCGTATCGAAGCGGACATACAACTCCGCCCGCCCTTTCATCTTCCCCGCCCGCTTCACGCTCGTCACCGTCCCCGCGACATAACTGCCCGGCGGCACCACCATGCGCCCGCCCACCAGCACCGGGAAACCCGTCGCCAGGTAGACCCTATCGCCCTCGGCCGCCGTCTTCGTGCTGACGCTGTTCAGCAGGTTCAGCAGAATCCGCGTTCCCGTATCGACAACATACGTCCTCTCGACCGGCGGCTCGGCCTGCTGCGCCAGCATCCCCGCCGGCGCTGCCAAAACCATTAAGAAAACCAGGACTCTCATCATTGCGGCTCTATTTCCTATACTAAGGCCGGCTTCAACCCGGCACGTCACTTCCCCGGCACCATCGGCACGAACTGCACCCCATAAGCCACACGCCTCTTCGTCTTCCCCGCCGCATCCTTGTCGATGACAATCAACTCCTGCCACGACTGGCCCTCCGGCGCCACCAGCCGCCCGCCGTTCTTCAATTGATCGATCAGCGCTTGCGGAATCTCCGGCGGCGCCGCCGTCAGAATGATCTTGTCAAACGGCGCCTTGTCGGGCCATCCTTTATACCCATCCCCAATCCTCACCTGAACATTCGTATGACCAAGCTGCTTCAACAACGCATCGGACTGCCTGCCCAGCTCCGGCACAATCTCGATCGAATACACTTCCCTGGCCAACTGCGCCAGCACCGCCGCCTGATAAGCCGATCCCGTCCCAATCTCCAACACCCTGTCGCCCGGCTTGACCCCAAGCATCTCCGTCATCGACGCGACGATATAGGGTTGCGATATCGTCTGTCCAAACCCGATCGGCAACGGCGTATCCTCATACGCCCGCCGCTCCATCGCCTTCGGAACAAACAGATGCCGGGGCGTCGCCCGCATCACCGCCAACACCCGCGAGTCTTTGACGCCGCGCGCTTCCATATGATCGCGCACCATCCGCTCCCGCGCGGCCCTGTAGTCCTGCGCCTCGCACATCATCATGGACGCTAAGAGCGGTAGCACGGTTCCAGCCTTCATTCTGCGCCTCCTCGCGGCATTGTCCAGCCGCGGACCACCCCAATCCAGACTAAACCCGATTACCCCGGCCGCTATTGCAGCATTGCCTCCTCCGGCCACGCCGTGATCTTTACCTGAACCGTCGCCGTCTGCCCCGCCACAGCCTTCACCCGCACGCCTTTCGATTCAATCTGCTTGAACAGATCCGGATCCTCCAGCGCCCCGGGTTGGAACTGGTCAAAGACGAACACCAGATACTCGCCAGGTCTGAGCCCCTTCACCGTGAATGCGCCGGCCTGAGTCACAGGCATGGCCCGCAACTGGTCAACCAACCTGAACTTCGGCTCGGCCGGGACCGCCACGGCCATCTCCTCACCCTCGCCCGGCCCCTCGCTCATATCCGCTGTTCCCGAAATCGCTCCCGAGTTGGTCGAAACCACCACCCGGATCGGACCTGCCGGCCCCTGCGTCATATCCAGGTCCCGGCCAAGGTAATCCTCCCCGCCCACCGTGACCGCGGCGACGAAGGAGGCGCCCGCCTCCGAACTTCTGAGGATCGCATTCAGCCTGTAAATCCCCGGAATCACATTCTCCGCCGTCCAGGTCCCGTCAGCCGCCACCGCCACCTGCGGCGGCGGGCCGAAAACCATCCCCTGCTCGGCTGGCGAAAGCATCACGCTGATCGTCTTCGGATCAACCTTCGCGCCAGGATTTGCCGTCTGTGCCGCCACCGTCCCGCCCACCTTGAATCCGCCCTTGATCTCGATAACCAGGCCCTCGACGTCGCCCGATACGTCAACTCTCGCCACGCCGATCCGCCTCTGCCCCGCCGCCGGTCTGTTCTCGAAGCTCGTCGCCGTCAGAGCATAGGTCCCGGGCCGCACCCCGCGAATCTCAAAACTCCCATCCGGCCGCGTGCTGCCCCCATCGCCCCCGCGCATCATGTCGTCGATCCGCATCGCCGACACGCCAACCCTCAACTGGCCCTGCGATTCCGCATCCACCACCCGCCCGCTGATCCTGTAAACCGTGCCCCGCCTCAACTGGATATCGACATTGCTCGCCATCTGTCCCGGCTTCGTCGCGACGATGGTGGCCTGGTCCGGCTCTAAAACGCTCGGATGATATGTCTGGACGTACTGCGTGTCCGCGCCGCCGAACTGAGTCGCCACCAGCGGCCCCGCCACCTGGACCGCCCTCCGCGCCGGCATCGCCGACACAACCACTCTGCCCGGCGGCAGGTTGAAGATCCTGAACTCGCCCAGGTCGTTCGTCGTCCCGCCATTCGACTGCATCCAGCGCCGTTTCCCGTTCATGAACCGCCGCTGCATCACCGTCACGTTGATCCCCTGCGCCGGTTCGCCATCGTCGTCCACCACTCGGCCCGTGATCACCGCCTGAGGCTGCAACTTATGCTCCAATCCGCTGACCGTCTGCCCCGGCGTGACCCGGATACTACGTGAGGCAAATCCACCCCGCCGCTCCGCGACAAACCCTTGCTTCTGCACCATCAGAAAGTAATTGCCTTCCGCCACGCCCTGAAAACGGAACTGCCCTTCCGCATCCGTGGCGGCAACCAGCGTAACGGGTTCCTGCCCCGCGCCCCTCCCGCCCCCCGTCCCCCTCAATGTGACATCCGCTCGCCTGATCCCCTCGCCCGTCACCGAGTTCACCACCCTCCCCTCAACGCTCCCCAACTTGCCCGCCTCCTGGCACATGCCCGAGAGCGGAAGAATCATCAGAGCCGCGGCAAGCCGCCTAATCGCCAGCATTGGTATGTCCTGTCTTCACTAGTCAAGAGGATATACGGAAAAGACGCCGCTTGGGTTGCCTATTCGTCGCTTTCCGATTGCTTCCCCCACTCCAGGGTGGTAACTTTCCCATGTAACCCCTTGCATCCATGGTTAGAGGTATCATCATGATCTCCCGCCGCCAACTCCTGGCCTCCTCCGCGCTCGCCCTGCCAGCGCTCCAAGCAGCCAAGGGCTACTCGCCCATCTTCGCCGGCCAGGCCTACGTCTTCCAGCAGCACTACGGCCGCCTGAAGGAACCGATCGAAAGACACTTCGAGGAGATCTTTCAATCCTTCCGCATCGCCGGCTACGACAAACTCGAACTGACCAACGTCTTCTTCGCGCCAGAATACACCGAACGAACCGCCGGCCTCCTCAAACGCCACAAGCTGAAGCTCCCCATCGTCTACAACGGCGGCGAGATGCACACCGAAGCCGGCGCGGACAAAACCATCGCCGACACCCTCGCCCTCGCCCGCCGCGTCAAAAAGGCCACCGGCTCGCTCGAATGGGTCGATGTCAACCCCAATCCCCTGCCCAAGGGAGCCGCCAAGTCCGACGCCGAATTGAAGATCCAGGCCGCCACACTCACCCGCCTCGCCACCGAACTCTCCCGCGAGAAACTCGGCCTCATGGTCCACCAGCACGCCCCCGAAATGGCCAACGGAGCCCGTGAATGGCGTCACATGATCGCCAACACCGATCCCAAACTCGTCCGGATCTGCCTGGATGTCCACTGGATCTACCGCGGCGGTCAGGACGTCATGACCCTGCTCAAGGAAGCCGCCCCCCGCCTCGCCGCTCTGCACCTGCGCAACTCCAAGGACGGCATCTGGCTCGAAGAGTTCGCCCCCGGCGACATCGATTACACCCAGGTCGCCGCCTACCTGAAAGACTATGGCTTCAAAGGCTACCTCGTCGTCGAACTCGCCTGGGATCCCAAGACCGAAATCACGTCATCGCTCGAAACCAACATCCGCCGCAGTCTGAACTACGCTGAATCGATTTTCAAGAAGTGAAATAGGGCAGTGCTCATCATGAAATCCACCCGCCGACAACTCATCGCCGGACTCGCCCTGCCCCTCGCCTCGCGCGTCCTCCGAGGACAGAATTCGACCGCTTCTGTCGAGGTCAGCGCCAATGTTGAGATCGGCCTCATCCACCCCGAACTCCACGGCCACTTCGCCGAACACCTCGGTTCCTGCACTTATGGCGGCCTCTGGGTCGG
>CAMTUE010000061.1:0-30494 GCA_947084845.1 uncultured Bryobacteraceae bacterium | reverse complement strand
GTAGTACCAGAGAATTCCGACTCGGTGCTAGAACCTGCCCGGAACTGATCGGGGTCGGGAGTGGGGCTTTCGGGTTGGGGGACTGTCCCTGCCGGGGGAGGATATGCCGGCAGGAGTGCCTACACGGCATACCTGGAGGTCCGCGCTACGGGAACTGATCGGGGTCGGGAGTGGGGCTTTCGGGTTGGGGGACTGTCCCTGCCGGGGGAGGATATGGCGGCAGGAGTGCCTACACGGCAGACCTGGAGATGCGCGCGAAGAGAGAATGGCAGAAGCTGGGAACGGGGGGCGTGGGGGGCGCATCTGATGAGGAAGTAGCTGAAATCATGGCAGAAAACGATAGCTGGGACGGCCAGATGGCGGATGATACACTGGGTGTTTCCCCCTTGAGAAAGACCGTCGAAATCACGGCAGGCATCGTCCTGGTCATCCTGGGCCTGATCGGCGGCCTGATCCCTGTGTTGCAGGGTTGGATGTTCGGGATTCCCGGGTTGATCCTATTGGCACGGCACTTCAAGTGGGCCAAACGGATTCTCGACTGGGCAAAGAAGAAGTGGGCAGCGGCGAGGGCTGGGGGACCGGCGGGCGACGGCAATGCTTAAGAGCATTTCCGTGCATGGGGCGCGGGTGCACAATCTGAAGAACATCAGCGTGGAGATTCCGCGGAACACGTTGACGGTGATCACGGGGTTGAGCGGGTCGGGCAAGTCCTCGCTGGCGTTCGACACGATCTATGCGGAGGGTCAGCGGCGGTATGTGGAGACGCTGTCGCCGTATGCGCGGCAGTTTCTGGACCAGATGGAGCGTCCGGACGTGGACTCGATCGACGGGTTGAGTCCGGCGATTTCGATCGAACAGAAGACGACGAACCGCAGCCCGCGATCGACGGTGGGGACGATCACGGAGATCTACGACTACCTCAGATTGCTGTGGTCGTCGATTGGGGCGCCACATTGTCCAAACTGCGGAACGCCGATCTCGCGGCAATCGACGCAGCAGATTCTGGAGCAGGTTCTCGCATTGGGGATGGAAGAGCGGGTGATGATTCTTGCGCCGGTGGTGCGGGGGCGCAAGGGCGAATACAAGAAGGAGTTGGAGAAGTACGCGCGGTCGGGATTTGTGCGGGCACGGATCGACGGGGAGTTGCGGAGTCTGGATGAAGAGATCGTGCTGGACAAGCGGCGCAACCACACGATTGAAGTGGTGGTGGACAGGTTGCTGCTGAAGGCCGGCATGGAGAAGCGGGTGGAAGCGTCGATCGAGACGGCGACGAAGCTGGCGGACGGACTGGTGATGGTGGCGGTGGTGAACGGCGCGGAGCGATTGTACTCGCAGAAGATGGCGTGCCCGGACTGCGGCGAGAGCGTACAGGAGTTGGAGCCGCGGTCATTCTCGTTCAACAGTCCGTACGGGGCTTGCGAGGAGTGCCACGGGTTGGGGTCGGCCTGGGCGTTCGATGTGGAAAAGGTGATTACCGACGCGTCGAAACCGCTGTTTGACGGCGGGCTGGGGCCGGGCGGGAGTTCGTCGCTGATGCAGCAGGCGGTGGCAGCGGCGGCGAAGCGGCTGAAGATCAACATTGAGAAGCCATTCGAGAAGCTTTCGGCGAAGCAACAGACGACGCTGCTTGAGGGCGCGGGCGAGTTTCCGGGGATTATTGGGATGCTGAACCGGGCGTTCAGCGAGTACGCGGAAGGGTACCGCGAGTACCTGATGGATTTCATGTCGGCGACACGGTGTGCGGCGTGCGGCGGGCAGAGGCTAAAGCGGTCGAGCTCGGCGGTCAGGATGAAGGGGATTGGCATCGGGGAGTTCACGAGTCTGTCCATCGCACGGGCGCTGGAGACGGCGCGGAGTTGGACGCTGACGGAGCGGGAACGGCAGATCGCGGCGCGGATCGTGGAAGAGGTAAGGAACCGGCTGGAGTTTTTGGCGCAGGTGGGGTTGGACTATTTGAGCTTGAGCAGGTCGTCGGCGACGTTGTCGGGCGGGGAGGCGCAGCGGATTCGATTGGCGACGCAGATCGGGTCGAAGTTGCGGGGCGTTTTGTACGTGCTGGACGAACCGTCGATTGGTCTGCATCCGAGAGACAACGGGCGGTTGCTGGACACGCTGGAACGGCTGCGGGAGTTGGGCAACACGGTGCTGGTGGTCGAGCACGACGAGGAGACGATTGAACGGGCCGATTATGTGATCGATCTTGGGCCGGGCGCAGGGCGGCTGGGCGGGGAGTTGGTGGCAAGCGGGACGCCGAAGCAGATCAAGCAGGCGGAGAGGTCGCTGACGGGGCAGTATCTGAATGGCACGCGGAAGGTGGAGTTGCCGGAGTTCAGGCGGCGGGGCAATGGCGACAGGCTGGTGGTGCGGGGGGCGCGGGAGCACAACCTGAAGAGCATCGACGTGGCGTTCCCTTTGGGGACGTTGACGGTGGTGACGGGGGTGAGCGGGAGCGGCAAATCGACTTTGGTGCATGACCTGCTTTATCGGGCGCTGGCGAAGGTGATTTACCGGTCGAAGGCGATGCCGGGCGATTGCGACGGGGTGGACGGGCTGGAGTTGATCGATAAGGTGATCGAGATCGACCAGGCTCCGATCGGGCGGTCGCCGAGGTCGAATCCGGCGACGTACACGGGTGTGTTCACGCCGATTCGTGATTTGTTTGCGATGTTGCCGGAATCGCGGGAGCGCGGGTACAAGGCGGGCCGGTTCAGTTTCAACGTGAAGGGCGGACGGTGCGAGGCGTGCCAGGGGGATGGGCTGAAACGGATTGAGATGAACTTCCTGCCGGACGTGTTTGTGCCGTGCGACGTTTGCAGGGGCAAGCGGTACAACACGGAGACGTTGCAGGTGAAGTACAACGGTGTTTCGATCGCGGGACTGCTGGAGACGACGGTGGAGGATTCGGTTGAGTTGCTGGGCAACTTCCCGCACATCAAGCCGAAGCTGACGACGCTGGTGGAGGTGGGGCTGGGGTATCTGCATCTGGGCCAGCCGGCGACGACTTTGTCGGGGGGAGAGGCGCAGCGGATCAAGCTGGCGAAGGAGTTGAGCAAACGCCAGACGGGCAAGACGCTTTACATTCTGGACGAGCCGACGACGGGTCTGCATTTCGAGGATATACGGAAGCTGCTGGATGTGTTGAACCGGCTGGTGGACCTGGGCAATACGGTGTTGGTGATCGAGCATCAGATGGACGTTGTGAAGTCGGCCGATTGGGTAATCGACCTGGGGCCGGAGGGCGGGGAAGGCGGCGGGCACGTGGTGGTGGCGGGCACTCCTGAAGACGTGGCGGCGACGAAGCGAAGCCATACGGGGCGGGCGCTTGCGAGGGCGCTGGGAAACGGTAAAGTTGATTAGTACACCGTGAGCAGGTATTCCTACAGCCCGTTGGATTTCGAGAACCTCTCGACGATTCCAATCGCCGAGCGCGGGGGCAAGGTGCAGCTCGAACACATGGGAGTGCCGCCGGCAAAGGGCGTGAGTTTATCGCGGTGGCTGGATGGGTTGCCGAAGGTGCTGGCGGCGGATTCGCTGCGCGGGGTGGTGGCGGCGCTGATTGAGGCGAAGAGGAGACGGCGGGCGATTCTTTGGGGGATGGGCGGTCATGTGATCAAGTGCGGGTTGGCGCCGGTGCTGACCGAGTTGATGGAGATGGGATTTGTTACGGGATTCGTCATGAACGGGGCGGCGACGATCCACGATTTCGAGATTGGGATCGCGGGGGCGACGAGCGAGGATGTCGAGTCGGTGCTGCCGGACGGGCGATTCGGGTCGGCTGAAGAGACCGGGCGCGAGATGAACATGGCGATTCGCGCGGGTGCGGCGAAGGGCATGGGCATGGGCGAGGCTCTGGGGGAAGCGATTTGCGGGCTGGCGAAGCCGGAGTTCGCGGGCGCGTGTTTACAGGTGCAGGCTTACCGGCGGGCTGTTCCGGTGACGGTGCATGTTGCGATTGGGACGGACACGCCACATACACATCCGGCGGCCGAGGGCGCGGCGATCGGGCAGGCGACGCATCAGGATTTCAAACTGTTCTGTTCGATTGCGCGGGAGTTGAACGACGGCGGGGTGTATTTGAACGTGGGGTCGGCGGTGTTGTTGCCGGAGGTGTTTCTGAAGGCGGTGTCGGTGGTGAGGAACCTTGGGTATCCGCTGGCGAACTTCACCACGGTCAATTTCGACTTCCTGCAACATTACAGGCCGAAGGCGAATGTGGTGGACCGCCCGCACGCCGGGTCGGGAGGGAGAGGCTATTCGCTGACCGGGCATCATGAGATCATGATTCCCCTGCTGGCGGCGATTCTGGCCGATTCTGACGCATGAGCCCGACTCCGGACAGCGAAGTTGAAGTCCGGCCGCGGAGCGGGCAACCGTTCTGGGACTGGTCGGACGCGGCCATGTTCGTTGGATTGGCGTTGCCGAGCCTGGCGCTGGCGCTGCTGTTCAGCAAGTTACTGAAGATGCTGCTGCCGGGCGGCGGGACCCAGGCGCTGACCGCATTGAGCTTTCAGTTCTCGTGGTATCTGCTGTGGTTCACGGCCCTGTACTACCTGTTGAAGATGAAGTACGACGAGCCGTTCTGGCCGGCGATGGGTTGGATCGCGCCGTGGCCGCGGATGGGGATGACGCTGTTCGCCGGGCCGATGCTGGCCGTGGTCGTGATGATCGTGGGCGGGTTGATGCACACGCCGGAGATCGACAACCCGATTCAGAAACTGCTTGTGGGGCGATGGCCGACGTTGCTGGTGGGGCTGTTTGCGACGACGTTCGGGCCGCTGGCCGAGGAACTTGGCTTCCGCGGATTCCTGTTGCCGCTGATGATGAGGAGTTTCGGTACGGCGGGTGGCGTCGTGCTGTGCAGCGCTACGTTTGTGGCTCTGCACGGGCCGCAGTATTCGTGGTCGTGGCAGCATCTGTTCCTGCTATTGCTGGCGTCGCTGGTGTTCAGCATGGTCAGGGTTTGGACGGGTTCGACGGCGGCAGCGGCGCTGGTCCATGCGACTTACAATCTGACATTCTTCACGGGGTTTTTATTCCAGGAAAGGGACCGCTTCTTCTAATGGTCGAGACAATTCAATGGACTCCGCAGGGCGTGGTGATGATCGATCAGACGCGCCTGCCGAGAGTGGAAGAGTACGTCACGTGCACGACGTATGAAGAGGTGGCCGAGGCCATCGTGACGATGGTGATCCGTGGGGCGCCGGCGATCGGCGTGGCGGCAGCGATGGGCGTCGCGCTGGGGGTGAAGCAGGCTTCGGCGGAGACGCTTGACGCGGAATTCGCGAAGATCTGCGAGACGCTGGCGGCGACGCGTCCGACGGCGGTGAACCTGTTCTGGGCGATTGACCGGATGAAGCGGCTCTACGACAGCGTGAAGGGCCAGGGGATCGAGGCGGTGCGGGCGGCGATGGAAGCCGAGGCGGTGAAGGTGTATGCAGAGGACATCGCCATCAACCGCGCCATGGGCGCGCACGGCGCTCCGCTGGTTCCCGACGGCAAGACGGTGTTGACGCACTGCAATGCGGGCGCGCTGGCGACGGCTGGTTACGGAACGGCGCTGGGCGTGATCCGGGCGGCTGTGGCGGCGGGCAAGAAGATCGACGTCTTCGCCGACGAGACGCGGCCGTTTCTTCAAGGGGCGCGGCTGACGGCGTGGGAGTTGATGCAGGACGGGATTCCGGTGAAGCTGATCACCGACAACATGGCGGGCCATTTCCTGAAGAGCGGGCGGATCGGCTGCGTGATTGTCGGCGCGGACCGGATCGCGCGGAACGGCGACGTGGCGAACAAAGTGGGGACGTATGGCGTGGCGGTGCTGGCAAAAGAGAATGGCGTGCCGTTTTATGTCGCAGCGCCGATTTCGACGCTGGATTTGACAATCGATTCAGGCGACCAGATTCCGATCGAGCAGCGGCCGTCGAAGGAAGTGACGGAGGTTTTTGGCGTGCCGGTGGCGCCGGTGGGCGTCGAGGTGGAGAATCCGGCATTTGATGTGACGCCGGCGCGGTATGTCACCGCGATCATCACGGAGAAGGGCGTCGCGCGCGCACCGTATGGGGAGTCGCTGCCGGCGTTGGCGAAGTCGTGACGCGGCCTGTTTGGACGGAGCGGCTAAACTAAGAGGGTGACGAGAAGAACACTGCTTGCTTCGGCTGCCGCTCTGGCGCCTGGACTTTCCATCGCGGGACCGCTTTCCGGACGGCGACTGCCGAGTTTCGCATTGCCCGATTCGAACATGAAGGTCCATGATGTGCTCGATTACAGGGGCAAGCCCCTGTTGCTCGACATCATGCAGACGACATGCGCGCACTGCCAGACGATGGCTCCGAATCTGGAGCGGGTGAAGACGAAATACACGGGCAGGATTGGCGTCCTGTCGATCGTGGTCCCGCCGGACACGCAAGCGACGGTGGCTCAGTTTGCCGCCAAGTACCGCGTCAGTTCCCCGTTCCTGTTTGACTGCGGCCAGGCCGCCGCCGCGATACTGCAAGTAACCCCGCAGAACCCGAAGATTAACCTGCCCCAGTTGCTGCTGGTGGACGGCAGCGGGATGATTCGGGAAGACTGGACCTGGAGCGAATCGACGAAATCCGTGTTCGAGGGCCAGGGTTTGGACGCCGCCATCGACCGGCTCCTGAGCCGCAAGTAGCCTGGCGGGCTCGCCGGAACCCAACCGGCCGGCCGAACGGACTTCCTATGACACGGCGCCGCATGCTGCTTGGCGCATTCGCCGCGCGCGGCGAGTGGAAATCCCTGTTTGATGGCAGGACCGCGGAGGGCTGGCTGGAGGTGACCGGGTCGGAATTCCCTGCCGGAACCTGGCGCATCACGGACGGTTGTCTCCAAAGCATCAAGGTCGCGGAGGGCGGTTTCCAGGACATCCGGACGAAAGATGTCTTCACTGATTTCGATTTCGAGTTTGAGTGGAGAATTGAAACGGGCGGTAACTCGGGGGTGAAATACCTGATCGATCGAGTCAACCGCTGGGCGGCGGCCGGTGGCACGGTTCACGCTCGCGGGCGCGGCGCCGAGTATCAGATTGCCGACGATTTCACCAATCGCGATGCCGCCGGCAATCCGCTCAAGCAATGCAGCGCGCTTTACGACCGCATCGCGCCTTCCGTGAAGGCCACTCTCGCCCCGGGCGAATTCAACCGGTCGCGGATCGTCGTCGCGGGTGGACGCGTCGAACACTGGCTGAACGGCCAGAAGACGGTGGAGTACGCGGTCGCTTCAAGACCGAGTCCCATTGTCCTCCAGCATCACAACTCCGCCGCCTGGTTCCGCAATCTCCGGATCCGTGGACTGTAATCACCGTGCCGGCCGGGGTGATTGACACACGGGCATTTCGGACCTTACCATCGAAATGCGTAAGGTCGACCGGCCGGATGGCCGGTCGCCAAGAGGGAACCCGGTGGAAATCCGGGACTGCCCCGCAGCGGTAAACGGGAACCAAAGCCGCCCACAGGCACTGGTCTTCTTCAAGAGACTGGGAAGCCGCGGCAAGTAGGAACCGGCGGACGAGTCCATCGCCTGCCACGCGCCCGTGAAGTCCGAAGACCTGCCTTGCGCCGCGGCGAATACGTCCGCGGATACCACCGCTCTCGAGGGAGGAGCGTACATGATACGCACTTTCGTTTTCACGCTGCTGCTTGCAGCATCTCTGCCCGCGCAATCGGCGGGCATTCTCAAAGGAACAGTCATGGACCCGCAATCGGCCGCAGTGGCCGGCGCATCGGTCCGTGTCTTTGGCCGGTCGTCCAGCTTTACCCGGACGGCCATAACAGGACCTGGGGGGGAGTTCGAGTTCAATGCCCTGCCCCCGGGCCAATACCTGGCCGAGGCCAGGACAACGGGTTTCGATCAGGCCAACCCGGTCGAAGTCACCGTCGATCCGGCACGGGCAACGCTGATCGAAATCAGGTTGTCGATTCAGGGGCTCTCGACGCGAGTCCTGGTGACCGCTTCTTCCACGCCGGTTTCAACCGACCAGACCAGCAAGGCGCTTGACGTTGTGGACTCGGCCGAGATTGAAAGGCGCGGCGAGATCACATTCGCGGAGAGCGTGCGAAACGTGCCGGGCGTGCGCGTGCAGCAGCTTGGCGGGCCGGGGTCGTTCACGCGCATCCTGACTCGCGGATTGCGCGCCTATGACACGTCGATCACCATCGACGGGGCGCGGCTGCGCGACGCCGCCGCGGTTCAGGGCGATGCGACTGCGTTCATCGGCGACTTGCTGGTGGTTGGGTCTGACCGGATTGAGGTCCTGCGCGGATCGGGTTCGTCGCTGTATGGTTCGAATTCAATCGGCGGCGTGTACAACATCGTGACGGATTCCGGCGGCGGCCCGATTCGGGGCGAGTTATCCGGCGAAGGAGGAGGCCTTGGATTGATGCGCGGATTGGCGCGCGTCGCGGGAGGGGCCATGGACAACCGGCTTCAATACAGCGCGGGACTGGCGCACTTGAACGTCAACGGCGGGATCGACGGGATCGAGAGTGTTGGAAATACTTCAGGCCAGGGCCTGGTGCAGTTTCATTTCAAACCGGGCGCATCGCTGACGGCCCGGCTCATGGGCTTCGGCGGAACGTCGGGTCTCACGAGCAATCCCGTGGCCGCGCCTGCGGCGAATCTGCCCGCGGGCGTCGGCATCGTGGATGCGCGTCCGTTACCGGCCGACCAGGTTCTGCGGTTGGAGCGGGGCCTGGGGGTGAACTGGGGCAACGCTACGTTTGCGCCGAACCTCTACGATCCGGACAACAAGCGGCTGAGCGGCGTCCTGTCGTCGATGCTCACCTGGAACCATCAGGTCAGCGCCCGCACCGGGTATCGCGTTTCGTGGCACAGCCTCACATCGGAACGCGACAACCGCGACGGCTCGGCGGGCTACGGCTACCAGCCGAGCTATGACAGTTCAAACTACTTCCGGGGCAGGTACGATACGTTGAACGCGCGGACGGACCTGTGGCTGACCCGCGGCAATCTGCTGACCGCCGGTTACGAATGGGAGCGCGAATCCTACCGCAACCATGCGACGGACCGGAACCCCAGTACGGCCTCCCGGACTAACGCCCTGACGACGGCGCAGCAGCGCAGCCACGCAGTCTTTGTGCAGGACCAGGCGCGTTTCCTGAACGACCGCCTCCAGGTTTCGGTGAGCGGGAGGATGCAGCATTTCAAACTCTTCGCGCCAACCTTCGCCGGCGGTGCGCCGCAGTATCGGGGCGCCGGGTTCAAGTCGCCGCAGAACGCCTATACGGGCGATGCCGCGGTGAGTTATTACCTGCCGTCGTCCGGCACCAAATTGCGCGCCCATGCAGGAAACGGATACCGCGCTCCGGCGCTCTATGAGCGCGTCGGCGCGTCGTTTTTCTGGGGTGAGTTCAGCGCCTATGGCGATCCGAGGTTGCGGCCGGAGCGCAGCCTGGCCGTGGACGCAGGATTCGATCAGTATTTCGCCTACTCGAAGGTGCGGGTGAGCGGGACGGTGTTCTATACGCGGCTCCAGGAGGTGATCGGTTTCGCGTCACTGGTCAACGATCCGTTTGGCCGGTGGGGCGGTTACGTCAACACCGGCGGCGGGTTGGCGCGCGGCGTGGAACTCTCCGGTGAAGCCCGGCCGTGGCGCAGCATGTTGCTGCAAAGCAGCTATACCTACACCAACGCCGACGAACGCGCCTCGATCCTGACAAACGGCGGCATCCGCAGCATTCGAGTCTTCCCGCATGCGGTCACGTTCGTCGCCACGCAGCAGGTGACCAAACGAACTCAGATCACGGCCGACTTTTTCGGCGCAAATGAGATGATCTCGGGCACGTTCTTCGTTGGTTCGGGAACCCGGCCTTACCGCTTCAAGGGTCCGCGCAAACTGGACCTGTCGGCCAGTTACACGAAGCCGCTTTCGGAGAAGGTGAATCTGCGCTTTTTCGTGCGGGCCGAAAACGTTCTCAACCGGACGTACTACGAAGACGGGTTCCGTACGCCGAAGCGCTGGGCGACGGCTGGCATGAAGGTGGTCTTTTAGGAGGCTGTGAGGACGGCAGGGGCCGGACTTTGCCGTCCGGCCCATCCGCGTAACATCAATTGGGCGTGACGGTGAGGATGCGCTTGGCCTCGCCGGCCAGGATCTCGATGGTGGAAACCGTCGTGCCGACCCTGATGGGCATCCACCATAGGTTGGGGTAGTTCTGCGATGGCTGCAATGTCGCCGTCGACAGAGAATCTGCTCCATCTCCCACGAGCGCATTGCCGGAAGTCACGGTCACGACCGGCGCGACGGCATTGGCCACCGCGCCTGACACGTCATGCAGGCGGATGTAATAGCTGCTGACATTCGTTCCCGTCCGGATGATGAGGGGGATGCTGATCTGAGTGGCCACGCCGGTCTTCACGGCCAACCAATAGGGAATGCGCGTCTCGATCCGGGTCTCATCGTCGCGCAGGACAAGGAATCCCTGGTAGTTGCCGGGTTCAAACGAACCCATGAAGCCGAGTTGCGGGCCGGCGATTTCGTTTGGGGCAAGTGTCAGCGTCGTGTCGGTGAGGAAGGGCTTCACTTCGTTGGCGGATTGGACTTCGAGCGTGTAGGTGCGGGACGTATTGGAAATATTCTTGACGACCGCCTGCCTCCAGTGGTCCAGCGTCCCGCTTTGCAGGCCGAACGAGAGCGACACCGGACGCGCCACCATGCTGGTCCGAACCGCGTTATCGAGGTTCAGCGACCCTGCGCCGGCCTTCATCACATCCATTACGGTCGATTCGTTCACCATCATCGGCCGCGCCGTGTTGACCAGCAGCGACCGGTAATCCTCGGGCCAGAGACCGGGCCGGGCCGCTTTGATCACAGCCGCCGCCCCGGCCACCATCGGCGCTGAAAAGCTGGTGCCCGATGCGCTTACGTAGCCGGTGGACGAATACAGTCCACCACTCGCATAACCGGTTTGACCGGCTGTATAGACGCTGCTGCCGGTCGCCACGAGGTCGGGCTTGATGGTGTAGTCGACTGAAGGCCCAATGCTGGAAAAAGCGCTCAGTTTGTTAGGGTCGCCTGCGACAACGAATTGCATCCTCACATGGTAGGGGGCCTCTTCGGTGGCGGCAGCGGCGGCATCCAGGAGTCTCTTGCCGTTGTCATAGCCGATGAAAAGCCCTGGGATCGACGGATCGCCGTCGACGCTCATGACCAGCAGCGAGTTCGGGTTCGTGTCGTCCGGCCTGTTGTAGACGATCGCCGTTGTTGCGCCCGAGAGGGAGGCATTCTTCAACTTCACGGTAAAATTGCAGGTGCCGCGCTGGATCAACGGAATCCTGCCCGCGAAAACGCCATCCGCCACACGGTCGCACAGCAGCCGCGACGAGTCGAATTGGGTAACGTCGATGATCACGCCATCGACATTCCCGGTAGCGATGGACGAGTCCGAGGATGCCCGAGCATCGAAGATCGTGCCGTCGGGTAGCACCACAGCCGGGCTGAGGCTTGCCCGGTCGGTCTGGGCCGAGCCGACGCCAATGACGAGGGGCGCGGAAGCCGAGCCGTCCATGCTCATTATTTCCGGACCGTCGTTGCCCGCCGAGTTCACCACGATGATGCCCGCCCGTGCGATGCGGTTGGCGGTCTCGGCCATGATGTCGTCGGGAAAACCGCCCAGAGCGAGCGACCCCAGGCTGATATTCAGGACATCCATGCCGTCGGCAACGGCTGCGTCGAACGCGCGGATCACGTACTCGGTCGGAATGGTATTCGTGGCCCAGCGGGCAACCTTGTATACCCCGATGTAGGCGTCGGGGGCGAAACCGGAGATCACGCCCCGAGGCGATTGGATCTCGGAGCCGGCGGCGATCATGGCCGTGGCGGTTCCATGGCCGTAGGTGTCGGTGACGGGAGTGCCCGGTTCGAAGGTGCGGGCCACAATGATCTTATTGGAGGTCAGCGCGAGGTTTGCATCCGAGGACGCCAACGGGAAGCCGCCGGGAGCCGTCATGCCCGCCGGCGCCTTGAAGGCCGGATGGTTTGACTGGATGCCCGTATCTATGATGCCGATCCTCATGCCCTGGCCACGGTTTTCAGAGGCCGCCCAGGCAGCCTTGGCCTGGTGCAGATCGAGCGCGCGGTCCAGATGGAGTTGCAGGTCGCGCGACTGTTGCACACGCTTGACGCCAGGGATTGAGGCCAACAGCGGGAGGCTGCCTTCTTCCGCTTCGACAATCAGAGCGTTTACCGCCGTCTCCAGACGGGCCACAATGGTCGAGTTTCTCGCCCTTGAACGGATTGCCCGCTCTACCGAAGCGTGCTCGCGTCCGATCGCTTCGCGCCGTGCGCTGCGGCCGCTCTCTTTCAGCACGATCGCAGGCTCCCCGGTCAATTCAACGATATAGCGGACCGGTTCGGCCGCCCAGGATGCCGCCAGCGCGGCAAGAAACGCAATGAGTAAGCGCAGTTTCATCATCCAGCCTTTAGTCTATACACTAAGACTCAATCCGCTATCGGCAGGTTTACAGTCCTGCTTGAGATTCCGCCCACCGTGAGTTGCAAAGGCTGCACCCTCTCCCCGGCAGGAAGGTCGCCGGGCACCACAACGATAATTTCGTAATCGGCCACCCGCCCCGGCATCAGCCGCGCTGATGTAACAGATGCCGTCCGCCCGCCCACGGTCACACTCAGTTCGGCCTTGAGAGTCGACGAAGGGTCATCCCGCGCCGGTTTTCCAGACTCCGGTTGGTTCTCAACCGCGCCCAAGCCGTTTGCGATCAGCAGGATGCGGCCGCCGCGCCGGGCGCGATTGGCGCTGTTGATCTCTCTGCCCGAGTCATCGTACGCCCTTGGAAACCGTTGTCCGGTCTCTTCATCGGTGAACTGAAGCGGTGCCGGGGAGGCCGCGGCGATCTTCACCGTGTACAAACTTGTCGATGTGAAGCCGTCGAGCGAAACCTTGAGTTTCGCCGACGCCAGCCCGGCGAGTTCCCAGGGCAGTTGCACGTCGATCCGGCTGTCGCTCACGAACGCGATGCGGGCCGGGGCCTGGACGCCCTGCTCAGGCGCGTCCAGCGATACGCTGACGCCGCCAAGAGAGATCGGCAACCCCGGGCCCTTGGCGGAAAGCATGAATTCCGACAGTCCCCGCCCGCGGATGGAGACCATTGACCCGGCGGCGAGTCCATTGCCCGCTGTGCCGTCGGCGGCGTTAACGACGCCACCACTTTCGATGACAGGCGAGAGCCTGGCCTGGCCGGTGAACTGGAGGGGCGCAAGGTTGGGAACCTGGGCCTCGAAGACCTGATCGCCGAGCCGGTCGCCCAGGTAGAGCGTGGTCGCTTCTCCTATCCCATAGCTGTCGGTCTTGGGATCGGAGAGCGACGGATACGCGGCGGTGATCTCCCCGCCGCCACTCACGACCCGCCACTTGACGGGCAAGTTGGGCACCGGCACACCGTAGCGGTCCACGACCTTAAACAAAAGGCCGCCGCGCAGTACTCTATCCACCTGGCCGGTGAACGTCCCGTTGCGAACTGGAATTATGTTGTGCGGCACTCCGTCGCCCACTAAGTAAAGGAAGGGAATCTGGAACGGCGCGCCCGTGCCGCCCACCTTGACGACACCCTCATAGCGGCCCGGCGCGGGGGCTTGGCCGCCCAGTTCGATCCTGACAGGCTGGGACTCGGCGCCCGCCTGAAGCGTGAAGGTCGAAGGAGTGATGGTGAACCGCCCGCGGTTGTCGTCCGTCCAACGCTCGAGCGAGAGGCGCAACGTAAGCGCCCCCGCGCTGTGGTTGCGGAAAACCAGACTGCGCTTGACCGGCCACTCCTTATCACTGAGGGCGCCAAACGAAAGCGTGGCCGGGCTGACAGTCACCAGCGTCGCCAGCGCGGATTCGGCATCGAGCTTGCCGGAGCCCATGGCCACGACACTGGCGTGGATCGTCTCGCCGTTGCTGTCCACGTCGAAGATCTCTGGATCGGCTGTGTTCACCACTGAGGACTTGAGGATGGCCGACCGCTGGTTCTCAGGGAATCTGGTCAAGCCGGGGAAGAATTGCCTGGACAGGGCCACGGCGCCGGCAACCAAAGGAACTGAAAAACTGGTTCCCTGGACGGCCGTGTAGCCCGACTTGTCGAACATGTCGCCCTGGTCGTCAAACATCTGGGTGGCGGCATAAAGATCCGTGCCTGGCGCGACGAGATCGGGCTTGAACCCGCCGGTCCCGATCGCCGGACCTTGAGACGAGAAGTAGGCGACATAGTCGGCGTAGTCGGTCGCATCATACTCGACGAAGCCGGGATTCAAGCTGACCGTTCTGCCAGGTGAGGCGGCGAGATGCTCGCGCAGGAGGGCGCCATCACCGTGGCCTATCAGAATCAATGGAATGGGCGTATACCAAAGACCCTGCGGGGAGAAGATCGAGTTGTTCCCCGGACCCCGCATGAACAGCACCGCCTTGGCCCCGGCGTTGGCGGCATGGGTCACCTTGGTCCGCAGCAGGCAACCGCCGGCCTCGATAAGCGCGATGGACCCGTTCAGGGAGCCAGCGGGCAGCGGCGAACAGGCCTGCCCGTTGTCCTCCAACTTCTTCACATCAACCAGCGGCGCCTCCAGCGGTTCAGTCGGCTTCGGACCGTTGCCGAACAGGCCAGGGATCAGCTTCAAGGCTTCCGGCACATTCTCGCCTGTGGCCGTGACGCTGTTTGTCAGGGCGTGAGCGTTGGTGGTCGCGCCCACGGTGATCGCCTCGGGTGTGGTTCCAGGGCTGCCGATCGTGTTGAAAGACGGCATGTACTGCCCGCTGTCGCCATCGTTGCCGGCAGCGACGACGCACGTCAGGCCGAGACGCGTGGCCCGCTGAATGAACTCGACCCGCGGATCGCATGAAGTTCCGTCAGGAAGTCCTGAACAGCCAATGGGTGCGGTGTCGGCCGGACCGAAGACAGCGGGAAAGCTCAGGCTGAGCGTGACGACATCCATGCCGTCATACAGAGCGTCTTCAAGCGCGGCCGCCACTACATCTGTAAAAGTGACGTCGTTCACGCCCGGAGATCCGAAGACCTTGTAGTTGCCCAGAAACGCTTTCGGCGCCACGCCTGCGATGACGCCGATCGGCGACTCATGGATCGCCGCGGCAGCAAGGAACGCCACCGCCGTGCCATGGCCGACCCGGTCGCGCGGCGAAAGGTCGTCGGGCCGGGAATCCACGGGATAGTCAGGCAGCGCCAGCATCCTGACATAGCTGCGCGCGGCGATCACCTTTGGATTTGTAAACGCGCAGTCGCCTGTCGATTCCCGGCAAAGACGCGCCGTTTCAGGCAACGATCTGTCGGAGAATGCCGGATGCATTTGGTCGATCCCCGTATCTATGACGCCGATCCTGACGCCGAGTCCGGCTTTGTCGATGTCTCCAATGGCCCGCCACGCCTCGGGCGCGCGGACCAGTCCCAATGCGCGGTTGCCGGCGCGTGTGACGGGTTCGGATGCGACCACCCGGCTGACACCCGGCAGAGTGGCGACATCGGCGGCTTCGGCGCTGGTCGCGATGACGGTGATCGAGTTCAGAAGAGTATGAGTGGATCCAACAACGGGAAGACGGCGGGACCTGGCGTACTGACGAACCCGGTCCTGTCCGAGCCGCACACGCCGCAGGGCGCTGAGAGCGTGCGCGGACCTCAACTCAGACCGGTCCACCACGGCATCGCCGACCGGCGCTTCTTCAAGCAGGATCATCCAACGGCTGCGCTGGCTGGAGTCTTCCGGCGCGCCCACCATGGAGGCCGTGCGCGGCGGCGCCTGTGCAACAGCCAGGACGCCGGTCAGCGCCAGGGCTGCAAGTGTTTTGAGAAGGATGCGGCGTTCCACGCCTTTTCCGACGCAGGCCGGAGCCACATGGTTTCTTCCCTCAGGCAAACGACTTTGCCCGATCAGGTGGAAAAAGGGAATCATTCAACTTGCTCTCACCTCATGCCGAAAGGCGCACTCCAACGCGAATGCACCCTGATTTCGTCCGCACACCCGGCTCTTCGTGATGGCCGGTTCCGCGCATGCGCCGGCTACTCCGCCCGGCCACAAGAGCAGGGGGCTCCAAACGGTGCGCACCCTCATCCTAACAGCAGCGCCGGGGTGGGCGGCAGCGACTAAACAGCGCCCGACTTCCCGGCGCGGTACTGTTCGACGAACTTCTCCGGATCATCCATCGCGCTCTCGACTCTCAAGGTCCCGGAGAGCAGGTAGAGAATCGCAACTGGAATCCCAATCACAGTGATTGAGAGCAGCCAGAAGTAGAACCAGTTCCCCATGAACTCATATCGGACAATCTTCGACATCTTTTACCTCCATGTCCCACGTTCGCCCTGATCCGCTCAGCGGACCGGAATATCTATCTCGGTTCGGGTTCCCTGTCCAGGCCGTGAGTCGACGCTCAGCCGGTAGTTGTCGCCGAACAGGACCTGAAGCCGCTCGTTGACGTTGGAGACGCCGATGCCTGCCTGTTCGAGCAAAGTGGCCAACTTCGCTTCCTCGATGCCCACGCCATCGTCCTCGACAATCAGCAGGACTCTGCCGGGCTCGGCCTTCCGCGCCGCCAGCCGGATCCGGCCTCCTTGTAGTTTGTTGGCGAGGCCGTGGCGGATCGAGTTTTCGACCAGCGGCTGGAGGATCATGGCCGGGATCTGGCTGTCGAGGACATCACTGTCTATCTCTTTGACAACCTTCAGGTTGTCTCCGAACCGCACCATCTCGATGGACAAATAGTCGTCGATGAATTGCATCTCGTCCCTCAGGGGCGCGAAGCTGTCCGTCTTACGGAGCAGCCGCCGGAGAATGCTCGACAACCGATGCACTACCCGGCGGGCCTCCTCAGGGCGGGTGCGAATGAGCGCGCTGACCGTGTTCAGCGTGTTAAAGAGGAAGTGCGGGTTGATCTGCCTCGAGAGCGCCGAGAGCCGGGCCTGAACCAGCAGGCGTTCCTTTGATTCCAGCAGCCTTTCGTTTCGCGCGCTGTTCCACACCTTGAGCGGGATGGTGACGGCGAAAACCGTCGTCAGGAAGGCCGCGGCGATCCCGGGCATGCTGCCGTCACGGCCGTAGATGGTGAACAGGTATTTGCCCTCGAACAACTGCATCGCCAGGAAACGGAGCATCTCAGCCAGCAGCAGCGAAAGAAGGATCAGGACGTGGTAGACGCGGCGCTGGCGCTCGGCAGGGTAGCGGATCAGGCGGTAGATTGAGAGGTCGAAGAAGGGGGAGAACCGCCAGATTTCGTCGTGTCTGGGCGCAAGGTCGCGGAGGAGCCCGCCGATGACTCCGACGGCTGCGTATAGAGGCATCGAGAGATACTCGCCGCTGAGCATCGCCGGAAGCGCACACGCGGCGCCGCCCACCAGACCGGAGACATAACCGCCCACAATCCCGGCAACAATGGAGCCTTCCAGCGAGAGGTCGACCCCCTGATAGGCTCCGGAACTGAGCCTGAGCGTGGCGCCGATGGCGCAAAACGTGGCGATGCCCAGCGCCACCTGGAGCCGTTCGATCGTGGTCCGGTCCTCGCGCAACAGCAGATTCAGGAAACGCGACGAACGGGACAAGATGCTGGCAAAGGAGGCGGCCACGGCCAACTTCACCAACAGGATGATGACTTGCTGCTCCATACTGTCCACACGGCACCTTCGCCGGGTTTGGGCGAAGGGCTAGAGGCCCCATTATAGAATGGTAGTTTCAGGCATGTGAATGAACGGCAACAAGCCATTGCAATTTCAGAAGGTCGCGGAAGCCGACTTCCCGACCGAGTACGGCCACTTCCGGATCCACGGATTTGAGGGCACTCGGGGTGAAGAGACCGAGGAGGTCGTGGCCATCGTCATGGGCGACATCTCGGGTCCGGAGCCGGTGCTGGTTCGAATCCATTCGCAGTGCCTGACCGGTGACGTTTTCCATAGCCTTCGGTGCGATTGCCGGGCACAGTTGGAATTGGCGATCAAGTCCGTCGCGGCGTCGGGCCGGGGCCTGGTGATCTATGAGCAGATGGAGGGCCGAGGGATCGGCCTCTTGAACAAACTCCGCGCTTACGAATTGCAGGATGCCGGCGCCGACACGATTGAGGCGAACGAACAACTTGGGTTTGAAGCCGACCTTCGCGCGTATGAGGCTCCGGCAGCCGTTCTGAACCATTTCGGCGTTCAATGTGTTCGACTGATGACAAATAATCCGGAGAAGATTTCGGCCCTCGAAGAAGAAGGAATCAGTGTCGTTGAACGGATCCCCTGCCAGGTTCAGCGCGGCGACCACAGCGATACCTACATGAGAACCAAGAAGGACCGCATGGGCCATCTTCTCGATCTCTGACGGAACTCCCCAGGCTGACTCAGCAGACGCAGAGGCATCCCCGCAGAACGAGTTGGCTGGGCGCACACCCCTCCATCGCGGGTATCCGCCCGGAGCGGAACGGTGAAGCTGACTGGTTGATTGTCCTCGGGTTAGCGGGACATCGTGGCGAACACAACTCCGGCGGCGCCGCCGCCGCCAACAGCCAGAATGAGCGCCACTTTGGCGCCGGAACTCATTCCGCCTCCACCCTGTTTGGCGGGAGCTGTCGAGCCCGGCTTCGAGGAACCCGCTTGTCCTGTCGTGGGACGGGCGGCTCCGCCTTGCTCTGGCGCAGGTATCAGGCGCGCAACCTCGATCACCTGGTCCGCACGGCCGTTCGAGCCAAGGGCCTTGCCGGTCACCTCAACCCTCCGGCCCGCATAGTCGTTCGGGGTCATGAATTGGAGTTCAGCCTCGACATTGGTGGTTTCGTCGCGCAGGGTCCAGCGATCCCCGGACTGCCGTAAGGTTCCGGTCATCGTGGAAGTGCTGTCGTTCAGCGCCGCCGGCGCGAGCGCAAGCGCCTTGCCCGGCATCACACGGGCGACCAGAACGCCGGTGCGGCTGGTGACCTTCACCTGCCCGTCGAGAGCGCCCACCTGCAACTGGCCGTGCTCCATATAAAGCTTCGCCTTGGCGCTGCCTTCGGAGCGGACATCGAAGCCCAGTGCGTTCACCGGGTAGCCGTTCGCGTTCGAAAAGATGCCGCCACCCGACTTCAACTCCATCGATTGCCCCCCAAACTGGGCCACGCTCTTCGGGATCAAGGATGCCGCTGCGCCGTTCGACAACCTGACGCGCACCTCGGATGCCAGGGACGTCACGACGCTACCCGCCTCAAGATTTGCGTTTCCCTGAATGGTACCCTGATTCACCAGAAGTGAGCCTTCCGAAACCGCAACACCAATGATTGGTCCAGCCGCGCTCCCTGTCATGGACAGCGCCATGAGAGCGAATATCAATCCCACTACGAATCTTCTCAGCACTTGGTTAGTCCTCTTCGCCTGTGATGGTACTGGCAGCACTAGGCCGCCTCTTGTAGATTAATCGACAGTTCTAGGCCTGAGCAAGAGAAAAAATCTTTCAGATTGTCACAATCATTATGAGGGGAGCCGGTGATACAATCACTCAGACGCGGAGTCCTTTTGTTTTGAAGCGTTTCGCCAAATCCCGCCCGGTCGCTGCCGCCCTCGCGGCCTTGTACGCCGGACTGGCTATTCCGGTTGTATTCACCATCCTCCAAAAGGCCTATATCCAGAGCGCCATAGCTCAACCTGTCCCCTTGCAGGCGGCGCGGCGTGTTTGCTCCCTTGACCCGGCGAACGCCGAGTGTGCCGCTCGTCTCGCGATCCTGGCTGAACAAAACGGCGTAACATCAACTAAGTTATGGGATAAAGCATTAGAATTGAACCCGCACGATTCCCCACTTATCACTCAGGCAGCTCTGGCCTACGAGACATCAGCCGACCCGGTCCGCGCCGAGCGGTTCTACCTCGAAGCCGCCCGGCTCAGCCAGACCTGGCTGCCACGCTGGTCGCTGGCGAACTTCTACCACCGCCGGAATCGCCCCCAGGAAGTGGCGAAATGGGCTCGCCTCGCACTCGAGCGCGGCCATGGCGACAGGTTTCCGCTATTCTCGCTCTGCCGTTCCGCCGGCTTTACATACCCCGAGATCCTCAAAGAAGTACTCCCTCAGGGGCATATCCCAAGCATTGAATCCTATATGGCATTCCTACGGTCCGAACCAGGATCAGAGGAGTCGCTTGAGACCCTGACCGCCGCTGGCCTGAGGCTGCAGGAATTGGGAAAGCCCGGTGCTTTGCCCGTTTCAAGCGTGGATCAACTGGCCCTGGCCACCGATTACCTGATCAGGCGGCGGGACCCGGAACGTGCTCACCGAATCTGGCAAGGAATGGAATCGCGACGGCTGCTGCCGCCTGAATTCGGTCCGGACGGCGGGGTCCTGACCGACGCAGGATTCTCGGGCATACAACTGGCGGCGCCCGCGTTTGCGTGGGAGATGGCAAAGGTTGAAGGGGTCGAGGTCCTTGCGGGTGCTCCCCGAGGTGGAGTCAAGATCGAGTTGTCCGGCGGCCAGCCTGAAGTGCTGGTTGTCCTTTCACAGTATGTCCGGCTGTCAGGATTCACGAAATGGGTGCTGACATTTGAATCTGCCGAATCCGGCGACCAACCGGCGGGCAAGCACTTCCGTTGGTCCCTCGAGGACCTCGTTTCACACAAGGAACTCGCGCCGTCGCCGTTGCAAGGTGCTGGCGGAGGCCAATGGGAAAAGTCGCGGCTGGTGTGGGAAGTATCGCCACGCGCAGCGTTCTACCGGCTCCGGCTCAACTACCAGCGCCCCCTCGGCTCATCCCGCATGACCGGAGAACTCAGGATCCGGGCCCTGCGGCTCGACGGGGAAGGGCAACGCCAATGACGCCTTCCACGCCGGACCGGGCCGTGGCGACGACAGCCGCCGCCGGCGCATGTGTCCTGCTGCTGTTCGGACTCTGCACCCTTTGGGTACGCGACCGTTGGGCGCTTGCAGCCTTCCAATCCGGCTTCCTCCTGCTGGGGCTGATCCTGCTGGCGTGGCGCGTGATTCGCCCATACCCTCTCGTCACGCGGCCGTTTCTTTGGCCCATCGGAGGCGTCGCCCTCTGGGCGGGCGCACAGATCGCTTTCGGCACCACGATCAGTCGATTCATGACCTGGGACGTGATGGCCGAGTATGCCGTCCATTTCGTTGCCGCCCTGGTCATGCTCCAGGCGGTGTCGAGGCTTGAAACCAGGCGGACGCTCGTTCAGGTTTGGCTATGGGGGTCGGCGATCTTGTCCGCCCAGGCGCTTCTCCAGGTCCTCTCGGGTTCGGGAGACGCGTTCTGGTTGTTTGAGACAGGCTACAGTTCAGAGGTACTGGGGCCGTTTGTCTATAAGAACAAGTTCGCCCAATTTGCCGTGTTGCTTGTGCCCCTGGCGCTGTATCGCGCGCTCTCAGGGGGCGCCTCGGCACGCGTCTACCTGGTCCCGGCCGCCATTATGTTCTCGGCCGTGGTCGCAAGCGGATCAAGATCGGGCGTTGTCTTGCTGATCCTTGAATTGTTCGTCATCCTTTCCGTGTGCTGGAAGAGGCGGATTATCGGGGGCAGGCAGGCAGCGCTCCTGGCAGCCGGCTCGGGGGCGATGTTCACGCTGTGGGGGTTCCTTGCCGGTTGGGATCTGCTATTTGAACGGCTGCTCACGATCGACCCGCTCAGCGACCACCGCTGGCCCATTATGTGGAGCAGTCTCCAGATGGCCCGCGACCACGTCTGGTTTGGATCAGGTCTGGGGACATGGCCGCTGGCCTATCCGGCCTATGCATCTTTTGACATCGGCGTTATCGTCAACCAGGCCCACTGCGACTGGCTCCAGTGGCTTGGCGAGGGCGGCCTCCCGATGTTCGGTCTCATGTCCTGGCTGCTCGTTTCCCTGGCCCGCCGGGGTTGGCAGTCGGTGTGGGGCATTGGGCTGATCTTCGTCATGGTTCACGCCATGATCGACTACCCCTTCCACCAACTGCCGGCCTTCACGACTTTTATCCTCCTGACCGCGATCCTGGCATCCTCAACCGGTGAATCGAAAGAAAATGCAAGTTCCGCAAGATTGCTTGACACAATTGGCGGCCGTTCCGCACAGTAATTATATGAGCGGCAAGACCGCCTTCGCGTTTCTCCACATCGTAGTGCTTCTTCTGGCGTCATCCGGAATCGTTGCGCTCGGGCAGGCGCCGCGGCCGGCGTCCCCTTATGGACCGATGGCCGACGCCGGCGCCGCCAACCTGCCGGGGCAAACTATTGGAAGGAATGACCTGCTGGCCATTTCGGTCTACGACGCCCCGGAGTTCACGCGTACAGTCCGCGTGTCCACGGAAGGCCATATCCGGCTCCCCATGGTCCAGGAGGCGATCCGTGCGGCCGGGCTCCTGCCTTCACAACTGGAAAAGGCCATCGCCGAAGTCCTGGCAAAGGAGGGCATCCTCGTCAGGCCGGTCGTCATGGTCACCGTGGCGGAATACTCCTCCCGCTCGGTCTCGGTGGTTGGCGCCGTCCGCAAGCCGGTCACATTCCAGGCCATTGGCCGGGTGACGCTGCTGGACGCCATCGCGCGCGCCGAGGGCTTGTCCGACACCGCCGGTCCGGACTTGATCTTCACCCAGGACGATGAATCGGCGGCCGGGGGGCGGCTCACCCGACGCTTCCTCGTCCGTAATCTGATGGACTCCAGCCGGCCCGAATTGAACATCGAGCTTCGCGGCGGCGAGGAGGTTCGGGTCCCCGAGGCTCGCATGATCTTTGTCGCCGGCAATGTCAAGAAACCGGGCGCGTTCGCGGTCCGCGAAGAGGGACAAATGACGATCATGAAGGCGCTGGCCCTCTCCGAAGGCCTGTCACCCTACCCGCAGGATCATGCTTATATCTACCGCAAGGACGAGGCTGCCGGGGGCGTGCGCGAGATTCAGGTTCAATTGAAGAAGATCCTCAGGCGCGAGGCGGTTGACATTGCGCTGCTGCCGGAAGACACGCTTTACATCCCCGAAGCCAGCGGCAAGAAGGCGGCCTTAACGATGACTGAGAAGATCGTGGGATTTGGTCTGGCCACTGCTTCCGGCGTTCTGGTCTGGCGGCGGTGACAGCCGGTTGAAGCCATGATTGAGGATGACGGCCAATCAATCGCATGTCCCGCATGTGGCAGTGTGCGGGTCCGCCCTTCCAAGCGATTCCACCTGAAGGATCTGCTATGGGCGGCGCATCTCAAGCGGGCCTTCCGCTGCCGCCAATGCCGCGCGCGCTTCCCCGTCCGCACAGGAACTCCCACTCGGCCGGAAGGCCTGAAATCCGCCCTCCGGCACCGGTTTCGGCGTTGGTGGAAAGACCACGCCGGCCCTCAGTGGAAGTCGACCTTGCTCATCTGGCTTGGCGGTGCCGCTTTGCTGGCCCTCTTTCTCCACTGGCTGACCAACATACCCAGTTCACCTGAGTGATGCCGGCCAATCCAGGTCAGACCTTCCGCGCGGCGCCGGCGGCTGGTTCGAGCGCCATCTCCCAGATCGCGTCGAGGTCGGGAACGAGCAGCAATTCCGAGCCGAAGTGGAAAACGCCCCGGGTGAACTCCCTCGGCAAGCTCAGCTCCTTCGAGACCGGCCGGACCACGTCAGTGTGCTCGATCTGCGCCACTTCACCCATTGATGGGACGGCAACGACAACCCCCTTCCGCGCGCAACGCAGAAACACCAGCCGCCTCGCCATCCTGTAATCCGAACTGCCCAACCCGAAGCAGGCTGCCAGGTCGACCACCGGAACCTGCCTGCCGTTCCATTGGATGACACCCAGCCAGCGTGGCGGGTCGGCCGGCCAGGGGACGAATGACTCCGCCGGTTGCACCCCCATCAACTGCTTCGCACTCACGGCAACGACAATCCTTTGCAGCGGGATGCCCGGCAATCGGAACACCAGCGCCCGGGCAAATTCACCCCGCTGGTCTGCCGAGACCCGCAGAACCGGGTTTCTTTGCATCTGGCCGGTCTGCGTCATGACGCTATCCTCGGCCGCCGGCCGGCGGAAATGCATCTCGACACCGCTTCGAGGAGGACATCGTCAGGACACGGCTTCACCAGATAGCCGTCCACGCCGATTCCGTCCGCCTTCAGCCTGTGCTTTTCACCCGCGCGCGACGTCAGCATGATAATGGGCACACCGTCGTACTCGGCCGATGACCGCAGCCTGGAAGCCAGTTCATATCCGTCCATCCGAGGCATTTCGATATCCATCAGAACCAGGTCGGGCCTGTTGCTGTCGTCCTGCATATGTTCCAACCCTTCCAGTCCGTCGCGTGCCGTCACCACCTGCCAACCCGCCGACTTCATCAGATTACCTACCGACCGGCGGACGGAGATCGAATCGTCCACGACCAGGACCGTCCGCCGGTCAGACGGTTTCTGGACTCTGCCCGCGGATGCCAGCGGCTTCTCCACCGCGCTCACATCGATCGAGGAACTGTTGAGGATGAGGACGACCGATCCGTCACCGAGGATCGTGGCGCCCGTGAAGTTGGTCTGCCGCCGCAGGAGTTTGCTCAACGGCTTGACCACAACTTCACGAGCCTCGACAACCCGGTCCACTGCCAGCGCGATTTCGCGCTCGCCGTTGTCGACAAAGAGCAGAGTGAAACGGTCCGAGGTTTCCGCGGCCTCCGGGATGCCCAGCCACCTTGCCAGATACAGCACGGGAATCCAGCCGTCGGCAAGTTCAATGCCCGGCCGCCCGTCGCGCACTTCCAACTCCTCGTTCTGTACCCGCAGCGCGCGCGTGAAGGCCACCATCGGCAGAGCGAACCGGTTGCCGGCCGCTTCCACAATCATCGTCTTCGCCACGGCGAGCGAAACGGGCAGGCGCAGCGTGAACTCGGTTCCCTCGCCCGGAGTACTCTGCACGCTCAACCGGCCGCGCAGGGCTTCCGCCGAAGCGGCCACAATGTCCAACCCAACCCCGCGGCCAGAGATCTCGCTGAGAGACTCCGCCGTCGAGAAACCCGGCTCGAGGATCAGTCTCTCGACCTCTTCGCGGCCCAGCGCCAGGGCCTGGTCTTCCGCCAGCCAGCCCAGTTTCACGGCTTGCCGCCGGATCTTCTCGTGGTTGAGCCCCGCGCCGTCGTCCGAAAGCCGGATGATGAGGTGCGCGCCCTGATGCAGCGCTTCCAGGCGGATGGAGCCGACCGGCGGCTTGCCCGCGGCCACCCTGGCCTCGGGCGCCTCGATGCCGTGGTCCACGGCATTGCGCAAGAGGTGCTCGAGCGGGCCGGACAACTGCTCCGCGACGGCCTTGTCGAACTCCGTTTGCATACCAACCAGCGTCAGTGCCGCCTGTTTGCCAGTCTTCGTCGCGCTCGCCCTCACCGTCCGGTTCAGCCGGTTTGCCAGAGTCGAGAGCGGCACCAGCCGCATCCGCATCAGCTTGTCCTGGGCTTCCCCGCTCAAGCCGCGCTGACGGCCCGCCCAGGAGTCCAGTTGCGCCCGCATCGCATTCAACTGGGTGCTGAGCGCCGACAGATCGTTGGTTGCCTCGGCCAGATCCCGCGATAGGAGATGCAGCCGCGAATAGCGGTCAAACTCAAGCACGTCGAACTCGGCAGCCGAACCTGAGGCCTGTGCCGGCCCCTCCGGCCGGGCCTCGCCCTCCGCCATCTGCTCTTCGGCCAAAGCCGCCGAGATTCGCCTCATCCGGGAGAGGTTCAACGACAACTCGTCCATCTCCCTTTTGAACGCCGATACCTGCTGCTCGAACGCCGACGCGTTTAGGAAGACCTCGCCCACCAACCGGCTCACTCCCGCCAGCTTGTCCATCGGCACGCGTACCATCTGCTGGCCGGAATCAGACACCGGCGGCGTCCCGGACGGCAATGCGCTTTCCTTCTGCCCAGCCGGCTCGTCCTCATCCCTCCGCTCTCCCGCGCCGGAAGACTGCGATGCTTCAGTCCGCTCTCCGCTCACGGCATCATCCAGCCGGGGCAAAACCGTCTTCAGCCGGTCGAGCAGCGGACCGTTGTTCCCCCTTGCCTCGATCACGTCAGCCAGCAGATCGAAGCCGTCCCCCAGCAGTTCATAGACCGCCGCCGTGTAGGATGCCGCCCGTTCGGAAACGCGGTCCAGCAGCGTTTGCATGCCCTTGGCCAGCCGCGATGCGGCCATTAACCCGACCATTCCCGCCGCGCCCTTGATGGTATGCGCGGAACGCCGCAGCACCGCCAGCAAATGCTCCGGCTCGCCCGGTTCGGCGGCCAGGGCGCGAAACGCGTCACCGGCGGCCAGCATGTGAGCTTCCGCCTCGCTCAGAAACGTCTCGATCAGCGTCTCGTCCGCTTCTTCGGTTTCGGCCAAATCAGCCTCTTCCGGCGCGGACGGCGGCACGGCTATGCCTTCGGCCGCGAGCGATTCGAGCAGGTCGAATTGGTCCCTGACCGCCGCGAAGGGTTCCTGGAGCGGCCCGTTCAATCCTCTGGCCGCCACGAGGTCGCCAAGCAGGTCGTGGGCCGACACAAGGATTTCGACGATCTCTGGTTCCGCCGGCAGCCGCCCCGATTCGATCAGTCCAAGCACGTCCTCCATCCGGTGAGCCAGGCCCGATACGCTCCCCAGGCCGGCCATGCCTGCCGCCCCCTTCAGCGTGTGCACGGCATGGCGGAGCGCGTCCATCGCCGCTGCCGGGGCGGAACCAGCCTCTGTCAGTTTCCCGAGTTGGCTCCGGATCGAATCGAGCAATTGCTCGGCTTCGTTGGAGAAGGCCGCGTAGATCTCCTCGTCGATCTCATCCGGCCGGTTTGCCGCGGCGCCCGCCACGGCCCCGCCACTCGCCGGACCGGTCTCTGGAACTGCCCCCTCAAGACCCTCGATCTCAACTCGAATTGAACCGATGCCCCGCTCCAGCCGCTCCATCGCTTCTGATTCAATCGACCCATCCGTGCTCTGCGACACTGCGAGTGCTTCCACGCCGCGCGCCGCCGCCGCCAGTTGAACCAACCCAACCATCTCGCTTGCGCCCCGGATCGTGTGCGCCAACCGCCTCACCTCTTCCAGTGCATCCTGGCCCGCGCCGCCTTGACGCAGTCGCGCGGCTTCGTGCTCCAGCGCCGGCATGTGCCCGCGCACCTCTCCCAGGAAGGTGTGAAGGATGCCCTGATCGGTGGTGCCTGCCATCCTGCGTTCTCCTTCTCCAGCGCCGCTTCCTAGACCCGGAACACGCCGGACTCCGCCGGACTCCGGCTGTCATCCTGCGGAACCCGGAACCGCGAAAGCGAGTGGTTCAACTCAGTCACCATCGTCGCCAGATTGCGGATATCCGATGCCGCCCGCAAGGCCTCCTCGGCCGTCGATTGCGTTGCCCGCGAAACCTCGGACACCGAGGCAGCCACCTGGTCCGACCCTGCGGCCTGCTCCCGGGACACTGTTGAAATCTCTTTCACCATGCCCGTAATCTGCCTCGAAACCACTTCGATCTGCGCCAGCAGTTCGCCCGCCTCGCTGGCAACATGCGACCCTTCGACCACTTCGCGTGTCGTCGCTTCCATCGCCGAAATCGCTTCGTTGGTTTCGGTCTGGACCGACTTGATCAGAACCGTAATTCGTTTGGTCGCTTCCGACGCCCGCTCAGCCAGCCGTTCGACCTCCTCCGCAACCACCGCGAATCCCTTGCCTGCCTCGCCCGCCATGGCCGCCTGAATCGAGGCGTTCAGCGCGAGGATCGACGTGCGGTCCGAAATGTCCGAGATCAACTGGACAATCTCGCCGATCTCCTGCGAACTCTCGCCCAGCCGCTTCATGCGCTTCGCCGTCTCCTGCACGTGCTGGCGGATGCCCGCCATCCCTTCCACCGTCCTGCGCACCGCCTCGCCGCCCGCAAGTGCGCCCGATAGCGCCCGGTCGGCGACGTTCGCCGCATCGTTGGCCCGCGCCGCCACATCCCGGATCGATTGCGCCATCGACTGCAATACCTGCGACGCCGCACGCACCCGTTCAGACTGCTCCTGGCTGCTGCCTGCCAGGTCCTCGGTGACATGCTGGACCTTCTGCGCCGACCAGTTCACGTTCGCCGTCGTGCTCTGAACCGCGCCGATAATGGTCCGCAATTCCCCAAGCATGTAGTTGATGGCGTCGGCAATGGCGCCGGTCATCTCGGCTGTCACTTCGGCTTCCTTCGTCAGGTCGCCTTCGGCCACGCCGCTGACGTCGTCCAGCAGTTTGCGAATGCTGTCCTGAATCCGGTCCCGCTCTTCCCGCGATTGAATCAGGGAGAGTGTATTGGCCAGCATGACGTTCGTCGTCGTGGCCATAGTGCCAAGTTCGTCGCGGCTGTAAACCTCGGCGCGCGCGTCGTAGTCGCCCCGGCTGATCTGCCGGAACGTCTCGCTCATCGACCGCACCTGCTCCGTGATCCCCTTCTGAATGACGAACACCAGCACGCCGGCCAGAAGCAAAAGGCCCAGCGCCCAGCTCAACTGCGTCCACTTCTGGTTGGTCAGCCTGGCCAACCGGCGTTCAAGTAGCGTTCGGAGGTGCACCGTCGCCATCTCGTGCAGCTTGAATAGCTTGTCCACGGTCGCAGAACCGTTCTCCAGATAGGTGCGCGGTTGGACTCTGATCTCCGGCTTCTCCAGCAACTCCCGCTGCGACAGATTCCTCAGGTAGCCAGCCGAGTTCATGGCTGTCGAAACCGTCCCGTCCAACTCTTTCCGCAGATCCTCGTTGTAGCGGAACACCGACTCGAAGTTCCTGTCCATGAAATCCATCGACGTCGTCACCTGCCGGATCAGGTAACGTACCTGCGCCTCTTCATTCGCCGTCATCGCCGACCTTGCGGCGATGCCGGATCCCTGCGTCGCAAGCTGTCCGAGATACTCCGCCGTCCACGGGATCTGGTTCAGGATACTGTCTGAGAGATAGAATGCGTCGAGGTCCGGATCCGCCGAAAGACCCGTCTTGTCGCCGATCCGCCTCAGGTGAGCCAGCACGTCAGCCAGCAAAGCCGTGTGGCGCGTGTTGCTCTCCTCCGGGCTCAACGATCTCACCCGCTGCGCAAGATCCTGCCAACGGACGCGGATCGAATCCCATGATGCCGTCGTGCCCAAACCCCGCCCGCGCCGCTCTTCAAGCTGCGTCAGCACTCCCACGGCGCCGTCCACCTGGGCTTGCACGTTCATCAGCATCGGCCCCACACTCGTGTCGCCGCTCAGGAACGCGCTCGCCGCACTGCGGTGCTGCGGCAGTCGCTCCAGCAACTGGCGCATTGGCGTCACATACTCAAGACCGGCCAGTTCCGCCTGTGTGCGGGTGATCTGTTCGTTGCGGCTCTGCAGGAACAGCACTGTCAGCATCACCACTGGAATCACCGCCAGCACTCCGGCGAGCACCAGTTTCTGCCAGATCTTCATGTTGCGAATCATCTTCCGGCCTCCTCCAACTCCATTCCTCAGCCTTCCACCGACTCAAGCAGCGCCTTCGCCGTCACCAATCGCCTGTGGTCCAACAACAGAACGGTCCTCCCCCGGTGATCAGCCTGTCCAAGGAAGTGTTCGTCCGCTGCCGCACCAGAATCCGCGCCGTCCATGGGAACGATGACGCTTGCCGGGTCGACCAGCGCCACGCCGCCCAATTCCTCCACCAGTAAAGCCGCCGGCATCTCCTCCCCGCCTGCCTGCACCACGATCAGGTATCCGGTGGGCGGCCATGCAGCCGGCTCCAGGCCTAGCAGCGGTTTCGGATCGATCAGCGGCAGTATCTCGCCGCGCAAGTTGATCAGACCGCATAGAATCGGTGGCGCCCCTGGAACCGCCGTCACCCGGCCAGCCTTATCCACTTCCCGCACCAGTTTCATGTGCAGGCCGTATGAGTTTCCTGCCAGCCGGAAGACGACAAACCTCTCGAAGTTCCGGTCGGCCGCTTCATCCGCCTCGGCCGGTACTGCGGGCGCGGCCGCAATCTCCCGGTCGATCTGTTCGATCAGGTTGGCCAACTCTGCCGGTCTGGGCTGCTCATAGCCCGGATCGAGGTCCTGCAGCAGACTGCCCGCGGCTTGGGCCAGCGCGGCGGCAGCGTCAGCCGCCCCGTACGCCGCCTCCGCCTCCACTTCGTCCGCCACAGCCTCCACTTCGAACGCCGCAGCCTCCACTCCGTCCGCCTCGGCTATCACTTCGTCCGACGCAGCCTCCACTTTGTCCGCCACAGCCTCCACTTCGTCCGCCACAGCCTCCACTTCGTCCGCCACAGCCTCCGCTTCGAACGCCTCGGTCTCCGCCACCCCTGGGGCCTCGACCTCATCGGACTCGACCGCGACTGACGGGCAAGCAGAAGCCTGATTGTCTTCTTCCTCGACAGACGGAGCGGCCGCCTCTGGCCCGTCCTCTTCGATGCCAATATCAAGCAAGTCCAGCTCGTCGCCGTTCTCGAACGCCGTTTCCGCCGCGCCGCTCTCAGCCTCCACTTGCAGCGCCGGCGTCGCCTCCGGTTCGGCAGCCGGCGCCGCGGCAGTATCGCCACTGGCAACAGCCTCAATGGCAGCCGCGAACTGCGGCCGGCCGGCTTCGGCCTCGCAGGCGGGCACGGCTGGCTCCGCTGATCCGG
>CAMTUE010000060.1:0-14051 GCA_947084845.1 uncultured Bryobacteraceae bacterium | reverse complement strand
CGTCGGCACCCGCACCTGGGGCGGACTGGTCGGTATCTTCGGCTTCCCTGCCCTGCTGGACGGCGGCCGGGTCACCGCGCCCAACCTCGCCTTCTACAACACCGAGGCCCAATGGGATGTCGAAAACCACGGCGTCGACCCAGACGTTGTCGTCGACTACGACCCGGCGCAAGTGCGCCAGGGCAAGGATCCGCAACTGGAAAGAGCCGTCTCCATCGCCTTGGAGCAGTTGCAGAAATCGCCGCTGCCCAAACACCAGCGCCCGGCCTATCCCGACTACCACAACAAGAGGTAGTCTCCCGATCGCTCGTAAAGCGGGCATTCGCAGGCAGCGGACTCCGAAGAGCGTTCTGGCTTGCGTCCCGCATGTTCCTCGGGGGATGATATTGGGCGCATGTGGCATGCTGCTAAGACCGAATGTAGTTTTCTTACACGCACGAAATATCACAGGCCACCAGGACCAATATGGCTTTCTTCGCGATCACCAACTATTCCTCCATGCTGAACCGTGTTGGGTGGGCCACTCTCGCCGCATGGGTGCTGGCATTACTAACGTTGAACCAATCGTTCGCGCCTATTCGAGAGCGGCTTCCACAGGCCGCCGTGAAGGTGCCGGGGACGGATTTTGAGGTTCCGCTTGGAGTCTTGCTCATCGCCATTTGCTTGGCTGTGCTCTGCCGGGCTCTCAAGTTACATGACCTCCTATCAGACCTGTTTGGCATTCGTCGCCGGTTCGATGTGAAGGAAATTTTATTACCGATGGCAGCTGCCGCTGGCGTAAGCCTTTCCTTCGATCAGCAGGCTGCCGTCGAAAAACAACGTCGCGATCTTATAGGACAAGTATTTTACAGATACGTCAGCAGCACTGCGGCGCAGCCGGCAATTGACCCGCACAACATCACCATCGCACTTGACCAATGGTCATGGTACTGGATCATTCTCGAAGTTGCGGCGGTGGCCTTTGTGACCGCAGCGGTGTCAGTCCTCTTCGGCAGTTATGCATTGGCATACTGGTTAGTCGCGGGCATTCTAGCGGCCGTGTGGCTACTGCAGTATCTTCGGACTCGTTCCATCCGCTATGCCCAAGACCAAGTGAAACTTATTCTGATGGACAGTAGCCGGAAGGACGCAGTGGCAAAGGCGTTCCGTGCATTATAGCGTCAACGGCCTGACCATCAAGACGGAACGAACCGCCAAACCCCGCGCACAGGCGTCGGCAGTTCTCAAGCAGTGGCTCTTGCAGGAGCCAAGCCGAGGGGAAGTTCTCGATTTCGGTTGTGGTCGTCTTCGCTACGGTCCGGAGCTATCAACGATCTCTACGACACTCACGTTCGTGGATTCGCCGCAACAACTGCAGCGGGTCTGCAGCTTCTCGCCTCACCATCGAGAGTCGATTGCGGCGCACGCAGCACGGCAGTGGCGACAATCACGGACACTTGAATACAGCGCCTTCCTCCGAGATGAACGGAGATATGATTTCATTCTTTGTGCCAATGTCCTGTCAGCCATTCCTCTTGAACGAGAACGGTTGAAGATCATTGGTCTTCTCGCATCACGGTTGAAGATCTCAGGACAATGTTTATTTGTCACTCAATATCGAAATTCCTACTATACGGAGTTAGCGCATCATCCCGGAGCGACCCGGCATCTTGACGGCTTTCTTGTGGACCATGGTTCGGCGATTACCTTTTACGGCCTCCTTTCAAAAGACCGGTTAATTTGCCTGATCCGAACCTGCGATCTGCCATTGAAGGCGGCTTGGATCGAGGGACAATCCGCTTACGTGTTGTGTGGCCGAAGCCCGTAGCTGCTAATGACTTGACGATCGCCGTTCGCCGAGACCCCCCAGGGTTATCCGGATAAGCCCACCCATCTGGCGGCGCAATATCTGTTAGTGCAATCCCTCCGGACGCAACGTTGCGGACTCGGCAGTAGCCATAACCTCAAGCCCATCCACCCCCCTGTAATCCAGATCCATAGCTCCAACCTGTGGGCTGCGTGAGATGAGAGGGGGGTGCAACTTCAAACTGCTCTATCTCCTATCCCACGGCGCGATTGACCGCGGCGAGACGAGACGGTTAGACTGGGCCTGATTCAATTGCCGCCGCGGGATCGCGGCGTCTCATTCCGAAAGGAGCGCAGGCGATGAAACATTCACTTGATCGCAGACGGTTTCTTGAACGCTCGGCCGGATTGGCCGCCCTGCTCACCGGGTCGAGCCAGTCGGTCCAGGCAGCCCAGGCCAAGCCGTTGGGCACTGTCCGGCTTGGCTTTATCGGGGTCGGCGGCCGCGGGACCGGGCATGTCAGAGACGTGCTGCGGATACCGAATGTGCAACTGAAGGCCGTCTGCGACACTGCGGCCAGCCGGGTCGAGGCCATCCAGAACATGACCCAGAAAGCTGGGCAGAGCCGGCCCGAAGGCTATTCGAGGGGTGAAAACGACTACAAGCGTCTCTGCGCCAATCCGGATCTGGATGCCATCTACGTTGCCACGCCCTGGGAGTGGCACGTCCCCATGTGCGTCGAGGCGATGAAGAACGGCAAACATGCCATCGTCGAGGTGCCGGCCGCCACCACGATCGAAGAGTGCTGGGAACTGGTCGAGACGTCCGAATCGACCGGCAAGTACTGCGTGATGATCGAGAACTGCAACTACGACCGGGTGGAGTTGATGGCGCTCAACATGGCCCGCAAAGACCTGTTCGGCGAACTCGTCCACGCCGAGTGCGGCTACCTGCATGACCTCCGGAGCATCAAGTTCAGCAACCGCGGAGAAGGCCTCTGGCGGCTCGATCACTCCATCAAGCGCAACGCTGACCTCTACCCCACCCACGGCCTCGGCCCTGTCGCCCAAACCCTCAACGTCAATCGCGGCAACCTGTTCGACCACATGGTCTCAATGGCGTCAAAGACCGAAGGCCTGCGCGAATATGCCAGGGGCAAGTTCGGTCCCGATAGCCCACAGGCCAAACTCGACATCAAACTCGGCGACGTCGTCAGTTCACTGATTCGTACCCGCGCCGGCCAAACGATCCTGGTGGTCCACGACACCAACCTGCCCCGCCCCTATAGCCGGAAGATCCTGCTTCAGGGCACGAAGGGCGTGCTCGAAAAGTACCCCACGCCTCAGATCTACATCGAAGGGCGGGACAAGAACGACGAGTGGGTGGACCTCATGAAGGGTTACGCCGCCGAGTTCGAACATCCCCTGTGGAAGGAACTCCAGGAGCGCGCCAAAGGCGCCGGCCACGGCGGCATGGATTACGTCATGAACTACCGGCTCCTGCAATGCCTCATCAAGGGCGAAGCGCCCGATATGGACGTCTATGACGCCGCCGCGTTGAGTGCTGTCACTGAATTGAGCGAACGCTCAATCGCCAACCGGAGCAAGAGTGTCGATTTCCCCGATTTCACCCGGGGCAAGTGGAGAAGCCGGACCCCGGTCGGCATCGTGACCGCATAACAACATTCGCCCTGGATCAAAAAGCCGGCGCCGTGGCGCAAGCCTCACGCCGGCTCTTTTCTTTTGCCGGCCCGCGCCATCCAGTGTCAGGACGCCTGGGCCACCGTGCGGGCCATTTCGGCGATCTTCTCCGCAGCCGCAGGCCTTCTCGGCGCCGCCGGTTCGGGATCCTCTGTGCGGTTGTTTGAAACCAGCCGGAGGAGGCTTTCCTGAAAGCGCAGGATTTCGCCGAGTTCGCTTCGTTCGGGTGCCATATGATTCTGTTTCATCGGCCTATCCGGAGAGGATCTTTAGACTTTGTTCGCGGAATACTGTCGGCTCGAAGCTGGGGCGGTGCAGGGGAACGAGGGGATGCAGGGCGAGAGAGGGGGTTTAAGGTGGGTCTGACGTTGTGGGGAACGCCAACAGCTTCGAGCCTGCCCTGCGGAAGTCGCACACAAAGAGTAATGCAATCCGTGAGCCAAAGACCAAGTCGTTGATTCTAAAAAGATCCGGCGTCCAGCCTGTACCGGGACGGGAAAAGATGAACTCACATTCATCCCAAGTACGCGCCCTATCCCGAAATGGAACTGGGCTAGATCTTCCTCGCGATCAGTCCCAGACCCGGCCGGTCGGACAGGATCAGTTTGCCGGCGACGACTTTCACGCCCTCGAACGGGTCGTTCGAGATGAGCAGGTTACCGTCGAGGTCGGCATGATCAACCAGCGGTGAGAGTTGGGCCGCCGCGGTGATGGCCACTGAAGAAGACACCATGCAGCCGATCATTGTGTCCAGGCCAAGGGAGCGCGCCATTTCGATCATGCGCCGCGCTTCGAGCAGACCGCCGCACTTGTCCACCTTCACATTCACCCCATCGAAGTGCGGGGCAAGCTTCGGAATGTCAGATGGATGGAGACATGCTTCATCGGCGATGACCGGAATGTGGACGCGTTTGCGGATCCAGTTCATGTCCTCGAGGTTGTCCGCCTTCATCGGCTGTTCGATGGACACTGCGCCCTGTTTTTCGAGCCAGTTGATCTTCCCGACCGCCTCTTCCTTCGTCTTGAAGCCCTCGTTGGCGTCCACCCGGAGCGGCTTCTTCGTCACGCTGCGGACTGCCGCGATCACCTCTTCGTCATTGTCCAACCCGACCTTGATCTTGAGGAGCGGGTAGGGTTCCGCCTCGCGAACCTTCTGCTTGATGACTTCGGCCTTGTCAATGCCGATCGAGAAAGTGGTCAATGGCGCTTCGGCGGCGTCCAGGCCGAGAAACTTCCAGAGTGGCACGCCGGCGCGTTGCGACACCCAATCGAGCAAGGCGATGTCGGCTGCCGCCTTGAATGCGAAGTTGCCCTCGATCTTCCCGAAGACGTCGCGCATGAGCGCGGTATATTGCCAGGGGTCGCGCTGGGCCATCCAGATGCCATTGGCCTGAAGCAGATCGAGACCCTTCTGGGCGGTTTCTCCGTAGCGGACGATCCCCGCGCCCTCGCCGCGGCCGGTGATGCCGTCCTGCTCGTAACTTAAATAGAGGGTCTCGCGGAACTGGCTCGACGACATCACCGTGGTCCAGGTGTGTTTCAATTCGAGCCGCTGGACGGTGCCCGTCCATTTGCGGCGGGCCACTTCCTTTGGGGCACGGGCCAGCACTGCCGGGGCGAGAGCGGCGTTTAGGATCAATTGCCTTCGATTCATGATGGACTCACTTCTGCCAGCGGCGGGCGGCGACAAACAAACCGGTCCAATGCTCGTCGGCCAGGCGGCTGATCTGCAGGACAGGGTGTTGATTCGTGGTCGAGTGGATAAACTCCCCATTCCCTATGTAGAAGCCCGTATGGGTGATTTTCTGGAGCGACGAGCCGAAATAAAGGAGGTCGCCCGGCTGGAGGTTCTCCTTACCCACCTTGGTCATTCCGTCCCAATGGGCTTGGGGTTGGGCGTCGCGGGGGATTCCAACTCCGCCGCGGCGGCAGAGCATCTGGGTGAAGCCGGAGCAGTCGAAACCAAACGAACTGGTCCCGCCCCAGGTGTAGGGCAGACCCAGGAAGCGTTTCGAGAGTTCGACAAGCTCCTGGATCCCCATTGTTTTCAAGTCGAAAGAGACGTCGCCGCGTTGCAGCCAGGCGCTCGACCCGTCGGGCAGCCGGACCCCGATCCAGCGGCCGCTTTCCTCCGGACGCTCTTCGATCACCTCAAGCCGGGTCTCGAACGGGACCGTCATCGCCGGCGCACGGCGCGTCACCGAGGGGATGGGATAAAGATGAGTCCGGAGACTGACCGTGGTGAGTGTGCGCCCGGAGGCGGCGTAGGCCGAGCCAGAGGCCAGCGGGCGGATTGCGACCAAACGAATCCATCCGGTGTAGCTGTCCGGCGTCTGGATTCGCGCCCATTCCCCTTCTTTTTGAAGCACTTGAACCGTCGTCCCGAGGATCGCCTGGGAGACGACATCCACCTCGGCCGAAGGTTTTGAGAACATGTTGACCACCGGCTGGAGAACAACAGCCTGGTCCGCGGCCGCGGACGCGGAACCCATCAGAGCAGCCATGACAATGAAGCCTCGCCACATGGCTAACCAGCTTACCGCAAGTCGGGGGCGGGTTGACTCCGCCTCACTATACACCAACTCAAAGTGGTGCTTTAATATACTGTTATATATAGACTTAGCTACATCAGGCACTTGCTTCAGGTGTCATGGATCTGATATTCTATCCTCTTATGATTATCTCAATGCGCCGCCATGCCACCCGGGAGGAGATCGAGTCCGTCATCAGTCGTATCCGCGACTTCGGGTACAAGATCCACGCCATCGAGGGGGAGGAGCGTGTCGTCATCGGGGCCATCGGGGTCGGAGATACGTCGATGTGCCTGGAGGCGTTGTCGGCGATGGACTGCGTTGAAAAGGCTGTGCCGATCTCGGCCCCTTACAAGTTCGTCAGCAAGGAGTTCAAGCCGGCGCAGACCGTGATCACGGTGGGGCGAGACGTCGAGATCGGCGGGACGGAGTTCGTCATGATGGCGGGTCCGTGCTCGGTCGAGAATGAGAAGCAGATCATGGAGACGGCGCACCTGGCGGCCAAGGGCGGAGCCAAGGTGTTACGCGGGGGGGCCTTCAAGCCGCGGACGTCGCCATACGACTTCCAGGGAATGGAAGAGGAAGGTCTGAAACTGCTGGCCAAGGCGCGGGAGGAGACAGGCCTGGCGATCGTGACCGAGGTCATGTCCGACACCGACGTCGAACTTGTGGCCACTTATGCCGACCTGATGCAGGTGGGCGCGCGCAACATGCAAAACTTCGCGCTGCTGAAGGCACTGGGCCGCTGCGGCAAGCCGGTCCTGCTGAAGCGGGGGATGAGCGCGACGATCAAGGAACTGCTGATGTCGGCCGAATACATCGTGGCCCATGGGAACAAGGACGTGATGCTCTGCGAGCGCGGCATCCGGACCTTCGAAACGGCGACAAGGAATACCTGCGACATCGCGGCGCTGGCGGTGCTGCGGGAACTGACCCATCTGCCGCTGATTCTCGATCCGTCCCATGCCACCGGCAAGCGCAGCCTGGTGCCGCCGCTGGCGCGGGCGGGCGTGGCGATCGGCGCCGACGGCTTGATCGTCGAGATCCACCCGAATCCGGCCATGGCGATGTCGGACGGCGCACAGTCGCTCGACCCGGCCCACTGGCTGGCGATGATGCAGGATCTGCAGCCGTACGTCGAATTGTGGAAGAAGTCCAGGGCGACAGCGGTATAGTCCCGACCGGAAACAGGCGGATTCGTTTGGTCGCGCCGGCGCCTCCAGCAATCCATCCCGGCACGTTCACCTCCAACAAACCCGCTCCCGGCGGCACGCGACAAAGAGGTGATATGATCTTGAATTCATTGAGCGCCGCTCTCGCCGCGGCACGAAGGACAATCCATGAGCATTCGGCTTTCAAACGGTAAAGAGATCCCTATCGAGATGCACAAGATCCGCATCGTCCAGAAGACGCGGCTCGCCCCGGCGCGGGAGCGGCTTCAGGCGATCGAAGAGGCGGGTTACAACACCTTCCTGTTGCGCACGCGCAACATATTTCTCGACATGCTGACCGACTCGGGCACCAATGCGATGACCGACGTCCAGCAGGGCGCCATGATGGTCGCCGACGACGCATATGCCGGTTCCGAAAGCTTCTATAAGCTCGCCGACTCGGTTCAGGACATCTTCGGCTATCAGTACCTGCTGCCCTGCCACCAGGGCCGCGCGGCCGAGCACCTTCTGGCCAAGACGTTCATCAAACCCGGCCAGGTCGTGCCGATGAACTACCACTTCACGACCACGAAAGCCCACTTTGAACTCGCCGGCGGCACAGTTCTCGAATTGTATGGTCCCGAGGCCCTCAACACCCAGAGCACCTGCCCGTTCAAGGGCAACATGGACCTGGACCGCCTGAAGGAGGCCCTCGAAAAGGCCGGCCAGGAGAACGTCTCATTCGTCCGCATGGAAGCGACGACGAATCTCATCGGCGGCCAGCCGTTCTCGATGCAGAACCTGCGCGACATCAAAGCGATCGTCGAGCCGCTCGGCATCTTCCTGGTCGTCGACGGCAGCCTGATCTCGGAGAACGCCTACTTCATCCACCAGCGCGAGGCCGGCTACGAAAACACCGGCATCCGCGACATCATCCGCGAAATGATGTCCATAGCCGACCTCTGCTACCTTTCAGGACGCAAGAGTTGCAGCGTCCGCGGCGGCTTCATCGCCACCAACCGCAAGGACCTCTACGAAGCCATCCGCCCGTGGCTGCCGGTTTACGAGGGGTTCTTCACCTACGGCGGCATGTCGTCGAAAGAGATCGAGGCGATGGCGGTTGGCGTTCGCGAGATGACCGAACTGGAAGTTGCCGGCTCGTCGGCGGACATGGTGAAGTACTTCGTCGAAAAACTCGTTGATATCGGCCTGCCCGTCGTAACGCCTCCAGGCGGGCTGGCCTGCCACCTCGACGCCATGCGCTTCATCCCGCAGGTGCCGCAGTTGCAGTACCCGGCGGGCGCGCTGGCCGCGGCCGTTTTCATCACTTCGGGTATCCGCGGCATGGAACGCGGCACGGTCTCGATGGACCGCGACAAGGACGGCAACGACGTTCCCTCCGACATCGAACTGCTTCGCCTGGCCATCCCGCGCCGCACATATACGATGTCGCATGTCGAATACGCCGCCGACCGGCTGAAGTGGTTGTATGAGCACCGCGACCTGGTTGGCGGACTCGAATTCATCGAGGAGCCGCCAGTGCTGCGCTTCTTCGCCGGCCGCATGAAATCACTGGGAGGCTGGGGCGAGAAACTCACAGCAGCGTTCGAAAAGGACTTTGGCACCGGCTGCTGAGTCCCCCAATTGGGGTAACCAGCCCGGTCCGTGCCCGCCCCCACTTAATATAGGATGCGCTGCTCGGATCGCTTAGCCTATTCTCCCCGGACCGCAAGGCCGATAGAGAGAACGTATGTTCTCATCGACAGGACCGCGTTCCCTTTACTCCCCAAAGATCCCTCAGTGCGTGGAGGAACTGGGTATTCCACAGTCCCTCGTGCTCGACCTGATCCTGCGCCGCACCACGCTCGAGGGGTTTTCGACGCTCAACAGCCTGTCGACAGCCCTGAAGATGTCGATCCCAATCATAGAGTTTGGCTTCCGGCATCTCCGCCAGCAGCAGCTTCTCGAAGTGAAGGGCATGATCGGCAACGACTACCAGTTCGTGCTGACTTCCGCCGGAAAACAACTGGCATCGGACCGCTTCCAGATCTCGCAATACGCCGGCGCCTGTCCCGTTTCGTTGAAGGACTATTCAGCCGCCGCCAAGGCGCAGTCGGCACACATCAAAATCGATCGCCGCGCGCTCAAGGCGGCATTTTCCGACCTTGTCATCCCCGACCGCCTGCTCGATCAACTCGGCCCGGCCCTCATCTCGCAGAACTCGATTTTCCTGTACGGCCCGTCTGGCAACGGCAAAACGTCGATCGCCGAGCGCATGTTGCGCGTCTACATGGACGGTATCCTGATCCCTTACTCGATCGAGGTCGACGGCCAGATCATCAACCTCTACGACCCGGTCGTCCACCACCGCGTGGACTACGACGATCCCGACATCGACCCCCGCTGGGTGCTCTGCAAACGGCCCTGCATCGTCGTCGGCGGCGAACTCATCCCGTCGATGCTCGAATTGAGATTGGACGAAGCGTCCGGCATCTATGCCGCGCCCATGCAGTTGAAGGCCAATAACGGCATCTTCATCATCGACGACTTCGGCCGCCAGTTGATGAGCCCTCGCGACCTGCTGAACCGCTGGATCGTCCCGTTGGACCGCAAGGTGGACTACCTGACGCTGCGCTATGGCGTCAAGTTCCAGATCCCGTTTGAACTGATGGTCGTCTTCTCTACCAACCTGGACCCGTCCGACCTGGCCGACGAAGCGTTTCTACGCCGCATTCAGAACAAGATTGAGATCGAACCGGTGCAGCCGGAAGTCTTCGACATGATCTTCCAGCGCCTGATGACGCTCAAGAACGTACCCGCGGAATACGACAGCGCCGAGTACCTGCGCAAGCTCTGCCTGTCGAATGGCCGGACACAGTTACGCGCCTGCTATCCGATGGACATCCTGAGCATTATTCAATCGATCAGCCAGTATGAGAATCGCAGCCTGCATATCAACAAGCCGGACATCGAACGGGCCGTGGACCTCTATTTTGCCAAGTAGTCGCGGCCGCAGGTGTTGTGCCGCCGAGGCCTGAATTGGTATATTTGAGACTGTAAGTGCGCCCGTAGCTCAGCTGGATAGAGCAACTGGCTACGAACCAGTAGGTCGGCCGTTCGAATCGGTCCGGGCGCACCATTCCTTTCAATCACTTAGAAGCTAAGACGGCTTCTTCCCCCCTGACAAGACAGCAACGGAGACAGCAACTGGACTGAAAACAGCTTCCAGTCCGCGCACCAGGCGTGCCTTGCTGTCGGGTGTCGGCTGAAGGTAAAACTCCCGCGTCGTGCGGGAATCCGAGTGTCCCAGTAGGACCGCGATCTCTTCATCCGTGAGACCCCACTCCTTCAGCAAGCTCGCCGCCGTGGACCGCAGCCGGTGGAAGGGGATGTACTCCACGCCGGCCAACTTCACGATGCTCCTGTAGATCCGCGCCAGGTTGCTCACGTCCAGCCGCGTTCCCCGGCCCGACGTGAAGACGATCCCCGTCTCTTCCCAATCTCCAGCGGCCCAGTCCCGCTCGCCATCCTGCGCCCGCTTGCGGGCCGAAAGGAGTTCGCCAAGTCCGAGGGCGAAGGGGATGCGCCGGAAGCTGGAGGATGTCTTCGGATCGACCGAGACGAGCTCGCCGTCCACGCGCTGCTGTGTGCCGTTGATCGTGACGCATCCGGCGGCGAAGGCAACGTCCAGCCAGCGCAAGGCCAGAATCTCGCCCTGCCGCACGCCGAAGCACAGCGCCAGCCGGAAGAGGCCTTCAAGCCGGTGCCCGGAGACCGCGGCAAGGAAAGCCTCGGCCTCGGCAACGCTCCAGACCCTCTTTGCCGTGCGGTCCATGCGCGGCAGCGTCACGCGCTCAGCCACGTTCCGCGCGACCTGGTCCCACGCGCAGGCCTGATTCAACGCCGCCCGCAGCGTGTCCCGAAGCGCCTTCACCGACTTCGGCTTCAAGCCCGCCTTGGTCTTCTCGGTGATGAAGCGCTGCACGTGTTGCGGGGCCAGGTCCCGCAACTGGTGGCGGCCGAGGCCCGGCGCCAGGTGATTATTCACCGCCCAGGAATACTGCTCGTAGGTCTTCGGCTTCGTGCTGATCTTGACCGCATCCTCAAGCCAGCAGGCAAGGAAATGAGCCACCGTCTGGCGGTCGAACTTCACCGGACGGCCCTCTTCCAACTCCCGCTGAGCGGCCTTCAGCTTGTCCGCGACTTCGCCGCGCGTCTTGGCCGCGAAGTACTTTCGCTCGTACTTGCCCTTCGTGTTCCAGCCGAGAGTGAGAATGGCTTCCCATCGTTTCTTCGACTCAACCCAGTAGATCGAGCCTTCATCGTTGCCGCGCTTCTTACTCATACTCACCTTCAACAGGCAGAAGCTTCTTCGGCTTCAATCGGGAGCTTTCGAAGAAACGCAACGAATCTTGCATGATCTGACGGAAAGCGAAGACCGTCGCATCCGGAAGGCACCTGATGCAGTTCAACCAAAGGTCCATCAAAGTCTTCTCACCCTTCCGAAGCATGAAGGACTCGGACATGGCTGGAACAATTCCAACGCTCAAGGCTTTTCGAACTGCCATGTCTCGCTCCACATCTTCAAGTTGCCCAAGCTCTTCAACCAACGCATCCACCGCTTCCGTCATCAAGTCCTGAACCGTCATGTTCTTGAGCACCCGAAGCGATTGGATGGCTTGGAACTGTTCTTCCGTGGAGTAGAACTTTATCTGCCGTGGTTTCTTGCGGTTCGACATTTTTTTCAAGCTCCCTCTTGCACGTGAGTCCAATTGTGCATATAGTGAACTCAGACAGAGGTGAGTGCACTATTTGAACAACTGCACTCTACCACAGCATAAGGAGACTCCACGTATGGAAAAGCTATTTCTACGTCCGGCCGAAGCCGCTGAACTGCTCGGCTTCTGCCGCACCAGCGTTTACAAGTTGATCCGCCAGGAGGCGGGCTTTCCGTACTGCAAAATCGGAAAGTCAGTACGGATCTCTCTTCCAGCCCTTCAGGACTGGGCACGAAGGAAAGGCATGGAGATTTCCGAGCCTCCGAACAAAGCGCGGCCCCGTCGCGCGAAAGCGCCGGCGCACAAAGCCACGCGCACAAGGAGGGCCAGCTAATGCCGAACGCATCCACCGGCAGCCCGCTAATCGGGCAGATCGGCCAACGGCTTGTTGGCGACCAGGAGGCGCAGGAGCTTGTTACCGGCTTCCTCAATCTGATGGACACGTCGAACTGGTTGGCGAGCTTCGTTGAACGGCTCATCATCCGCAGCACCACGCACGGGCCGAACGTCACCGCCTCTGACCCGGCCTGCGTATGGCGGGCTTTGGAATGCTCGCTTGTCGAGTTTCAGGATGCCGTGGAAGGCGCAAGGAAAGTCCACCAGAACCACCCGGAGGCCTTCGCCGATCCCGAAGCATGGGCGCTCAGGATGAAGGGCCTCACAGCAGCGGCAGAGGCCAGCAAGACCGCTGCCGGCGCCAGGCCGGATCGGAGGGCCGCATGAAGAGAGACGATGCCAACTTCGCCATCATCGCGCGGGCCGTCGCCGAGCGGCCGGCGACACAGCGCCAGGTCCTCAGCTTCCTGGAACTCATGGAGGGCCAGACGTGGATAAGCGACCTGGTGGAAGAACTCGCCAACGCCAGCCACAACGTGGGCGCGTCTGAGTTCGCCTCCGATCCCAACTACGTCCTCGCCATGGTTGAAACGCACCTGGTCAACTTCCGAGAGGACGTGCAGCGAGCCATGCAGATGAAGCGGACCTATCCGCGCGTCTTCGATCACGAGGCCGCCTGGTGCGCCACGCACGGCCGCGAAGCCACCATCACAGCGATGAGGGCAGCCGCCAACGCGGAGGCCGATGCCGCTTGAAGGGGGGAGTAGAGATAGTTGACACGTCAACCATTGTTTTACCGTTCATCTCCACCCGCAGAAAGACATGTCGAGAGAGTGCCCTGAAGCAATGCACACGACCAGCCGAAACAAGCCGTACCGCCTTCCCGATGCTGTTGATGATGCCCTTCAGAGGGGATGGTCCCTCATCCCCATGGGGCCGGACAAGCACCCATGCGTTCAGTGGAAGCAACACCAGAAAGACCGGGCCGACCGAAGCCAGATTGAGGCATGGGACCGTGAATTCAAGCCTCACGCCTGGGCCGTCGTGACTGGCCAGGTAAGCGGCCTTGTCATCCTGGACTTCGACGGCGAACAGGGAAGGAAATACCTTGACGCCTGGAAGCTACGTCCACACGTCCAGACGGGGAGCGGAGGATTCCACGTCTACATCCAGCATCCGGGCTTCCCGGTGAAGACACGAGCCCCCATCAGCAAGGACATGCCCGGAGTGGACATCCGCGCCGATGGTGGATACGCCGTCCTCTGCGGGTCGAACAACAAGGGACGGTACAAAGTGCTCAGGCCTTTTGACCCTGACCCCATCGAGGTCCTACCGCCAGAGATCCGCCCCCTATGCGGACTCGACGCGCCGGCCGACGTTCAAGCACCCGCCGCCCCGACTCCGCACAGGAAGAGGCGAGGCCGTGCCGCGACCGCTCCGGGTCCAGATCCGGCGCGCCTGGTGGACAAGGCCCTGGAGGTCTGCCAGGCCGAGGGCCGGAACAAAGGCGGTTTCTGGCTTGCTCAGCAAGCCCGTGACAACGGTTTCAGCGAAGCCGAGGCCGAGAGCCTGGTCCTCGGAGACTACAGGCCCAGGACGCCCGCCACGGACATGAAAGGGCAGCCAGCGCCATACACCGAGGCCGAGGCGCGCGCCAGCGTCCGCCAGGCCTACCAGCAAGCCCCACGCGAGCCGTGGGCCACGCCAGCCAGCCAGACGGCCAGCCAGCCCGCGTCGCCAACGGCGCCAGCTGCCGACGACGCCAACGG
>CAMTUE010000059.1:0-9159 GCA_947084845.1 uncultured Bryobacteraceae bacterium | reverse complement strand
CAGATCGGCAGCGGATTGCTCTGGCTGTGCAGGTCCGTGCCGCGGCCAAACTTGCGGGGCTCCTGCTTGGCGTAGAGCGGCATCCCGAGCGTGTTGGCCGTCTCGTTGAAGTCCGCCGGCGCGAAGTACGTCCGGAAGGTCGACGCCGTGCCGAGCGGGAAGAAGTGGGCCTCATCGTCGGCGATGAACTTGCGCACGGTACCGGCGGCGTCGGTTGCCTGGCCGCGATACTCCTCGAACGTCACGCCGCCGAAGGTGAAGCCTGTGCGGTTGTCGGAGAGCAGCGCAAGGCCATTCTGCCAGCGCGAATACGCCTCCTTCACCTTCGCGTGCGTGGTGAGGGCGTCGAAGAAACCCGACGAGCACAGGCACATGATGCCACTCATGAACTCGCCCTTCAGGTTGTCCTCGATGTGGCGTTTCACCTCGAGTACCTTCGTCAGCACCTCGGTCGCCGCAGTGGTCAGCACGAAGCTGACCGTCTTCGCCGTGATGCCGAACTCGGCGTATAGGTCGTAGAGCGTGGAACCGTCAGCATCGAGAATCACACCTTTAAGCGCGCCCATGCGCAAGTGCTCCAGCGTGATGGCATGCTTGTTGCGCATGTTCTGGAGCTTCATCGCCAGCAGGTTGGCGACCGCGTCCGTTTCGGTTTCCGATCCGAAGGCGCGGATGCCCTGGACCTCTTCTGGTAGCACGGTGTCGTCGTGCGGGATGTGCGGGATCACGAAGGACCGCACCTTGCGTTTGCCCAGCGTGCCCACAGTTCCAGGGGCGCCCACCGGCTGCGTGGGCAGCAAGTTGAGCACGCCGCTCATCTCTTCGACGATGATGGTGCGGGTCCGCACGCCCATCGGCGGCATGAGGCTCAACTGCTCCACGCGCCCGTAGGTGTTGGGAATCTTGTTGATGGCCGCCGTCAGGGCGACCATATTGAATGCATCGGTTGCGAATGGGTTCAGCATTGGCATGGGTGTTTACGCTCCTTCCCGGACGAGGATGCCCAGGGTCTTCAGTTGTGCAATGGCGGCCGTCTTCTGCGGTCCGGTGATACTGCCAGGCCACACGATCCCCTTGTCGGAGCAGAGCGCGTGCCGCGCGATGATGACGCCCTGCTTGTCCGCCGCGCTCGCGTCGACGGCGAGCAGCAGCACGCCGGCGGCGTTCTGCGATCCGTCGCTCGCGCCGGGCGCAAGCTGCGTCACCTTCCCGCTGGCGGTGATGATGCCGACCACGGCACCGGTCCCCAGGTTCTGGCCAGAGCTGACCGTGGCTTTGTCGCGGCTGTAGAGGTTGTCCTCTTCGTGTTTCAGCCAGTCGCCGATATACTTGCCTTGCGATTGAACAGGCATGGTTTACTTCCCTCCTTTGGCGGTCGCCAACGCCAAGCAGGCTTTGACCACCGGGTTTTCATCGACGTTCTGCGACGCCCGCGTGCCGCTTTCCGGCAGCACATGAGAGCGGATCTCCTCCTGATCTGCCGAGGCCCGCAGAGCGAGCAGTTCGCCGCGCACCTGCCTCGAGGTCAGGCGTTTGGCGATGAAGCCGCCGGCCAATGCGGTCTGGCCCGCGATTCCGCACAATTCAACGATCTCCGCGGCCTCGGCGTAGCCTTGCTGCCGGGCTTCTGCCTCAATGGCATGGATGTCAACAGGGGTATCAACGGCGGGCGCGCTTGCGGCCGCCTGAGTAGCTTCTGACACGCTGGTATCTCCTTTCGAATATCGAGTCTGGTTCACAACTGAAGTCATTTCCCCAAGGGCCTGCCTGAACGTCCCGATGCGATCTGCCAGGCCTGCAGCGATCCCATCCTCACCGCGCAGGACACCGGCCTCGGTACCGCGGACTGCCACGGGGCTGAGCTCGCGACGCCTGGCGACCGCGTCGACGAACATGCTGTAGAGCCTTGCGGCCTCCGATTGCAGCGTCGTCCGTGCGTCATCCGAGAGCGGTTCGTGCGGGTTGAAGTCGTTCTTTCGCGCGCCTTCGAACACGGTGGTGTACTGCAGCCCTTGATCGCTATCCCAACCGCTCTGGTCAAGGTGCATGGCGATGATGCCTACCGAGCCGACGCCGCCGGTGCGGGTGACGTAGATACGGCTCGCGGCAGACGCCAGCAGATAGCCGGCGCTCAGCGCCCAATCGTCCACCGATGCCCAAACGGGCTTAATCCGTGCGGCTTCCTCAATCAGGTCGGCCACATCCCACGCTCCATTGGCTTCGCCGCCATAGCTGTCGAGGCGCAGCAGAATGCCCTTGACGCCCGGGTCTGTAGCGGCATCGAGGACCTCGTTGCCCAACTGCTCATAGGAGGTCAATCCGGATTGCGGTTCCAGGCCGTAGGCCCGGTTCACTAGGCTGCCTGCAACTTCAATAACGGCGACGCCGCCCGTGATCGCATACGGCTTGCGCGACCGCTGCTCCGCGAGCAACGCTGCTTCGACGGCGGGTGGCTCAATGCCCATCCGCGGCGCCAGCGCCGCCAGAATGGCCGTGCGTTTCCGCGAATCAATCATCAACGGCGTGTTGAAGACACGCGATGCGAGATGAGGAAGTGTCGTCATTGGATCACCGCTGCCTGCTCCGGCTGGTCTTCGGCGGGTTGACCGAAGGGTGCGCTTCCATTCGCCTGCTGCCCGTTGGCCGTGGTCTTGCGCGGATCGGTGTCGAAGGTCAGCCCGAGGGAGTCCGCCCGCGCGTTGTCGGCGGCGATTTGCCGGTCGACGTCTTCCTCGTCGTAGCCCATCTCGTTGATCACCGCGCTGCGCGGCTTAAAGCCGGCGCGCACCGCGACCATCTCCGCGTTCATGTCCTTGAGCGGATCGACCCAATCCCAGGACGGCGGCCGCCATTCCACATCCAGATACTGGTTGCGGTTCCGCGCGTAATCGCGTGCGCTGATTTCGCCCGCGAATACCGCCGCTTCGATCCACGCGCGCCACACCGGGCGGCAGAACTGAAACACCATGACCTGGTGCTGGAACTGCTCACAGCGGCGGCGGAACTCCAGCAGCCCCGCGCGGATGGAAGAGTAGTTGACCTTTTCGAGATCGCCCGTGAGCTGCTCATAGGTGATCCCGATTCCGGCGGCGATGCAACGCAACTGCACTTTCATGAACTCCGCGTACATGCCGCCCACGTCGCCCGGCTCGGTGAACTTCACGTCTTCGCCCGGCAGGAGCTTCACCATGGATCCCGGCTCGAGGCCTGCCAGTGGCGTTCCGCTCGCGTCGGTTGCAGCCTCGCCTGGCTTCGCGCCGATCACCGGATCGTCCGGGTTGTTCTCCGTGATGAAAGCCGCGAACATCGCCGCCAGCTTCTTACGGACCAGTTCGGCATCGTCGTACTGGTCGAGCTCGTGCAGCTTCACCAGCACCTGCGTCAACCACGGTTGCCCACGATGCTGGCCCGGACGCAGCGGCTTGTAGACGTGCAGCACGGAGTCTGCCGGCACGCGCACGGTCTCTCCGGCGTTGGCGAAGAGCAGCTTCTCTCCGGGATGCTCCCGGTAGAGGTGATACGCTACGCGGCGGGCCAGCCGGTCAAACTCGATCCCCGCGCGGATGACGTTACCGTTGGCGAGGTTTTCGTTCTTCGTGGCGGGGAGGTGCTCAGCCTCGAGCAATTGCAGCTGCAACGGAATGCTCAATCCGTCCTCGGGACGGCGCTGCCGGATCCGAACCATGCACTCGCCGCCCTCCACCGTTGAGCGGCAGATGAGCGCCTGGAGCCCGTAGAAGTCCGTGAGGCCCGCCGCATCGGCCTCGTCCGTCCATCGCAGCCACAGTTCCTGAAGACGCCGCTTCACAACCGGATCGGAGTGCTTGGACTGCGGCTTGATGCCTGTGCCGACGCAATTTCCGACAAAGCTCTCGATGGCGTTGCTCGCCCACGCGTTGCGGCGCACCATGTCGCGGGAGCGGGAACGCAGAGCGTCGCCTCCGCCAGACACAAGGGCGTTGATCCCGTCGGTCGAAGGATTCCATCCCTGCGTGCGGCGCGTGCTCGCGGCAGCCTCGAAACCTGCAGAGGCGCGCAGCGGACCGAATGCCGCCTGCATGAGGTTGCGCCAGTAGCCCATCAGAAGCCCTTCTCCGTGTAGACCCGCAGCACGCGCGAGCGGGGCGTTGCCGGGTCGGCCGCGGCCATGGCTGCCTTCACTTCGGCGATTGCCTTCTTCAGTTCGTCCACGCTGCGGTACTCCACCGTGCGCCCTTCGTAGGTGACCCGGAGCGTACCGCTGGCGAGCGCCTGTTCAAGCGCTTCGAGTTGTGTTTGCGTGTAGGCCATTCAGCTTCGTACCCAGTTGGAGCGAACCACCACGCGCCTCATCGGCGATGATGGCGACGGTGGCGATGGCTGCGCGGGTGTCTCGTGGTGCATGGCCGACGTCTGCTCCTGCTCCGACACGGATGCCTCGAGTTCTCGCCAGTGCTTCTCGGCAAAGCGGTCCATTCCGTAGATCGAAGCCGCCGCACGTGCATACACGCGGCAGTCGAGGGCCTCGTTCCGCGCGTTGGCGCCCAGTACCCAGTGGCCCTTGACGAAGCTCTCCGCCGTCAACTGGCGAAAGTAGTCTTCCTCGTAGCGAGGGAAGTGGCAGTAGCCAGCCGGGAACGCCTCGCCGCTCTCTTCCGTCGGAGGCGCCAGGCGCAGGCGGCTGTAGAGTTCCGACTTCGCCACCGGCGTGCCGAGCGTCCACAGCCGCGTGCCGCGACGCTTGCTCGAATCCACCGGGGAAGCGCCCAGGATGAGTCGGTCCGTCCGCGCTGTGCCCTTCACTGCGACCGCAGTCTTCGGATGTGCCGCCCTCGCGCCGGCTGGTCCCCACGATGCCTGCGGATGCCCACGCACCCAGTCATACGTGAGGCGCGGATTGAAGCCGGAATCGACGCACAACACCCGGACTGGTAACCGCACACCGCTTGCGTGCGGGAACTCCTCGTCAAGGACAGCGTCGAGTTGCCGCCACACCTCGACGCGCGCCGGGTCTCCCATCAGCACTCGGTAGTCAACCGACCACGACTCCTTGCCGCGCCCCCACGCCACCACTTCCACCTCGATGCGATTTGGGTGGATGTCCGCCCCCGCCGTGAGAAACAGACCGGCTCTTGGAACCGTTCCGGCCGCGTAGTCCTCGCGCCTGTCGTAGAGAGGTTGCCAGTCTGGCGCCTCGCCGCGCTCCTGCCACGATTCGCCGAGCACGAGGTTGACGAACGACTTCAGCCGCTCGACGTCCTTCTGCGCTTTCTCCCAATCGTCGGCGGCGCGGTCCCAGCCATACCAACCGACCGGACTGTAGAGGCTCGACAGGTGGTAGCCGCGCGTGCGCCCGTCGCCCTCGGCCTCCGGCCTCCATTCACCGCGCGCGAGCATCCCGTTCTTCTGGTGATTGAAGATCGCCTGCTCACAGGCGATGCAGTGGTAGGCGGCCTTCTGCGGCTCTCCCTTGGGCCAACGGAGCCGCTCGAACTTCAGGACCTGGAACTCGCCGCAATGCGGACAGGGTATCCAGTAGCGCCGCTGGTCGCTTTCGGCGAAGGCCGCCTCAATCCGGCTCAGGCCGGTGATGAGCGGCGTCGACACCATGAACACCTTGCGCCGTGAAAACGTTCGCGTGCGCGCGAAGGCCAGGTTGATGGGATCACCCTCGCCGTCCACATCACCGGGGTAGGCGTCGATCTCATCCAGGAACAAGTAGCGCACGGCCATCGAGCGCAGGCCGACAGCACTGTTCGCCCCTGTCATCACCAGCACGCCGCCGGGGAATTCCTTCGAGAGCACGGTGTTGCCCGAGTCACGCGAGCGCGGACTCTTCACCAGTTGCCTCAGCACGTCGCTCTCTTCAATCAGCGGATCGATGCGCTGCTTCGAGTTGCGCTTCGCCATCTCGACGGTTGGCTGCACGACCATCATCGGCCCGGGTGACTTGTGAATCACGTAGCCGACCCAATTGTTCCCGCACTCGGTATTGTGCGTAGGGATCATGGAGCGGCCAGCGAGGAAAAGGTGGCTCGGCGAATCGACGGCAATGCAGCGGACGGGAACGGGAGGAACCAACCTGATATTCACAATCCGGCGGCGTTCGGTTTCAGTCGGGCGTCGCCCTTCACGGGAAACCAGGCGCGCCCGCTTGCGACCCAGTCGAAACACCGGAAGGTCGTCATATACATGGAAGGAGAGCCGCCACGCCTCTTTGACCTGAACGCGCCGTCCGTTGATCTGATGCTCCCGCCCAGCGGAGGGATAGACCGTCGCCTTGATGCCCAGGGTCATCAGCAGTTCGAAGCAACCGTCTCGTAACGCCGGAATCGCCGTGCTGAATTCGCAGCGCCCCTTCTTGGACGTGTGGCCATCGGAATCCATCAGGCCCTGTAGCAGCGCCAGACGCTGCGTGAAACTTGCCCGCAGGTAGCACCGTGGGATGTGCTTATTGTTGACGACCCGGAGGTCGCGGAGGGCTCCCATGAAGTAGGTTTCACCGTCGGCAACCGCCACGCTGCCGAAACTGCCGTCCGGCTTCCGCTGAACTGCGCGACCGCCGTCAATCAGGATGTTGGCGGCCCTTCCTTTGCACCACCCCGGCAGGCGGTATTCTGCCTTGACGCCGCAAGCAGCCAGGAGATCCGCCACCTCGCGATCATCCTCGTGAATCGTGATGTGATTCATCGCGGAAGATCCATTGCCAAGCCAATACCCAAGCAGGTACGGGTCCAGAGGCAAATCGGCTGTCGGAAGACACAGAGGCCCGGCAACATCGATCGCAAAGCGATTCCGTAGCCGAACACCGCCGGCTTTGTGACGCGGATACATGGCCGCCGTGGTTGTCTTGATCAGCCTCCTCTTTTCGGCCCCAAGATCGTCCCACACCACCCAGCGATGAACCCCGTCGGACACAATGGTCGAGCCGTCGGAGAACGTGATCTCATAGCAGTCGCGCCCGGTGAAAATCTCTGAGATGCCTGTCACCCGGCATGGTTGGCCGTTTTCGTCGAAGACGGTGTCACCGGCCTCGATCTCGCCCATGGTCGTCCAACCCGTCTTCGTGGGAACGGGGGTGTCGAGGGCAAGTGGACCGCCTATCTGACTGCCCTTCATGAACACCACGCGTTCAACAGGCGAGGATGGCGACAAGCCGTCCATGATTTCGCGCAGGTACGGCGTGCGCTCCGTGCGCCACGGCCCGGGCTCGGCGGCCGCCTTGCCGGAGAGTCGCCGGTAGCTGTCGGCCCACTCCGAGATCGTCAGCAGCGGGTCCGGCCTCAGCCCCGCGCGGAACGCTTCCTCGTAGACCTCAGTTGCTGTTTGCGCCTGCAAGCTCATCGAGCGCCTTCCGAATCTCCCCGGTCAGAATCGCGTGCACTTTGCCGGCATCCGCCTCGGCCGCAAGCGTCGCCGCCAGGCGGTCCGGAATATTCAAGAGATTGTCGCGCACCGTGCGCGCCTTGGTGAACGCAGCCACCTGCACCTCGTCGCGGCTGATCAGCTTCGCCGTTTTCTCTTCGAACTCGATCTTGGCCAGCCGCGCCAGGTAGTTCTCGCGGATGGCCCGCGCGCGAAAGTAATCGAGTCCGGCGGTTGGTTCCGCCCGGACCGGCTCCGGGATGGACGCGACCGGCGTCTCCTTTTGGGCACGACGCTGCCCGGGCCGCGTCTTCGCATTCCATTCGGCATCGGCGCGATCGCTGTCGATCATCCCGTCCGCGTTGGTGGCAATCCGTCCAGAGCGGATCGCTTTTTGCACGGCGGAGAGGCTGACGCCACGGTGTTTGGCATAAGCGCGCAGGCTCAGAACCGGCATCGAAGTTTCTCGCGATTCACTCGCACATTCCGCTTGCTTCTAATCGCCACCGAAGTGATGAATGGGTTCGCGATGAAGAACACCAAACAGACCGCCGCAGCCTGCTACGCCGAACGGCACGCCGAGGCCCAGGACCTGCTCAAGCAAATCGCCAGCCGCCTGGAGCAACACAAAAGAGACCAAGCCCAGGAACCCGCCAACTGGGGGTACGCCGGCGACCTTGGCCGCGTCACCGAGGAACTTGCCTACGTCCTCGCCAGCCTGGGCGACCGCAGCGCGGTGGACCAGAAAGGACTGGAGTACTGAGCATGCAAAAACACAACGTGAAGATCGGAACCACATACATCGTTAAGGTCAGCGGCACGCTGGCCAAAGTCCGCGTCACCCGCGAACACCCACGTGGCGGGTGGTACGGAACCAACCTCGCCACTGGTCGCGAGATCCGCATCCGGACAGCCGCGCGCCTCCGCTCGGAGGAAATCCACTGCGGCGAGGTACGCCGAGTAGTGGAACGCGCCAAGACCGAAATCCTCGCTGACGTTGCCTCCGGGACCGTCCCCAGTACCTGCGCCTCATACAGCGAACTGCACGACTATACGGACGCCAACGGCTACGGCGGAGCGTTCGAGCGTCCCTTCGACAACAACGAAACGGACTTCTGGAACGCAGTCCAGGATGCAGTTGACCGGTGGATCAAGCAGGGAGGCTTGAGAGAACGCCTCACCGACGACGAGGCGCGCGGGATCGTCGACAAGATCGAATTCTGAACCAGGAGAACCACCATGAACACTACCTTTGCCATCGATAACGACAACAACATCACGGCGTTTGCCGAATATGAAGATGCGCTGAACCACCGCATCGGAAGCACGGACGGCGTTTTCGCCAGCCAGAAGGAACTCGCGAAACTTACCACCGACTGGCCCATCACGCGGTTTGTCGACGTGTGGAACGCCTTCGCGGGCGTGGTGCCCTTCGACGACCTCAAACCGGTCAAGAAGTTCACGGACCGCAAGACGGCGGTCGCCCGTATCTGGAAGGCGGTCCAAGCCCTGACGCCGGCCCCCGCGCAACACGTGGCCCCTGCCGCGCCGAAGAAGGCCAAGGCGGCCAAGGAGGCCACCGCCAAGGACGGGACGCCCAAGACGCGCGAGGGCAGCAAGAAGGCCATCGTGCTCGACATGCTCCGCCGCCCCGAAGGCACCACGTTGCAGGACATCATGGCTTACGCTTCACACTGCACCTCGCTCGCATGATGAGAGGCATTCTCGTTTATTTGGCCCTTCCTTGGTAGTTTCGCTCCTCTGCCTACCCGTGGTGGATTGGGGCCGGGGTCCTCGTAGAGATACTCGTCTTTG
>CAMTUE010000058.1:0-26751 GCA_947084845.1 uncultured Bryobacteraceae bacterium | reverse complement strand
AGCGTGAGCGGCTTGCCCTTCTCCAGGGTGTAGCCGCTCACGCTCTCTGAGCGGCCGGGGAACGCCGCTCCGACAAAGCCGTAATAGCGCAGGCACCACTGCGGCGGCGAATGCGGGTTTTGTGTATCCGCTTCAAAGCGGACAGTTGCCCGTCTGCCGCCGTAAACCGCCTCGAACTCGGTCCACGCATGTTCTGCCAGATCCGTGTCCTTCGGAACATCGCCGTTGTTTGAACGGATCACCGTCGCCTCGCGCGGCGCAAAGCGCACGTTTAACCCGCCATAGGATTTGCCCTTCTCCTGCGACCCGCGAAGCTGAACCGGCTTGTCGAGCGCCTCGAAGGTCAGTTCCAGATCGAGTGTGCGCGCGTTCGCCCTCATCGGGTGAACCGTGATCGAAACGGCCTCACGGACGATTCTTGCGCCGCCGGCTTCCCAGAAGTTAGTCACCTGCAGACTTGCCTGATTGCCCTTCACCGCGACCTTTGGCGGCGCTCCCGTCACGGCGTGGATGCCGTTCATCCTCATCCAATTGTCATAGACCTTGCCTTCCACCTCGACGTAGGGCCAGGCCCAGAACAAACCGCGGTGGTGGTAGTGGTCCTTCGGAAAATCGTCCAGCGGACTCACGCCGGCGGGCGTGTAGAGCGGATAGACATAGCAGCAGCGCGCGCGGTCTGGCGGCGCGTCGAGCCGCGATTCGACGCCCGCGTTGTAAACCATCACGGGCTTGCCGTTCTCGAACAACTGGTAGCGCTGGTTCTCGCCCGTCCTCCATTCGAACGGTGGAGCGGCCAGCAGCGGGAGCGCGAGCAGGCTAAGCGCTAGTCTCATTTTCAAGCACCTTCCTTTCATCCACCTCGACGCCAAGGCCAATACCAGTGGGCACTCGCAGCGCGCCGTCCTCGAGCGCGAACGGTTTTTTCAGGTACGACCCGGCAAGAAACTGCAAGCCGTTGAGCGCGGCCGGGTATTTCAGATTGTAGGCTCCGTAGAGTTGCAGCGTGGCCGCCAGAGCGATGTCGGGATCGGTCAGCCCGCTGCCCAGGAACATCAGTCCGTTGTCCAGCGCCATCTGAACCTGCTTGCGGGCATCCCACAGTCCGGCCGTCCGCGCGGGTTTCATCGCGATGCCGTCCAGCAGTTTCAGCTTGATGAACTCTTCGAGTTCGACGCTCGACACCAACCCCTCGTCCATGATGATCGGCAGCGCCCCCTGCTTCTTCAGCGCCGCGAAGCCCGTCAATCTGTTCGCCGGCACGGGCTGTTCAAGCACATCGACGCCCGCCGCTTTCAGCTTCGGGGCCACTGCCAGCGCCGTCTCGATATCGTAGCCGCCATTGGCGTCGGCCCACAGGAAGCAGTTGGGCGCATGACGCCGGACTTCCTTTGCCAACTCAACGTCGAACTTTGGATCCGGCGCAACCTTGATGTTGTAGTTTCTGTACCCGAGTTTCCGCCCCTCTTCCATCAGGGCCGCCACGTCGTCGAGTTTCTGCGGATTCAGCGTCCAAGACAGCGTCACTTTTTCAAGCGGCTTCCGGCCCCACATCCCGGGGACGGACTTCTTCGCCAACCGCCCTGCGAGGTCGTGCAGCGCCAGATCGATGCCCGCCTTGGTGATCGGCATGCCCGTCGAAAACGACGGCGCGATGGCCCTGTCCATCGCCGTATGCACGGCCGCCAGGTCGGTGGGGTTCAAGCCAATCACCGCTGGAATCAGGTAGTGCACCAGCGTCGCCTGCGCCGCCTCGACGCTCTCGTAACTCCACGTTTGCATCGGGACCGATTGTCCCCAGCCCGCCGTGCCATCCTCGGCCGTCACGCGGAGGATGATCGACGGCCGCTGGTTATTGCGGAAGAACCTGAAATAGGCCTTCGTTCTGTACGGACGGATCCAAAACTCGACCTTGGTAATCGCGGGCGCCTTCGGGATAACGGGGATCATCGCCGAGGCGAGAAACTCTCTGCGTTGCATCGTTTCAAACTCTCCAATCGGCCTGTATCGAAGGCGACTTTGCGTCCCGGCCAAAGCGCATGGCTTTCATGATGGACAATGTCATGATATCTCCCGATCGCTGCCGGCTGGAGGTCCACACCAACAAAGAGGGCGGTCCGCTCACCGGCCGCCCTCTTTGCCCACGTTCGTTTGGTTGCTGTTACGCCAGTTGATGAATCAGCCCGTAGATCGGTTTCAGAGTTGGATACAGCACACTGAACACCTCGTATCCGCGGCGGTATGCAGCCGACTCGTGCACGTTCGGGATCATGCAATCCGCCTCGCGGATCACCGCGTCGCAGGTCTCCTCGACCGACTTGTACAAGCCCGACCCCGCCATCGCCAGCAGCGCCGCGCCATACGCCGAACCTTCCTTGTTCTCCAGCGTCGAGATGCCGATGCCGAAGATGTCGGCCAGCATCTGGCGCCAGAAAATGCTGTTCGCGCCTCCGCCGGAGGCCCGGACGTTTTTCACTTCAACGCCCATCTGCTCGATGATCCCCAGACAGTCCTTCAGAGAGTAGCTGACGCCTTCGACGACGGCCCGAATCAAATCGGCCCGTGTATGTTTCGCCGTCAAACCGATCCATCCGCCGCGCGCAATCGGATCCAGATGCGGCGTCCGTTCGCCCATCAGGTAGGGTAGCCAGTAGAGTCCATGTGACAGCACGGGCGACGTCGCAGCCGCGGCCGTCATGTCCTCGTAAGGCGTTCCCGGCATCAACTGATTGCGCACCCATTGCAGGCTCAGCCCCGCGCCCTGCGTCACGCCCATCACGTGCCAGCGGCCCTTCACCGCGTGGCAGAAGGTATGCACGCGGCCCGTGGGATCGTATTGCGGCCTGTCGAGATAAGCGAACACGACGCCCGATGTCCCGATCGTGCAGGACACGGGTCCCGGTCTCACGATTCCATTTCCGATGCCGCTCGCAGCCTGGTCGCCGCCGCCGCCGACAACCGGCGTGCCTTCTTTCAAACCCGTCGCCTTGGCTGCGGCTTTGGTCACCGTCCCGGTGACTTCGACGGACTCTTTCAGGTCCGGCAAAAGACTCGCATCGAGCTTCAGGCGCTCGACCATCTCGCGCGACCATCGCCGGGTGACGACATCCAGCAGGCCCGTCCCTGATGCGTCGCTCACCTCGGTGCAATGGTTGCCGGTCAGTTTCAGCCGGACGTAGTCTTTAGGCAGCAGGAACTTCTTCGCCTGCTCAAAATTCCGCGGCTCGTTGTCGCGCACCCACAGCAGTTTCGGCAGCGTAAACCCGGTCAGCATCGGGTTGGCCGTATGCGCGACCACGTTCGCCTTGCCCACGGCCTGGTTGATGAAATCGACTTGTGGCTGACTGCGCTGGTCGCACCAGATCAGCGCCGGACGGATGACGTTGTCGTCCTTGTCGAGCAGCACCAGACCATGCATCTGGCCCGAAAGGCCGATCGCCTTGACATCGTCGCCCTTCGCCCCGGCCTGCTTCAGCACGCCTTTGATGGCCTCCTGCGCCGCGTCCCACCAGTTCTCGGGCCGCTGCTCGGCCCACATGGGTTTCTCCATCCGCATCTCTTCATGAGCGGCGGTGTAGGCGGCCTTCACAGTGCCCTGTTCATCCACCAATAACGCCCGGCTGCCGCCGGTCCCGATGTCAATTCCAAGCCAATACATAACTTATGAAGCCTCCACTCGATTATCCGACAACATGGCCCCGCCCGGTCCCGAACGGCAGCCAAGCCGCGCCGGGCGCGACTAGACGCACCAAGCCGCTCAGCATTCCTCTCACGCCTCTATCATCCGCCAATTCGCCGCTACCGGAACTCCTCGTTGATCCGCTCAAGGGCCGCCGCGTCCGGCCGCGTCATCGACTCCGGCAGCCCGGCCAGCGGCCTGTCCACCAGGTTCAGCGTCTTCGTGAAACTAGGCCGCGTCTGGTCCAGATACAGCAACCCGGTCAGCACTTCATCGCTGTCCGACGCCTGATGCAGCCGCGTCACTGCATTCAACCGGCTCGACGGATCGTAGTCCTGTTCCAGCTTATGCAGGATGATCCTCGACCCGTCATGCAGCGTCACCTCGCGAATCCCGCCGTCTTCAAGTTCCACCTCAATGTCGTTGAAGAACGGAATGAAGTCGATCTCGTGCAGCGGTTCCTCGTGGTCCTTCATGTAGGAATAGGACTTCGTCGAACCCTCGTGATCGTTGAACGCCACGCACGGGCTGATGACGTCCACCACCGCCAGTCCGTCATGCGACAGCGCCGCCCGCAGCAGCGCCGCAAGCTGCTTCTTGTCGCCCGAAAACGACCGCGCCACAAACGTCGCGCCATATTCGATCGCCGCCAGGCAGCAGTCGATCGGAGTGAACGCGTTCACCGCCCCGCTCTTCGACTTCGCTCCCAGATCCGACGTCGCCGAAAACTGGCCCTTCGTCAACCCATAGACGCCGTTGTTCTCGATCAGGTAAAGCATCGCCGGATTGCGCCGCAGCGTGTGCATGTACTGGCCCAACCCGATCGACGCCGTATCGCCGTCGCCGCTGATCAACACGCAGCGCAGTTGGTGATTGCCCAACAACGCCCCTGTCGCCACGGCCGGCGCGCGCCCGTGCACCGAATTGAATCCATGCGACTGGCCCAGAAAATAGGCCGGCGTCTTGGACGAGCAGCCAATGCCGCTGATCTTCGCTACACGCCAAGGTTCGACACCGAGTTCCCAGCACGCCTCAATCAGACGTTCCGTCACGGCATTGTGGCCGCAACCCGCGCATAGCGTCGTCTTGCCCCCGCGGTAGGGCAAAACATCCAGGCCAAGCCGGTTTGTCTTCTTCACCGGCGCAGTCGGCGTACTCATCGGATTCCCTCCTGCCGGGCGATCTCGTCGAACACCGTGCGGGCGTCCAGCGGCAACCCGCCGTAATAGCGGACGCTGCGCAGGTTCGTGAGCAGCGCCACATCCAGATCCAGCTTCATCAATGCCAGCAACTGCGCGTCGCGGTTCTGGTCGATCACATACACGCGGTCGTGCGCCCTAATGAACTCATCAAGCGACGCCGTGAACGGGTACGCCTTCAATCGCAACCAGGACGTATCCAAACCCAACTCATCCCGCAACTGGTCGCACGCCTCTTCCATCGCATAGCGCGACGTCCCGATCGACACCACGCCCACCCGCGCCCTGGCGTTGAAACTCACGTCCGGCGCCGGCACCGCCCCGCGGAGCGATTCGAACTTCCGCGACAGCCGGTCCATGTTCGCGATCCAGTCCTCTGACTTCTCGCTATAGCGCGCGTGCTCGTCGTGGCCCGTGCCGCGCGTGAAGTAGCCCGCCTTGTCGTGCGGCGTGCCCGGCAGCGTCCTGTACGGCACGCCGTCTCCGTCCACATCCAGATACCGCGAAAACCCGCCCAGCCGTTCCAGGTCCTCGGCCGAAAGTACCTTTCCGCGATCCACAGGCGCCTGCGGATAGGCGAACAGTTCAGACATCCAGTTGTTCATCCCCAGATCGAGATCCAGGTTGATGAACACAGGCGTCTGGAACTTCTCGGCCAGGTTGAATGCCTCTGTCGCCATCGAGAAGCACTCTTCCGGACTCGAAGGGAAGTACACCGGATACTTCGTGTCCCCATGCGACACGAACGCGTTTGAAAGCGTGTCGCCCTGCATCGTTCGCGTCGGCAAACCCGTCGACGGGCCCACTCTCTGCACGTCGATGAACACGCCCGGGATCTCGGCGAAGTAGCCCAGCCCAAGGAACTCCGACATCAACGAAATCCCCGGCCCCGACGTGCACGTCATCGCCCTTGCGCCCGCCCACGCCGCGCCCATCACCATGCCCGCCGCCGCCAGTTCGTCTTCGGCCTGGACCACGGCGTAAGTCGCCTTGCCCGATTCAGGGTCCATCCGCAGACGGCCCAGGAAGTCGATCATCGCCTCGGCCAGCGACGACGAAGGCGTAATCGGATACCACGTCAACACCGTCACCCCGGCAAAGACGCAGCCCAGCGCCGCGGCCGTATTGCCGTCAATAATCAGCCGCCCGTGAGTGGCGTCCATCCGCTCCACCTTCAACGCGTCGGCCTTCGTGAGATTCTCCACGGCGTACTTCTGGCCGGCCAGCACGGCCTGCCAGTTCATCTCCGCCGCTTTGCGCTTCCTCTCGCCGAATTGCTTGAACAGCGCCTTGCGGACCTCTTCGATGTCGATAGCGAGCAGGTGGGCCACCACGCCGTCGTAAATCATGTTGCGCACCAGTTTCCGCAACTTCGGCTCGGGACACACCCCGGCCACCAGTTTGTCGAAAGGCACGGAATAATAGACGAGATCGTCGCGCAACCCAGCGAGCGCCAGCGGTTCGTCATAGACCACGGCGGCGCCCGGCGCAAGGTCCATCACATCGTCCTTCCCCGTCTCCGGATTCATGGCGACAAGGAGGTCGATCTCCTTCTTGCGCCCGATGTAACCCTTGCGCGATGCGCGGATGGTGAACCACGTCGGCAGGCCGGCGATGTTCGACGGAAACAGGTTCTTGCCCGATACGGGAACGCCCATCTGAAAGATGGATCGCATCAGGACAGTGTTGGCGGTTTGGCTGCCACTGCCGTTGACAGTGGCAACATGAATGGAGAAATCGTTCACAACCGGGGTGGCATGCATCCGGGATGCCTCCTCTAACTTCAAGTGGCCCGATTGTAAAACACGCGGCTATCGCGATTCAACTTGAGCGCGGACTAGCCGAAGTCGGAAAGCGTCGCCAGATACTCCAAACCTACGCTTCTCCGCATCAACCCCCGGCTCACGTGAACCACCCGCGCCCGCGTGCAAACCGCCAGTGAAGGCACGGCGCAATAGAGGATTTCGCCCGGCGTGAGGGCCGCCCGCGTGCGGATCCGCAATCCCCCGTCCGAGTGGTCGGCCAGCGCCGCTTTCGCGGTCTGATTCTCCATTGACAGACACACCATCCCCTCGCCCGCGATCCGCCGCGCCCGCCGACGCTCCGCACTGGCGTGTTGTGTGTCCATGGCTCCAGCTTCACCCGTCCACGCGGGCGTTGCCACGCACTCCGTCCCACTCCGTCACGCTCCGAGTACTGGTCCTCCGTGAAAATCTATTTACTTTCGTCAAGATTCGGTCTATCCTTTGACAATCCGTTTCCTCAGGAGGACATAAGGGATGCAACTCACCAAAGCTCTGTCTGCGCTCGCCCTGCCGCTCATCGCCGCTGGCGTGCTCTGCGCTCAACAATCACCACAACCTCCCCAGCCCGTTACCAAGGTCTCACTCTATAAGGTCGCGCTCGACAAGACTGACACCTTCATCGCCAAGAGCAAATTCTGGCTGCCCACCCTGGACGCCCTTTTCGCCGAAGGAACGATCACGGCCTACGGCATCGAGCGCGACTACCTCCACATTCCAGGCGCAACCAATGTCGTCTTTTGGTACACCGCCGCCGATTTCACCGGCCTCGCCAAGGCCGACAAGGCTGTTGATGCCTTTGCCGCCAAGAACCCTCAACTCCTCGCCGATTTGTCAGGCCTGAGCGACATGAGCGCCCACCGGGACCTCATCGTCCGTTCGCCGGTCATGAACTCCAAACCTTCGTCCGCCTGCATGCCGAAGTTCGGCATCATGAGCATCGAAAAGCTCAAGCCGGGCAAGGTTCAGGACGACGTCGAACTCTATAAGAAGTACTCGAAAGACGTAATGGACTCGCTCCTGAATTCAGGCGTGGTCTGCGCCTATGGCTACGACGTGGAGTCCATCCACGCATCCGCCCCAGGCATGACTTACCGCTGGATCATGCTGTCGGATCTCGGCTCCCTCGATAAGCTCCGCGCCGCCTCCCGCGCCGCCTACCGGAAGCTCAGCGAATCCGAACGAAACCTCCTCGACGCCTTCGACGAAGCCAACTATGACGCCGCCGCACACCGCGACGGGCTCACCGTAGTCGAAGCCTACAAGTCCAAGTAGCCGCGCTCAACCCGCCAACTCACGCGGCCGGCCTCCCCCTTCGCATAACGGGAGGCTGGCCTTCATTTCAGACCCTCGAACCAACGGATGTGAGGAGTATCCGCCCTCGGAGTGAGGACGCCCATGCCCGCGCCGGTCCCCAGCCCGTCTTCTGGGCAAAGCCTATTCGAATCCTGTAAGTCCCGTGCATCGCCAGGGTCGAACCCACACTCAGACCGCAGCCGTGTACAGTCGCCTGATTCCCGCCCATCACTTTCCACGCGCACGCCATTGGCCCCACCGCTGGAACTACATATAATGCAGGTTGCCACCCGGGCCGCTCATGCCCGGCGTCCCGAAGAGGCCCGATCCCGGCAAGGTCCTGGCGGAGTCTTTCAAACGGGCGGCCGGTGCTCGAAGTCCGGCCAGCGAAGCGCCCGCTTAACGAGGAGTCCCGATGGATCGAAGACAGTTCGCAGGATCGTTGGCCGCCGGGACAGCCGCCGCAAAGCCCCTGTGGGGACAGCCGGCTGGAGATTCTGTGACACAATCGGGACCGATGACTGAAGTACGGCTGATCACCCTCGACCCCGCCCACTTCCACGCCGCCCTGGTCCAGAAGGAGATGTACGCCGGCGTGTCGCCGCAAGTGACCGTCTACGCTCCCCTTGGCCTCGACCTGACCGAGCACCTCGTCCGTGTCGCCCGCTTCAACCAGCGCCCGGCCGGCCCGACGGCATGGAGACTAGACATCCACGCCAGCCCCGACTTCCTGGAACGTATGATCAGGGAACGCCCCGGCAACGTGGTTGTTCTGTCAGGCAGAAACCGCGTCAAGATCGATCAAATCCAGAAGTCCATCGAGTGCGGTTTGAACGTGCTGGCGGACAAGCCGTGGATTCTCAAACCCGGCGATCTCCCGAAGATCGGCCAGGCGCTCGACCTCGCGGAAAAGAACGGCCTCGTCGCCTACGACATCATGACCGAGCGCTACGAGGTCACCTCGATCCTGCAAAGGGAACTGGTGAACTCGCCGGATGTGTTCGGAACCATCCTGCCTGGAGACCGCAAAGAACCCGCGGTGTTCATGGAAAGCGTGCACCGGCTGATGAAGTCGGTCGCCGGCGTCCCTAATCTGCGGCCGCCGTGGTTCTTCGATATCAACGAAGAAGGTGAGGCGCTGGCCGACGTGGGCACACACCTGGTCGACCTCGCCCAATGGACGTTGTTCCCTGACCAGGCCATCGACTACCGGAATGACATCCAGATGTTCGACGGCAGGCACTGGCCCACCACGCTCAACAAGGAGCAGTGGCGGCGCGCCACAGGTACCGCCGAGTTTCCCGCCTCCCTGTCCGGTTGCATCAGAGACGGCAACCTCGACTACTACTGCAATAACTTCGTCTCCTACGCCCTGCGCGGCGTCCACGTCCAGATGAGGGTGCTCTGGGATTTCGAGGGGCCGCCTCCCACCGACAGCTACTCCGCCAAGTTCCGCGGCACGAAGTCGAGCGTCGAGGTTCGTCAAGGCGCGGCGGAGAACTTCAGGCCCGAGGTCTATGTGGTCCCCAACACTCCAGCGCATAAGGCCGAGGTCTTTGCCGGTGTGCGGAAGCGGATCGGCTCCCTTCAATCCACCTTCGACGCCCTGGGCGTCGAAGAGCGCGGCGGCGAGTTCCGCCTCGTGATCCCAGACCGCCACCGCGTCAGTCACGAAGGGCACTTCGCGCAGGTGACCCGGCGGTTTTTCGAATACCTCAAAAATCCCAACGCTTTGCCGGCCTGGGAGAAACCGAACATGCTGGCGAAGTACCATGTCACGACGGCAGGCGTCGAACTGGCGCGCGCCAGGGATCCGAAGCGAATTGAATCTCAGACAAGGAGTGGCCCTCATCATGAATAGACGGAATTTCGTTGGAGCTATCGCGGCCGTGGCCGGCGGCGCATCGCAATCGCCTGCCGCTCAAGGCGGCAAGCCCGTCCGGGAGACCCCGCTGGTCCCCGACTATTGGGGAACGCAGTATTACGACGAACAGGAACGTCAGCACCTCCACGAGGTGCTCGATACCGGCCGGCCCTTCCGCTGGTACGGTCGCGGCACGGAACCGCCGATGAAGGTCGCCACCTTCGAGAAGGAATTCGCCGCGCGCATGAACTGCAAATTCGCGCTCGCCGTCACCTCCGGCACCGCCGCGCTCGAAGCGGCCATGGCCGCGCTCCAGATCGGGCCGGGCGACGAGGTCATCATCCCCGCCTGGACCTGGCACTCCTCGGCCACCGCGGTCGTGCGCGCCGGCGCATTGCCGGTCTTCGCCGAAATCGACGAGTCGTTCAATATCGACCCGTCCGACATCGCGCACCGCATCACGCCCAAGACCAAGGTCATCATGGCCGTGCACCTGCAAGGCTGTCCCGCCGACATGGACGCCATTCTGCCGATAGCGCGCAAGCACGGCGTCAAAGTTCTGGAAGATTGCGCCCAGGCGGTTGGCGGCAGCTACAAGGGCAGGCCACTCGGCTCCATGGGCGACATCTCGATCTACAGCCACCAGCTCAACAAGACCATCACCGCCGGCGAAGGCGGGGCCGTGGTTACGAACGACCCAGTGCTGTTCGAACGCGCCTCCCGCTTCCACGATCTTGGCGCGCTGCGCGGCCTGCACGGCGGCATCGTCGGCAAACCCACTCTGGACGTCTTTGTCGGCGCCAACTACCGCATGAGCGAATTCACCGGCGGAGTCATGCTGGCCCAGGTGCGCAAACTCGACCGCATCGTGAAGGCCGTCCGGGCCAACGCCAGGCGCGTCTATGACGGCATCCGCGATCTGCCCGGCATTCGCTTCCGGCATCTGCCCGACCCCGCGGGCGATCTGGGATCGGCCGTCTTCGTGCGCTTCGACAGCAAGGAAAAGCGCGTCAAGTTCCAGGGTCTGATGAGGGCGGAAAACGTCCCCGTGGGACCTCCAGGCGGATCGGTCGTCATGCCCGTGCTGCCCTACATCATGAATAAAGTCACCGTCCACCCGGACTGGCCGACATGGACCTCCGCGCGCGGCAAGTCGATCAAATACGGCCCTGCCACCTGCCCGCGGACCCTCGATATCCTCGACCGCTTCGCCGGCCCGTCGATGGATCCCAAGTACACGCGGCGCGACACCGACGACATCATCGCCGCGATTCGTAAAGTCTACCCGGCCGTCGTCTGAGGACACGCAATCCATGAGCAACGCCGATCCCTCCAAGGTCTTGGCGATCCACGGCGGCAGCCCCGTGAGAACGCTTCCGTTACCGCTCGAGTTCCCCGGAGTCCATTTCATGGGACAGGAGGAGGAAGACGCCGTGCTGCGCGTCGTTCGCTCCCGGTCGCCATTCCGCTTCTATGGGTTGGACCTCCGCCGCGAGACGGCCAGTTTCGAAAGCGAGTTCGCCGCCATGCTCGGCATCCGGCACGCGGTCGCGGTGGGCAGCGGCACCGGCGCCCTGCACACCGCTCTCGGCGCGCTTGGCGTCGGGCCGGGCCAGGAGGTGATCGTACCCGCTTACCTGTGGGTCTCGATCATCGCGGCGATAGTGAACCGCGGCGCAATCCCGGTCATCGCCGACATCGACCAGACCTTCTGCCTCGACCCAGCCGATGTCGCCCGCAGGATCACTCCGCGCACGTCCGGCATCGTGATGATTCACATGAGCGGCGCGCCCGGCAACGTCCCGGAGGTCCTCAAGGTCGCCCGCGCCCACAACCTGTTCCTGCTCGAGGATTGCGCGCAGTGCGCCGGAGGCGGCATCGGCGGCCGCAAGGCGGGCACGTTCGGCGACATGGCCATCTTCAGCTTCCAGATGAACAAGAACATGACATCGGGCGAGGGCGGCTGCGTCGTGACCGGCGACCTTCAACTCTACCGCCGCGCCGTCGCCTGCCATGACCTCGGCTATCCCCGCAACGATCAGGGCCGGATGATGTTCGACCTTCCGGACGTCCAACTCTGGGGGATGGGCTGCCGCATGGACGAACTCCGCGCTGCCGTCCTGCGCGCACAACTCAGTAAACTGCCGCAAATCACCGCGGCGATGCGAAACAGCAAATACCGCATCCGGGCGGCGATCGAGAAGTTCTCCTGCATCACCCTGCGCTCGATTCCAGACCCCGCCGGCGATACCGGCGCTTTCCTCATCACCACCTATCGCGACGCCGCCACCGCCCAAAAAGCCCGGGACGCACTCAGGGCCGAAGGCATCCGCACCGCGCCGCAAGGCGTCTCGAACATCCTCATGACCGAGTGGGGCCTGCACCTCTACTACAACAACCTGAGCCTGCTCAAACGCGCCAGCATCGACGGCAAAGGATTCCCCTGGAACCTGCCCGAGAACAGCGCCAGCGCAACCGGCTACGGCAAGGGACTCTGCCCCGTCGCCGACAGCCTCTTCGAGCGCAGCGTCCTGCTGGCCATCCCGTCGTGCCTGACGACAACGGACGAGGACGACATCATCGCCGCCTTTGACAAAGTGCTCCCGGCCATCGAGTCCGGGGCGCTCTGACCACATCGGCGCAGGGACTTGCGCCGATGCCCCCGGTGGCGGTCAACTTCGCGATTCAGGCTTACTGCTTAACGAAGACAGCCTTCATGGTCAACTCGCCCATCGGCGCCACCATCTTGCTGTCCACCGTCATCGTCTTGCCATCCTCGGAGAGCGCCCATCGCTCCACACCCGTGATCTCCACCTGCTGGCCCTGCACATTCATGGATCTCTTCGAGTCGATGACCACGACGCCGCCTTCCCATTTCGGCGTGTACAGAATCACCCCCCGCGGCGACTCCTGCTTCTGTTCCTTGCCGTCCAGCGTGTAGGCCGTGTCCGTCGTCCGGTCGCCATTCGGCGACGACTGCGTCGTCTTCACCTTCAGCGCGGGGTCTTTGTGCTCGATCACCCGCTCCATCTTATCCGGCGCCGGCATCTGGCCGAAATCGCTCTTCGCTGCGTCCAGCTTCCAGGTGCCCGTGAAGTCCGGCTTATCAGCCGCCACGGCCGAAATCATCACCGCCAGCGCGGCCAATGCAATCCTGCGTTTCATCAGTTCATTTCCTTTCATTCGAGCTGAGCCCCAACTCTCCGGCATCGCTCGTCGTTGCTCGCTCCACTAAAATTTCGAGGCGCTCTGCCTAGCCTGAATATCGCACAACCGCTATCCAGCCTTCAGTAACATTGACGCATTCAGCAGATAAGGGGATACGGCCCCGGGCATATTCGTCAGCGGCATCACATCATCCCCAACCGGCATATTCAGCGTCCGCCGCATCCACTCCCGTCTCGCATCGCAGCGCGCCGCGCACTCCGGCGACAGCCGCTCGATCTCTTCCCGCAGCGCCGCATCGGCCAGCGCGTAGCCGTCCTCCATCCGCGACGAATAGTAGTCGGGATGCGATGGAATCACGTCGGCCTGCATCACCATGCCCGCCCTCAGCCTCACATCCGAATTCGCCTGGACCGGCGAGCTGATCCATTCATCAAACCCGATCAGATGCCCGGCATTCAGGAAGACGTGGAACCGGTCCGCATCCAGCCGCGAATGAATCGCCTCATGCAACTCGCCGCCTGTCGCGCCGATCCGCAACCGTTCAAACCACGCCGCCATCGCGTCCACATACGGTCCGGCGAACGCCTCGACGTAATCCCGCGCAGCGTCCGGCAGATCCGCGGCTCCTTCAGCCACCCATCCGGCCCGGCAACAGTTCGCTCCCCAATAACAGATTCCGCACGAAAACCGCCCGCCCCGCGCCACCCTCTCGCCCCGCGCGCTTGCCAGCGAAACCCGGTTCCCGCCGCACTTCAGCGTCATGTGGCAACCCAGTGGAACCCCGTTATACTCAACCCGCTTCAATAAGTCATGGTCGAGCGCCCCAGGCTCGATCGCATCGATTACCCTCCGCATCCCGTCGCTCGCAAGCGTCCCCGTCCATTCGAAAAAGACGATCTCCTCGGCCGCCGCCCCGGTCCTCAACCCGTCCGCGGGATCGACAAACAACCCGGCCGCGTTCTCAACGTTTTCCCAACCGGCGGCGAACCGCACCGCGTCCACCATGTACGACGGCGCGTCGATGTGCCGCGGGTCGTCATACGGTTTCCATCCCGCGAACCCCACCCGCGAATGCGCGTCGATCCCCTCATCGCGCAGGATCCCGGCCAGCGGCCGCGAATCGCTGTTCGGCATCGTCGGCAATGACAACCACTGGTATCGTTCCACCCTCATCGGCGCAGGCGTCGCCGGCAGGTAGTTGACGCACTCATTCCCCGCCAGCATCAGCGGATCGCCCTTCAATCCAACGATGAGCAGCGCCTCTTCAAACCGCGGGTCAAATCCAGCCAGCCACGCCAGGTTGGCGAAATGCTCACGGTCGCCATAAACAACCAGGTGCGTCCATCCGTGCCGCTCCATCCGCTCCCTGACCCTGTCCAGGCGCGCCTGATAGCCCTCCCGCCCCAGTCGCCACTGTGGCGGCTCAGACGCCCGTCCAAAGTCCGGAATCTCCGCTTCGATCAGCCTTGCCATCGCCTTGCCCTGGGAACGTGAAGGGCCGCCCCGCCGGCGGCCCCTTTCAGAAAAATCCTACATTCCATTCCGCCGCCTATTTCTTCGCGGCCAACGACAGTTGAAGGTGGCTGCGCGACCTGCTGTAGGAGAAGTAAACCACCAGTCCGATCGCCATCCAAAGGAGGAACGCCGCCCAGGTGTGTTTGTCCAGGCTGAACATCAACAGCAGGTTGAAGCCGACGCCCAGCAGCGGGATCACCGGAACCCACGGCGTCCGGAACGGCCGCGGCAGATCCGGCTGCGTCTTACGCATGATGATCACCCCGAGGCAGACCAGCACGAACGCAAACAACGTCCCAATGCTGGTCAACTCGCCCAGCCTTGAAATCGGCGTGAACGCCGCGAACAGCGACACAAAGCAAAGCAGCATCAGGTTCGACAGGTACGGCGTCCGCAGCTTCGGATGAATCCTCGAAAACACTTTCGGCAGCAACCCGTCCTTCGACATCGAGAAGAACACCCGCGACTGCCCCAGCAGCATCACCAGCATCACCGACGTCAACCCCGCCAGCGCGCCCAGCTTCATCAGCTTGCCCATCCACGGAAAACCCGTCATCCTGTCCACCGCCACCGCCAGCGGAGCCGCCGTGTTCAGGTCCTTGTAGTTCACCACGCCGGTCAGCACCAGCGCGTAGGCGATGTAGAGAATCGTGCAAACGATCAGCGACCCGACGATGCCGATCGGCATGTCGCGCTTCGGATTCTTCGCCTCCTGCGCCGCCGTCGATACGGCATCGAATCCGATATAGGCGAAGAAGATCATTCCGGCCGCGCGCAGCACCCCCGTCCAGCCAAAGTCGCCGAACTTCTCCGACGTCGGCGGCGGCACGAACGGCGTGTAGTTGCTCTGGTTGATGTAGAAGTAGCCCATGGCGATAAACACAATCACAACGGTCAACTTGATGACCACCACCACCGCATTGAACCGCGCGCTCTCCTGAATTCCGATGATCAGGATCGACGTGATCACGGCGATGATCACCACCGCCATCAGATTCATCACGCCCGGTTGCGGGTCCCACGGCGATGCCAGCAGCGCATGGGGAATTTCGATGCCGGCATCCTTCATGATCGACGCGAAATAGGCCGACCAACTCACCGAGACCGTCGCCGCCCCGATCGCATACTCAAGTACCAGGCACCACCCGATGATCCACGCCAGCAGTTCGCCCATCGTCGCGTAGGCATACGTATAGGCGCTGCCCGCGATCGGGATCATCGTCGAAAACTCGCTGTAGCAGAAGCCCGCGAACGCGCAGCCCACCGCCGCCAGGATGAAACTGTAGACCACCGCCGGCCCCGCGTGTTGCGCCGCCGCCACGCCGGTCAGCGTGAAAATGCCGGCCCCGATGATGGCGCCGATGCCAAGCAGGACCAGCGATGTCGCCGTCAGCGTTCTCTTGAGAGTTTCGCCGCCTTTGCCCTCCGATTCGGCCAGAAGGCTTTCGATCGTCTTAGTCGCGAACAGGCTCATTCAATCTCCTTCGCTTATTCACCGCCGTCCACGCCATGTACACGGGAACTCCCATCATGACGATGATCAGTCCCGGCCATGTGTAGCTTGGCTTGTAGACCAGCAACAGTATCTCGATCACGCTCGCCGCGCCGATGTAAAGCGCCGGCAGAACCGGGTATCCAAACGCCCGGTACGGCCTTTCCATCAGCGGCTTCGTGCGGCGGAGCACGAACAAACCCACGATGGTCAGGATGTAGAAAAGCAAAACAGCGAAGATAACATAATCGAGCAGGTCGCTGTAGCTCCCGCTCAATGTCAGCGCCGAACCCCACGCGCATTGCACCCACAGCGACACCACCGGCACATGCGTCTTCGCGTCCACCCGCCCGCACGCCTTGAAGAACAATCCGTCCCGCGCCATCGCGTAGTACACTCTCGAACCCGTCATCACCAGCCCGTTCACGCACCCGAACGTCGATACCAGCACCGCCAGCGCCATCATCCACGTGGCCGACTCGCCAAACATCACCGTCATCGCCGCCGTCGCCACCCTGTCCTCAGGCGCGTTCTGAATTCCGCCCAGCGGCAGCGCCATCAGGTACACCAGGTTGCACAGCAGGTAAATCACGCTCACCACGCCCACGCCCATCGCCAGCGACAACGGCAGGTTCCGTTTCGGATTCCGCACCTCGCCCGCCGTGAACGTCACGCTATGCCATGCGTCGGAAGAAAACAGCGATCCCACCATCGCCAGCCCCACCATCTTCACCGCCGCCCATCCCCATTCCGCCTCGCCCCAGAAGTTGCCGAAATTCGCCGAAATCGCCTCCGGCCTGCGCCCCAGCGCAATACCCAAAACGATCAGCGCGCCCAGCGCCCCGATCTTGGCGAACGTGAACACGTTCTGTACGCTCGCCCCGGCTTTCAATCCGCGCGTGTTCACCCAGGTCAGAAAAACCAGCAGCGCGATGGCCGCCGCCATCTGCGTGTTCAGCCCCAACGGGCCGATCTGGAAGATCCAATTCCGCGCCGACACCACCGGCAAGAACTCGCCCAAAAACTTCGCGAACGCCACTGCCACGGCCGCGATCGTCCCCGTCTGGATCACCGTGAACAGCGTCCACCCGTACAGGAATCCGCTCAGCGGCCCGAACGCCTCCCGCAGGTAGACATACATCCCGCCCGCTTTCGGCATCGCCGCCGCCAACTCGCCATAGCTCAGCGCGGCGATCGTGGTCAGCACCGCCGTCACCACCCAGGTCAACATCAACAGGCCCGGCGACTGCGTCTGCCGCGCAATATCGGCCGACACGATGAACACGCCCGACCCGATCATCGACCCCATCACGAGCATGCTCGCATCCATCAGGCCGAGACCCTTGACGAGTCCGCCCGCCTCTACTTTGTTGCCTGCATCCATTCCCTGATCCGCTCCCGCACCGCCGTCTCGCTCGTTCCTGCCGCCAGCAGGTCGCCGATCACGGCAACAGAATCCGCCCCGGCCTCAAGCACCGCCGCCGCGCTTTCAACCGTGATCCCGCCAATAGCCGCCAATGGCAGATGCGTCAACGCCCGTACCCGTTTCACCCCATCCAGCCCCACCACCGGATCCGGATTCTCCTTCGTCCCCGTCGCGAACACCGGCCCGATCGCCAGATAATCCACCGGCTCCCGCGCCCCCCGTTCCGCCTGAAGCTCGCTATGCGTCGAGAGTCCCATCAGCGCCGCCGGAGCCACAAGCCGCGCCAACTCAGGCCTCAGATCGTCCTGCCCCAAATGCAGCCCGGCCCCAAGCAGAGCCGCCACATCGGCCCGGTCGTTGATGATGCAAAGCGCGCCAGCCTCGGCGCACATCGCCCGGATGCGTCCCATCAGTTCAAACGCTTGCCGCGTCAACGCGCCCTTGTGCCGGATCTGCAGAATCCCCGCGCCTTCCTCAAACAACAGTGAGGCAAAGCGTTCGGCGTCCACACCGCGCCGCTCAAGCAGCGCAGTGTCAACGATGGGATAGAACCGCGGAAGCAATCAGTCCATGATACGCCAGTAGGACAGGCCTCCCGGCCTGTCATCTTTCGCCAGGCAAACTCCGGCCGTGGCACGACCCGGCCGCATCCTACGCGTTCACCAGCCGCGTATCCACCGCCGCCGGATTCGCCGCCTCATACGCCTTGATCTCTTCTTCGTGCTTCAACACGTAACCCAACTCATCCACGCCTTCCAGCAAACAAGCCTTCGAGAACGCATCGATCGGAAACTCAACCGCGCGCCCTGATTCCAGCGTCACCGTCTGCGCCGCCAGGTCCACCGCCACCGATCCAGGCCCTGCCATCAACTCCTTGTGCACATCCGGGGGAACAACGATCGGCAGCAGCCCGTTCTTCAGCGAATTGCTCTTGAAGATGTCGGCGAATGACGTCGAAACCACCGCCCTGAACCCGTATTGCGTCAGCGCCCAGGGCGCATGTTCCCTCGACGATCCGCAACCGAAATTGTCCCCCGCCACCAGCACGTTCGACTCCCTGGCCTCCGGCGTATTCAAAACGAAATCGGCCTTCGGACTCCCATCGGCCTCATACCGCCAGTCCTGGAAAAGCTGGTCCCCCAGCCCCTCCTTCGAAATCGTCTTCAGGAATCGCGCCGGGATGATCTGGTCCGTGTCGATGTTGTCCACCGGCAGCGCGACGTAACGGCCTTCGAACGCTTCAAACTTCTGCATGGCTTCTCTCCTCCCGCCTATCCCAGCAACGTTCTGACGTCGGCCACCGCGCCCATCACGGCCGTCGCCGCCGCCGTCTCCGGGCTGGCCAGAAACGTCCTGCCGCCCTTGCCCTGACGCCCTTCGAAGTTCCGGTTCGACGTCGACACGCTGTATTCGCCCGGCTTCAACTGATCGCCGTTCATGGCGATACACATCGAACACCCGGCCTCGCGCCATTCCGCCCCCGCCTCGCGGAAGACCCTGTCCAAACCCTCGGCTTCGGCTTCGCGCTTAATCAGTTGCGAACCCGGCACCACCATCGTCCGGACCTGCGGATTCACCTTGCGGCCCTTCAGAACCGCCGCCGCCGCCCGCAGATCGCTCATCCGCGAATTCGTGCACGACCCGATGAACACCACGTCCACCTTCCTGCCCAGCAGCGGCTTGCCCGCCTCCAGTCCCATATACGCCAGCGCCTTCTTCAACGTCTCGCGCTCCACCGGATCGCTCACCGACGCCGGATCCGGCACCGCTTCGGTCACCGCCACGCCCTGTCCCGGATTGGTCCCGAACGTAATCATCGGCTCCAGCGCCGAGGCGTCGATGAAGATCTCCTTGTCATGGACCGCGCCCTCGTCGGTCGGCAACCGCCGCCATCGCGCGACCGCCTCGTCCCATGCGGCTCCCTTCGGCGCCAGCCTGCGTCCCGCGAGGAATTCGTAAGTCGTGTCGTCGGGCGCAATCAAACCGGCCCGCGCCCCGCCCTCAATCGACATGTTGCAGACCGTCATGCGCTGCTCCATCGTCAACGCCCGGATCGTCGATCCCGTGTATTCGATGACGCAGCCCGTGCCGCCGCCCACGCCGATCTTCGCGATCAGCGCCAGGATGATGTCTTTCGCCGCGACGCCCTTGCCAATCGCCCCCTCCACCCGCACATTGAACGTCTTCGACCGCCGCTGCAACAGGCACTGCGTCGCCAGCACCATCTCGACTTCGCTCGTCCCGATGCCAAACGCCAGCGCTCCAAACGCCCCATGCGTGGCCGTATGCGAATCGCCGCACACCACCGTCATGCCCGGCTGCGTCGCGCCGTTCTCCGGACCGATCACATGGACGATGCCCTGCCTGGCGTTCTTAAACCCAAAATGCGGGATGCCGAACTCCGTGCAGTTCTTCTCGAACTGAGCCACCTGCGCCGCGGCGATCTCGTCGATGATCGGCAGATCGCGCGGCGTCGTCGGCGTCGAATGGTCGCAGGTGCCAAGCGTCAAATCCGGCCGCCGCACCTTCACCCCGCGCGCCCGCAAACCCGCGAACGCCTGCGGCGAAGTCACCTCATGCACCAGGTGCAAATCAATCCAAAGGAACGCCGGAGCGCCCTCCGGCTCAGCCACCACATGCGCATCCCACAACTTTTCAATGATCGTCTTCGGTCGGCTCATACTTGTAGTCTTTCCTTGCTCTCTATGCGGCTGACACCTGTGCCGCGATCCGCACTGGTTCTGGAACCGTCTCGCCCATCTCGCGAAGCGTTTCAATGTGCGCCCGGATCGACGTTCGAATGTTCTGTTTCACCTCTTCAACCGTCGCGCCAGTCGCAAGGCAACCAGGCAGATCGGGAACATGTGCGAACCAGTTGCCGCCGCTGCGTTCGATGATGACCGCGTATTCCATATCAGTCCCCCCTCAATCCAGTTTAAGGCCAGATTTCTTGAGGATGTCCTTAAGTGTCCCCAGCGGCATGTCATCTCCATGCTTGCCGCTGACGGTAATGACATACCGGCCTGTCGGATTCTTGTATTGCCTGTGAGAACCCGGTCCGTGCCTCACCAGCAGCCATCCCGCACCTTCCAGGCGTCGAATCAACTCGCGAACTTTGATTGTCACAACCTACCCAATCGCCGCGCAAACCGCCTCGCCCACCTGTTCCGTCGTCGCCGGCGTACCCTTCGGTTTCAAATCCGCCGTCACCCGCCCCGAATTCAGAACCTCTTCCATCGCCCGGTTCACCGCCGCCGCCTCTTCCATCAGCCCAAAACTATACTCCAGCATCGCCGCCACGCTGCCGATCGCCCCCAGCGGATTCGCCTTGTTCTGACCCGCTATATCCGGCGCCGATCCATGCACCGGCTCATACAATCCAACCCACGCCCCCGACGGCCTCTTCCCCCCAATCGACGCCGACGGCAACATCCCAATCGACCCCGCCAGCACCGCCCCTTCGTCCGACAAGATGTCGCCGAACATATTCTCCGTCACCACAACATCGAACCGCCGCGGATTCAGCACCAGTTGCATCGCGCAGTTGTCCACCAGAATGTGCTCCAGTTCGACGCCCGGATACTCCGCCCAAACCTCCGTCACAACCTTTCGCCAAAGCTGCGAAGTCTCCAACACATTCGACTTGTCTACACTCGATACTTTCTTCCGCCTTTTCGACGCAAGCTCAAAAGCCATCCGCGCAATCCGGTCGATCTCGTGCCGCGAATACGCCATCGTATTCACCGCGTGCTCGTTCGGCGCTTCACCCGTGATCCCCCGCGGCGTGCCATAGTAAATCCCGCCCGTGAGTTCACGGACGATAATCATGTCCGTCCCTTCCACCAGGTGATTCTTCAGCGGCGACGAATCGATCAGCGCCGCATACGCCTTCACCGGCCGCAGGTTCGCATAGACGCCCAGTATCTGCCGGATGCCCAGCAATCCGCGCTCGGGCCGCTGCGCCGGCGGCGCATTGTCGAACTCCGGCAACCCCACCGCGCCCATCAGCGTCGCGTCGGCGTCCTGCGCCAACCGCGCCGTCTCGTCCGGCATCGCCTGGCCCGTCTTATGAATCGCCACCCCGCCCAGCAGTCCTTCCGACAGCTTCAGCGTGTGGTTGTATCGGGCCGCCACGCGTTCAAGCACACGTACGGCTTCCCGGGTGACTTCGGTACCAATGCCGTCACCGGGCAGAACAAGAATATTCAATTGCATGATTTCAATCCGCCGAAGCTGCTTCGGCCATGTGCGCGCTGTGCTCCCCGCCCTTCATCGCCCGGATCAGGCCCAGGATCTCTTTGTCCGTGACACCCTTCTTCCGGTCGGCGATGGCGATGAATCCCGCATACACCGCGTCAAGTTCGTCCTTCGACACGTTATATCCCAGAATCTCGCATTTCGAACGCAGCGCATGACGCCCGCTGTGCTTGCCCAGCACCAGCCGCCCTTCCGGGATGCCCACCATCACCGGGTCGATCACCTCGTAGGTGGACTTCTCTTTCAAGTACCCGTCCTGATGGATCCCCGCTTCGTGCGCGAATGCGTTCGCCCCCACCAGCGCCTTGTTCGGCTGCGGCCCAAAGCTGATAATCCCCGTCAGCATCTGGCTGGCCGGGAACAGCTCCTCTGTCTTGACCACCGTGTAATACGGCATCAGGTCGTGCCGCACCTTCATCACCATCACGACCTCTTCCAGCGCGCAGTTGCCCGCCCGCTCGCCGATGCCGTTAATGGTGCACTCAATCTGCCGCGCACCCGCCGCCACCGCCGCCAGCGAATTCGCCGTCGCCAGTCCCAGATCGTTGTGGCAATGCACGCTGACGATCGCCCTGCCCTCCAGTAACTTCGCGATCCGGCCAATCAGCACGGCATGTTCCGCCGGCACCGAGTAGCCCACCGTGTCGGGCAGGTTGACGGTCGTCGCGCCCGCCGCCACAACGGCATTCGATATCTCTTCCAAAAACTCCAATTCCGTCCGCGTCGCGTCTTCCGCCGAAAACTCGACGTCGTCGGCGAACTGGCACGCCAGTTCAACCGCCTTGCACGCATCGTCGAGCACCTGCGCCCGCGTCTTGCGCAGCTTGTACTTGAGGTGAATATCGCTGGTTGCGATAAACGTATGGATTCGCGGGCGCGTGCACGGTTCCAGCGCCGACGCCGCGCGTTCAACATCCTGACGGGTCGCGCGAGCCAGTGCGGCCACACGAACCTCGGGCATCGCGCGGCTGATCTCGCGCACTGCCTCGTAGTCGCCCTCTGAGGCGATCGGGAAGCCGGCTTCGAGGATGTCGACGCCAAGCTCCACCAACTTATGAGCCATCCGAAGTTTTTCCGGAACACTCATACTGCATCCGGGCGACTGTTCGCCGTCCCGGAGCGTTGTGTCAAAGATGTAAACGCGCTGTCGGTCGTTGGGTATTTCCATGCTGCGCCCGCAAACTCGCTTTCCCGGTCCGCCCGCTGCCGCCAGCCTGTTGCTCTGGCTCTCGAATGAACCGTTCACGTATCATTCTCCCCTCTTCAGAGCGATTTGACAAATTTATAATGCTAGCGACTTGAATAAGCCGTGGCTATGCGATAAGATCTGTTAATAGCTACCGTTGGTCGTATAGCCACTATGGAACTCTATCCCCTCAAGGTCTTCCTGACCGTCGCCACCGAGCGCAGCTTCTCCCGCGCCGGTGAAAAACTCCTCCGCACCCAACCCGCCATCTCCCTCGCCGTTCAGCGTCTCGAACACGAGCTTGGCGAGAAACTCCTCGACCGCACCGGCCGCGAACTCACCCTCACCGACGCCGGCAAAATCGTCCTCGAATACTGCCGCCGCTTCGAGAACCTCACCGAGGAACTCACCAGCGCCATCGTTGAACTCCGCGACCTCGCCTCCGGCCGCCTCATCATCGGCGCCAACGAATCGACCTGCCTCTACCTGATCCACCATATAATCAACTACCGGCGGCTCTATCCTAAAGTAAAGGTTCAGGTCCGCCGCACCCTCTCCAGCAAGCTCCCCGCCCAGATCATCGACGGCGACCTCGAACTCGGCGTGGTCTCCTACGACCCCGACGACGAGCACCTCACCTCCCACGTCATCTACGACGACCACCTCTGTTTCGTCGTCTCCCCCCAGCACCGTTTCGCCGGCCGCGACCACGTCGGCATCCAGGAACTCGGCATGGAGACCTTCATCGCCCACAACGTCATGTCGCCTTACCGCGAATACGTCATCAAGGCCTTCCAGCGAGCCCGAGTCCGCCTCAACATGGACGTCGAGATGCCCACCGTCGAAACCATCCGCATGATGGTCCAGCGCAACGAAGGCGTGGCCTTCCTCCCCAAAATGTGCGTCGAAACCGAGCTCACCCAGGGCCTCCTCTGCGAAATCAAAGTCGAGGAACTCCAGGTCGAACGCAAAATCCGCCTCATCTACCCCAGCCGAAGAAACCTAAGCCACGCCGCCCAAGCCTTCCTGGAAGTAGTCGACGGAGCCCGCCCCGACGCCGCCTCCTGATCAGCCAGCCGCCCAGGCCTTCCTGGAAGTAGTCGACGGAACCCGCCCCGACGCCGCCTCCTGATCAGCCAACCGCCACTGTCAACGAGTCGCCACGACTCCGCTGAAGCCGCGAACGAGAGAGCCCGGATGGCCCCCTTTGGGGCCACCAAAGTGAACGAAAATGCAACCCCTCACCTCTTTGTTAGTGCCGCATACCAGGGTGATCGCTCTCAGCATGCACAAGGACTCTGTCTACGTGCGGGAAATCCTGCGCGCAGGAGCCCGTGGTTACCTGCTGAAGGACTCGGAAGACGAGCACCTGCTGCGGGCCATCAGATTGGTCAATCGCGGTGAAGCGTTCCTCAGCCCGGCCATTTCCGACGCGGTGTTGACTGACTATCGGAGACATGTTTCCAATCCGGTTGATCTGCTCACAAGCCGCGAGCGCGAGATCCTGACGATGGTGGCCGACGGCAAGACGAATAAGGAGATCGCCAACGCCCTGAATCTGAGCGTCTATACCGTGGAGTCGCACCGCGGCAGCGTGATGGAGAAGTTGAACCTCCACAACACCGGAGACATCGTTCGCTTTGCGCTCAGGAACGGGTTGGCCAGCTGATCCTCACACAATCGGCGTAGCGTCAGCGGTGGGTTTCTGGAGAGCCTCCCGTCACTCGCGCCAGCCTCTTGCGATAGTTCCACGGCATCCACACCGCCGGGCGGACGCCCGGCTGCCGGCTGGAAAGCCGGCCCCACTTGCGACCGTCCAATCGCCGTTCGACCTTCCATACGCTCCGTTCAGCCACTCGGTGGCATCCATTGGCGTGCAGCCATGCTCTAATACGGAGAGAAAATATCTCATGCCGGACCACGGATTTCTGGCCCGAAGGGACTGGGCAGCACTCAAACGCCGACTCCGCGAGTTGAAGATGATCGCCTATGGAGCGGTCCACAAGGACCACCCGATCATGGCGCACATCATCCCCATCAGGCGGTGCAACCTGGCGTGTACCTACTGCAACGAGTTCGACGATTACTCGAAGCCCGTCGCCACCGAAGTCATGTTCGAGCGGATCGACCGGCTCGGCCGACTGGGCACGGGAATCATCACCATCTCCGGCGGCGAACCGCTGCTTCACCCCGACCTCGATCAGATCATCCACCGCATCCGCGCCACCGGCGCCATCACCGGACTGATCACCAACGGCTATCTTCTGACGGCCGACCGGATCGAGCGCCTGAACCGAGCCGGGCTGGATCACATGCAGATCTCGATCGACAACGTCATGCCTGACGACGTGTCGAAGAAGAGCCTCAAGGTTCTCGACCGCAAACTGCAACTGCTGTCGAAGCACGCCCTGTTCCACGTCAACATCAATTCGGTGGTTGGCGGCGGGGTCAAGAACGCCGACGACGCCCTGACGATCGGCAAACGCGCGGTCGCGCTGGGATTCAGTTCGACGATCGGGATCATCCACGACCACACGGGCCAGTTGAAGCCGCTGACCGACTATGAGCGCGAAATCTACCTGGCCGTGAAGGCGCTGGAGAAGCGCAACTTCTCACAGCTCAGTTATTTCCAGGAAGCCATCGCGAACGGCCAGCCGGCCGAATGGCGGTGTCGTGCAGGCGCCCGCTACCTCTATATCTGCGAAGACGGACTGGTTCATTATTGTTCGCAACAGCGCGGCTATCCGGGGAAGGCGTTGACGGAGTATTCGATCTCCGACATCCGTCGTGAATATACGACCGAAAAGGCTTGCGCCCCTTACTGCACTGTCAGTTGTGTCCATTACGTGAGCTACTTCGACTTCTGGCGCGCCCCGCAAACCCTCCCCGACACCCGGCCGTTCGAACCCGCCGGCCCACTGGTGCAGATCCACGGCGCCGGGTCGAAGTCCTGAACGGCGGGTGGCGCGGACGCCGTGCCGCTCCAGTCAAGTCGTTGAAAGGATAGAGCAGGAAAGTACAACCAAACGAACCTATTGAAGGGTTTTGGCTGCATTGGCCTGTGGGAGACAGGGGATTTGGGTTGACGGGGACGGGCGCGCACAGGCGGCGGCAGAGAGCGAAGAAAGATGGAAGATTGTTACTATAGTGAATTTAAACTGTATAAATATATTTAGTTAATATAAATTAATCGATTGCGATATTGATTGCAGGTTAGAATATATTTACGGCCGAGGAAATGATGAATTCAGTCAGGGGGCTTCTCCCTTAAAAGTCGGGCCTGGGGAACCGCTCTCTCGAAATGAAGCACGGAGACCCGCTCTCTCGAAATAAAGCCCGGGGACCTGCTCTCTCAAAATAAAGCACGGAGACCCGCTCTCTCCGTTCGCGGTTGAAGTTTGGTGGGGGTGATCTTCATGGATTTTTGTGGGCCCGCAGCCCATGGGCACTCGCTCGAGAATCGCGCCGGAGACCTGCTCTCTCGAAATAAAGCCCGGCGACCCGCTCTCCCTCCTTGGGGCATATTCGTAACTTCCGTGTTTTCAACAAAACACGTGACGGGGGCTTTCGGCGAGCCGCTGCGCGTTAGGGGGCGGTATGGCGTGTCGTACCTCGCGCTTACGCACGAGGCTCGCCGGGCGGACTGTGGAGGTGTCAACATGGCGAAACGGTCGTACCTCGCGCTTACGCACGAGGCTCGCCGGCATGGTCCCCGATGATCAGCTTGAGCGCCGACAGGTCGTACCTCGCGCTTACGCACGAGGCTCGCCGGCATGGTCCTCGATGTTCTGCTTGAGCGCCGACAGGTCGTACCTCGCGCTTACGCACGAGGCTCGCCTGAAGACGGGAATCTGTGGAACTCCAGTGCTT
>CAMTUE010000057.1:0-86907 GCA_947084845.1 uncultured Bryobacteraceae bacterium | reverse complement strand
GCCCTCCCCGCCCAAATCCCCCCCGGAGTCCGCCTCAAACCCCTCTTCGCCCACCTCAAATCCCTCCAGCGCCGCCCAAAAACAAGGCAAGCCATCTCCGTCCAGCGTTCTGAACCCGCAAGGAAGGGAAATCAGCCATCCCCGGGCGGCTCACCGCTCCTCCAACCACGCCCTTAACCTCGCCAGGACCACAAACCCGGCCCAGCCCCACCCTCCAACGCCACCATTCCGTCCCCCTGTAAACTTTCCCATTGCCCTCTCACCTTCCACCCCTCCGCCCCGCTATACTCGCCTACTAAGGACCCCATATCGTGACCACCCGCCCAACCCTCGCCCTCTTCTTTCTCGCAGTCTCTGCCTTCGCCGCGGATGGCCCATCCATCTTCCGCAGCCCCGCCCTCTCCAAAACCGCCATCGTCTTCGAACACGCCGGCGACCTCTGGTCTGTCCCTCGCACCGGCGCCGCCGCCGTCCGCCTCACCTCCGGCGCCGGCATCGAGACCCAACCCGTCTTCTCCCCCGACGGCTCGCAGGTCGCCTTCACCGGCGAATACGACGGCAACGTCGACGTCTACACCATCCCCGCCGCCGGCGGCGTCCCCAGGCGAGTCACCTTCCATCCCTCCCCCGACACCGCCCTCGCCTGGACCCCCGACGGCAAGCTCATCCTCTTCGCCTCCGGCCGCGCTTCCCCCAACGGAGCCAGCCAGCTCTTCACCATCTCCCCCGATGGCGGCCCCGAAACCCGCCTCCCTCTCCCCATCGGCTACGAAGCCGCCTTCTCCCCCGACGGAGCCCAGGTCGCCTACGTCCCCATGCGCCGCGCCTTCAACGCCTGGAAACGCTACCGCGGCGGCTCCACCACCCCCGTCTGGATCGCCGGCCTCGCAACGTCCAAGGTCGAAAAACTCCCCCGCCCCAACTCCAACGACTTCAACCCCATGTGGACCGGCGGCCGCGTCTGGTTCCTCTCCGACCGCGAAGGCCCCGTCACCCTCTTCTCCTACGACCCCAAAACCAAAAAGGTCGCCCGCGCCCTCGAAAACAAGGGCCTCGACTTCAAATCCGCCTCCGCCTCCGCCGACGCCATCGCCGTCGAACAGTTCGGCGCCATCCACCTCTACGACCTGAAATCCGCCAAACTCACCCCCGTCTCCATCACCGTCTCCGGCGACATGCCCGAAGTCCGCGAACGCCTCGTCAACGTCTCCTCCCGCCTCCGCTCCGCCGGCATCTCTCCATCCGGCGCCCGCGCCCTCTTCGAAGCCCGCGGCGAAATCCTCACCGTCCCCGCCGAAAAAGGCGATCCCCGCAACCTGACCAACTCGACCGCCGTCATGGAGCGCGACCCCGCCTGGTCCCCCGACGGCGCATCCATCGCCTGGTTCTCCGACGCCTCCGGTGAATACGAACTCCACATCGCCCCGCAAAGCGGCTCCGGCGATGTCAAAAAGATCAAGCTCGCCGCCCAGCCAACCTTCTACTCCACCCCCCGCTGGTCGCCCGATTCCAAGAAGATCGCCTTCATCGACGCCCACATGACCCTCTGGTACGTCGACGTCACCGCCTCCACCCCGCCCGTCACAGTCGACAAGAACCGCTTCTACGGCCGCAACTCCCAACTCGCCGCCGCCTGGTCGCCCGACTCCAAATGGATCGCCTACGCCAAGGCCCTCCCCAACTTCCTCGGAGCCATCCATCTCTATTCCCTCGATTCCGCCAAATCCACCCAGTTCACCGACGGCATGAGCGACGCCGCCAATCCCGTCTTCGATGCCGGCGGCAAGTTCCTCTACTTCACCGCCTCGACCGACTCCGGCGCGTCCCTCCAGCCCGACATCCACTCCTTCTCCCGCCCCACCACCCGCAGCATCTACCTCGCCGTCCTCACCAAGGACGAACCCTCGCCCTTCGTCCCCGAAAGCGACGAGGAAAAACCTCCCGCCAAACCCGGCGACGCGAAGCCGGCCGACGACGCCAAGCCCGCTGACGCGCCAAAGCCCGCCGCTTCGCCCAAGCCCGAGCCGGCCAAACCCGTCGAAGTCAAAATCGACTTCGACAACATCCTCCAGCGCGTCCTGGCTCTGCCCATGCCCGCCCGCCGTTATGTCGAACTGCAAGCCGGCAAGGCCGGCACGCTTCTCGCCATGGAGGCGCAATCATTCCAGCCCGGCGGCGGCGGCGGCGAACCCGGAGCCACCGTCCATCGCTTCGACCTCAAAGCCCGCCGCGCCGACGTTGTCACCAGCGGAGTCGGCTTCTTCGAAATGTCCAGGGGCGGCGAGAAATACCTCATCCGCCGCGCCAACGCCTGGTCCATCGCCACCCTCCGCCCCATCCCGCCCACGGGCGCTCCCGCCACCCCGCCCGCTCCGCCCGCAGCCGGAAGCCAGAATCTGAACACGGCCAATCTCGAAGTCCGCGTCAACCCGCGCGACGAATGGCCGCAGATGTACCGCGAAGCCTGGCGCGTCCAGCGCGAGTATTTCTACGACCCCGCCCTCCACGGCGTCGACGTCCCCGCGATGTCGAAGAAGTACGAACCCTACATCGCCAACCTCAACTCCCGCCGCGACCTCAACTATGTCTTCGCCGACATGATGGGCGAAGTCACCGCCGGCCACCTCGGCGTCGGCGGCGGCGACAACCCCGAAGTCAAGCGCGTCCCCACCGGCCTTCTCGGCGCCGACTACGAAGTCGCCAACGGCCGCTACCGCTTCCACCGCATCTACAACGGCGAGAACTGGAATCCGCAGATGCGCGCCCCGCTCACCCAGCCCGGCATCAACGTCAACGTCGGCGACTACCTCCTCTCCGTCAACGGCCGCAACGTCACCGCCGCCGACAACATCTACCGTTTCTTCGAAGCCACGTCCGCCAGGCAGACCGTCATCCGCGTCGGCCCGAACCCGAATGGCGACGGAGCCCGCGATGTCACCGTCGTCCCCATCCCCAACGAGTTCGGACTCCGCAACCTCGCCTGGATCGAGGACAACCGCCGCAAGGTCGATCAGATGACCGGCGGGCGCGTCGCCTACATCTACATGCCCGACACCTCGATGGGCGGCTACACCAACTTCAACCGCTACTTCTTCGCCCAAGTCGGCAAGGATGCCGCCATCGTCGACGAGCGCTTCAATGGCGGCGGCGCACTGGCCACCGACATCGTCGAAATGCTGACCCGCAAGCACCTCAGCAACGTCGCCACCCGCGACGGCGAAGACGAACAGCAGCCCCAGGGCGCAATCTTCGGACCCAAGGTGATGCTGATCAACGAATTCGCCGGCAGCGGCGGCGACGCCATGCCCTGGTACTTCCGCCGCGCCGGAGCGGGCCGGCTCATCGGCAAGCGCACCTGGGGCGGCCTCATTGGTCGCGCTGGAGCGCCGCAGTTGATGGACGGCGGCTTTGTCACCGCTCCCAGTTCCGGAGTCTGGGATCCGGCCACCTCCAAATGGATCGCCGAGAATGTGGGCATCGAACCCGACATCGAAGTCGAAAACGAGCCTGACCTCGTCCGTCAGGGCAAAGACCCGCAGCTCGAAAAGGCGGTCGAACTCATCATGGCCGAACTGGCGAAAACCCCGCCGGTCAAAGCCAAGCGCCCCGCCTACCCCAACTACCAGAAACCCGGGGGAGTCCCAGGCCCCGACACAGCCAACTCCACCCGCCGTTAGCCAGAAACCGCGAACGAAGAGAGCGGGTCTCCAGATACTCAAATAGGACTCGCCGCAGCCACAAACCGCGAACGAAGAGAGCGGGTCTCCAGCCGAGCTCTGCGAGAGAGCGGGTCTCCAGCCGAGCGGCCTGACCCCGCACGTCCCCTCCCCGAGGGCGCACAATAACGGATATGAAAGCCATAGCCGACGTCTGCGTCATCCCGATCGGCATCGGGACCTCGGTGTCAAACGAAGTCACCGCCTGCGAGCGCGTCTTCGCCGAAGCCGGACTCAACGCCCGCCTCCACGCCTACGGCACCAATGTCGAAGGCGACTGGGACGATGTCATGGCCGCCATCAAACGCTGCCACGAGGTTCTTCACGAGATGGGCGTGGTCCGCATCTCGACCAACATCCGCATCGGAACCCGCACCGACCGCGACCAGACCATGGACGACAAGATCCGCAGCGTTCAACAGAAACTGGGCGCCTGACCGCGGCGCGGGGAAGCCGGCCCGCAATCCCTGTAGAATCTATCCATGCGGTCTCTTTCTCTGCTCATCCTTCTCGCCCTCGCGGCGCCTGCCCAGACTCCGCCTCGCGCCGAGCATCCCAACCCCCAGTTCATGCGTCCCCAATGGGCGACGCTCAACGGCCAGTGGGAGTTTGACTTCGACGACAACGACGTGGGCCTCAAGGAAAACTGGGCCGACCCGGCCCGCAAGTTCACAAAGAAGATCACCGTCCCCTATGCCTTCGAAACCAAGCTGAGCGGCATCGGCGACACGTCGTTCCACCCGGTGGTCTGGTACCGCCGCGCGTTCACCGTGCCGGCCGATTGGAAAGCGAAACGGACGCTGCTCTGCTTCGGCGCGGTGGACTATCACGCCACAGTCTGGGTCAACGGCCGCTACGCCGGCGAACATGAAGGCGGCGGGACGCCGTTCAAACTCGACGTGACGCCGCTGCTGAAACCGTCAGGCAACACCGTCACCGTCCGCGCCTTCGACCCGCCGACAGATCGCGCCATCCCCCGCGGCAAACAGTATTGGGAAGTGAAATCGCGCAGCATCTTCTATACGCGCACGACCGGCATCTGGCAACCCGTCTGGATCGAAGCCGCCGGCGAGAGCTACCTCGATTTCTTCCGCGTTGTAACGCACCTCGACGGGACAGTGAAGGTCGAAGCCCGTCTGGCGCAGGCATCCAAGGATCTCACGCTGGCGCTGACCGCGAAGAGCGAAGGCAAGACGGTGGCGACGGCTTCCTCCTCCGGAGTTGTCGATGGCAAGTATCTAGACTCCGCGCTGGCGATCCGCAACCCGCGGCTATGGTCGGTGGACCGTCCTGCGCTCTATGACCTGACGCTGGAGATCAGGAACGGCGACGTGGTTGTCGATCGCGTGGAGTCGTATTTTGGCGTCCGCGTAGTCACGATCGAGAACGGCCGGGTGTGTATCAACCACCGGCCGGTGTATTTGAAATTCCTGCTGGATCAGGGCTATTGGCCCGAATCGCTGTTGACGCCACCCACCGACGAGGCGATTCAGTACGACATCCGAATGTCCAAGGAGATGGGCTTCAACGGCGCGCGCAAGCACCAGAAGATCGAGGATCCGCGGTTCCACTACTGGGCCGACAAGATGGGCTTCCTGATTTCGGGCGAGATCGCCAACGCCTATCTTTACGACGAGCAGTACGCCATGCGGTTCAATCGCGAATGGACCGAGGCCGTGCTGCGGGACATCAACCACCCGTCGGTCATCATCTGGAACGCGATCAACGAAAGCTGGGGCGTCCCGAACCTGCGGGATACGCGGCAGCAGGCGCATCTGCGGTCGCTCTACCATCTGACGAAGTCGCTCGACCCCACCCGCCTGTTTATCGACAACGAAGGCTGGGAGCACACCGAGACAACCGACCTCTACGCCGTCCACGACTACGCGCCCACCTACGAGCAACTCAAAGCCCGCTGGGGCAAAATCGAAGCCGGCAAGCCGGGCCAGACGCTGCCCTACAATGGCCGGCCCTACGCCATCCCCGGCATCCCGTTCAACGGCACGCCGCTCTATCTCTCCGAGTTTGGCGGAATCGCCTTCATCCTGCCTGGGACGCAGAACGTCCCTGAGGCGGCTTGGGGCTATTCAGGCGTTGAGAAGACGGCCGAAGCGGCGCTTGCGCGGCTGGAAGGCCAGTATAAAGCCATCGCCGAACTGCCATTCATCGGGATCTGCTACACCCAGACCACCGACGTCGAGCAGGAGATCAACGGCGTGATGACCTACGACCGCAAGCCGAAGTTCGACGTGAAGAAGCTCAAGGCGTTGAACGACATGCTGCGCTGAGACCGGCGGCGCGAAGAACTCTAACGTCCACTATCCGACGGAACGGCCGGTGGCGCCTGAGGGCGTTGCCGGCCGGTCAGTTCAGAGACGGTGAGGAACTCGTAGCCCTGGTCGAGCCAGACCGGCAGAAGCTTGCGGATGGACTCGATCGTGGAACTGATGTCCGGACGCATCGTCAGTTCCCGGCCATCGTGGAAAGTGAGAATCGCGCCAGGCTTGGCCGACTTCGTCATGCGGGCGACGATTGCATCGGCGGACAAGGCCCAGTCCCTGGAGATCGATGTCCACATGACGCCCATCAGCCCGAGTTTGCGCTGCGCATGGGCCAGGCCGGCCCAGCGCACGCCGAACGGGGCCCGGAACAAGGTTGGCCGCACACCCGTCGCCTCTTCGATGCTGACCTGCGCGCGCGAGAGCTGGTCGTGGATGAAGCTGGCGGAGTGAAGGTAGAGCGCCTGGTGGGTGTCGCCGTGGTTGCCGATCTCGTGGCCGCGGCGGGCGACTTCAGCCGCCTGGCTTTTCAGCCGGCGGGCGTGGAAGCCGCACTGGAAGAAAGTCGCCTTCACGCCGAATTCGTCGAGGACGTCGAGCAGGTCGCGGGTCGATTCGCTGGGACCGTCGTCGAAGGTCAGAGCCATCGCCTTCCTGGTTTTCGGCCCGCGCCAGACGGACGGGCCAAAGATCGTCGAGGAACGGCCTCTCGCCCCCCAGGCAAGGACACCGCAGGCCGCGCAAACGCCTAGCAGTGCTTCAACGACCATAGCGCGAATTCTAACACGCGGCGGCACCGGCGGTTCACCCAAATGGGCTCAGGACGCACGGGCAAAGCCAGGTCAGCGGTGGCGGACAGCCACGTCAGTGAGGAAAAAAGAGGCCGGATACGGGTCAGGTATCCGGCCTGTCAGGAGTACCGCATGATGCTCGGAGGGGCATCGTGCGTCTTCGGAGGAGTTCGTGTGAGTTACAAGTCCGTTGTCTAAGCTATGTCATCCTCGATTTCCATATCGGCCGCTGGAGGAGGGCATTTAGCATAACAGCCCGCCGTGGCCCAACCCGGCGATCTCCCAGCCCGAAACACGGTACTTGGCGAGCAGGGGAGGCAGGATCAGGTCAAGAACATTGGTCTTCGCGGAGCGGAAGCAACCCGGCGAAGAAAGCACTGGGATATTGTCGCTGTAGCCAAGCAGGGTGAGGACGCCTGGCTCAACTGGCGCGAGGAACTTCTCGAGATGGCAGCCGACGCGGGCCATCGCGCGTCCGACAGCATCTTCGGGTCCGGCCGGCGCGGTGGTCGAGGCGATCAGGACAGCCGAGGGCTGAGCCTTGAGCAGGTGTTCGAGCCCCTTGCTCACGCGTTCTTCGTCTTCGGCGACAGCCAGGCTGAACCGCGGCGAGATGCCGAAGGTCTCAAGCCTCTGCCGGACGATGCCTTCGAAAAACTGGCGGGCCCGGTCGCCCGACTGGGGATCGCTGTAAAGCACGGCCACCGATGGCGATTGCAGCGGCCGGGCCTGAAGCAGCGGACCGCGTTCGGAAAGGATCGAGAGGACGGCTTCCAACTGTTCGCCAGGAACGGCGAAGGGCGTGCTTTTCACCGTCGCGGCGCGCTCGCCGGCCTTCAGATACTGGAAATTGCGGGCAGTGGCGATGACGATGGAAGCGGTGCAGTTGATCTGGCGCAGAAGGTCGTCGTCCACCAGGGCGCAGCTATCCTCGGTCACGAAGAGGTTGGCCCGGCCGCCTGGGGCGGGACGGATTTCGACGCTGCCGCAGGAGATCAACCCGGCGACGCGGAGAACGGCCTCATCCTCGGAGACCTCGCCCTCTTCAAGGGCCGTCACCCAGACTTTGTCCATCCCCTCGGTGGACAGGAGAGAGACGTCGTCATCACTGATCGTATGGCCCTTGGGCAGGAGCTTTTTGCCGCCGGGCCTGAAGATGGTGCAACAGAGGATCCGTCCGGCCGATTGTCTCACCTCAACAGTCTGTGCACGCATCGTAAAAGCCCCCTGGCGGAGTATTCTTTTTGCGGGCCGTCCGGTTCCCGGAAAACCCGTTCACTGGCTATAGTGCAGGGCTTGGGCGAATCTTCTCAGCCGGAGCGCGCGAAGGTGCCAGGAAAACGAGAATTAATGGTTCGAGAGCGCGGGGAGGTGAATGAGGGCGGGCGACGGAGAGCCGATGCGGTCGAGGCTGGCGCCGGGTTTGAGGGCTTTGACGACGGCGATTTCGTCACAGGCCTGGAACTTCGGGCAGCGCAGGCAGTCCTTCCAGGCTTTCAAGGGGAGTTCCTCGCGAGGTGTTTCGTGATACCCCATTTTCGCGAAGAAACCGGGGACGTAGGTGAAGGCGAAGACGATATCGAGGTCGAAGGCGCGCGCTTCGGCGTCGATTGCGTCCATCAATATGCGGCCCGCGCCGGATCCTTTTTGGTTGGGGAGAACGGCGAGGGAGCGGACTTCGGCCACGGTGGGTCCGTAGAAATGAAGGGCCGCGCAGCCGAGCAGCGTGCCGTCCTTCTCGAGAACGGTGAAGTCCCTGACGCTTTCGGATAGTTCGAATTCGTTGCGCGGCAGCATGATGCCGTCCCTGGCGTAGCCGTTGATGAGGGCCAGCATCGCCGGGATGTCCTTCATGGTTGCTTTGCGGGCTCTCATGCTACCCCTTGAACATCCTGGTTCCGGCGGGCTGGCCCGAGGCGAGCGTGTCGAGAACGCCTGCGGCCGCGCCGGGCGCGATGATGACTTCGCCGACGCCGCGGTCGAGGGCGTCGCAGGCGGCATCGAGTTTGGCGTGCATGCCGCCGGTGGCAACGCCTTCGCGGATCAGGTTTTGGGCACCGGAGGAGCTTAGGTTGGCCAGGGTCGAGCCGTCAGCGGCTCGGACTCCGTCCACGTCGGTCAGGAAAAACAGCTTTTCCGCGCCCCAACCGGCGGCGCAGGCGACTGCCATCTGGTCGGCGTTGACATTATAGATAGCGCCGGAGCGGTCGCCGGCCACGCAGGCGACGACGGGCAGGAAACCGGCCGCGCAGAGGGCGTCGAGCAGCGCGGGATTCACCCTGGTGATGCGGCCGACCTGGCCGAGTTCCGGATTCAGTTGCTCGGCTTCGGCCAAGGCGGCGTCGATGCCGCTGATGCCGACCGCCTGCGCGCCGGCGGCGACCAGGGCCGAGACGAGGTTCTTGTTGACCGAACCGGTGAAGACCTTGAGGAGGGCATCGACGACTTCGGGCGTGGTGACGCGCAGGCCGCCGACGAAGCGGCTTTCGACTCCGCGTTCGGCGAGGAACCTGGTCATCTGCTTGCCGCCGCCGTGGACGACGGCGGCCTGATGGGCGGAGGCGTGGAGACGGGCGATCTGGGCGGCGAGGCGCGACTTTGAAGCCGCGTCGTCGAGCAGGGTGCCGCCGAGTTTGACAAGGATCTTCACAGCAGGCCAGCCGTTTCCGCGAAGCCCAACATCAGGTTCATGTTCTGTACAGCCTGGCCGGCCGCGCCCTTGACCAGGTTGTCGATGGCGGCGACGACGACGACGCGGCCTGTTGATGGGTCGAATTTGAAACCGATGTCGCAGAAATTGGTTCGCTGGACGCCCTTGAGGTCGGGCAGCGTGCCGTGCGGGTAGAGGCGGACGAAGGGTTCGTCGCGGTAGGCGGACATATAGATCTGGGCGAGTTCGGCGGGATCCTTGAGCCGGGGGGCGCGGAAGTAGATGGTTTCGAGGATGCCGCGGTCGCAGGGGATCAACTGGGCGGTGAATGAAAATTCAGATTCTTCGAGGCCGGAGACCATCAGGATTTCTGGGACGTGGCGGTGGTCGAGGACTGAGTAGGCCGAGAAGTTCTCGGCCACCTCGCAGAAGCTGGTCTTGAGGCTGGGTTTGCGGCCGGCTCCGCTGACGCCGCTTTTGGCGTCGCAGACGATTCCGGCTGCACGATCAAACGAACCTGTGAGGACGAGCGGGCGGATGGCGAGATTGGCTGCGGTGGGGTAACAGCCTGGATTTGAAAGGAGTTGCGCCGACTGGATCTGTTTGCGGTTCACCTCGGGCAGGCCGTAGACGGCCTTTTCGAGCCAGGCGGCGGCGGTGTGGTTTTCCTTGTACCAGCGGGTATAGTTTTCGACGGTGCGGAGGCGGAAGGCGCCGCTGAGGTCGATGACCTTGATGCCGCGGTCGAGAAGCGGGGGGGCGAGGTCCATCGAGACTTCGGGGGGCGTGGCCAGGAAAACCACCTGGATGCGGGAGGCGGCGATGGCTTCGACGTTGGCCCCGATGCGTTCAGGTCCTGTGAATCCAATGGGTTGGGGGCGTTCAGTGGAGTCCTGGCGGTGTTCGAGGAGGATTGGCGTGGCCGAAGGGTGGCGTGAGAGGATCTGGACGAGATCCGCGCCGCTGTAGCCTCGAAAACCGACAATTCCTGCTTTGACGTTCATCGGTGGTCCCTGCTGTCGATGCGATAATTATGCATCGTTATGAATAAATATACCATATGCACGTTTCGGAGCCTGGTCAGTTGAGAGGGCGGTTGGGAACCCGCTCACTTGAAAATGACGAACGGGACCCGCTCTCTCCGTTCGCGGCCTCAGGTTTCGGGCTGTTTTCATGGCCTGTTGCGGCTGGCGACAGCCATGTGGAACTCTGCCGAAAATCACCCCGGCGACCCGCTCTCTCCGTTCGCGGTTGAAGGGGCGGGTGCTGGCGCGGCGACCCGCTCTCTTTGTTCGCGGCCATTTGTGGCCATTTGTGGGGTTGCGGTTTCATTCGGTTCGGACTATTGGCGGAGCAGGGCGTTCAGATTCGCCTTTTGTTCGACGGTGGCTTCGGGTTTCACTTCCAGCGACCAGGAGGGGGCGGGTTGCTGGGCGATGGGGAGGTCGAGGGTGATGAGGCGGTCGCGGCGGTTGATGAGGAGTTTCACCTGCTTCCGGTCCTTGAAGTAGTCGAGGAAGGAGGGCCACTGGTCGTTGCGGAGGCGGTTGTCTTCAACGGCGATGATTTCGTCGTTGACGTTCAGGCCGGCCGTTGACGCAGGGGTGCCGCGTTCGACGCGGGTGACGATGAGCCGGCCCGAGGCGGCTGAAACGGTCGCGCCGGTGACGATCGAATTGAGGGGTGAGGCGGGGCGGAAGCGGAGGCCGTACCAGTCGAGGGCCTCGGAGTAGTCGAGTTCGTTGGTGGTTTCAAGGACGTTCCTGAACCAGGCGGAGAGATCGGAACCGGCGACCTCGGAGGCGGTCTGGCGGAATTGTTCGGGGGAGAAACCCGTGGGGCCGGCGTAGCGCTTGTAGGCGAGGACCATGACGTCGTCGAGCGATCTGGCACCGGCGGTGAGCTTGCGGATTTTGGCATCGAGGACGAAGCCGATGACCTGGCCCTTGGTGTAGTAGCTGATTGAGGTATTGGCTGAGTTTTCGTTTGGCCGGTAGAGCTTGATCCAGGCGTCGAAACTGGCGGACTCGACGGGTTGAACGAGGCGGCCAGGGGTGGTCTGAAGCTGGGCGATTGCGCCGGACATGGCGCGGAGGAGTTGGGACTGATTGGACAGCTTCGCGCGGGCCAGGGCGAGGGGACCGTAGTATGACGTGACGCCTTCGGCGAGCCAGAGAGAGCGGGAGTAGACTTCGTTTTCGAAATCGAAGGGTCCGAGTTCGACGGGGCGGAGGCGTTTGACGTTCCAGAGGTGGATGTACTCGTGGCTGACGAGGCCGAGCCAGCCCTGGCGGGTGGGGCGGCGGGCGCGGGGGGCGGACGGGTCCGCGCCGCCGGGAGGCGTGTCGTCGACGCCGGCATAGGCCCAACGGCTGGCATTGAGCCAGGTGGAGTTGCGGTGTTCGAGGCCGCCGCCGGATTCGATCAGCATGTTGAAGAAGATGTACTTTTCGTAGGGCAGGCCGCCCCACATGCGGCTGTATTCGGCGACGATTCTGGCGACGTCTTTGGCTGAGGCGGGGCCGTCCCACTGGGGGCCCTCGCCTTCGTTGACGAGGAAGTGTTTTTTGCCTTCGACTTCGAATTCGTGGATGGGGGCGTTGCCGGCGTAGATGGGGCAGTCGAGGAGTTCGTCGAAGTCGGCGGCGATGTAGGTATTGGGTTCGTCCGGCCGGGTTTTCATGCCGCTGATGTGCTTCTTCCAGGCGGCGGGGAGTTCGATGGCGACCTCGTAGGGGCCTTGCTGGCGGCCGACGGGGGTGACGAAGTTGGGCGCTCCGTTGAGCATGGCGAAGCCGGCATCGACCCAATTGCCCTGGACGGAGGACTCGTGGGCGTAGACCTTGTAACGGAGTTCGACGCGCCGGGCTCCGCCGGTCTGGATGAGCCAGCGGTTCTTGCGGGTCTTTTGCCAGGCGAGGGGTTTGCCGCCGGCAGTGGCTTCGAAGCCTTCGACGTTGCGGGCGTACTCGCGGACGAGATAGGAGCCGGGGGTCCAGACGGCCATGAAGACTTCGAGACTGGAGCCGGTCGAGGGCAGCGAGGCGGAGACTTCGAGGTAGTGGGTGTGGGGAGCCGGGAAGCGGACGGTGTAGCGGACGGGTTCCTGGGCCTGGGCGCAGAGGATGCCGGCGGCGATGGCGAGAAAGAGGGTTCGACGAGTCATGAAACTACAATGTTAATTGAACCTTTGAATCAGACATCGACTATCCATGTGATCGGCGGGGGACTCGCCGGGTGTGAGGCGGCCTGGCGACTGGCTCGCGCGGGGTTGCGATCGACGCTTTGGGAGATGCGGCCGCAGAGATCGAGCGAGGCGCACCAGACGGACCGGCTGGCGGAACTGGTCTGTTCGAACTCGCTGAAGAGCGATGCGGAGAACACGGCGTCGTGGCTGCTGAAGCAGGAGTTGCGGCGAATGGGGTCGCTGTCGATGGCGGTGGCGGAGAGGGCGCGGGTTCCGGGCGGCCATGCGCTGACCGTGGACAGGGCTGTATTCGCCGGGGAGATGACGCGGGCGATTGAGGGCGAGCCTCTGATCGAGTTGCGGCGCGAAGAGGCGAGGGCGATTCCAGAAGAGGGGATTGTGATCGTGGCGACGGGTCCGCTGACCTCGGGCGCGCTGGCAGGGGATATCGCGAGAAGGACGGGATCGGGCAGGTTGTACTTCTACGATTCGATCAGCCCGATTGTCGACGCCTCGACGATTGACCGCGGACGGGCGTTTGCGGCGTCGCGGTATGGGAAATCGCTCGACGGGGGCGACGACTATCTGAACTGTCCGCTGAACCGGGACGAGTATTATGCGTTTGTCGATGCGCTGTTGGAGGCGAAATCGGCGGAGGCGCATATCCCCGAGGATGAGGCGATTCACGAAGGCAAGGTGCCGTTTTTCGAGGCGTGCCTGCCGATCGAGGAGATCGCGCGGCGGGGCAGAGACACGTTGCGGTTCGGGCCGATGAAGCCGGTGGGGTTGACGGATCCGGCGACGGGGCGGTGGCCGTGGGCGGCGGTTCAATTGCGGCAGGAGTCGCAGCGGGCCGATTCTTACAACCTGGTTGGATTCCAGAATCATATGAAGTTCCCGGAGCAGAAGCGGGTGTTCCGGATGATCCCGGGACTGGAGAACGCCGAGTTTCTGCGTTACGGGCAGATGCACCGGAACACGTATATCAACGGGCCGGAGTTGTTGAACGAGTCGCTGCAATTGAAGGGCGAGACGCGGGTGTATTTCGCGGGTCAGATTTCTGGCGTTGAAGGGTACGTCGAATCGATGGCGACGGGGTTGATGGCGGGGTTGCACGCGGCCGATGCGGCGGCGGGGCGCGAGCCGACCCCGTTGCCGCGGGCGACGGCGATGGGATCGTTGTGCCACTACATCGCGAATGCGGATGCGAAGCGTTATCAGCCGGCGAACATTGCTTTTGACGTGTTGCCCGCGTTGGACGAGGAGTCGCAGGCAAGGTTGAAGCGGGACAGGAAGGCGCGGCACGCCGAGGTGTGCAGGCGGGCCGAAGCGGCGTTGGACGAGTATCTGGGGGCGCGATGAGCGAACTGGGAGAGGCGATCCGGGATTATCTGGAGACGCTTGTCCGCGAGAACGCTTCGGCGCACACGGTGCGGAATTATGAGTCGGATCTGCGGCAGTTTGAGGGGTACTTCACGCGGCCGGAGTTGGCGCCGCCCGCGCCGGCGGAGTTTGACCAGTGGCAGTTGAGGGAGTGGCTGGGCGAACTGCATGGGCAGAAGTTGTCGAAGGTGACGATCCGGCGGAAGCTGGCGGCGGTGAGGGGGTTGTTCGACCACCTGTTGCGGCAGGGGCGGATTGGGGTGAACCGGGCGAAATTGCTGACGACGCCGAGGATGGGGCAGCGGCTGCCGGAGGTGCCGACAGAGCAGCAGGCGAATGGGCTGATTGACGAGATCGCGGCAGGGAAACTGGAACGTCCGATGCCGAAGCGGGATCTGGCGATATTCGAGGTTCTGTATGGGTGCGGGTTGCGGATCAGCGAACTGGTGGGGATGGATGTGGCCGACATCGATTTGACGGAAGGCTGGGTGCGGGTGAGGGGCAAGCGGAAGAAGGAGCGGCAGGTGCCGGTGCCGGGGCGGGCGATGGCGGCGCTGAGGGCGTGGATCGAGGAGCGTGCGCCGGCGGAGGAGACCGGGGCGGTGTTCCTGAATCACCGGGGCGGCAGGTTGGGCGACGGTGGGGCGCGGGGGATCGTGAGGCTGTATGCGATCGCGCTTTCGGGCGATGCGGGGATGCATCCGCACTCGTTGAGGCACGCGTATGCGACACACCTGTTGTCGGCAGGGGCGGATCTGCGGGCGATTCAGGAACTGCTGGGTCATGTGTCGTTGTCGACGACGCAGCAGTACACGAAGCTGTCGCTGACTGACTTGTTGAGGGTGTACGACAAGTCGCATCCGAGGGCGTGAGGGGCACGGGTGGCGGAAGCCGTTGTGGCGCGTGTGGTTTGTGTGCCGCGGCGACTCGCGGCCGCGCGTCGGCACGAGTGCGGACGCGGCAAATATGGGTGTTCGCGCCACGTCGCCGGCGGCCGGGATCCGCGTGGCCGGGCAGGAACCCGCTCTCTGCGTTCGCGGTTCCGGTGTTCAAAGGGGCTGAAGTCGTGTAATGTCAGATTCAATGAGCACTGGGCATGCGTCGTTCACTCTGAGGCTGGGAAAGAACATCTACAAGTGCGAACTGGAGATGCCGTCGGGGCCGGTTCGGGTGGCGGAGTTGCTGCCGGTGCTGAACAAGCTGGCCGGATTTGTGATCGAGGGCGCGGTGGAGGAGACGCTGGAGGCGGGCGGGGCGATCACATGCAAGGCGGGTTGCGGGGCGTGCTGCCGGCAGCCGGTTCCGGTGAGCGTGCATGAGGCGGAGGTGCTGGAGCAGGTCATCGCCGGGATGGACGCGGAGCGCAGGGCCGTGATCGAGGCGAGGTTTGAGGGCGCGATACGGCGACTGGACGAGGGCGGGTTGCTGGAGGCGATGCGGGATGTCCATGCGCTGGACGAGAACGGGCGCAGGGATTTGGCGCTGAAGTACTTCGCGCTGGGCATTGCGTGTCCGTTTCTTGAAGAGGAGTCGTGTTCGATTTATGAGCACAGGCCGATGCGATGCAGGGAGTATCTGGTGACATCGCCGGCGGAGAATTGTTCGACGCCGACGCCGCAGTCGGTCAAGATGGTCCAACTCAAAGCCGCGCCATCTTTGGCGCTCTACCGGCTGGGCGCCGGCTTGTGGCGCGACGAACCCGAATACCTGCTGATGAGCCTGATGGCGGACTGGAAAGGGCAGCGGGCGGAGACGCCTAGAGAGGCTGCACCTCAGATTTTGCAGACGTTTCTGCTTGCCCTCTCCGGAGAGGAACCCAAATCAGCAGCCAAGCCAGAGTAGCGAAAGCGCCGAGCGAGAGCCAGCCGCCCCAGGCGCCATAGAACGGGAGTTCGTCGAGTCCGGTGAAGACGTGGGTGAGTGAACTGACGCCGGTCAGGAAGAGGACGGCGAGCAGGATGCCGACGATGGCTTCGCCGGCGATGAGTCCGGAGGCGAGCAGCGTACCGGCGTCTTCGGCTTTGCGGCGACGGGTTTCATCGAGACGCGCGATGAGGCGCGAACCAACCCATTGAATGACGCCGCCGGCGAAGATGGCCGAACTGGTGTCGAACGGCAGGTACATCCCAACGGCAACCAGCATCATGGCGCGCGCGCCGCAAAGCAGCAGGGCGATGCCGAATGCGCCGCCGATGGCGAGCAGGCCCCAGGCCATGTCGCCGCCGACGATGCCCTTGGCGAGTTGGGCCATGAGTCCGGCCTGTGGGGCGGGCAGGGCGCGGCCGCCGATGCCGCCGGTGGCGAGGTTGGCCTCATGCAGGGCGATGATGGGTCCCATCAGGAAGAACGACAGCGAGATGACGGCGATGATTTCGACGAGCTGCATTTTCCAGGGGGTGCCGCCGAGGATATGGCCGGCCTTGAGGTCCTGAATCATCGAACCGGAGACGGAGACGGCGACTGAGACCACGGCTGCGACACCGAGTACGGCGGCGACTCCGGATGCGCCTTTCACGCCCATGGCGAGTAATAGCAGGGCGGCGAGGACGAGGGCGGAGAGCGTGAGGCCGGAGAGCGGCTGGTTGGAACTGCCGACGAGTCCGACGAGGTAGCCGCCGACGGCGGAGAGAAGAAAACCGGCGCCGCCCATGATGGCGGCAGCGACGAGGGCCGTCGTCCAACCGCCGGTGAAACCGTAGTAGATGGCGGTGATGGGGATGAAGAGGATGGCGAGGGAGAGAATGACCCAGCGTGCAGGGATGTCGCGTTCGGTTGGTCCCTGGGCGGCGGTTCCGGAAGATGAACGGAACGCGCCGCGCAGCGATTGGGTGATGGACGTCCTCATGCGGAACATGGTGCTGGCCGCGCCAACCAGCATCATGCCGACGGCGATGGGACGGACGACGTTGTACCAGAGGGTGTAGGCGGCGATGCCGTGGTCGGCGGTGGAGATACGGGTGGCGAAGTTGGGGTCGAAGAAGAGAAGCAACGGAATGAGGACCCACCAGGCGAGGATGCCGCCGGCGACGGTGATGGAGGCGAGTTGAGGTCCGATGATGTAGCCGATGCCCATGAGGGCGGGCGACAGCGCGGGTGTAGACCAGGCGACGCCGCCGGTGTGTTCGACCGCGCCGATGGGGGCCTTGGTGTAATCGAAATGGCGGATGACGCTTTTGGGGAAAGAGATGAAGCCTTCGGTGAACTCGCGGAAGATCTGGATGCCTTTGTCGCTCTTGAGGATTTGAAGGAGTCCGCCGAAGGCCATGCCGCCGAAAATGAGGCGCGGGGCGGAGCCGGAGTCCTGGCCGGCCTTGACGATTTCGGCGGAGGCGACGGATTCGGGCCAGGGGAGCGACGGGTCGGAGACGAGAGGTTTCCGGAGAAGAATGATGAAGAAGATTCCGGCGAGTCCGCCGGCGAGGAGGATGACGGTGGCGTCCCAATAGTGGGTGCGGAGGTTTGACCAGAGGCGGACGCCGTCGATTTCGACGAGGATGAAGGCGGGCAGGGTGAAGATGGCGCCTGCGACGAGGGCTTCGCCGACGCTGGCGGCGGTGCGGGCGATGTTCTGTTCGAGGATCCCGCCCTTGAGGCCGCGCATACGGAACAGGGCCATGGCGATGACGGCGGCAGGGATGGTGGCGGCGATGGTCTGGCCGGCTTTCATGCCGAGATAGGCGTTGGCGGAGCCAAAGACAAAGGCCAGGAAGAGGCCGAGCAGGACGGCCTTGACGGTCATTTCGCGCTGGGAAGACGGATGGGGCTGCACTTCGCATGAGTGTACCGCGGTGCGGGACGCCGGCGATAGAATGGGTGCGCAATGAGACTCTTTTTACTGTTGGCCTTGGCTGTGATGTGGGTCGTTCCGGCGGTGGCCCAGGTGAAGCCTGTGTGGGCGGACGAGTTTGACAAAGATGGTCTGCCGGACCCGGCGAAGTGGACCTATGACACGGGCGGCCATGGATGGGGCAACCGCGAGTTGCAGTATTACACGGCGGATCGCGCGGAGAACGCGGTGGTGAAGGGCGGGATGCTGCGGATTACGGCGCGGAAGGAGGAGCACGAGGGCAAGGCGTATACGTCGGCGCGGATGGTGTCGAGGGCAGGGTGGAAGTACGGCTACATCGAGATCCGGGCGAAGTTGCCGAAGGGGCGCGGGACTTGGCCGGCGCTATGGATGCTGCCGGTGAGCCGGTGGGAGAAGTGTGGCCCGCGATGGCCGCTTTGCGGAGAGATCGACATCATGGAGCATGTCGGTTACGACGAGGGCGTGGTGCACGGCACGGTCCATACTCAGGCCTACAATCATGTCGCGGGGACGCAGAAGGGCAAGCAGGTGGGCGTTACGGATGCGACCAGCGAATTCCATGTCTATGCTTTGGATTGGAAGGCGGACGGGATCGAGATCCTGGTGGACGGCAAGCCGTATTTCTCGTTCGCGAATGAAGGGAAGGGGAAAGAGGTGTGGCCTTTCGACGAGCCGTTCCGGCTGTTGATGAATATCGCCGTGGGCGGAAACTGGGGCGGCAGCAAGGGCGTTGACGAGGCGGTGTATCCGCAGGAGATGGCGATCGACTATGTGAGGGTTTACGAGAGGCGGCCATGAGCGAACCGACGATGCGGCGGATGGAAATGAAGGATGTCGGGCGCGGGTTGGAATTGTGCCGGGCGGCGGGGTGGAACCAGACGGAGCGGGACTGGCGGTACTTTGTCGAGGAGTCGCGCGCCGGGTGTCTGGTGGAGGAGCGGGAGGGGCGGGTGATCGGGACGTCGGCGACGTTGGATTACGGGGATGAGTTTTCCTGGATTGCGATGGTGCTGGTGGACCCGGAGTGCCGCGGTGAGGGTGTGGGGACGAGGCTGTTGGAAGCGTCGATTGCGTTGCTGGCCGGAAGGAAGTCGATTCGTTTGGACGCCACGCCGGCGGGTGAACGGGTGTACCGGCCGCTGGGGTTCAAAGCGGAGTTTGCGCTGGCGCGGTATGAGAGGCCGGCGGGGGCGATGGAATCCGGCGGGTGCGGCGCGATCGGCGGGGGCGATTGGGATTGGGTCCTGGCATTGGACCGCGAGGCGTTTGGAGCGGAACGCGAGAGGATATTGCGTTGGCTGGCCGAGGGCGCGCCGGAACTGGCTATGAGGAACGGAGACGGATACTGTTTCGGGCGGAGGGGGCATCGATTCGATCAGGTCGGGCCGATTGTGGCGCGGAGCGAAGCGGCGGCGGAGGAGTTGCTGAGGTCGGCGCTGGCGCGTTGCGGGCGGGAGGTGGTGGTTGACGCGCCTGTCGAACACGAGCCGATGCTGATGAGGTTGGGGTTCAGGAAGCAGCGGCCGTTCCTGCGGATGAGTCTGGGCGAGGCGCCGGCGTTTGACGCGTCGTTGAACTTCGGCATCACCGGGCCGGAATTCGCATAGGCAGCGGGTATATGATCCGTACATGCGATTCTCCGCGATTTTCACCGTTTTACTTCTGATCTGTTTTTTCGCCACGGCAGTTGCCGCCCAACCGCAGCAGTTGCCTGACGGCAAGGTGGTGTTCAAGATCAAGGCCCCGAAGGCGACAGAGGTCCAGATCAGGGGCGACTGGATGGAGTCGGGCAAGGGCGCGGCGCTGACGAAGGACGAGCAGGGAGAGTGGTCGATCACGGTGGAGGGCATGGAGCCGGATCTGTGGTCGTACAACTTCATCGTCGATGGCGTGAAGACGATCGATCCAGCAAACGTCATGAACAAGGGCGGGGCGCGGTATCTGGACAGCGCGGTGGACGTGAAAGGCCCTTCGGCCGAGTTCCAGGCATTGAAAGACGTGCCGCATGGAGCGGTGACGGCGCACTGGTATCTGTCGAAAGCGACGGGCACGGTGCGGCGGGTGCATATCTACGCGCCGCCGGGCTATAACGCATCGGCGAAGACGAAGTACCCGGTGTTGTATCTGCTGCATGGCAGCGGCGACAGCGACCGCGAATGGTCGGCGTGGGGCCGCGCGAATTGGATCATCGACAACCTGCTGGCCGAAGGGAACGTGAAGCCGATGATCGTGGTTATGCCGGACGGGCATCCGGTGACGGGTACGGACCCGGCGGCGCGCGCGAAGGCGAACCAGGTGTTCATGGAGGACCTGATCGGGTCCGTGATGCCGCTGGCGGAAACCGCGTACCGGATCGATGCGAAAAGGGAGACGCGGGCGCTGGCCGGCCTGTCGATGGGCGGCGGGCAGACATTGTATGTGGGGTTGCGGAACCTGGACAAGTTCTCGCACCTGGGCGTGTTCAGCATGGGTATCCGGAACGAGGACTTCGGGAAGGAACACGCCGCGGTGTTTGCCGATCCGGCGAAGACGAACAAGCAGTTGAAGGTGTTTCAAGTCATGTGCGGCAAGACGGATTTCCTGTACAAGTCCGCGGTCGCGCTGCACGAGACGCTGGAGAAGGGTGGCATCAAGCACACCTGGGTGGAGACCGCGGGCGGCCATATCTGGCCGAACTGGCGCAGGTATTTGCGCGACTTCGCGCCGCTGCTGTTCAGACCGTAGCGGGCATTGAAGCGCGTGGGCTGGTAGATTGGTAATTCCTCTATATGCCTGCTAAAGCCCGCCCACGGGCGCGAAAGGGAACACAGGCCTCCGGCCTGAGCCACCCGTCCCTCTACGTCAATCGCGAGCTGAGCCTGCTGGCGTTCCAGCGGCGCGTGCTCGAAGAGGCGCAGGACGAGACGAACCCGCTGATTGAGCGGGTGAAGTTCCTGTCGATCGTCGGGTCGAACCTGGACGAGTTCTTCATGGTCCGGGTGGCGGGGCTGTTGAACCAGGTTGAATCCGGGATTATCGAAACCGGGCCGGACGGCATGTCGCCGGGCCAGCAACTGGATGCGATCCGCGCGGAGTATGAGCGGATCATGGAAGACGCGCATGAGTGCAGGCGGGGGCTGTTTGAGGATCTGCGGCATGCGGGCATCGTGATGAAGAGTTTTTCGAAACTCGACGAAGTGGAGAAGCGTGCCGCCCGGAAGTATTTTGACGAGACGATTTATCCGGTACTGACGCCGCTGGCGGTCGATCCTGGCCGTCCGTTTCCGCATATTTCGAATCTGAGTTTGAACCTCTCGATCGTGGTCCGCTCGGAGAACGGGGAGAACCGGTTCGCACGATTGAAGGTGCCCGACACGTTGCCGCAACTGGTGAGCCTTGGGGGGGCGCGCGGACGATCGATGCGGCGGCACGTCACGCTCTGCTGGATCGAGGATCTGATTCAAGGGTATTTGGACAGGCTGTTCCCAGGCATGGAAGTGGTGGAGTCGCACCTGTTCCATGTGACCAGGGACGCCGAGATGGAGATCCAGGAACTGGAATCGGGCGACCTGTTGGAGACTGTCGAAGAGGGCGTCAGGCAGCGGCGCTTCGGCGGGGTCGTACGATTAAAGGTACAAGCGACGATGCCGGAATCGGTGCTTGAGCTGCTGCGGACGAACCTGGAGATTGACGCAACCGAGGTCTATTGGATCGACGGGCCGCTTTCACTCAGCCGGTTGCGGGCGTTTTCGTCCATAGACCGGCCCGATTTGAAATACCCGCACTTCACGCCGGCGCCGTTGAAGAGCGTCAAGAAGAAAGAAGACGTGTTCGCGGCCATCCGGCGGTCTGACATTCTGGTTCACCACCCGTTCGATTCGTTCCAGACGGTGGTCGACCTGATCAGGTCCGCGGCCAGGGACCCACAGGTTCTGGCGATCAAGATGACGCTTTACCGGGTGGGGCCGAACTCGCCGGTGGTGGAAGCGCTGATGGAGGCGGTGGAGGACGGCAAGCAGGTGGCCGTCATGGTGGAGTTGAAGGCGCGCTTCGACGAGGAGAGCAACATCGAGTGGGCGCGCGCGCTGGAGCGCGTGGGAGTGCATGTGGTGTATGGGTTCCCGGGCGTGAAGGTGCACTCGAAGGTGCTGCTGGTGGTGAGAAAAGAGGGCGACCTGATCCGGCGCTATGTCCACCTTTCCACGGGCAACTACAACGCCGTGACGGCGCAACTCTACACGGACATGGGCCTGTTCACGTGTGCCGACGAGTTTGGCGCCGATGCGACGGACCTGTTCAACTATCTCACCGGCTATTCGGCCAAGGGCGATTACCGGCGGTTGCTCGTCGCGCCCGTGAATTTGCGCGAGAAGTTCGAGCAGATGATTCGCCGCGAGATCGAACATGCCCAGGCTGGCCGCGAGGCGCGGCTCATCTTCAAGATGAACGCGCTGGTCGATACGCGCATCATCCGGTTGCTGTATGAAGCGTCGCAGGCGGGTGTCGAGGTGGAACTGATCTGCCGCGGTATCTGCTGCCTGAGGCCGGGCGTCGAGGGCGTGAGCGAACGAATCCGGGTGACGAGCATCGTTGGGCGGTTCCTGGAACACACCCGGATCTTCTATTTCCGCAACGGGGGCAAGGAAGAGATCTACATGGGGTCGGCCGACCTGATGCCGCGCAACATCAACCGGCGGGTGGAGACGATGTTCCCTGTCCTGAAGCGGACCCTGGTCCGGGCGATCAAGGACAACGTGCTGAAGATCTACCGCGACGACAACGTCAAGGCCCGGTTCATGAAGAGCGATGGCACTTATGAGCGCCCGGCGCGGCCGGAAAAGGCGAAGGCGCAGGACTCCCAGGCGTACCTGCTGAAGACGCGCAAGAGCCGGAGTTGACAGCCCGGTCCTGCAATTCGACGCAACCCAACCATGGCGGCGAGCGTTTCACAAATAAGCACAACCATCTTCAAATGGACGGCGGCTGTGACCGCCATTTACTGTCTGGCCGCTCCCTGCATGGCGCAGCAGCGGATCCGCCGCGCTGAAATCCAGGCGCCCGCCCCGCTGCCTGAGGGCAGCGTGCTTGTGGTGGGTTTCCTAGGCGCATGGGAGCATTGGGACAACCCCAAACGCAATGTCCGGAAACTGGCGCTTCGCCTGCGCGAGCCGGCCGGGATGAACGTGTTTGCCGAAACGGCGGGAAACCGCAGCCGGGGGACAATCCGAAGTTTCATCCAGGAAGCGCTGGACAGGAACAAGGATGGGAAGATCGATGGGGCGGAGGCCAAGTCGGTGGGCATCATCATTTATGGGCAGAGCTTTGGCGGAGCGGCAGCAGTGAGACTGGCCAGGGAGTTGAAGCGATGGGATGTGCCGGTGCTGCTGACCGTGCAGGTGGATAGCGTGGGCAGGGGCGACGGGGTGATCCCGTCGAATGTGAAGCGGGCGGTGAACCTGTATCAACGCGATCCGGGCCCGGTGAGAGGCCAACCGTCTATTCGAGCCGAAAACGCGTCTCATACTCAGATACTCGCGAACCTGCAGCACACATATCTCCTGCGTGACATGGACATGACGGACTATCCGAGGATGACGCGCGGGAGGATGACGCTGTCGCACTGGAAGATGGACAACGATCCGATGGTGTGGGCCGAGGTGGAAGGATTCATCCGCGCGGAGATCGTACGGTGGCAGGCCTCAAGGGCTCTTGGAATCACACAGTGAGGAAACGACTCGCACTACTACTGTTTGCCGGGGCGTCACAGGCGCAGGACCCGGCGGCGCGGGCGAGGATTCAGAAGTCGGCGCCGGTCCAGGTGCTGCTCGACCTGTAACCGGGGCTGGCATTCCGGGCAAGAGGATACGAAAATACGGTTATGCAGATCAAAGCGAAGGAACAATGCCGGTGGGATCAGGTGAGCCTCGGCGAAGTGATGTTGCGGCTGGATCCGGGCGACGACCGGATCTGGACCACGCGCCAGTTTCGCGCCTGGGAAGGCGGCGGGGAGTATAACGTCGCTCGCGGCTTGCGACGCTGCTTCGGATTGAAGACGACCGTGGTGACGGCGTTCGCCGATAACCCGGTCGGGCGGCTTGTCGAGGATCTGATCAACCAGGGCGGCGTCGACCAATCGCATGTGAGATGGGTGAAATACGACGGCGTCGGGCGCTCTGTGCGCAACGGGTTGAATTTCACGGAGCGCGGCTTCGGCGTCCGGGCGGCGCTCGGGTGTTCGGATCGCGGCAATACGGCGACCGCGCAGATGAAGCCCGGCGAAATCGACTGGGACGAGATCTTCGGCAGGGAAGGCGCCCGCTGGCTGCACACGGGCGGCATCTTCTGCGCCTTGTCGGAAACCACGCCGCTTGTCGCCCGCGAAGCGATGCAGGCGGCGCGGCGTCATGGCGTGATCGTCAGCTATGACCTGAACTACCGCGAGTCTCTGTGGAAGGGCATCGGCGGCAAGGAAAAGGCCCGTGAAGTGAACCGCGAACTCGCCCAGTACATCGACGTGATGCTGGGCAACGAAGAGGACTTTACCGTCGCATTGGGCTTCGAGGTTGAAGGATTGGACGAACATCTTTCCTCGCTTGATCCGGGCAACTTCAAGAGGATGATCCAGAAGGCGCTCGAAGCCTATCCGAATTTCAAAGTGGTCGCCACCACTCTGCGCAAGGCCACGACTGCCTCCCGCAACGACTGGGGCGCGATCTGCTGGCATGACGGCGAGTTCCATGAAGCGCCGCTGCGCAAGGACCTGGAGATTCTCGACCGCGTCGGCGGCGGCGATTCGTTCGCCTCAGGCCTGATCTACGGATTTCTCGCCGGCAAAGGCCCGCAATACGCCGTCGAGTGCGGCGCGGCGCACGGCGCGCTGGCGATGACGACTCCGGGCGACACGACGATGGCATTGCTCGGCGAGGTCGAAAAGGTGATGAAGGGCGGAACGGCCAGAGTGGCGCGGTAGACGCCAAACGCGCCCCGACATCCCTGAGTGTGCGGAAGCCGCCTTCGGCGGATGAATCCTCCGAAGGCGGCTTCTTTGACTTATCCGTCGAGTCACATATGATGTGTCTTGAGAGACACTTCAGACCTGCGGGCCTGAAACACGCGCTTTTCGTCCATAAGGAGACATCGTGCAAGTTTCAAGACGGGCATTTGTAGCAACGGCGGCGTCGGCATCCCGTGTCGTTGGCGCCAATGAACGCGTCAGGATGGGCTGGATCGGCACGGGCGGTCGCGGGCAACATCTCATTCGCATGGCCGCCGCGTCGGGCGTCAACTGCGAAGTCGTGGCGCTCTGCGACGCCTGGGACACCCGGCGTGAAGAGGCCGCGGCCGAGGTGGCGAAGCGCTTCCCCGGCTCCGCCAAACCCGCGCTGATTGCGAAGTACAAGGAACTGCTTGAGCGGAAGGACATCGACGCGGTTGTCGTCGCCACGCTCGACCATACTCACGCCAACATCTCGGCCGAAGCCTGCCGCGCGGGCAAGGACGTCTTCGTCGAAAAGCCGATGACGTCGCTGCCGATGCAAGGCCACGAACTGGTGAAAGCGCAGCGGGAGACCAAACAAATCGTTCAAGTAGGCGTGCAGCAAAGATCGCTGCCGCACTTCATCGAGGCCAAACAGCGGTTCGTCGATTCGGGTCTGCTCGGCAAGGTTCATATGGTCCGGACGCTCTGGAATGCCAACAGCGGGTACCTCACGCCAGTCCCGCCGGGCATGGCAACGAAGCCGGCCGGCCTGGACTGGGACGCCGTGCTCGGCTGGTTGCCGAAGATCGCCTGGGACCCGAAGCGTTACTTCAATCGCTTCGCCTATTGGGACTTCGCCACCGGCGGACAGACGGGCGGATTGTTCGTGCATATGGTCGACGTCGTCCACTGGTATCTCGACATCAGGCGGCCGTCGTCGGCCGTTGCGATGGGCGGGATTTACCAGTACGACGACGGGCGCGACACGGCCGATAACGTCAACTTCATCCTGGAGTACCCGGAGAAGTTGACGGTCACGTTCGAGGCGACCATCACCGACATGCGGGGCGAGGAGTCCGCCGACATCGTCTTCTTCGGCGAGGGCGGGCGGCTCAGCATCTTCCGCCACCGCGCGCGCTTTCTGCCGCAGGGCAAGGGCGAGCCGGTGATGCTGGCGTCGTCGCCCGAACCGCCGCACATGGCCAACTTCCTCGAATGCGTGAAGAGCCGCAAGGAGCCGAACGCCACGGCCTACGAAGGCCACTACTCGGCCATGGCGTGCCACATCGGCAACATCGCCTACAGGGAGCGCCGCGTGGTTCAGTGGCAGAAGGAATGGGACATTTGATCGCGCGTGGAGACAATTCAATGAGCATCGAACCAGGCATCAATCTTGAGTACATACGGTGCGAGGACAAGCCCTTCCTCGTGGGCATCCACAGGGCGTCGAAGATGGGCTACAAGTGGGTGGAGCCGATGGTCCACAACGGCCGCGAGCTGTTGTCGGAGGCCGGCTATTTCCATTCGGTCTCGCTCGACGAAGACCCGCTGCTGGTTCGCGACATCCTGCAGCAGTATTGCGTGCGCGCGTCTGCGCTTTCGGCCCACTGCCCGCTGATGCGGCCCGAGGTCTCGGTGCCGTATCTCGAAAAGGCCATCCGCTTCGCCGCCGCCCTCGGGGCTAAATGCGTCAACACGGACGAAGGAATCCGGCCGCCCTGGGTGAGCCGCGACGAGGCACACGACATCATGCGCTACACGCTGAAAGCAGTGCTGCGCATCGCCGAGCGCCACGGTGTTTACGTCGGCATCGAGGACCATCAGGAGTTCTCGAAGACCACCGAGGGACTGCTGCGTATCGCCACTCTCGTCGATTCGCCGATGTTGAAGATCAACTACGACACCGGCAACGCGCTCATCGCCGGCGAAGATCCCTATGCCGGCCTGGAGGCCGTCGCGGACCGCCTGATCCACGTCCACGCCAAGGACATCTCGGTGGAGCACTCCGCCGCCGAGAAGGGCAAGGTGACCGGAACGCCCGTGGGCTGCGCCTGCGGCGATGGTCTGATCGACTGGCGGCGCGTGATCACGATCCTCCAAAAGCACAACTTCCATGGCGTACTCTCGGTAGAGTGCGGTACGCCGGAGCAGGCCGAACGCAGCCTGCGGCATCTGAATACAGTCCTCGAGGCTCTGGATGAACACAACTCGCTTCGCATCGCTCCTGGCGCTTAGTTCGCTCGGCATCGCCGCCGCGCAACAGCCGCCCGATAAGTTTTATTTTGAGGAAGGCAAGATCCGCGTCCTGATCCTGTCCGGCCGCAACAACCACGACTGGCGCGACACGACACCGCACCTGCGGCGCATCCTCGATGCGACGGGCAAGTTCGATGTCCGCGTCACCGAGGAGCCATCGGGCCTCACCAGCGAAACGCTGCGGCCCTATGATGTTCTTGTGGCCGACTATTGCGGCCCGCGCTGGGGCGCGCAGGCCGAGGCCGCCGTCGAAGCGTTCGTCCGTTCGGGCAAGGGACTGGCCGTCGTTCACGCCGCGTCATACCCGTTTGGCGTCCGCAACGTCCTTGGCGAAAAGATGAGCAACACGGGCATCACTCAGCCGCCCTGGAAGGCATGGGCCGAAATGGTCGGAGCAAGCTGGCAGGAGGCCAACGAAGCCAAGGGCATCCCCAAGACAGGCCACGGCCGGCGTCACGTCTACGACGTCAAGTGGAAAGACCCGGCCCATCCCATCGCCGCCGGATTGGGCCCGTCGTTCACCACCAGCGACGAACTCTATTTCAGCTTCGTCCTCTCGCCGAAGATCCACGTCCTCGCCACCGCCTTCAACGCCAAGGAAGAGGGCGGCACCGGCACGGACGAACCACTGATCTGGACCAACTCTTATGGAAAGGGCCGCGTCTTCCAGACCGCGCTCGGCCACGACGTCCATGCCCAGTTGGCGCAGGGTTTCATCGACTCTTTCGCCCGCGGCGTCGAGTGGTCGGCCCGTTCAACCGTGACATTGCCGGCGAATCTGAGCATCGACCCAAAAACAAAAGATGCCGTCCGCGTGTTGCTCGTCACCGGCGGCCACGACCACGAGGCGAGCCTCTACAGCGTCTTCGAGCACCAGTCCGACATCCGCGTCAACACAGACCCGCATCCGGTGGCTTTCCGCGCCGATCTGCGAGAGAAGTATGACGTCATCGTCCTCTACGACATGATTCAGGACCTGCCCGAGGTGCAAAAGAAGCACCTGCGCAACTTCGTCGAATCGGGCAAGGGCCTGGTGGTCCTGCATCACGCCATCGCCAACTACCAGGACTGGGAATGGTGGTGGAAGGATGTTGTCGGCGGCAGATACCTGCTCAAGGACGCGCCAGAGTTGGGGATGAAAGCCTCGACCTACAAACACGATGTCGATCTTGGCATCGAGCCCTCCGGCAAGCATCCGATCCTCAAAGGACTGTCCTCGGCCTGGATGCGCGATGAGACCTACAAGGGCATGTGGCGTGCGCCGGGCACTCAGGTGCTGCTGACAACGAAGCACGCGACCTCGGACGAGGCGCTCGCCTGGATCAGCCCTTATGCCAAGTCCAAGGTCGTCTTTGTCCAACTCGGCCATGGCCGCGAGGCGCACGAAAACCCCTGGTACCGCAAGCTGGTCAGGAACTCGATTCTCTGGTCGGCGGGTAGGCAACCGTAACCGCGTGCCCTTCCGGATCGCCTATTCGCTTCGTTCGGAAATCCATCTATGAAACATGCTCTTCGACTGATTTCATGCGCCGCGGCCATTACGCTTGCCGTAGGCGCGCAAGACCATGTCGATCTCGACACGATATACAGGATCAAGCAGGAAGCCATCCAGAACTCCAAGGTGATGGACCACTTGTTTTATCTGACGGAGGTTCATGGCCCGCGGTTGACCGGTTCGCCGAACCACAAAAAGGCAGCCGAGTGGGTTGTGACGCAACTCCAGGAGATGGGATTGAAGAACGCCCGTCTTGAGAAGTGGGGTCCGTTTGGTCGCGCCTGGCAGAATGAGCGTTTCGCGGCCCACCTGCTCGAACCCGGCTATCAGCCGCTGATCGGCTTCCCTCTCGCCTGGTCGAAATCGACCGACGGTGTGGTGACAGGCGAAGCCGTCCTGGCCGTCATCCGTACTGAAGAGGAGATGGCGAGTTGGAAGGGCAAGTTGAAGGGCAAGATCGTTCTGACCGAGGCGCCGCGCGACATCCAGTTGCCCGACAAGCCGCTCAGTTCGCGCTACACCGACAAGGAACTCGAAGAGATCGCGGCCGCGCCGGACATGATGCCGCGCATGGCTGGTCCCGCGCGCGCCGGCGCTCCCGGCAACTTCATGCAGCAGATGGCGCTGCGCAAGAAACTCGCGGCGTTCTGGGCCGAGGAAGCGCCCGCCGTTCTGATCCAGCACGGCTACCGCAACGACGGCGGCACCGTCGCCGCTTCCTCAGCCGGGAACCGCGATCCATCCACGCCGCTCGCCCCGCCCACCATCGCCATCACGCCCGAACACTACAACCGCATCTACCGGCTTCTCGACAGGAAAGTTCCCGTCAAACTCGAAGTCGAAGTGCGCAACTCGATCGGCGATACCAACGACGAATCCTACAACGTCGTCGCCGACATCCCCGGCACCGGCAGGCACAAGGACGAGATCGTCATCATCGGCGGCCACCTCGATTCGTGGCACGGCGGCACCGGCGCAACCGACAACGCCGCCGGTTCAGCCGTCATGATGGAAGTCATCCGCGTCCTGACGAAGCTGAAGTTGCCGCTCGACCGCACCGTCCGCATCGCCCTGTGGAGCGGCGAGGAGCAGGGTCTTCTCGGATCGCGCGCCTATGTAAAGGAAGTCTTCGCCGACCCGACTACGATGAAGACCACGGAGGCGTGGGAGAAGCTCTCGGCCTACTACAACATCGACAACGGCGGCGGCAGAATTCGCGGCATCTACCTCCAGGGCAACGAAGCCGCCCGGCCCGTCTTCGAAGCGATGCTGGCGCCGTTCAGGGATATGGGCGCGGCCACGGTCACCATCAAGAACACGTCGGGCACCGACCACCAGGCCTTCGACGCAGTCGGCCTGCCCGGATTCCAGTTCATCCAGGATCCGCTTGATTACTCGACACGCACGCACCATTCGAACATGGACGTTTACGACCGCATCCAGCGCGGCGACATGATCCAGATGTCCACCATCGTCTCGTCGCTGGTCTACCACACGGCCAATCGCGATCAGAAGATCCCGCGCAAGACGAAGCCCGAACCGCGCCCGGCAGGCCGCGGCCCGATGGGTCTCTAACTCATCCTCCATCCTGACCGGCTCCGCATTGCTTGCCATGGCCCTGGCGGGGCCGGTCTTCCGTTGTACATGAGCCGTCCCGCCGCTCTTCCCATGCGATCCTGTTCTCATGCTGGTGTTTTGGGAAATCCTCATCGAACTCGTTGCCCTGCTCGCCATCGCGTTCGTGATGGGCCTGATCGCGCAGCGGTTGAAGCAGGACGCGATTGTTGGATACCTGCTGGCTGGTCTCGCCCTCGGCCCCGGCGTACTCGGCCTTGTCCACAGCGTCAACCTCGTCATGGGCCTCGCCGAGATCGGCGTCTCGCTTCTCTTGTTCACGATCGGACTCGAATTTTCGCTCTCCAAGTTGAGAGCGATGGGGCGCGTCGCACTACTCGGCGGCGGCCTTCAAATCCTCCTGACCGTACTGTTCGCCCAACCCATGGGCGCGCTCATGGGCCTGCCTCCGCTCGGCGCTCTCGCCATGGGTTTGGCGCTTTCACTCAGCTCAACGGCTATTGTTCTGCGCCTCATCGCCGCCCGCGGTGAAAGCGACTCGACCTATGGGCGCGCCGCCACGGGCGTCCTCCTGATGCAGGATCTCGCCCTCGCGCCGCTGCTCATCGTCATGCAGTCGATGGCCGGGGGCCGGGAAGGCGCGGAAGGCGTCTTCAGTGTCCTGCTCGCACTGGCAAAGGCCGTGGCGCTTGGCGCGTTGATCTATGTCGTCCTGAGGAATGTGCTGCCCTGGCTCGTGAAAGGATCCACTCCGCAACTGCTTAGAGAGGCGCCCGCGGTGCTTTCCATCGTCACCTGCCTGGGCTGCACCTGGGGCGCGCATGCCCTTGGACTCTCACCCGCGCTGGGCGCGTTTCTCGGCGGCGCGCTGCTCGGCGAACTGCCTTACGCGCACCAGATCCGGGCCGATATCGTCCCGTTGCGCGCGGTCTTCGTCACGCTCTTTTTCGCTTCCATCGGTCTTCTCGCCACGCCCCCGCGGTTAGAGGACCTGGGTATTGTTTTCCTCATTGCCGTTTCCATTCTCTTCCTCAAGACCGCCGCCGCCGCGCTCGCCCTCAGGGCCGCCGGCCTGCCTGTGGGTGTCGCCACCCGCGGCGCGATCGTGGTCTCACAGATCGGCGAATTCAGCTTTGTCATGCTCACTTTCGCCCAGCAGTCGCGCCTCCTGCCACCGCAAACCGCCGCCATCCTCGTCTCGGCTTCGGTCCTGACCATGTTGGCCACGCCCTACCTTTTCCGGGCCGCCCCCGTAATTTCAAAGTGGTTCGGCATGAAACCAGACCTGTTGAAACCCTGGCTGGACGGCTCCGGCAAGGTCATCATCGCCGGCTACGGCCCGGCCGGGGAGGAAGTGGCGCGCGCCCTCGCCCAGCATGGCCTCGAAACACACATCATCGACCTAAATCCCCAGTCGGCATCCTCTGACGTACATTTCGGCGACGCCTCGCAACCGGAGATCCTCACCCAGGCCGGCATCCTCAACGCCTGCGGTATGGTCGTGACCATCCCCGACCCGGCCGCTGCCCAGGCCGTCGTCATCGCCGCCCGGACCCTTCGCCCGGACATGCCGCTCGTCGTCCGCGCGCGCCACAACCGTTCAGCGGCGGGACTCCTCGCCGCCGGCGCAACCCATGTCGTGGATGAGGAGATTACCGTGGGACGCGTTCTCTCAACCGCGGCGCTGCGTAGCTTCCGTCTCAGCGGCGGCCAAAGTGGCGGTCGGCGAACTTGATGTACTGCTCCCAGTCGTAATCGGTCACATCATGTTTGCCCGCCCGTATGTGGTACCCCACCGCATCTCCCACGGGTTCGTGCAAGCCCGGCATCCTGTCGCTTTCAATCCCCTTCTTGCCGAACAGCCGGTAGACCGGACTCGCCGCTACCGCGCCCAGGAACTCGCCCTTCGGATCGGCCCATTGGTCTTCCTCCGCACTCGCCACATAGACCGGCCTCGGCGCCATCAGCGCAATCAGCATATGCGAGTCGAACGGCATCGCCTCTTCGCGTCCGCTGTACTGTTTGTAGTTGGCGCAGAACCAGTACGGAAAGCTGGTATTCAGATTCCTCACCGTCTCGCCGAAGATCCGCCGGCTGATCGCCGCCCCGCCTTCGCCCGAATCGTTCGAGATCACGATGGCATACCGCGTGTCGCTGGCTCCCGCCCACAGCGCCGTCTTGCCCAGCCGTGAATGACCCATCAACGCCACTCGCCTGGCATCGACCGACTTGTCGGTCTCAAGGTAATCCATCGCCCGGCTCAATCCCCACGCCCACGCCCCGATCGCGCCCCACCCATCCGGGGCCGGTTCCGTCTGGCCGCTCTTGAAGTACGACGGCCGGATGCCATGCTTCATCCCACCATTGAAATCCGGCTCAATGTCGCCGTAATAAATCGTTGCCAGTCCGTAGCCCTTCGCCAGAATCATCTCGATTGGCCAGCGCGACCCAGTGGACCCTCTGCTCGCGGCCGGCGCCTGAATGGCGGCCGTTGGCGCGTTCTTGCCGTCGCGATTCCATGTCATCGCCAACCGCACATCAGGCTCGTTCGTGACAGCGTGATTGCCATTGAAGTTCAGCCCCAGAAAGACCGGAACCGGGCCCTTTGCCTGTGCCGGCAGATACAGCAACAGGTGGAATGTCTTCCCGGCCGTGTTGATCGACACCTCTTTCCGGATGGCCTTGCCCCCAAGCGCATTCTTCTCGATCGACGTCAGTTCGAACGACATCTTCCCGGGACGGCCCGGTGCGCGGCCAAACATCTGATCCTCGAAGAGCCGCTGAATCTCCGGACGGCGCTTCGCCTGCCACGTCTTGGCGTCTTTCACTGTCTCGCCCGTCGTGAGCTTCAACGGGTCCGGCAGCGTGTACCGCGGAACTTTGGACTCGTCATAGTTCGTGTCTGGTCTCTGCGCGGCGGCTGCCGCGGCAAGCAGGAAAACAAGGATGAGGGTTCGCATGGTGAGCCGGACGCTATTGTACATCCGCATCCATTCGCCTGACCAACTGAGTGACCAACTGTGTGTTTGACTCCAGGCCCCGGCCATGATACGCTTTCCCAAGCGTGAGGTTAAGTTTATGCAATCCAGACTATTGCTCTTGCTCGCTCTAGGAGCGGCGTCCCTTCTCGGTCAAACGCGCGGAACCGTCTCCGGTACAGTAACCGACCCGACCGGCGCATCCGTCCCCGGCGCCAAGGTCCAGGTCAACTCCGTTGCTATCGGGCTCACCCGCCGGGCAACCACCAACGAGAGCGGCTTCTTCACCGTGCCGTCACTCCCATCCGCCGAATATGAAGTCCGCGTCGAAGCCAATGGCTTCAAGACCCTCGTCCGCGGCGGCGTCAGACTCGAAACCGACCAGCAGACTTCCCTGAACCTCCAGGTCGAAGTCGGGCAACTCGCCGAAACCGTCGACGTGACCGCCGATGCTCCTCTTATTGAAACCTCCAACGGCGAAGTTTCCCGTACCGTCACCCAGCAGCAACTCCAGAACTTCGCCCTGCCCGGCCGCAACCCCTTCTACATGCTCGGTATCATGCCCGGCGTCATCTCACGCTACGGCAACTTCATGACCGACTTCCGCGGCACCAGTTACTCCATGGGCGGCGTCCAGATCAACGGCCAGCGCAAGGACATGAACTTCATTTCGGTGGACGGCATCAACAATGGCCGCACCCGCGACGGCGTCCAGCAAAACAACATCATGGGCGTCGACTTCATCGAGGAAGTGAAGGTCGCCTCCACCCGCTACGCCCCGGAATACGGCCGTTCCACCGGCGCCCAGGTCAACTTCACCACCCGCCGCGGCACCCAGGATTTCCACCTCTCCGCTTATGAGTTCTACTTCAGCGAGGCCTTCGCCGCCCAGCGGTTCGTCGTCGGCGGCCGCCCCCGCATCCGGTACCACAACTACGGCTTCACTCTCGGCGGACCCGTCTACATCCCCGGCAAGTGGAACGTCGATAAAAACAAGCTCTTCTTCTTCGTCGGCCTTGAGGCCCGCACCAACTCCGGCTTCAACCAGAAGACCTCCATCATCCCGACCACGCTCGAACGCGGCGGCGACTTCAGCGCCAGTACTCTGAAACCCCTCGACCCTGACACCAGACTGGCGTTCCCCAACAACCTCATCCCCGCATCGCGCATCAGCACCTTCGGCAGGGCCCTGCAAAAGGTCTACCCCGATCCCAACTACACCGGGCCTGGCGCCAACTACTACGCCAGCAACTCCCAGCCCACCCAGTCCAACGACCTCATCTACCGCTTCGACTACAACATCAGGAACAATTGGGCCCTCAGCCTCCGCGCCCTCCCCGGCCAGCAGGACTTCACCTCCTTCTTCGACAACACCGGCAACAACATCAAACTCTTCCAGGCCTACCGCGATCGCCGCGGCAACAATTACGTCCTGTCCCTCAACACCGTCATCAACGCCACCACCATCAACGAACTCAGCTACGGCTACTCAGACTATCGCGAGGATTTCCGCCTCCTCGGTGACGGCATGAAGCGCTCCGCCTACGGCTTCACCTTCCCCGAGGTCTTCGTCGGCAACCGCATGGATCGCATCCCGAACGTATCCATCAACGGCTTCACCGGCATCAGCGGCGCCGGCCACCCTAGCTACGCCCGCACCCCCACCTTCATCCTGCGTGAGAACTTCTCGAAGATCATCGGCGCCCACACCTTCAAAGCCGGCGCATACATGGAGTGGCTCAACATGAACGAACTGAACCAGGCCACCGACAACGGCGCCTTCAGCTTCACCAGTTCGGCCTCCAATCCCCGCAACTCCGGCCACCCCTTCGCCAACGCCCTGCTCGGCAACTTCGACTCCTACAGCGAAACCAGTTCGCCCGTCCAGACGGTCTACAAATCCTACGTCCGCGAGTTCTATGTGCAGGACAGCTGGCGCATCAACCGCCGGCTGTCGATGGAATACGGCATCCGCTGGGCCTTCATCGCTCCATGGGGGGCCAAGGACAACAACCTCGTCGCCTTCATGGGGAAATACTGGGACCCGGCCAAGGCTCCGCAGGTGGCCCCCAACGGCTCGATCATTCCCGGAACCGGCGACTACTTCAACGGCCTCGTCCTGCCCGGCTCCGGCTGGCCGGACTCCGCCAAGGGCCGCGTCCTCCAGTATGACGATCCGGCCTTCAAGGCCATGTTCAAGGGCCTGCCCAACGGCTTCAACCCCTTGCGCAAGACCAACTTCCAGCCTCGGCTCAGCTTCGCCTACGACGTCTTCGGCAACGGTAAACTGGCCATCCGCGCCGGCGCCGGCATCTTCCATGGCGTCACCGGCATCGCCTACTCCGGCTGGTACCTCGGCGCGCGCGCCCCGCTCATCCAGCAGACCGCCATCTCCAACGGCCAGGCCGACAACCCGTCGAGCGGCATCCCGAATACCACGCAATTCCCAATTGCGGCCAACTCGCTGCCCGACGAATACAAAATGCCGGCCATGTACAACTACAGCTTCGGCATCCAGACCCTGCTGCCCTACAAGACGCAACTCGACATGAGCTATGTCGGCAATACCGGCCGCCACCTCTCCCTGTCGCGCCCGATCAACTTCCTGACCCCCGAGCAACAGTCGCAGTATGTCGGCCAGGATACCCGCCGCTATCTGCCCTATCGCGGCGTCGGCGGCATCACCATGGTCGAACCGTCGGCCACCTCCAGCTACAACTCGCTGCAAACCTCGGTCCGCCGCCGCACCGGCGACCTGACCTACAGCCTGTCCTACACTCTCGGCAAGATCATCGGCTACGGCAACGAAGGTATCGCCGGCAGCATGCAAAACCCGCTCAACATCCGCGCCGACCGCTCCGAGCTTGAAGAGAGCCGCCGCCACTACGCCGTCATCATGCACACCTACGAACTGCCCTGGTACCGGAAACAACAGGGCTTCCTCGGCCGTGTGCTCGGCGGCTGGTCTGTCACCGGCGTCTGGACGATCTCTTCCGGCCGCCTTTTCTCTCCTGCCCTCACCTCAGTCGCTGGCGGCGTCGCTACCCGGCCCAACGTCGTCGGCGAATGGCGCCTGCCCGCCGATCAGCGGTCGTTGTTCCGCTACTTCAACACCGCCGCCTTCGCCCGTCCCGCTTCCTGGACCTTCGGTAACGCCGGCAAGTGGGTCATCCGCGGACCCGGCTCCATCGACCTCAGCGCCTTCGCCCTCAAGGAGGTCCGCATCCTCGAAAAAATGAAGCTGCAACTGCGCGTCGAATCGTTCAACGCCATGAACCACATGAACCTCGGCGGCTTCAACACCACCCTTGGCAACGCCGCCTTCGGCCAGGTGAACGACGTCGGCTCGGCCCGCTACTTCCAGTTCGGCCTCAAGCTGCTCTGGTAACCAAACGAATCCAACCCCCACCGGCCCCGATTGCCTCGTGCAAGCGGAGCCGGTTTCCTTTGACAGCCATGACAGATCTCCAGAGAGATGTAGGATTTAGATAGTGCCGATAAAACCCAGTTCTGCGAATGAGATCTTTCGCTTCATGGTCAGTGATTTTGAACAGACATGGAATCTGCTTGCAGCCAGACAGAATGAGCGCGGCGGGGGCAACTTCATGTTCGCATTGCTCGCCATGATCCTCCTGGAATTCGCTTGCCGAGTCTGTCGGAAGGATGCAACGGGGCAGGCCCTGAGGGATTTCTCAGATGAGCTTCAAAAGCTTGAGCCTAGGTACTTCACCACCATCACAAACCTTCAAGTGCGAACAAAGGAGTTCACTCTTCCCGGGCAATCCCCACAGTCCAGTCTGCTCGCTCTGATGTTCGATCTCATTCGCAACGGAAAAGCCCATCAGTATCAATCTGCCATCGCCACACTAAGCGGCGGGCAACATGTGGATATCGACATTTCGGGTGCAGCATCAGGAAGAGATCTGAGCCAATCCGGGGGGCCGCGCAGGAATGCCCACCTCCGCTACAAACGTACATCGTCCAATGACGTGGCCATCTACGTCCGCACAGAACAGCTATATTTGGACATCAAGCAAGCCATCGAGGTCAGTGGGATTTTGACCACAACGGGATCCGTCGATGATGTCAAGCGGACGTTCAAACAACTCTCCGTGAAGACCTTTGTTCAAGATCTCTCAAAAGGGGGGTTGCGAGAAGACGTTTGGGCCTCGGGCTGATTATTCACTTCCCATCCTGTTCCCAGAGCCTCTCTCAGCACCGCCAGCGCCTCTTCGCGCTCCTCCCCGGTCAACGCCAACCGCGGCGGACGCAGCCGCTCATTCCCAATCAGAACTTCCTGCTGCACCAGCTTGATCAAATGGACAAACTTCGGCGCCGTGTCCATCCGTAGCAATGGCAGGAACCATTTGTACAGCTTGAAGGCCTCCTCGTAGCCGCCTTGTTGCGCCTGGTTGAACAGCGCGACCGACTCCTTTGGAAACGCATTCACCAGTCCCGCGATCCACCCCACCGCGCCCGCGGCGATGCTCTCCACGATCAAATCGTCCACGCCCACCAGGATGTCCAGCCTGTCCCCGGCCAGCGACCTCAGCGCGGCGATGCGCCGGATATCCGCGCTCGACTCCTTAATCGCGTGCAGATTCGGATTGCTGCCCAGCAACTCGTCAACCTGATGGGGAACGAAGTCCGTCTTGTAGGCGATCGGGTTGTTGTACAACATGCAACTCAACCCCGTCGCCTGGCAGACCGCGTCCACATGCGCCTTGGTCTCCCGCCAGTCGCCCACATAGACATACGGAGGCAACACCATCAGGCCCTGTGCGCCCTTGTCCGCCGCCATCATGGCCGTCTCCACCGCCTCGGCCGTGGTCAACGCGGCAACGCCCAGAAAGACGTTCAGCCGCCCGCCCACCGCCTCTCGGGCCGTCCCGATCAGGCGCGCTTTTTCATCCAGCGTCAGACTGCCGCCTTCGCCCAGCGACCCGCCGATGACGATGCCCGTACAGAAGGCCCTCGCCATCAGTTCGCAGTGTTCGGCGAACGTCCGGTAATCGACCGACATATCCTCGCTGAATGGAGTCGTGATGGCGGGAATCACCCCGCGCCAGATTGATTTCATGGGTTCACCTCGTCGTCCGCGATCATTGTGCCAATTCGGGTTGGAAACAGCGGCGGGCGCACGGCCGCCGGATGCCAGCCTTTCAGAAACTCGACCGCCGGTCCGCAGACCCGGCCCTGGCACCGGCCCATGCCGCACCGCGATTGCAGCTTCGCGTCCCGCCAGCCATCGAGCGAATCCAGATCGGACAGCCGCACGTCCTCGCAACGGCAGACGATGGTCTCGGGCGTCGTGAGCGAACGCAATTCGTCGCGCAGGGCAAATGCCGCCTCTAAGTCCCTGCCAAACCGGCGCTGCCGGGCCCGGTCGTCAAACAGCGCCCGTGCCGCGCTCTCATCGCCGGCGGCGGCGTACCCGGCGATCGAGCCTTCGACCAGCGATTTGTCCACTCCGCCGATGCCCGCCGCCTCGCCCGCGCAGTAGACCCCTTCAACCGTCGTCTGTTGCATTTCGTCGACAGCCACGCCATCCGCGCCGGTTTCGCAACCCAGCAGCGCGGCCAGTTCCGTGCTGGGAACCAGCCCATAGCCCGTGCCGAGGTAGTCGCATTCAACTTTCCATCGGCGGCCACTCTGATTGACATTAACTTCGTTTAACCGGCCGTCGCCGTGGCAGGATTCCACCCAACAGTTCGTTTGGTAGGGGATCGTGGCCAGCCGCGCCCGCAACGCCGCCGCCTGCCACAGTTTCCCTGGCGTGGCCGCCAGTTTCAACCCGAATCGAAGCACCGCCGCGCCCGGTGCCTGTTCGGCGATCAGGACGACATTGGCTTCCCGCTCTCTCAGCAGATCGGCCACGGCCAGCAGAAGCGGTCCCGATCCGGCCAGGACGACGCGCTTGCCGCGCACATCCAGGCCCGACTTCACCAGCGCCTGCAACCCGCCCGCGCCCACCACGCCCGGCAGCGTCCAGCCGGGAAATGGCAGAAAGCGTTCCCGCGCGCCCGTGGCGAGGATCAGTCTGTCGTACGCGATCGCCGCCGTGGATTCGTTTGGCAACTCAGCCAGCAATGTCCGCGCTCCAGGATCGGCCGAGACGATGCGGGCCGAATGAATCCGAGTGGGCGCGGCCTTCTCCAGACGCTCGAACCACTGCGCCGACTGTCGGTCCGACGGTTTCGCTCCACGCCAGATCTGGCCGCCCGGCAGCGGATTGTTGTCGATCATGGTGACGCGCGCGCCACCCTCTCCGGCTGCCCAGGCTGCGCTGATCCCCGCCGGACCTGCGCCAACAACGAGGATGGACGTTTTGATTCGCTGATGGCTCATTGCGTCACCACCGTCATCCCCTTGGCGCAGACCGTCTGGCAGGCCAGGCAGCCAGCCTCGCCGTTGACGGTCACCTGGCACTCGAAACAGATGCCCATACCGCAGAGCGGCGCGCGCGCTTCTCCGCCCGGCGAGTGATGAAAGGCTGTGATACCCGCCATCAGCAACGCGGCGGCAACGGTGGTGCCGCGCTCGACCTTCACCGCCCGCCCATTGACAGTGATCTCGACCGTGTCAGTCATTTTGGGCGGCCTTTCTCGAAGGGAGATAGGGCTCGAAAGGAATTTCACAGGGCGTCCCCAGCATCTGCGCCGCAAGCGTTTTGGCCGTTCCGGTGGCGGTGGTGATGCCGAGTCCTTCATGGCCGGTAGCCAGCCAGACGTTTTCGTAACCAGGGCACGGTCCGATCAGTGGCAGGGAGTCCTTGGTTGCCGCGCGGAAACCCGTCCACGTTCGGATGCCGCGCAGGTTGGCGATGCCAGGCATATATTCGATGGCCCGGCGCAGCATCTTGCTAAGAAACCTGCCGTCTATGGCCGGGTCCCACACGCCGAGTTGGCGGCAGGACCCGATAAGCACCTGGCCCGTCGGGCGAGGCGCGACGTTGAACGCCACGGCCTCGGTCGCGCCCGAGTTGGCGGACTTGATGTATGCCAGTTCGACCACTTCGTGATAGCAGAAGTCCGGCGCGCGCTCGGTGATCACCAGGTGGCCCTTCTTCGGCTTGACGGGCGTGTTGCGCGTAATCTGCCCGGCCCATGCGCCGGTGGCGTTCACCATCCGGCCTGCGGCGGCGACGGTCCCATCGGCCAAATGGACGCCATCGTCTTCGAGCGCTGCGATCCGCTGATTCGTGTGAACCGTCGCGCCGAGTTTGCCGGCTTCGTCCAGCATCCATTTGGCGACGGCGGGTTGATACAGAAGGCTATCGGCTGGCAGAAGCAGTCCTCCCGCAAGGCCCGGCCTCAGATTGGGCTCGGCTTCCGCGAGTTGGCGCGGGTCGAGCACCTCGGCCGGCACGCCGCGCGGTTGATAGAACTCAGCTTTTCGCCGCGCCTCCGCCAGTTCCTCCTCGTCGGCCGCCACCCAAAGCGTGCCGCAATAGACATGCTGGGCTGACGCGGGCAGCGACGCGGAGAGCTGTTCCCAAAGCTCAAGCGAATAGCGGGTGAGCTGAAACTGAGCCTCCGAGTCGTCCATCACGCAGACATGGCCCATCCCCGCCGCCGATGCGCCGCCTGAAACGATGCCGCTGTCATAGACGGCGACCTTCAACCCGCCGCGAGCCAGTTCCAGCGCACAGGCCGCGCCGACGATTCCTGCTCCGGCAACGATGACATCCGGCGCGGTCACTGCCTGATACCCCAACAGAACGGGTCGTTCTCGTCGAGAATCAGCTTCGCATCCGAATTGATGAACGCCGCCCCGCGAATGAACGGCATCACCTGGCCGTCCCGGATCTCGACGCGTCCCTCGAAGATGCTTCCGACAATCGACTCCTGCCGCCACGTCTGGCCCTCAGCCAGTTTCCCGTCGGCATACAGACAAGCCATCTTCGCGCTCGTTCCCGTCCCGCAAGGAGAACGGTCGTAGGCCTTGCCGGGACAAAGGACGAAATTGCGGCTGTCGGCGTCCGGCGACGACGGCGGGCCGAAAAGCTCGACGTGGTCGATCTCAGCGCCATCCGCCCCGGTGATGCCGGCAGCGGCCAGCGCCCTCTTAATACGCCAAGTGTAGTTTGTCAGCTCATCCAGCCGGTCCAGAACCAAAGGAACCGGCGCCTCCTCGACGAGATAAAACCAGTTGCCGCCCCAGGCGATGTCGCCGCAAACCCGGCCGATCCCCGGGACCTCCACCTCGGTTCGTTTGGTCAGCCGGTAGCTCGGAACGTTGCCAATGGTCGACTCGCCACTGCCGTGATATTCAACAGTCACCACCCCGGCCGGCGTGTCGATCCGCTGGACCCCTGGCGCGAGCCGGCCCAGATAGGCAAGCGTCGCGGCCAACCCGATCGTCCCGTGACCGCACATGCCAAGATAGCCTATGTTGTTGAAAAATATGATGCCTGAGGCGCAATCAGGTTCGTTTGGTCGACAAATCAGCCCGCCCACCACGGCGTCCGAGCCGCGCGGCTCGTTGACGACCGCGGAGCGAAACCGGTCGTGCTGGGAGCGGAACCGTTCGAGCCTGTCTTTCAAAGAACCGGACCCAAGATCGGGTCCGCCGGAGACGACAACCCGCGTGGGTTCGCCGCCGGTATGGGAGTCAATGACGTGAATCTGCTGCATGGGTAAGCGTTCGGGCCGTCTCCGGGACCATTCTACTCCGCCGGCCATGGCGTGTAGAATCGTTCCAATGAACCGCTTCCTTTTCCTGCTCCTGACCGGCCTGCCGCTGCTCGGCCAGCAGGTCTTCCGGCTCGAACCGGCGCGCCCGATCGCGGAGCTTCAGCGGGAGGCGGCAAAGCAATCGCCGCCCAACGAGACCGGCAACTTCCGCCCGTCCGAACTGATTGACGTGGCCGCCCTGGACGCTTCGATCCGTTTGGATGTTCGCTATGCGGGCAGGGACAACTTCCTTTCGACGCCCGTCTATGAATCCGCCGCGGCGTTCCTCCAGAGGCCCGCGGCTGAAGGGCTGGTTCGGGCGCACCGGCGGCTGAAGGACGCGGGCTACGGCATCGTCATCCACGACGCCTACCGCCCGTGGCGCGTCACCTGGATCTTCTGGGAAGCGACGCCGTTGAGCCTGCGCGATTACGTCGCCAACCCCTCAAACGGGTCGAGACACAACCGCGGCTGCGCCGCCGACGTGACCCTTTATGACCTGAAGACCGGCAAGACCGTCGAGATGACCTCCCTTTACGACGAGATGAGCGAGCGGTCCTTCCCCGACTATCCCGGCGGCACGGCGCGCCAGCGCCAGTTGCGGGAGCTGCTGCGAGACGCCATGGAGGCCGAGGGCTTCATGGTCTACGCGTTCGAGTGGTGGCACTTCGACCACGTGGACTGGCGGCATTACCCGATCGGCAACCAGACGTTCGAACAACTCCGCGCCCGGCGCTGATCCCGGCCCCGCCGCGCTCGCGGCCGGATTGCCGATACATCCATTGGCGGTATATGATCGTTGCCGATACCACTTCAGGAGGTATGGACCTGAAACGCCGTCAATTTGTCGCCACTGCCGCCTCGGCCGCCGCCGCCGGATGCGGAGCGCGTCTCGCTCCGGGCTTACGTTTCTTTTCGAAGGACGAAGCCCGCACCATCGACGCCTGGACCGAATGCCTGATCCCGGCCGACGACATGCCGGGCGCCAGCCAGGCGCAGGTGATTCGCTACATCGACCTCCAACTCACCCGCCGCTTCAAGAAACTCCAGGAACCCTATCGCCGGGCCGCCGAAGCGATCAAAGAAACCGCCCGCCGCGCGCACGGCAAGCCCTTCGCCGATTTGCCGATCGAACAGCAGAGCGCCCTGCTGGCCGCAATCGATAAAGGTGAAGGCGACAAGTCGATATGGGGTAACGACGGCGGCAAGGCCGCCTTCGACATGGTTCTCAACCATACGATGCAGGGCTTCTTCGGAAACCCGCGCCATGGCGGCAACCGCGATTTCGTCTCATGGCGGATGCTGGGCGTTCCGCCGCTGCCGGTACGCGGCCGGCTCCACTATAGCTTCGGGGAGAAGAGCTGATGGCACTCAATAAAGTGGACGCCGTTGTCGTCGGCGCGGGCGCGGCCGGACCCATCATCGCCAAGGAACTCGCCGTGGCGGGCTATCACGTGGTCCTGCTCGAACGCGGCAAGTTCTACCAGCCCTCGGACTGCCGCAAGGACGATCTCTATAACCAGCGCACCAATATTCTGGGCAACTCCTCCGGCCCCGACAGCGAAGGCGAACCACGCGTATTCGTGGACGAACGCGGACGCGAGCGCGTCGTTCTGCCCTGGGAGGGCGGCTACAACAACAACGCCAGTTGCGTCGGCGGCGGCACGTTCAGCTACGGCGCGATGGCCTGGCGCTTCCATCCGCTGGACTTCACGATGAAGTCGAAATACGGTGCGATCAAGGACTCGACGCTTGACGACTGGCCGATCACCTACGACGACCTCGAACCCTATTACGAAAAGGCCGAATGGGAGATCGGCGTCTCCGGAGACGATTCGAACAACCCGTTCAAGGGCGCCCGCAAGCGGCCGCTGCCGATGCCGCCCGTCGGGCCGCCGTCGAAAGAGCACAAGTTGCTGGATGCGGCGGCCAGAAAGATCGGCCTGCATCCTTTCGACATTCCGATGCTGCGCAATTCGGTCCCCTACAACGGGCGTCCAGCGTGCATGAGGTGCCGCTGGTGCGTCGGCTTCGCCTGTGAAGTGGACGCCAAGTGCGGCACACAGAACACGGTCCTGCGCACGGCGCTCCAGACGGGCAATCTGGAACTGCGCACCGAGTGCATGACGCGCGAAGTGATGGTGGACGACAAGGGCCGCGCCACGGGAGTGAAGTATTACGACGAAAACTGGCGTTTGCAGGAACAGCCGGCGTCGGTGGTTGTTGTCAGTTGCAGCGCCATCGAGAGCCCCCGGTTGCTGTTGAATTCGAAGAGCAAACTGTTTCCGCAGGGCCTGGGCAACCGCCATGACTGGGTGGGCCGCAACCTGCAAGGCCACGCCTACACGGGGGCGCTTGGGTTGTTTGAAGAGGATTTATACGACGACCTAGGCCCCGGCGCATCGATCGCCATCTGCGACTACAACCACGGCAACCCCGGTTTGGCGGGCGGCGCGATGCTGGCCAACGAGTTCATCCGGCTGCCGATTCAGGCCATCGGAGCGCGTCCGCCGGGGACGGCCCGGTGGGGCAAGGATTTCAAGGACTTCATGCGGCGGAACTACCGCAGGACGGTCGCCGTGCAGGGTCCGACTCAGGAGATCCCCATCTGGGACGCGCGGGTAGAAGTGGATCCGGCGGTGAAGGACAAGTGGGGCATCCCGGTGGCGAGGCTGTCGGGATCGCGGCACGAGCATACGTTCGAGATCGGCGTGGCCATGTCGCTCAAGGCCGAGGCGTGGCTGAAAGCGGCGGGAGCGATTCAGACCTGGCGCAGGACCGGCGGCCGCGGACTGAGCGGCGGCCAGCACCAGGCCGGGACGGTGCGCATGGGCAAGGACCCGAAGACGTCGGCCGTGGATGAGAACTGCCGCGTCCACGAGTCCGATAACGTCTATGTCGTCGACGCCAGCGTCCACGTGACCAATGGCGGATTCAACCCGGTGTTGACCATCATGGCACTGGCTTACCGGGCCGGCGGGCATATCGCCCGTCAGATGAAGGGAGGCCGCGCATGAAGCCGCTGCTTGTCATCGCGCTGGTCGCCGCCGGCGTGGTGTTGATGGTCCCGCTGGGGAGTTTCGTCTATGAATCCGGCGGAGCGGACGCCTGCGGGCGCTGCCACGAGATCGGGCCGCAGGTCGAAAACTGGAAGATCAGCTCCCACCGCGAAGTGACTTGCGACCGCTGTCACGGCAACGCCCTGACGATGGAAACGCGTTTCCATCTGACCAATCTGAACCGGCTGCGGACGCACATCCGGGACGAAGCGCCGGCGCGGCCGCGGCTGAAACTCGACGACGTGCTGCGGATGCAGCAGCAGTGCCAGTCCTGCCATCAGGAGCAGTTTGCGTCCTGGAAGAACGGGCCGCATTCGGTCACCTACGAGTCGATCTTCCTCGATCAGAAACACAATTCGGAGCGGCGGCTGATGGACGATTGCCTGCGCTGCCACGCGGTGCATTTCGACGGGGCGATCAGGGATCTGGTGTCGCCGGTGGAAACGAAGGGTCCGTGGAAGCTGGTGCGGCAGGATCTGCAAAACGCGCCAGCGGTTCCGTGCCTGACCTGTCACACGGTTCATCGCGAAGGCCAGCCGCTCAGGGGCCATGTGCGCAAGGCGGTGATCTCGCGCAAGGAAGAGATCGTGCGGCCGTCGATCGGTTTCTTTGACCGCCGGACGCAGACGGGCATCCCCGTTGAACTGCTGCCCGTGCCGCAGGTGATGGACGGCGAGCGCAAGATCCGCATGAGTCCGGACAAACGGCAGGCGCTCTGTTACCAGTGCCATGCGCCGTGGACGGCATCGCTGGCCGGCACCGGCGACGACCGGACGCCGATGGGCGTCCACGAGGGCATCTCGTGCCTGGCCTGCCACGATCCGCATCGCGGCTCGACCCGCGCGTCGTGTTCGACCTGCCATCCGAAGATGTCGAACTGCAACCGCGAAGTCGAGACCATGGACACGACCTTCTTCAATAAGGAGTCGAAGTACAACATCCATTGGGTGAAGTGCGCGGACTGCCACCCGAAGGGGATCCCGGCGAAGAAAGTGAAGGCCGCGGACTAAACACAACGACATCTGTGTTTGCGAATAGAACCGTCTGTTCAGGAGTGCCGCTCGCTCACGCAAGCGGCTCGGTGGCGGCCATGCTCGGCTGATTCCGAGCCGCGACCGGCAGGCGCGCACTTTCGACGTTATGTTTAAAGCGGGGGCCGCCTCAGCGCTTCTTGTAGGCGATCAACAGGCCATCGCGTTTCTCGTCCGAGGCGCGGATGGTGACGCTGTCGTAGTCCGGGCTGGTGCGCATGTAGTCGAGGAAATCGGCCATGGATCGGGCCGAGACGATGACGTTGTCGGCGACGACGACGGCCCCTTTGCGTAGCTTGGGTTCGATGGCTTTCAGGTACTTGAGGTAGTCGGGCTTGTGGGCGTCGATGTAGATGAAATCGTACTGGCCTTCGAGCTTCGGCAGGACGGCCAGGGCATCGCCGGCGACGACATTGACCGTCCTCTCCAGGCCCACTTTGGCGATGTTCAGGCGCGCGGTTTCGGCGCTTCGCGGATCGATCTCGATTGCAGTCAGCGTCCCCTTGTTGCGCTCGAAGGCGATGCCCATGTGGATGGCGCCAAAGCCCAGAGCCACGCCGACCTCGATGCCGCGCTTCAGATTGCCGTTCCCAATGAGGACGCGCAGCATCATGGCGTCGCCGTGGGTGGAACTGAGCGAGTTCGAAGGCAACTGTGCGAGGAAGCGGGCGCGGAATTCGTCGCTGGTGTTGCCGGGTGTCTGGGCTGTCATGGCGAAGGTAACGAGCAGGCCGAGGGCCGCTGGGCGGGAGAGTCTGGACAGGTTCATGTAGATTTCACCGTATGGCGGACAGGAGGATTCCAAAGTCTATCACCTGGACGCATGGCCGAGGAGGGCGGAGAGAGTGGTTTGAGAGAGTGGCTTGTCGTGGCGGGTCCGCAATTCCGCTTGCCGCTGATACGGCATCTTTGATAAGCTCATTCACAAAACTGTAACATTCGGTTAAGGTGTGGTTTCTCTGGAAGGGGTATCTCATGCGTCAGCTTCTCTGTTCGATCTGTCTAATCGTTGCGGCCACGATCGCCGCTCCGGCGCAGGTTCTCTATGGCACATTGGTTGGTAACGTGGCCGACGCATCGAGCTCCTCCGTGCCTGATGCGCTGGTGGTGGCGAAGGAATCGCGAACCGGTTTCGCGCGGCAAACCCGCACGAACGAGTCGGGCCAATATCAGATTGCCACACTGCCGGGCGGCACCTACGAAGTCACCATCACGAAACCGGGTTTCACCACTTTCGCGGCCCGGGACGTCGCTGTGTCGGCGAATGCCGCCACCCGAGTGGATGCTTCCCTCCAGGTCGGGGGACTTGCGGAGACGATCCAGGTTGAAGCCGCGCCGCCTGCCATCCAGACCGATCGCGCAGAGGTTCGATCCGAGATTGGCGCCAGGCAGTTCGAGAATGCTCCACTACCGCCCGGGCGCAACTACACGCACATGTTTAAGACGCTGCCCGGCTTCACGTACCCCAGGAATGGGAACGGCCCGAGCGTCGATCCGTCACGTGCGGCGCTATATAACGTGAACGGCACCAGCCGCAGCTCGAACGCGGTCCGCATCGAGGGGGCCGGCGTCAACCAGATCTGGCTGCCCCACCTGCCCGGCTACACGCCTGCCCTTGAGGCGGTTGAGGCAGTGAACGTGACCACCAATTCATTCGACGCCGAAACGGGGCTCGCCGGCGGTGCGGCCGTGAACGTATCGATCAAGAGCGGCACCAACCAGTGGCACGGTTCCGCATTCGAGTACCACAACAGCAACGCCACGAAGGCCAAACCGTTCTTCCTGCCGGCGGGTGAGCGCAACCCCAAGCAGATCCTCAACCAGGCAGGAGGTACATTCGGCGGCCCGATCGTGCGCGACAAGCTGTTCTACTTCACCAGCTATGAGAGCACCTGGGACCGCCAGTTCGGCTCGCGCCTGCTGACCGTCCCCACCGACGCGATCAAGGCCGGCAACATGTCCGCCTCGCCCAATCCCGTCTACGATCCAGCCACTGGCGCCACCAATGGCTCAGGCCGCACGCCTTTCCCGGACAAACTGATTCCCAACTCCCGCATGGAACCCATCGCCCTGAAGATTCAGGGCATGCTTCCCGGGCCCACCTTCCCCAACCAGCTCACCAACAATCTCTTCGCCACGGGACCCTACTACTTCAACTCGAAGAAGTTCGACGGCAAGATCAACTGGAATCCGAGCGCGAAGCTAACGATGTTCGGCCGCGGCGGGGTTCAGGACCATGTCTTTGACAGCGACCCTTCGCTGGGAGAGATCCTCGGCGTGCCGGTCTATTCACCAGCCTCGGTCTCGGGCCGCACCTACGGCACGACCGGCAACATGGCCGTTGGCGCCACTTATGTCGTTCGCGCCAACCTCATCCTTGACGGCAACTTCGGCTACACCGCCTATGACGCCAACTCGGTCGAGCGCGGCCTGGGCAAGAACATCGGCCGCGACGTGTTCGGCATCCCCGGCACCAACGGAACGCGCTTCTTCGAAAGCGGATATCCGCGCTTTACCGTCTCGAACTACGCCGTAATGGGCGCACAGGGCAACTCGGCCCGGCCCTTCTATAACCGCGATCCGCGGTTCCAGGTTGTCGGCAACGCATCCTGGAACGTCCGTACACACAGCATCAGGTTTGGATACGACGGTTCCAAGCAGCAACTGAATCACACACAAGCCGAATTCGCCGGCGCTCTCCATGGTCCGTCCGGCGGGTTCACCTTTGCCGGCGGCCCGACCACGATCCAAGGGGGGCCTGCCTCAAACCAGTTCAATACCTGGTCGGCATTTCTTCTCGGGGTTCCGACCGGCATCGGAAGAATCCTCCAGGTTCCCGAGGAATATAACGTTCGGGCCTCCATGCATAGCCTGTACTTCCGTGACCAGTGGCAGGTCAGCCGCCGGCTCACGCTCTCGCTTGGCACCCGCTGGGAATACTTCCCGATGCCGCGCCGCGTCGATCGTGGACTCGAACGATACAACCCGCTCACCAACAAGATGCATGTTTGCGGGGTTGGAGTTGTTCCGATGGACTGCGGGGTCGCGCAGAGCAAAACGAACTTCGGACCCCGCGCCGGTATCGCCTACCGCATCAAGGACGATTTCGTGATCCGCGCCGGGTATGGCATCACCGTCGATCCTTATAGCCTGGCTCGTCCGATGCGCACCAACTATCCCATGCTGGTTGTCCTGAACCTCAATGGGGTCAATTCGTTCCAGCCCGCCGGCCGCCTTCGGGACGGGATCCCCCTGCTCCAGGCGCCCGACCTCGGCAATGGCATTATCGACATCGGGTCCGCCGTGGCCGCCAACGCCCTCGATGACAAGTACAACCGCGGCTACATCCAGAGTTGGAATTTCACTATCCAGAAGAAGCTCATCTGGGGTTTCGTCGGCCAAGCCGGCTACGTGGCCACCCGGTCGATCAACCAGGTCGGGTTTGCCGAACTCAACGCCGCCCCGATCAATGGCGGCAACACTGGGCGATTCCTCGCACAGAAGTTCGGCCGCACCGCCGAAACCCGGCTGGTGACGCCGATCGGAAACTCCATGTACGACGGCCTCCAGACCTCTCTTGAAAGACGATTTGCCCAGGGCCTTCAGGTGGGCGTCTCCTACACCTGGTCCAAGGCGCTCGGCATCTGCTGCAGCGAGAACAGCGACGGTCTCGCCGCAATCCAACTCAAGGAGTATTACCACCTCAACCGCTCGGTCACCAACTCCAACTCGCCCCACAACCTCACCATGAATGGCGTCTGGGAACTGCCCTTTGGCAAGGGCCGCAAGTGGGCCTCGCAGGGCGGACCGCTCTCCTGGCTGGTTACAGGCTGGCAGATGAACGGGATCCTCAGCCTCGTCTCCGGCCAGCCGTTCTATGTCACCTCGTCCAGCACATCACTGAATGCGCCTGGCAACACCCAGCGTGCGGACCAGGTGAAGGCCGATGTCCAAGTCATTGGCGGCGCCGGAACAGGCCTTTCCTTCTTTGATCCCCTTGCGTTCAAACCCGTGACGGATGCCCGCTTCGGCACCTCCGGTTTCAATAACCTCATCGGACCCGGCATCGTCAACCTCGACGCCGGCCTGTTCCGCAGTTTCCGCATCAACGAACGGTTCAGCATGCAGTTGCGTGCCGAAGCTTTCAACGCCACCAATACGCCGCACTTCGGCACTCCCGGCACAAACGTGTCGAACCTGCAACTCAATGCCGACGGCACGATCCGGGCTCTCGGCGGCTTCACCGAGATCACCAGTCTTCAGAACACCGGACGCGATGGCATCGACGAGAGGGTCTTCCGCTTTGGGCTGCGCCTGAGCTTCTGAGGGGTCCTCGGCTCAATGCCGGTTTGACGAAAACCATCTGGTTTCGGAGAGAATGCGGACTGCACCAGCGCCGCCTGCCTGAAATCGCCCTGTCCGCCGGGCTCGGCGACCGGTGGACGAGGACGAAAAAGTTCTGATGTTCGGGCGCGAAATGGAGTCGCGGCCCGTCCCGGTCGGGCGAATCGGGAGGATGAGAACGATGAGCCGTTCATTCTGGCTGGCCTGGCCGGGCTGGGCATGGCAGGGGTTCTCAAGGCGGGCTGAGCAAGCCAGGCGGGCCGTCCACGGGCGGGTTCATGTCAGCCCGTTCTTCCCTCCTGTCCTACCGGGTAGACCCGGATGTGCTCCTGTCTCCTCCCGTGGGCGTGAAAACGCAATCTCCGTAGCGAATGGTCACGACGCTGTGGCCGAAGATTCGGATGTCGGATTCGGAACGGTTGATGACGCCAAGCCACTGGCCACCGCGGGCGGCATATTCGTGGATGAAGCGGGTCTTCCTGACCCAGAATGACGGATTCTGCGCAGGGGCGCCTTCGATCCTGGCGATAGCGAAACTGCCGGCATCCACCCAGATCCGCCCGCGTAAGAGCATTGGATTATCGGTCTTTGGCTCTGCATCGAGTACGTAGTGGAGTCCGGCGCCGGCGCCAACCGCTTCGATGAAGCGGAAGGTGTAGTTGTCACGGGAAACGCGCGTGGAAGGTTGCACATCCAGGACTGACGCCTTGGCTTCGGTGTCCAGCATGCGGCTGAAAACCAGCTTACGCACCGCCGCGGGGCCGGAGACATCCAGGGTCCGAAAGCTCTTGACACCGGATGAGTCCACCGTGACTTCCACCTTCATGCTTGCCTTGACATGAAAACGGTCGTTCTCGACGAGGTAGTGGCGGACGGAGGTGTATCCAGGCATCGACTCCCGGCGGGCGCGGTCGGCCGCTTCCACCTTGGCGATGATGTCTTCGGCGGAGGGAATCGCGTTTTCGCTCCAGCAGGGAGCGGGATAGGCGGCCAGGACTCCCGCCAAAATCAGAATGACCCGTCTACTCATCGGCGCCGGCAACCTTCCGATTCGGTGAGACAGCCCTGCGGACCGACCGGTACGCCCAGTAATAGGGATTGCCGCGGGTGACGTACTGCCTCGTCTCAAGCACGGCCCGCCTGGCTATCAGGACGGGAATTCGCCGCTTGCGCTTCAGGAATGGCTGTTCCTGGGTTTCCGAAGCCGCGCAGTCCTGAAGGCTCGCCACGGCCAGGGCACCGTCGGTGATGATCGGGCCTTTATCGGCGGTCCGGCGCCTGAGATAGTCTCTGGGTAGAAACACGGGAGTTGATACGCATCCCAAATAGGCCAGATCGTTCAGGACCGTGCTCCTCTCCCTGTCGATATGAGGATCGATGTGGTGAGTAAACACCAGGCGCTCCATGTCGAAGGCGACGCTCACGTCGTGAGTCGCCGCGCCAAGCCAGACCTGCCGGCCATCGACCTCCGCCGACCAGAGCCGGATGTGGTGGCGTTTTGCGATGGAATTGAACGACTTCTGGAAGACCAGATCGGGTGTGCGGCCTTGGTAGTGGAGGGTCGAAAAAGGGGCGTTCGGGTAAGGCTTCATGGACGTGAAAGCGGAGTAGGATCGGGCAAAGCTCTTGCCATTCATCGGGTGGGCTGTCGTCCAACCGGCGGCCGCGAACGCCTGCTGGAGGTTGGGCCGGGCGCCCACGAACGCCAGATTAATAATGTCCTGGGCCCGGCTCTTGTCCGGCATGAAGACTTCCGGCGGCTGGCTGATGAGCCCATCGAGGAGGCTCTCTTGGAGGTGTAGCGCGATCTGGCCATCGTGCCCGCTCCACCCGATGCCGGGATTGGCCGCGATCTTGAGAATGAGTTCGGCGCCGGCGGGCAACTCGATTTCAGGTTCCGGCAGGCTGAACAGGAAGATGCGCGTGGAGACTATGGCCGCGGCAGCCATCGGTGTTGGCGCCATTCTGGAATGGATGAAGCCGCCCGCGCCCGTCAGACCGGTGGAAGACTTCTGAAAGAGCGTGGGCATGGGCCGGAACCATAAGCCACTCAGCCAACTGTTGGGGTGGCTGGCGGCAAGGATCCCCGTGATCTGGTTGGGTCCGGTCACCTTTTCCTGCGCATTGTCGACGGAAACCAGGTTGGCCGTGCAGGGAAGGTCGCTGCCATCGGGCAAGACGCAGCCCGTAAACTCCAATTCCAGCATTGCGCGCTCGCGCCTGAATCCCAGTCCGATCGAATGGACGGCGCGGACAACGCCATGAACGACGGTCCCGCTCGGCAGCAGGTTCTCGGGGCCTGACCTCATGGGGCCGATCACGCGCGCCTGGAAAGGGGTTCCAGGCTTGGAATAGCTGGCGATGCCATTCGTCAGCCTCACCTGATAATGGTGGGGCCTGGCGCTGGCGGCGCATATGCCGGCGATCCAGAAAAGGCACAGCGCGAGGCCAAAGTTCATCTGGAGCCAACCCTCATCGAGAGTCGCCATGCGACGGCGGAGATGGCGATACTCGCCAGCCCGTCAACGGCATAGTGGTAACGGCCGTAGATGGTTGCGATGTAGACCAGGGCGGCGGCAAAAAACGCCGCCAGCCAGAGCTTGCGCCGCGCCGGGACGGCGTAGAGCAGGCCGAACGCGGAGGAGAAGGCGACGGCCACGTGGCCGCTTGGGAAGACGCCCGTCGTGATGTCCATGTGATCGAGCAGCCAGACATTGATGGATCTCGGGATGCTGCCGAACGACGGCAGATCCGTGCCCGGATAGACGTCGCGCGGCGAGGCAACAGGGAAAAACGGAATCAGGGCGTATGCGGTGAGCGTCCCCAGGAAAAGGACCAGCAGGTAATTTCCGCTCCTGGAGCGTGCGCCGGAGAAATAGAGGATCGCCAGAGAGATCGGGGGGATGGCGTAAAGCAGAAGGTAGAGAGCTTCCAGCAGGAATGGCGCCGGCCGGCCGGCGGCTTCGATTAACGCCTTCAAACCCAGGTCATGCAGCAGCACCCGGTCCCACGAGATCCAGCTATCCTGCCAGTGGGAAATAGGCGTTGCCGCGAACAATTCAAGCGACCAGTAAGCCACGAGGATCAATCCGAACGAGGTCCACTGGCGCGCCATCCGCGACCAGGCGCGCGAAGCGCCGGATTCGAAACTCCAGAGCAAGTAGAGCGTGACAGGCATGCTCCAAAGCAGCACCCGCTGGGCGGAGGAAAGCGGCCTGACAGCGCCCAGAACCGCCATCACAATAAGGAAGAGGAGCAGGACCCGTTCGTGGGCGAACAGGCGCTGAAGCCCGGCCGCACGCCGGGCTACGCCAATATCCACTCTGGCGACGGCTGAATCCATACGTTGTAAGAGAGACCCCCAGACACTGCAGGGGCATACCATTCGATCAGCGTCTCACACTGCACTCAAATGGGTCAAGGAGCGGTTGCCCGCGGTTGCGGCAGATCCGCCGTGCAGGGGTGCATGAACCATTCATCTGCCAATCTCCGCCGCTCATCCCCTGCGCGCTTCCATCTTTCCCGTCGCTGCGCCACTGTGGCATCAGGAAGTACACACACCATGCGAACGACCCTTTGTTGGCTGCTCTTCATGCTGATGGCCCTGCCCGCCTCCGCGGCGCGGCGCTTGCCGAGACAGGTCGCAGCGCAGACCTCCGACGGACAAGCTGTTGTGCTGACCCTGGTAACCGGAGAAAAGGTCAAGGGGCGGTTGTTGCGCGCGACCGACGAAAGCGTCACTGTCATTCCAAACGATTCCTCCGCCGGGATGCAGCCGCGCGAGTTCAAGTACAGCGAGATCGAATCCTTGAAACGGCGCCCCGCCATTGGAAGGAATATCCTTGCGGGCTTCGGCGTTGTCTTCGTTTTCTTCATGGCCTTCGGCGGCTTAATAAACAGATGATGAGGCGGCTGTCCATGACTCGATCCATTCTCTGCCTGCTGCTTGCCGCCACTCTCTGCTTCCCCGCCGAACCGCCCGCCAACAAAGCGGCGCGGATGGTGACAGGAAGGGTTGTCGTCGTCACATTGATTTCGGGCGAAGTGGTCAAAGGGCGGCTGCAAGGCGTCACGCCCGCCTCGGTCGCCGTCATGACCGCCACATCCGATACCGCCACGACACGCGAAATCCCCGTCGGCGAGATTAAGTTCATCCGCCAACCCGGCGACGGCGTGCGCGATGGCTTCGCCTTCTTAGGCGGAATGATGCTCGTAATTGCGACCGTTGCCGTGATTTTGAGTACGGCCCTGGGCGCAGGGCGATAGCTGCGCGGTTGGGATCACACGCGCTGACCGCCAGCACGGTTCGATCCGCCGGTCGCGCTCGAAAGACCGCGCGTTCTATCGCCGGTTGTCCACCACATTGTCCTCGGGAGAAAGCACAATGCGATTCTGCCTCTGTTGGTTTCTTGTCCTGCTGATGGCCTTTCCGGCCTCGGCCGCCCGGCGATCGCCGCGGGAAGCCGCCGCCCAAACACCTGACGGACAAGCTGTCGCGCTTGTCCTGGTCACTGGTGAAAAGGTCAAGGGGCAGTTGTTCGGCGTGACCCGGGAAGGCGTCACAATCGTCGGCGGCCGTGACAGCCTCCAGTCGCGCACCATCGCGTTCGCGGAGATCAAGTCCTTCAAGCAGACGACCCCCTTCTTCGAGAGACTGCTCGCCGGACTTGGCGTAGCCTGGCTTGCTCTGGCCGGTTTGCTGATTGCTGTCGCAACCGTCCTCTAGGCGGCGGCTTGACAAAGGAGACCATCGATGTTTCGACCCATAATCTGCCTTCTGCTTTGCGCGACTTTGTGCTACCCGGCCGAGCCGCCCGTGGCGAAAGCCGCTCAACTCTCCTCCGGCACGGTGGTCGATGTCTGGCTTGTTTCCGGCGAAAGAATCCGGGGCCGTGTCCAATCCGTCACCCCCGAATCGCTTGAACTGATGACCGCCAGCGCGAGTGCCATCGATACGCGCACGATTCCATTTCAGGACATCAAATCCATCCGGCAGCCTTCGCGCGCGGGCCGGAACGTTCTCATGGGTCTTGGCGGGGTTTTTCTATTTGGCCTCGCCCTTGTAGCCGCAGGGTTCCGTAACTCGTGAACCAGCGCGGTCCATGGGCCCGCCGGCTGAACTATGATTACGCTTGAAGTGCACCTCGCCGTCAGCCGCATCGTCTTCTCTTTCGCCGCGCTCGCCTTTGCCGGTCTGACGCTGCTCTGGTTCCGCCAGCGCCGTCAGCCGCACTGGCCCTGGCCATCGGCATTCTATCCCCTGCTGTTTACCTGCATGGCGGGCTGGTTTGTCCTCAGCCTGGTCACGTCCGATTTCCTGATCCTCCTCGCGGCGGGGTGTCTGTTCCCGCCACTTCTCCACCGTCTCTCGGGAAAGAGGGGCCAGTGGGCGACCGCCGCCCTTTCGATGATCATCGCCCTGTGCGCGCTGCTGATTTGGACCGGCTCACTGGCTCCAAGCGCGGTCGCCGCGGTCTCAGCCGCATACGCCGTCCTGCTCGTCATCACGTTGCTGACGGGAATCCGCCCATCGCACGCCGGCAACCGTAGCCTCTGGCTGGCCGCTGGCGCATCGGCCCTGGTCGCCGCCGCCCTCTGGACCCGCAACCCCTGGCTCACGCTCACGACGCGTTGTCTCCCGCTGGCCTTCCTTTTTGTCGAAAGCTACGCCAGCCGCCGCTTCCTCTTCCTCGATCTGTTCGTCAAGTGGGCCGTCTACTATCTGCTCGCCCTTTCCGCCGTCCTGGCCGTTCTTTACTTCGCCCTGCCCCGGCTCGCTCCGCTTCCGCTCGCTATTGTCCTGCTGCCGCTTCTCTATCTGGTCCCCGCCGTCAGTCGCCGCATCGGACTCTGGCTCGATCGGTCGTTCCTCCATCGCCCCCTGCCTGCCTTCCAGGCCCAGGCGCTGTTTCTTGACCGCACACAGCCCGCCTCCACCGAACCAGCCCTGATCGAACAGGCCACGCTCGCCCTCACTGAGATCTTCCGCGCACCCGCCCGGATCATTCTGGACGAATCCCCGCCCATCGACCCCGCGGCCCGCTCGGCCATTCGCGCCGGCGGCCTGATCCTCGGCTGGATCGTGCTGGACCACCGGCCCGACAACCGCCCGTACTTCAGCGAGGACTATCAACTGCTCGACTCCCTCGCCGCCTCCTTCGCCTCCACGCTCGAAAACCGCCGCGCCCAGGTCCGCGCCCTCCACGCCCAGATCAACCCGCATTTTCTGTTCAACTCGCTCAATACCATCGCCTCGTTGATCCACGACGATCCCGATCTCGCCGAATCCACCGTCCTTCGTCTCTCCGGCATCTTCCGCCACGCCCTCGACCGCGCCCGCTCGGAATGGACCACGCTCGCCGTTGAATTCGACTTCATCGACGACTGCATCGCCGTCGAGCGCGCACGCTTCGGCGAGTTCTCCGTGCTGATCGAACTCCCGGACGATCTGCGCGGTTTCCGGATTCCGTCCATGGCCCTGCATATCCTCGTTGAAAACGCCTTCAAACACGGCCTGTCCAAGGCCGGGCCGCCGCGCCGCATCGAAGTCACCGCCGGGCGCCTTCCTGCGGCGATCCGCCTCCGCGTCACCGACAATGGTCCAGGCCCGGACTCCGCCGGCCACCCGCCCGGCCGCGGTCTCGCCATCCTCGGCGAACTCCTCGCCCGCCACTACGGCGGACGCGCCTCATTCACCCTCGCCCGCGATCCCACGGCCGGTTTGACCGTGGCGACGATGGAGATTCCCGTATGATCCGCGCCCTGATCGTGGACGATGAAGCCCCGGCGCGCCGCCGCCTGCGCCGTCTGCTGGAAGCGCATCCCGGCATCGAGGTCTGCGGTGAAGCCGCCTCCGGCCCCGAAGCGCTGCTCCTGGTCGCCCAACTCCGTCCGGCGGTCATCTTCCTCGATGTCGAAATGCCCGGCGCGACCGGTATCGAGGTCGCCGCCTCGTTGCCGGCCCCCGCGCCGCGCATCATTTTCGTCACCGCCTGGGACCACTACGCCGTGGAGGCCTTCCGCCTCCACGCGCTCGACTACGTCCTGAAACCCGTCGCGCCCGAGCGTCTGGCCGAGTCCATCCGAAGGCTGGATGCGCAGCCATCCGCGTCCACGCTGCCCTTCGTCCAACGGCTTTTGGTCCGCAGCGGCGACCATTGCATCGTCGTGGCCTGCTCCGAAATCGCCTGTTTTACCTCGGAGGAAGGGCACACGCGACTTTACGGCCAGCGCCCTGTGGGCGGTCAGTTCGACTACTACCTCGACCTGACCCTCAACGAACTCGAAGCCCGCCTCGACCCATCGGCCTTCGTTCGCGTCTCCCGCGCCGCAATGCTCAACCTCGCCGCGATTGCGTCGATCCGCCCCATTCCGCCATCAGCCGGGGAAGCGATTCTGACAGACGGTCGATCCTTCGCCGTCTCCCGTCGACGCTGGCCGGCGCTGGTCAAAGCGCTTGCCGGGGCCTCCGCGACGCCGCACGGCTGATCGCCCGCCTCGCCCGCCTGATACACTCGTCTTCGTCGATGTCCACCGCCGCCATCCGCAATTCCATCGGCAATTATTTCGAAACCCGCCGACTTTCCGCCTCCAGGTCCATCGGCAACAAGACTTCGGTCCGGCAGGCCTGCATGGATCCCCGAATCCGCCGCTCGGCCCTCGGATGGGTGATCGACCAATACAGGATGAAGCGCGACGAAAAGGGCCAAATCACCTCCGACCCCAACCGAGCCGAAGACCCCGAATACATCCTCCGCCCCGTCGCCCAGGTCATCACCGTCTCCCTGGAGACCCAGCGGCTGGTCGCATCGCTGCCTGCCATTGATTTTGGGCTTGCCTGGGACGGTATCATATGATACCGTGGAATCGGGTCCGATGAGCGCCCCGCAGCGCAAGGATTACCCGGCGCTCTGGAAAGCCCAGGCTGAGAAGTTGGACGCCCAAGGCCACTTCTCCGAGTACCCTGCCAAGCGGCGCGAGGAGGTTTTGCGAAAGGGCTATCTCGGCAAGTTAAATCCGGAGGCGGCGCTCCAGCTAGCGTCTTCAAAGTTGGAACAAGGCTTTGCTCGATACACCAGGAAGGTCACGGACGATCTTCGTGATAACTTTGGCGTTGTAAGCACGGAGTCTCGTCGTGGATTTCTGCTTGAACGAATCAGGGAAGCGCAACCCGATGACTACGAACCACCGTACCGGCTCGATGAACCTCCGGGGTACCCATACATTTATGAAAGCAGCCGGCTGGTCCGGCCGGTCTATCTGAAGTTTCACATTCAAGTCTTGGGCCAGAGGAGCCAGGTCGCATTCATATCGTGCCACCCGCCAAGGGAGCAAAGGAAAGTGAGATGAAGTGTTTTAGTTGCGGCAAGGGAACCATGAAGGTCCAGACCGCCGATATCGGTGCCGATGTCCGCGGCGAAATGTACACGGTAAAGGTCGAGGCCGAAGTATGTTCGCGTTGCGGTGAGGTGCTCTTCGATGATAAGCAGGCTGATGCCTACACCATCGCCGGCTCTGACGCCTACCGCATCGCCCACGGCCTTCTCACGACCAGCCAGATTAAAGCCGCCCGCGAGCGCCTTGGACTCTCCCAGAAGGACTTCGCCGAGCGCCTCAGGGTGGGCGTAGCGAGCGTCAAACGGTGGGAGGCCGGGGCGATTCAGGACGAATCCAGTGACCGGCTGATCCGTCTGTGCACGGATGCGTCTGAGGCCCGCAGGAACCTTCGAGAACTCAAGTCACTGATGCAGCCCGCCGCCCGCCGAATCGCATGAGTTCCTTCTCGCAAGACACGTCCCATCCAGACGGATCGGCCTCACCTTGGCCCGAGCCTTGTTCGGTCGAAATCCGCGATCTGCACCACCGTTACGCTTCGGGCCGCGAGGCGCTGAAGGGGATTTCGATCAGCATCAAGCCGGGCGAGCATGCGTTGCTGGCCGGGCGGTCGGGCGCCGGAAAGTCGACATTGGCGCTGCATCTGAACGGGATTCTGGCTGCCGAGTCGGGCGAGGTGCGGATCGACGGGCAGACGGTCGAGCGGTCGCATCTGGCCTGGGTACGCAGCCGGGTCGGCATCATCTTTCAGGATCCCGACGACCAGCTATTCACGCCGACCGTCGGCGAAGATGTCCAGTTCGGGCCATTGAATCAGGGGTTGACGGAAGGCGAAGCGGCAGCGAGGATGCGGACGGCGCTCGAGGTGGTCCGGCTCACTGGCTTCGAGAACCGCCTGAACCACGAACTCTCCTACGGGGAGAAGCGGCGGGTGTCGCTGGCAACGGTGCTGGCGATGCGGCCGGGGCTGATTGTGTTTGACGAACCGTTCGCGAACCTGGATCCGGCCATGGTGGAGCATCTGACCGGCATCATCCGGGAACTGCCGATCACAGTCGTACTGATCTCGCACGAGATCCTGCCGGCGCTGGCCTGCTGTCAGCGGATGATCGTGATGGGCGAAGGCGTCATCGATGCCGACGGCGAGGCGATAGAAGTGGCGCGCGACCGTGAGCTGTTGAGCCGGCACGGGCTGGATTTCTACTTCTATGGCCGCGTCTGGTCACAATTGCAGCAATCGGACACGGCGCCGGATGCGAGTCAGGATACAGCGTAAACCAGTGTGACGCCGGGATTCCACCCTCCGGGGCACCTCAAAGGACGTGACGGGAGAACGGAACTCAGGCCGCTACCCGCCGATAAATGCGCTCCCCGTGTTATAGTCCGTTACGAAATGTCGAATCGGATCCACCCTGCGCGCACCACTCCCCAGCGGCTTGCGCTACTGACGCTTCTGCTCTGCTGCTGCGTTGCAGCTCAGTCGCAGCCGCCCGTATGGCGGCCGATCTTCGATGGCAAGAGCCTCGAAGGATGGCGCGAGACGCCATTCACAAATCGGGGCAAGGTACAGGTGGATGACGGCGCGATCACGCTTCTGCCCGGCTCGCCGATGACGGGTGTCACTTGGACCGGCGACTTCCCAAAGACAAATTACGAACTCCGTTTCGAAGCCACCCGGGTCCAGGGCAACGATTTCTTCGCCAGCCTCACATTCCCCGTGGCGGGTTCCTTCGCCACTTGGGTGACTGGAGGTTGGGGCGGCGACATCGTCGGCATGTCGAGCATTGATGGCAGAGACGCCTCGGAGAACGAGACTCGATCGTACTTCAACTTCGACAACGGCCGGTGGTACCTGTTCCGGATCGAAGTCCGGCCGGACCGCCTGAAGGCATGGATCGATTCTGATCTGGTTTTCAACGTGGAGATCGCCGGCCGCGAGATCAGTTTGCGCTATGGCGAGATCAGACTGTCCGCGCCGCTTGGCTTCGCCGCGTACGCGACCAGGGGAGCGATCCGCAAAATCGAATACCGGACGCTCGCGCCGGCCAGGTAGTTGGCCCTTCGAAAATGAGAAGGCGCCCCGGACTTGGTGGTCCAAGGCGCCTCCTGTCTGCGGCGGGAGCCGCGAGCTTATCCGTTCAGCGTCCAGTTGTCGCGGTACTTGCGCTTCAGCCAGGCGTTGGCCTCGTCCATGTTGGTGACCCGGCCCGACACCGGGTCGTACTCGAGTCGCTTGCCCGCCTGATGAGCGACCAGGCCGAGCAGCATCTGCTCGATCATCGTGCCGGAATAGTCGAAGTCGCAGTGGGTCTTGTGGCTGGTTCCGTGCACTGCGTCGTTGCTCAGCCCCTTGCAGGCGTTGAGCCAATCGATCTGGAATGGGTCGATGCTGCCGCGGTAAGGCTGACCCGACTTCTGGGCCGCGAGCACCGCCTCGACGTTCGAATTCGGCAACCCGATAGCCGCCGGGATACCGCCTTCCATGAACTGTATCTCGGGAAATCCGCTCGCGGTCGGGTTAGCGCTGGGCATGGCCGTCATGCCGCCTGGCAGGGCCGGTTGTGGACGCTGGCCGCCCTGGCCGCCTTGCGGACGCGCCGGGCGCTGCATGGCCTGAGTGGGGGAACCCGTACCAGCGACGAGCGGCAGAAGTTGGTCCTTCGACCGGCGCTTGTAGTAGGTGAAGTCGCCGTCGTCGTTGTTCGGAATGATGAGCCGGGTGGTGAAGTCGGCCAGGATCGATCCTTTGGTGCCTTCAAAGATGGCGCCGTTGCCGATCCTGTTGACGTCGATGAAACCACGCGGGTTGTCAGGCTTCAGCCCGCCCTGATACCAGACCAACTTGATGGGGCCGCGCCACGAGGTGGCCGGATGGTCGAATGTGGCCTTCAGTTTGACGGGGCAGATGTCGGCATTGAACTTGTCGCTGATCTCGTGGTCGACCTCGATGGCGGTAGGGCCGCCGGCATCGACAACATTCCAGACCAGGTCCATCGTGTGCGCGCCCATGTCGCCCATCTGGCCCACGCCGAAGTCGCGGTACATATTCCAGAACAGGCAGTTCAGGCCGTTCGAACCACCGAAATACTGCGGACTGTAGGGATGGTAGGGCGACGGGCCGATCCACTGTTCATAGTGCAGCGACGCCGGCGGCATGCCTTCGGCCTTCGGATAGCCGGGCCGGGGCAGTTGGCGGCTGTCCCAGCTATGGACGACCTTCAAGTCGCCGATCGCGCCGTCAAGGATCAGTTCCCGGAGCCGCTCGAAGTTCGGGTACGCGTGGCGTTGGGTGCCGTGCTGCGTTGCTACTTTGTTGCGGCGTTTCAGGTAGTTGGCGCGCACAACCCGGGCCTCGTCGACGCTGATGCCGAGCGGCTTTTCGCAGAAAACATGCATGTCGCGGTTCAGCGCCCAGTTGGCGATGAAGGCGTGGTGGTGGTCGGCCGTGCAAATGACGACAGCCTCGATGTCCTTCTGGTCGATCATCCGGCGCCAGTCGACGTAGGTCTTCGCCTTGGGGAAGATCGGGACGGCTTCCTTCATTCGTAAGTCGTTGACGTCGCAGATGGCGACGACGTTCTCGTTGAGCAGCGAGTTGTAGTGGGCGGTGCCACGACCCCAGACGCCGACCAGGGCGACATTGAGCCGGTTGCTGGGCGCGGTCTGGCCGCGGAGCATGCCGCTTCTGAGGATTGTGAGGCCGGCGGCGGGCGCGGCGGCGGATTTCAGGAGGTCACGTCGTTTCATAGTGCATTCCTACCGTACATACTATATGAGCTTGGCGCTTATTGCGCGGGTGTATGCGCGGTTTTGCCTGTTAGCTCGCCAACGGCGGCCGATATGAGGGGTGATGCAGCATCGCGTCAGGCAGACGAGAGGGCCGCCGGCTTCAGCCGCCCGCCTTTGGCTTCGTCGCCGCGCTGGCTTCCACCCGCGCTCGATTCAGCCCGTCTTCCACCATCCGGGCCAGGCCCAGTCCGCCTGAAGCAGAGAGGGCCTGCGCCAACTGCTGCTCACCCAACTCGGAGATCGACGAGAGCGACTGGTCCTCGCCCGCGCCCAGCCAGCCGCTTCCGCCGGAGGCTTCGCGCATCGACTTGAGCATCATCCCGATCAGGACCGATTCAAACTGCTGAGCGGTTTCGCGGATCCGTTCGGGAGAGTCTTTTGCGGTGGTCCGGCTGACGTTCTGCCAGTCGAATGGAGAGATTGCTGTCTGGATGCCTTCCATGCCGGTGGTCCTCCAATCCCCTAAATGACTTCGATCTCGGCTTCCAACGCTCCGGCGGCCTTGAGCGCCTGAAGAATGGCGATAACGTCGCGCGGCGTGCTGCCGATGGCCAGCAGCGATTGGACAAGTTGCTCGACCGTGGCGCCATCCTTGAGTTGGATGTTTTTGGCAAGGTCTTCGCGTGCGCCGACCTTGATCTCCGGCGTGACCTTGGTCTCGCCGGCGCCAAGCGGGTTGGGCTGCGAGACGTTAAAGGTTGTCTGGATCTCCACTGTGAGATTCCCGTGGAGGATGGACACCGGCCGGACGCGGACATCTTTGCCGAGGACGATCGTGCCGGTGCGCTCATTGACCACCACCCTCAACCGCGCGTCGGTTTCGAGCGTGAGGCTCTCGATGGCGGAAATGAACTCGACTTTCCTGTCCGCCCATGCCGGGGGAACTGATACCTCGACCAGCCCGGCATTCGAGGACCTTGCGATTCCACACTCAAAGGCTTTGTTGATGGCTTGGGTCAGCCTCGCCGCAGTGGTGAAGTCGGCCCGGCGCAATTGCAGGCGGATGAAATTACCCTCAACTATGGATGGCGCGGCTGATTCGACGATGGCGCCTTCGGGTACGCGGCCGGCGGTGGGATGGTTCACCGTGGTGCGGTTGCCCGCTCCGCCAGAAGCGGCGAATCCGCCCGTCACGACCGGGCCCTGCGCGGCGGCGAAGACACGGCCATCGGAGGCCTTCAACGGGGTGAGTAGGAGCACCCCCCCCTGGAGGTTTGTTGAGTCGCCGATTGTGGCGACGTGGATGTCGATTCGGGTGCCAGGCTGGGCGAAGGGGGGCAGGTTGGCGGTAACCATGACGGCGGCCGTGTTGCGCACCAGTATGGCTGTGGGCGTGACCTGGACCCCCATCCTGTCCAGCATGTTTGCCAGAGTCTGCGCCGAGAAGAAAGTCTGGCGCTTGTCGCCGGTGCCGTTCAACCCGACGACGAGCCCATAGCCCATAAGCTGGTTGTCGCGTACCCCTTCAATAGCGGCGAGCTCCTTGACCCTAACCTGATTGGCCGGCGTCGCTGCCGCGGCGGGCAACAGGCAGATGAGACTGATGAGCAGGGTTCGCATGGTTAGAAGGGGAGAATGCCAAGAAGTAGACGATAAAGGAAGTTGGGTCTGCGGATGGCGTCGTTGACGACGCCCTTGCCGTCGACTTGGACCTCGAGCAGCGCCAGCCGGTCCGAGCTGATCCGGTTTCCGCCGCTGAGATCGTTCCAGCGCGCGATGCCGCGGACGCGCACGACCTGCCGCTCGCTATTGACTCCGACCGATTTCCTCCCTTCGACGACAAGATTGCCATTCGGCAGCACGTGCGTGACACGAGCTGTCAACGTGGTCTTCAGCTCGGATTCGCGGCTTGTTTCCGCCTGGCCATCCAGCTTCTGGTCGCCCTTGAGGTCTGCCATGGACGATAGGGGTCCGGCCACACGGGTGACGCCGCCCATCGCCGAGATGCCTGCTGATGCGCTGGACTTGCGGCTGGAGGCTGTCGAGCCGCGTGAAATAGCACTGGCGTGGTCGGATATGACGATCGTGACAAGGTCGTTGATCTGTGAAGCGCGCAGATCCCGCGCCACGTCGGCGAAACGGCCGGAGGGGTCGTAGAGCGAGCCAGCGGAGGATCGGGGCGTTGCGCTTGCCGCCTCAGCCTCAGCGATGATCCTGTCCAACTCGGACGGTTCCGGCGGTCGCTTCGACCCCGCCAGGGCCGGAACCGCCGCTATCAGCAGAAGCATTGCCTGCAGCTTCAGGCGTGGTTTTGTCATTGGGGATCTCCAGTTGTATGGCGGCGCGGGCGCGCCCCGTCACCGTCGCTTTGAACTTTTTGCCCGAAGACATGTTCGTCAGCACCACCGTCTGGCCTCTGCGAGCCGTGGTGTCAGCCTGCGCCTCGACCCCGATCGCGGCCCGGCCGGAGGCCACCGCCACCAGGACGCGCTCGCCGCGTTGGACTTCAGGTGGCGCAGTGAGCATGCGGGGGTTGACCAACTCGCCGGCCTTCACCGCGCGGCGCGTCTGCATGCCGATAGCCGCGGACGGATGAGCCGGAGAGGGTGTCGAGCTTGGTGGTGTTTGGCGTGTCGCTACCGTCAGGTCGCTCGGCGCGATGATGGCTCCGGGGGCGAGGTCGTGTGCAGCCCGCAGTTCCGACACCCTCACTTTGACTTCGACTCGCACCGCGACCGGGACCGATTTGCCGCCTTCCACCCGCAGCCGGCCGCGCCAGAGCGTGCCAGTTCCGGGCCCGGGCGATACGCGCAGACCAGTGAGTGAAAACTCCAGATCGCCCTTGGGAAGCGCGGTGCGCGGGTAGTCCAGGATGTCGAGGTGGTAGTCCGAATACCCGGCCTTTTCAAGTACGGTCGCCAGGACCCGGCGCAGTGCGTCCCCAGCCAAGGGCGCTGCCAGGCGTTCGACGCAGATCGATTCAGGCGCACTGACACGCTGACCGTAGCGGGCGGCTGTCTTTTCGATCAGGGATGGATCGATCCAGCGTGATAGTCCCACCATGGGCGCGAAGCCGATCACTACGTCAGGCGGCGCGCCCCGCAATTCCGGTATGGCAACGACCAGGTGGCGGACCAGAATCCGGTCTCCCTCAACCTGTACGCAGCCGGCTTTGGCCGCGGCCATGGCGAGGCAGGCACCGAAGATCTTACGGACCACGCTCACCTGCGGCTCCCAAGGATCACCAAAAGCGCTAGCGTTGCTTTCTCAAAAGGAGTTCCGTTCTTGGCAATCGAACGCTGTTTTTCTAATATCTCCCGCCTGTCGTCCGACATGGATAGACGTAGGGCAAGGCTGGTTTCGAACGTAATCGCGGGAAGGGCGACCAGGTGAAGCCAGGATTGGCCGGCAGGAAGGAGGCCGAGAACAAGCAGTACGAGTGCTGGCATCGTGGGGCGGCGGTGAGTGAGCGCGTTCATCGAACTACCTCGCCATGTTGTTGACCTGGCTGTACATTTCGTCGGCGGCCTTGACGATCTTTGAGTTGGCCTCATAGGCGCGCTGGCTGACAATCAGGTTGATGAACTCCTCGACTACGCTGACGTTGGATTGCTCGACGTAGCCCTGCAACAGTGTGCCAAGGCCCTCCTGCCCGCCTGGGTTTCCGATGGTCGGCTCGCCCGAGGCGTCCGTGGGCAGGTACATGTTGCGGCCGATGCTGTTGAGGCCGGCCGGGTTGGCGAAGTTGGCCAGTTGGATCTGCCCGGCGAGCTGCGTATTGGACTGGCCCGGCAATATGTAGCTCACCGTTCCGTCCGAGGCGATCTGGATGCTCTGAGCTTCGGATGGGATGGTGATTTGTGGTTCGAGAGGATCGCCTTCCATAGTGACGAAGTTGCCGTCGCGGTCGAGATGGAACTGGCCGGCGCGGGAATAGGCGATCTCTCCCGTCGGGCGCCGGACCTGGAAGAAGCCGCGGCCTTCGATGACCATGTCGAGCGGGTTATTCGTTGCGCTGAAGCTGCCTTGGGAGAACGAAATCGCGTTGGCCACGGTGCGCGTGCCGAGACCGAGTTGGAGCCCGCTCGGCACGACCGTTTGGGCGCCTGCGGCGGCGCCTGGCTGGGAGATCGTTTGGTAGAGTAGGTCCTGAAACTGGGCCCGCCGCATCTTGAATCCGACAGTGTTGGCGTTGGCCAGGTTGTGTGCGATGTTGTCGACGTTGGTCTGCTGGGCGTTCATGCCGCTGGCGGCGCTGAATAGGGCTCGGATCATAGAGTCTTCCTTTCACCGGGGCTGGACTGGAGGAGGCGAATCATGAGTTGACCTTTGCGACCTCTTCGACGGCACGGCGGTTCATCTCACCACCGATCTGGATGGCTTTTTGCAGGGTTTCGAACTGTCGGAGTATGTTCACCAGACGGACGGCCGCCTCGGCGGGCCCAATGTTGGAGGCCTCCAGGTGGCCCTGTTTGACTTCAGCCGTGGCGCCCTTCAACTGTCCGGCTTGCCGGGTGTCAAGCGCCATGTAAACGCCCTCGCGGCGGGAAAACTCGGTGGGATCGGACGCTTCGACGAGTTTCAACTGTCCAAGCGTCTGGCCAGCCTGGCGAACCATGCCTGCGGAGTCCACTTCGATCGGCTGGAGCGCGTCGGCGCGGATACGGCGCGGCTCAACAGTGACGAACTCATACCCCTCGCGCGTCGTCAGCTTGCCTTCCTTATTTATCGAGATCGGGCCGCCGCGGGTGAGCAAAGTTCCCTGCGCGCCTTCGACCAGGAAGAAGCCTTTGCCGTTGATGGCGAGGTCGTTGGCGTTGCCCGTGGATTGGAGCGAGCCTTGGCTGAGGTCGATCCACTGGCGTTCCACAAGGGGTGAACGCACACTACGGCCGGTTGCCTCCGCGGCTGCCTCGGCGGACATGTAGAGGCTGTAGGATTCGCGGTCGGCCTTGTAGCCAGGCGTTGAGGTGTTGGCCAGGTTGTTGGACAGCAGGTCCAGAGCTTCCATTCTGGACCGGAGGCCAGAGGCGGCGGCGGTGGTGAGTGGATCCATCGAGTGGTTACCCATGAGGAACCAAGCAATTGGCAGGCCAACGAAAAAGTCCTTTGTAATGTGACGTTTTACGCCCACCGATCCCACATTGGGACGGCAGGGTGAACGTTTGGTGTGCCGATCCGGAATTGGAACCTCCAAAACAGAGGCACGAACCTGCTCAACTGATTGAAAAACAAGCGGTACTTCGGTTGGCCCAGGAAGTGCAATTTGTGAGAGCGTGCAACCTGGCCTGAAGATGGAGACGAAACCCGGCGCATTGGACTTCCTTGCCTGCTCTGGATCTGCCGCCATGCGATCTGATGGACAGTCCTTCTTCCCATCGATGCAGGTGGCGCTGGCTCAATCGAAGACAGCATCAGACGCCGCGCCGACCGAAGCCGCCGCCCTGGGTGAGGCAAGCGCCCCCGGTCCCGGGTGGTCTCCGAAACCGAATTGGATCGGGGCTCCGCTGCTATTGGGACAGATGGTCCAGTTCCAGCCACGCCATGCGGACCAGGGACTCCAGTTGACCCTCGCGGCGACGAAAAATGGGGGGGGTATCGCCGATTGCCTCCCGGCCGTCGTGACGCCTGTCGCTCAACAAGTCACGTCTGCCCCAACGAGTGTTGAACCGCGAAGAGCCGCCGGCCAGCCAGAGTCCTCCGAAGCCGAGCATGTGGAACCGGCCGCCCCGCACGAATTTGTAGCTGTCGTGGAAGTCGCGGTTCCGGATACCAATAATAAGGACTGGGCGGTCGGGGAGGCGGCCGGTGACGGGTCCGTTAAGGAATGCGGGGAGGTTGGCGTCGACAGCCAGCGCCGAGTTAGTAAGGAGCCGCCAGACGTCGAAACGCAAGGCGCAGTGATTGCGGAGCCGAGGGGTGAAGTCCCAAGCCGGCCCCAAGGCAACGAAATTCGGAATTGGCAGGCAGCGTCTCCGCAAGCGCCGTCCTCGGCCTCCGCACGCGCCGGCCACGATCAGAGCGAACCGCACCGTGCGGTTGCCACGGTCGTGAACCGGGACGCGCAGCTCGCGCACAAGGCCGATGACCGAATGAATCCCCGGCACACGTTAGACACAGCCGGAGCGACTGCCGCCGGGGCAATGGACGAGGAGGCGCCGGCCGTCTTCGGAGCGCTCATCCGTGAAAAGGCAGTTAGCCGGGCTCAGGAACAGCCAGTGACGTCCGCAAGTCCTGAAGCGGCGCCGGTGGCGCGGCGTGTCAGTCCCGAACTTCCAACTCGCCGCCACAAGAGCGGCTCGGGCGCCGGTGAAAACCAGGTTTCAGCGCAACAGCCTCATGTGGGACCGGGCGAGGGTAGCGTGTTGGAGGCGTCGACTTCTTGGGACAGGAAAGAGCCGGGCGCATTCACTCCTCGCATCGAGGACCGGCCGATAGTCTTGAGCACCCGGCCCGAAACAGGCACTTCGCGGACGTCTGGGTCCGCCGCACCGTGGCCAACCCTCTCGGCGGAGGAACAATTCGGCGCCGGGCGGCCCGACAGGGCGGTTGCCGCTCAGAAGGAAGTGCCGGCAGTCAAAACGGCGACCCTCATTGGGGAGTTGGAGTCGGCCGAGGGCCGAGGAGCGCTGCGGGAGGTTTCGCTCAAAGTGCAAAACGAATCCGGAGCGACCGTCCATCTGAAATTCACCGAGCGGCGCGGCGAGGTCCATGTCGTATCGCGAACATCAGACGCGGCGATGGGTCGGAACTTGGCGGAAGGCCTGCCGGAACTGAAGCGCAACATCGAGGAAGCAGGCATGAGGGCGGAGGTCTGGAGTTCGCAAGGCGGGCGCCTGACCGTTGAGAAAGAAGCCAAGGCGGAGACCCGATCCGGGACCGGCTCGGACGACCGTTCGGGGCAAGGGACAGGGCGCGACGGGCGAAGCGGGTCGCGTTCAGGCAGTGACGCAAACAGATGGGTTGACGAGATTGAAGACTCCCTCGACGAGGGCGGAAGTGGAGGTAAGCGATGAGCGCAGTTAGTGGAGTGGGTTCGGCCGCAGGAGCCGACGCCACCCAGGATGTGACGGCGACCTCGAGCCGGCTGGCCAACCAGGATGTGTTCATGAAGTTGCTGGTGGCACAGCTGAAATACCAGAACCCGATGAACCCGGCTGACGGGGTCGAGTTCATGACGCAACTGACGCAGTTCAGCCAACTGGAGCAGATGCTTTCGATCCGCAAGGGAGTCGATTCGATCGCGCAGGCGATCTCCCCCAAGGACGGAACCGGTACCGAACGGCCGTAGATAAGCCTTCGGAGGAAGTAACAGGAGACAACATGTTTACATCGTTTTCGACAGCCCTTTCGGCCCTTGGGGCGCACACCACGGCGATTGATGTGGTGGGCAACAACCTTGCCAACTTGAACACGCCCGGCTACAAAGCCAGCGTCGTCGCATTCAGCGACCTGGTGACGCAATCGTTAGGCGCCGGCCTGGGCACGACGCAGGTTGGTTTCGGCGTTGCGCGTCCCACCACAATCCGGCAGTTTTCGCAGGGCGCAATCCAGTCGTCGAGCGGGCCGTTGGATGTGGCGATCCAGGGAGACGGGTTTCTTGTCGTCAAGGAACCGGTCTCCGGGGCGCAACTCTACACGCGGGGCGGGAACCTGCAAGTCAACAAGCAGGGGCAACTGGTAACGGCGACGGGTTTCAAGGTGCAGGGCTGGAACGAAGTGAACGGGGTGTTGGACACGACTCGGCCGGTCACCGATGTCTTCGTTCCCGTGGGCTCCTTAAGAACGCCCATGGCGACAAGCCACTTCTCCTTCGACCTGAATCTGGACGCGACCGGCACGGTCGGGCCGCCCGCGACGACATTTTCAAGTTCAATCACAGTCTTCGATTCCCTCGGCGTATCGCATGTGGTGTCGGTCCAGTTTGAGAAGACGCCGAATCCGGGGGAATGGTCCTATGCAATCACGTTTCCAGATGGCGATGTGTCGGCGCCTATCACTCCAGTGACGGGAACCATAGCCTTCAGCACGCAGGGCAAATTGCAGACCCCTGACGCATTGACACCTCCACCAGCCATCACCGTCGCCGGACTAAACAGCGGCGCCGCTGACATGACGATCAACTGGCAACTCTGGAATGGCCTGGCGCCGCGGTTGACGCAGTATTCCCAGCCGTCGGCGGTCGCCGCCAACGCCCAGGATGGATTCGCGGCGGCCCAGTTGATTCGTGTGGGCATAGGCGACGGGGGCGTGGTACTGGCGCAGTACTCCAACGGGCAACAGGTGGCCGTCGGGCAATTGGCCATGAGTTCGGTCAGGAATCCGGAGTCGATGATCGCGGTGGGCAACAACAACTTTCAAGTGAGCGCGCGGTCCGCGCTGCCCGCGATCGGCGTCTCCGGCACCGGCGGACGAGGCCAGATCCTCGGCGGGTCGGTCGAATTCTCGACCGTCGATATCGCCAAGGAATTCACCAACCTGATCGTTCTCCAGCGCGGCTATCAGGCCAATGCGCGCGTTGTTACGGCTGTCGACGAGATCAGCCAGGAGACGATCAACCTCAAGCGGTAGCCCGGAGTCCCTTCCACCATGACGACGGCCCTGACGACAACGGTTTCGCCAGTTCCGGCAGAGATCCTGCCGCTGGCCGACGTTGCGCTCAATGTGGAAGTCGAGCTCGACCGCCGGATCATGACAGTGCGCGAGATTCTCGATCTCGACATCGGCAGCGTCATTCGCATGAACCGCTCAGCCGGCGAGAACATCGACATCTCGATCGGTGGATCGCTGGTCGGATTCGGCGAGATCGTCATCATCGAGGACACGATGGGGATCCGCATCACTGACTTCAATATCGAGGAGTGACATGAACTGGACTGAACAGATACTGGCTATCTCGTTTGTGTTCCTTCTCCTGGGCGGGGCCGTCTGGGCGCTCGGCCGGAGAGGCGGCGGGTTTCGGTTGCCGTCCTGGCCCCGGAAACGCGAAACGCACGTGCATATGCGCTGTCTGGCGCGGATGCCCTTGACGGCTCAACATGCGCTTCACCTGGTGAAAGTCGACGGCAGGACGATTCTGGTCGCCACACACCCTGGCGGCATTACGCTGGAGCCACAGGGTTCGCCCTTTGAACACTCTCTGGCCAGCGCCCTGGCCGAAGGTGACGGTCAATGATCCGGCTCCTCACCCTCATTGCCCTGTCGGCTCCAGCCTGGGCCGCACCCGGAGCATCAATCTTCGGTTTGCCGGTGCAGGGATCGCAAGGCGGGACAACTCCCACGGCGGCATTGCAGATTATCCTGCTACTGACCGCCTTGACGTTTGTGCCCGCCCTGATCGTCGCGCTGACGCCGTTTCTTCGCATCACGGTCGTGTTGCACTTCCTGAGGCAAGCGATGGGTACCCAGACCGTGCCGTCAAACCAGGTTCTGCTGGGCCTCTCGCTATTCCTCTCCTTCCTCATCATGCAGCCGGTCGTCTCCGAGGCCTACACGCGCGGGTGGGAGCCGTTCGAGCAGGGCAAGACAAGCGGGGCTGAAGCCTGGGAGCAGGGCAGCAAACCCATTAAGAAGTTCCTGCTGAAATTCGCCCGCGAGAAAGACATCGCGCTCCTGCTGGAAATCACCAAGTCGCCCGCGCCCAAGACGCCCGAGGATTTGGAACTTAGGGTGCTCGCGCCGGCATACGTCCTGTCTGAGTTGCGCGCCGGATTCCAGATCGGGGCGGTCATCTTCCTTCCGTTCCTCGTGATCGATCTCGTCGTGGCCAGCGTCACGCTGTCGATCGGTATGGTGCAACTTCCCCCGGTGATGATCTCCGCGCCTTTCAAAATCCTTCTCTTCGTCCTGGTGGACGGATGGAACCTGGTCGTTGGGTCGTTGATGAAAAGTTTCGCCTAGGAGACGCCACAAATGAACCAGCATGTTGTCGTCGACCTGATCCGCGAAGCGCTCATGAACACGTTCTGGCTCTGCCTGCCCTTGCTGGCCGTGGGCTTTGTGGCGGGTATCCTGGTGAGCCTCGTGCAGATCATTACTTCCGTGCAGGATCCCGCCTTCGGCAGCGTGCCCAGGTTGGCGGCCTTCCTCGCCGCACTCGTGATCTTCCTGCCCTGGATTCTCATGCGGTTGTGTGTTTACGCGGCTTCATTGTTTGGAGACTTTGCCCGATATGCCAAATGAACTCGCGGCGGTCGGCGCACTGATGGACTGGAACCTGCTCGGCGGCTTCCTGCTGACGCTGACGCGGCTTGGTCTGGCGTTGGTCTTCGTGCCGCTGCCGGGAGTGAAGTCGATGCCGGAAGTGGCCAGGGTCGTCCTGATCGTATCGCTCGCCGCGGCCATCGTGCCCGCCCTGCCCCAGGGGCAGGACGTCCCAGCCACGGCCGGTTCGTTCGCGAAGGCGATGGCCGGCGAAGCCGTCTATGGCCTTGCGGTCGGGCTGGTGGTGGCGTTTCTGAGTGAAATGCTCACCTTTGCCATGCAGATTTTTGCGCTCCAGGCCGGCTATGCTTACGCCTCCAGCATCGACCCGAACAGCCAGGCCGACAGTGGCGTCCTACTCATCTTCGCCCTGCTGTGCGGAAACCTCTTGTTCTTCACCTTCGGCGGCCACAGGCTGATCATCCGGGCCTTCGCCCGGAGCCTGGAGGTGTGGCCAGTTGGCGGAGGGGCGGTCGATCCGGCCTGGGGAGAGGTCATCACACGGATGGGGGCATCGATGTTCGAGCTCTCCATGCGGCTGTCCTTGCCCGTGGCCGGGTTGCTCCTCCTGGCTGAGATCGCGCTCGGCGTCGTCAGCAGATTGCAGTCGCAATTGCAGCTGTTGTCGGTGTCGTTTCCGGTGAAGATGCTTGGCACCCTCGTCACCCTCGCAGTGCTGGCGCCGCTGTGGGTAGCCATCTACCAGCGGGCCTTCGCCACAAGTTCCGCGACTTTGGAAAGGATGCTTGGCCGCTGATGTCAGACCGCTCCCAGCGCACCGAAAAACCGACCCCCCAACGCATACGCAAAGCGCGGACCGAGGGGCGGTTCGTTTCGAGCAAGGAGTTCGTGGCAGGAGTTCAATTCGCCGTCGGCGTGTCCCTGATGGCCGGACTGGCCGATCACTGGTGGCCGGCTGCGCTTGAAGGAACACGAGCCACGCTGGCCTCGGCCTTCACCATTCAATTGGATCAGTCACTGGTAACCGGCATGTTGCGGGAACGGCTGGCGCCGGCGTTCTTGCCTCTGCTCGCCGCCGGCGGAGTCATGTTCTGCGCCGTGATGCTGGCGCAGTTGTCCATCACCCAGTTTGGCTTTGCGACCGCGCGCCTCGCGCCGGACCTCACCAAACTGAACCCGCTTTCGAAGCTCCGCGAGTTGCCGGCGCAGAATCTGAGGGCCGCGGTGGCCGCGGCGATCATGCTGCCGGTCGTGCTCGGCGCCGTATATTTTGTCATCGCCGACAGTTTCGACGAGTTCATCCGCCTGCCGTTGCTCGACCTTCATGCGGCCACTGGCCGCGTCGGCACGGCCGTCAGTTCCCTGTTGTGGCGTTCGGTAGCCTTGCTGGCCGTGTGGGGCGCCATCGACTTGTTCCGCCAGCAGCGTAAATACACTCGCGACCTTCGCATGACGAAACAGGAAATCCGTGACGAGTGGAAGCAGAACGAGGGCAGTCCGGAAATCAAGATGCGGCTGAGGCGGATGCGGCGCGATCTGCTCCGCCGGCGCATGATGTCCGAGGTGGCCACGGCGACCGCCGTCGTCATGAACCCAACCCACTTCGCCGTTGCCCTGAAGTACGAGATGAACTCCATGGCGGCGCCCAAAGTCGTCGCCAAAGGCAAAAACTACCTGGCGCTCCGCATCAAAGCCAGGGCGCTCGAAAACCAGGTGCCCGTGGTGGAGAACAAGCCGCTGGCACAGGCACTGTATAACAACTGCGCCGTCGGACAGGAGATCCCCGCGAACCTCTACCGCGCAGTGGCGGAAGTGCTGGCCTACGTGTTCAAGCTCATGAACGGGAAGCGATAAAAGGAGCGAAGGAAGATGGCCGCCAGTCCAATGATGCCAGCCCGGATCCCCAGCGCGGCCTCGGATCCATTCGCCGGCGCCAATCCGAAGCCGGCCCAGATCAAAGGGCAAGCCCCCCGGACGGCGGCAGGCTCGGGACTAAGCTCGTTGCAGGGCGGTCTGAAGAGGCTCGCCCGCGGCGAGGTGGCCGTGCCCATGGCCGTTCTGGGCATCCTGCTGGCGATGGTCACGCCGCTGCCGGCCTTCATGCTGGACATCCTGATCAGCGCCAATATCACCCTCTCCACCATCGTCCTGCTCGTGTCCATGCACATCCGCAAGCCGTCGGAATTCAGCGTTTTCCCGACGACACTCCTGCTGATGACCCTCTTCCGGCTCGCGCTGAATGTCTCGACATCGCGCCTCATCCTGCTGAATGGATCGCAGGGAACGAATGCGGCAGGCGAGGTGGTCGAGAGCTTCGGCAACTTCGTCGTCGGCGGCAATTTCGTCATCGGCGTCGTGATTTTCCTGGTCCTGATCGCGATTCAATATGTCGTCATCAACCACGGCGCCGTCCGCATCTCGGAGGTCACGGCCCGCTTCACTCTCGACGCCCTGCCGGGCAAACAGATGTCGATCGACGCTGACTTGAACGCCGGCCTCATCAACGAAAACGAAGCCAAGACCAGGCGCAAGGAGCTCTCGTCGGAAGCTGAGTTCTTCGGAGCCATGGACGGAGCCACCCGCTTCACGCAGCGCGACGCGGTGGCCAGCATTCTGATCACTTCCATCAACATCATCGCCGGGTTCCTGATCGGGGTCTTCCAGCACGGCATGGATCTCGCTCAGGCGCTGGAAACCTACACTGTCCTCACGATCGGCGACGGCCTGGTCACAGTGATCCCGGCGTTGATGATCTCCATCGCCGGCGGCCTGATCGTGACCAGGGCCGGCTCGGAAGAGGAGATGGGTTCCGACTTCCGCAAGCAGGTGTTCGGCACCCCCCAACCGCTGCTGATGGCCTCCGGCGCGCTCGTCGCCATGGGCTTGTTCCCAGGCTTGCCGACGGCGCCGTTTCTCCTGATTGGCGGCGGGATCGGCTACGCTGCCTGGAACTTGCGAAAGCGTCAGGATGCTGAGCTGGTCAGAAGCGAAGCCGAAGCACGGCCCGCGCCGCCAAGGGAGAACCTCGATGCTCTTCTGAAGGTCGAACCGTTGGCGATTGAGGTGGGTTTGGGGCTGGTCAAGCTGGTCGAGGGCGGCGCCAGTTCTCCTCTGCTGAGGCGAATCGCCGGCATTCGGCGCCAGATGGCGTCACAGATGGGCTACCTGCTGCCGGCGGTGCGCGTGACTGATAACCTCTCGCTCAAAGTGCGGGAGTACGCGGTCCTCCTGAAGGGAATCGAGGTTGCCCGTTATGAACTGCTGCAGGGCTGTGAACTGGCGATTCCGCCACGGGCCGGCATTGCCCCGCCAAACGCTTCGCCGGCCGTCGAACCGGCATTCGGAATTCCCGCGTTCTGGGTTCCTTCGGACCAGGCTGAGCGTCTTAGGGTGGAAGGATACACCGTTGTTGACAGCGTCAGCGTTCTGGGCACACACGTGTCGGAATTGGTGAAGCGTCACGCGCATGAGATCTTCACCCGGCAGGACGCCAAGAAGGTCCTCGACCGGATCGCCGAGGAAAACCCCAAGCTCGTCGAGGACCTGGTGCCGAAACTGGTTCCCCTGGGCGCGGTGCAGAAGGTGTTTCAGAACCTCCTGCGTGAGCGCGTTTCGATCCGCGATGCATCGACAATCCTGGAGGCGATCAGCGAAGCGGCAGCCGTCACCAGAAACCCCGTTCTGACGACCGAGTATGCGCGCCAGGCCATCCGTCGCAGCGTCGTGCTGCCATACGTGAACTCCAATAACGAGTTGGGTGTGTGGTTCCTCGATCCAGAGATTGAAAGAACGATCGAGCAGAGTGTCGAACACGGTGAACATGCGTCGCACCTGAACCTGTCGCCGCAGAAGGTGCGCGAGATCGTGGACGCGGTTGTGCGCGGGATAGGCGGAGCTCAGAACAGCGCAGTGATTCTCACTGGATCGGGAGCGCGACATTTCATGCGACAGATGATCGAGTCGCAGGCGCCGCAGGTGGCCCTGCTATCGCACGGAGAGGTGCCGTCCTCGACGCGCGTGGTCAGTTTTGGCGTGTTGAAGGGAGTGGCAGCACATGAGTAAAGACCAAAGATCCTACTTCGCCGCGACTGTTGAAGCCGCGATCGCGGAGGCTCGAATGGAACTTGGGGACGACGCTTTTCTTGTTGATACCCGGCGTCTCGCGGCCCAGGGCGACGCCTCTGCCGGCTATGAGGTCCGCTTCCAGGTTGACGACCCGGCACGCACCGCGTCGCACACAATCGAAGCAAATCCCGCCACGGGGCAATTGGTGAGCGATGTCGCTGGCCTCAAGCGGGATCTGGCCCAGATGGCGGATCTGCTGAAGCATCTGGCATCGGCGGCGCACGGGATCCATCCCGAACTCGCGCCCGTGGCGGCGAGCCTGGCCGAGGCCGGCTTCCCCGAGGATCTGTCGTCGCAGATTCTGAACGGCATCGACCGGCGCCTGGGCTACGGACCGGGGCGCAACAATTGCCTGCCCTCGGATGTTCAACGCGCATTGGCCGCCGAGATCGAGTCGCGCATCGTCACCAAGCCCGGCGTTGGGATGGAAGCGGCGGCGCGCAAAGTCGTCGTACTCGCGGGCCCGCCTGGAGCGGGGAAGACCACGACGCTGGCCAAACTCGCCGTCACCCAAGGCGTTTCCCGCGGGCTTTCGACGGCGATCGTCTCGACCGACGCCTTTCGCGTGGCTGCGTCGGATCAGTTGCGCAGCTATTCGGCCATCCTCGGGTTGCCGTTCACATGCGCCGAGACGCCAGGGGCGCTCTTGAGAGCGCTCGAAGAACACAGAAACAAGCGCCTGGTCTTGATTGATACGCCTGGTTTCGGTCCCCGCGACTTCGAGATGGCCAGGGAGTGGGCGCGCCTGTTTGTGTCGCGCCGCGAGATTGAAGTCCAACTCGTGCTGAACGCCACGACGCGCAGCCGCGACCTGCAACTGGCCGCCGCACGATGGACGGAGCTGAATCCATCGCGCCTCATCTTCACCCGGCTCGATGAGACCGCAGGTTACGGCGGAATGCTGGCATGCGCGGTCAAGACTCAGTTGCCTGTGTCGTTCACCTGCGCCGGGCAGTCGGTGCCTGAGGATATCGAGGAAGCAACCGCCAGCGGTCTGTTGAGCCTCGTGCTTGGGCGGGAAAAAGGCTTCCGGGCTGCCGCCGCTTGAGGCGGTCCCTGGATGAAACTGTAATGAATCCTTATCAGGCCACAGCGGCGGCTCTCACCGCGGATGAGCGGGAGAGAGTGATTATGGAGCACCTGCCACAGGTCCGGCTCATCGCCCGCCGCATTCATGAGCGGCTGCCGGAGAGCGTGAGCATGGAAGACCTCGTCTCCACGGGGGTGGTGGGCCTCATTTCGGCGATCGACCGTTTTGACCCAACACAAAACGTCAAGCTCAAAACCTATGCCGAGTACAAGATCAGGGGGGCGATCCTCGATAGCCTCCGGGGGTTGGATTGGGCGCCCCGGCAACAGCGGCGAAGGAGTAAACAGATCGAGCAGGCCATCAATACGCTCGAGCAGAGACTGAAGCGGTCGCCATCGGAAGAGGATATCGCCGCGGAGTTGGGCGTGTCGCTGGTCGAATACCACGAGTGGCTGGGCGAGATCAGGAGTCTGAACCTCGGCAGCCTGGATCAACACGCGCCTGACGAAGAGGGCCGCGATCTTCTCAGGTTCGTCGCCGACAAGGAAGAAGACCTCCCATCGAGGATGCTCGAAAGAGCCGAGCTGAAGCGGCTCCTTGCGCAGGCGATTTCCAGGATGCCCTACGTCGAGCGCACGGTCCTGGGCCTCTACTACCAGGAGGAACTGACCTTGCGCGAAATCGCCAAGGTGATCGACCTCCACGAATCCAGAGTGTCGCAGCTCAAGACCCAGGCCATTGTGCGATTGCGCTCGTTCATGCGGAAGAAGTGGCCCACCGAGAGAGGAATTTAGGAAAGGGAAGCCATGAGAGACCAACTGAAGTGGCTGCAGCGGGAATGGGCGGTCCGGCTGGCATCAGCAGTCGAGTCCATGACGGGAGAGTCCGCGCGAACTGAATCCAAAGATGGGGTTGCCGGCCCGGTGGAGTCAGGCGCGGTCATCTTCCGGCAGCCGACCGATATCGGCCCGGACGCCCAATTGTGGGTCATGGTCCCGTCGGCGACATGGAGCGCCATCGGGGCGAAGGTGCTCGAGAGCGCCGGTCTGGAGGAGTCCTCCGAAGAAGAGGCCCGCGGGACCTTTCTCGAGGTGCTTCAGCAGTCGCTGTCGCCACTGGCGCAGGCGATCGGGGCGCGCCTGAAGCGGGAAGTCGTCTTCCTCGCGGGCGCCGCCGAGGAGACCGCCGGCCAGGGACTCGAGTGGGCTCAGGTGAGCGTCGTGCTGGCCGGTGTGGAGTATCCCGCGCTCGAACTGTCGATCACGCCGGCGCTTGGGCGGGCGCTGTTGGTGGAAACCCGGCCGAGCGCGCCGGAGCAGGCGGCTCCAGCCGGCGATGTGAAACCAGAGTCGACGCCGAGAGCTATGCGCGGGTCGAAAACGATGGACCTGCTGCTCGAGGTGGAGTTGCCGGTTGGCGTGAGCTTTGGCAGGGTGCAGATGAAACTGCGTGATGCCGTCAAACTGACCACGGGTTCAATTGTCGAACTGAACCGGCGGGTGACCGAACCAGTGGAGGTGATCGTGAACAACTGCGTGATCGCCCGGGGTGAAGTGGTGGTGGTGGAAGGCAACTACGGGGTGAGGATCCAGGAAATCGTCAGCCGTGAAGAACGGCTGAGGACGCTGTTCTAGCCGATGGCTGGATCGATGACGAAGGAGGATTGAATTGGGCAATGAACTGATGATCGCCGCGGCGACGATGATCGTGAGCGCGGCCAGCCTGGCGGGCGTGTTGACGCTGTTCTGGAGCGTAAAACGGGAGACGAACGCGCTCGACCGCCGGATCCGGCAGGACCGGCGGGAGACGGTGGCCGCCGTGGAACTGCTGAGGGCAACCATGAGCCGTTTGGAGTCTGACCTGGCTGAGAACCGCCGCGATGTCGAGCAGTTCCAGGCCCTGGCGTCGCCGTTTCCGGTAGCCAATTCGATGAACCTGAGCAAGCGAACTCAGGCGCTGCGCATGCACCGGCGCGGTGAGCCGCTGGAGAGGATCGCGTCGGTGCTTGGGATTCCCCACCGGGAATTGGAACTGTTGGTGAAAGTTCAGGATGTAGTCCGGTACGGGGCCGGAGCGTCGGCATAGTCCTGGGTGAGCCGGAGTTCAATCATCGTCTTAAGTCCCGGGCCGCCACGGGACTGCCGATTCGCCTATTCCCCTGACGGCGGAATGCGGCTCCAGTCTGGCGGAACGGGATCGCCGCCATCGAGCAACCGGCTGTTTCGATCCGCCACAAGCGCTCCCGATCCGGCGTGGGTAAACAACGAGAACCGGCCTTCCTGGACGGCGGCAAGGATCCTGCGGGCGGCCTCCGCCGGGGCCATGCCGTGCGCCAGGCCGGATGCGGCGGCTTGAACCGCGGCCGCCGCCTCGGCGGTAGCCGGGCGAAGCGAAGCTGCGATGGTTGTCGCGACAGCGGCCGGGCAAGCCGCGGTGACGCCAATTGGTGCGCCAGCCTGTTTCAGTTCGATCGACAGCGCCTCCGAAAGGGCGAGCAGCGCGGCCTTCGACACGCCGTAGGGCGCTGCGCCCGGCGCCGGAAGCAGGCCGGAGAGAGAAGCGATGTTGACGACCCATCCAGGCTGACCGCCCTCGATCATCCGCGGAAGGAACGACCGCAGAATGTTCACCGGGCCGAGGAGGTTGACGTCAAAAGTCCGTTTCCAATCGGTTTCACCGATCGTCCACGACGGCCCCGCAGCCCCGGCGACGCCGGCGTTATTCACCAGGAGATGAACACTCCCGAACCGTTGGTACACCACCTCCGCGAGTTCCTCGACGTCCAGGGCTTGGGCGACGTCACAACGCATGGCGAGGCCTTCGCGGCCCTGTCCGGCGAGTTCGCTCGTGAAACCGTCGAGTCCGGCCGTGTCCACGTCGGCCAAAACAACTTTCATTCCACGGCTGGAACACTCAGCCGCGATCGCCCTCCCGATTCCGCTGGCGGCGCCGGTGACCACAGCCACCCGGCCGGCGGTGAATTCCAGTCCAGCCATAGCTCTTTGATCCCTCCTCCGCGGTTGCCTTTCGCGGACCGTCTTGCTCACATCATGGCAGGTTGAGGACGTTCCAGCAAAGGATCCCGCTGCACTGAATCAATGGGCTGGCCGGTGCCAGAGGGACCGCGGGCGGGCTGTCAGAACTCGTAGGTGAGGCCAACCACCGACCGGCGCATCTCCGTGGGCCCGTAAACGTAAGCTGAGTCACGGTTCGGTCCCTTATCGAGATCGCCCTGGTACTTGTCGCCGATGTTCTGCATGTTGTAGTACAAGCGCAGGCGGCCCTTTTCGCCGACCTCGAACGTCCGGCTGAGGACGGCATTGAAGGTCAGGAACTTCGGCGTGACTTCCAACCGGTCGGCATCGATATAGCCGGCGTAGTGGGGCGCGTTCATCGAACCGGTGAAATCGCCGGTGGCCGACCATTCGACCTTGCCCGGCAGTGTCCAATCGTAGCCGAAAAAGCCGTAGCGCTTGGGAGTCCGGAAAAACGACCGGGCGCCGAACTGGGATTCAGGCTCATTCCAGCGCGCGTACTGAGACGTGAAGCCGCCGCGCAGGCCGAACCGGTCATTGAAACGCAGAGTGCCGTCCAGGCTGGCTCCGCCGACCGAGGCGCCTGGGCCGTTGACGCGTAGCAGCCGGCGGAACTCGCTGCCGGCGACGATATCCTCGACCAAGGTGAAGGCGTCGTGCAAGTCGGTGCGGAACAGGTTCAGCCCAAACTGCAGCCGCCGGCCAAACAGGAGACCGGCGTAGTCCACGCCTCCCATGACGCTGATCGACCGCTCCTCCCTCAGATCGTCGCGGTTCTGGAGGACGAAGCCCTCGCCACCGACCTGGGCGATGTGCAGGTCCTCGTCAAAGACGGCCGGAGCGCGGAACCCGGTCGAGACCGTGGCGCGCAGGATGAGGCTTTTCGAGAGTCCGGCGCGGATGCCGGCGCGCGGGCTGAAGATGGCATGATCGACACGGTTGGATTTGTCGATGCGGGTCCCGCCGATCAGGGTCAGGTTCGAGCGCGGGCGCCATTCGTCCTGGATGTAGGCGCCATGGTTCTTGAAGGTGCCGCCGTAAGTGCGGCCATAGGCGGGCGCGTTGTCCTCGACATGCTCCCACCAGACCTGATAGCCGGCCAGAATCGAATGCTTGCCGGCCTGGCGGCCCAGTTGCGAATCGCCCACCCATACCGGATTGCGGGTGTTGCCGTAGGCGTTCGGATCCATGCCCGAGCCGTAGTAGGACTTGCGTCCGTAGTAGGCGTGGCTGGCGCGCAGGGCGTAAAAGGTGTGGGCCGAGAGGGTATGGTTCCAGTTCAGACCGAGCGAATAGCGGCGGGAATCCACCTGCTCGGTGATCCAACTCCGCTCCGGCGGCACGTCAAACTGGTCGCCGCCGCGGCGGAACTCGCTGGCGACCGATCCTGTAGTGGAGAGGCGTCCACGGCCTTCGAAGTACCGGCGGTAGAGGCTGAAACCGCCCGAATCCAATCGCCGTTTGCCGGCCTCGGAGAAGCCGTCGCCATCGCGGTCGATGGGAACGCGGTTGATGGACCTAAAGTAGAAGTCGCCCGACAACCCGCCGGGGATGCCGGCGATCTGAGCCGATGCGCCAACCTGCTGTTCCGGCCGGCCGTGCTGCCAGCCGATGAGCGAATCGAAGCGGAAGCGGTTATCCCGCGGTTCGCGGCGGATCAGGTTGATGACACCGGCCACGGCGCCGGGTCCATAGAGCGCCGAATTACCGCCCTTGACGACCTCGATCTGTTCCAGAAACACGGCCGGGATCTGTTCCAAGCCATAGACGGCGGTGACGCCGGAGTAGGTCGGCATGCCGTCTTCGAGGATCTGCGTGTAAGGGCCTTCGAGTCCGTTCATCCGGATCTGCATGAACCCGCAGTTCTGGCAGTTCATCTCCACGCGCACGCCCGCCACGGTGGCCTGAAGCGCTTCCGCCAGGGTGGTCTTGACTTGACGGTCGGACAGCGTGGTGGTGATCACTTCGGTTCGAATGGGGGTTTCCTGAAGTTCGGCGGCAGTGCCCGTGGCGGTGACGACGATAATCTCGGTGACAACCACGGTTTTGCGCATCTCAACGACAACCGTCGTCGTTTCGCCTTCTCGAACCTCGATCTGGGTCAGTTTGCCCGGATAGTACCCAGCCGCTTCCACTGCTAGGCTGAATGTCAGGCCGGGCGTTGAATCGAATACCGCTTCACCGTTGCTGTTGACGGGCGAGGAGACGGTCTGTTGTCCGAGTCGAATGCCGGCGCCAGGAACCGGCTTGCCGTCCGCATCCTGGGCCTTGACGACCAGAGCGGGCGCTTTCACGGCGGCCTGAGGAGCGGGGATTTGAACGGGCGCGGCGGATGCAAACAACGTAAGCGCAAAACAGGATATCAAGGCCTGTAACATGGTTTCACTCTATCATCGGCAGCCATCTTATTGCAACCGATTTGCAAGTACGATTGCATTAAGGACTTGCATGCGCGGTTCCATCTTGACCCTTGCCGTATTGATTTGTTGCGCCGTAGCCGCGCCGCCGGAGTCCGCGGGAGGGCGGGCGAAGGCGCCTGAATTCAGGCTGTTCGACGAAGCGGGAGCGAACCGGACGTTGGGGGAGTTTCGAGGCAAGGTGGTAGTGTTGAACTTCTGGGCCACGTGGTGCGCGCCCTGCATCGAGGAGATGCCGGCGCTGGACCGGATCGGGCGGGAGTACGCGGCGAAGGGCGTCGTCGTGCTGGGCGTCGCCATGGATGAACGGGGCTGGCCGGTGGTGAGCAAGTTTCTGGCGCAGAAGCGCTTCGGCTACCCGATCCTGATGGGCACGCCGGAGGTGGCTCGGAAGTATGGCGGGCTGAGGACGCTGCCGCACACGGTCTTTATCGACCGCCAGGGGAGGATCGTGGCCACGCACAGCGCCGCGCTCGATGTGAAGCGGCTTCGCAAGGCGATCGAAGCGATGCTGGCGGAACAGCCGTAGCCGGGCAAGTGTTCATATAATCGGCGTGGAGATCGATGAAGCGGCGGCTCATCCTCGGCCTGTTGACTGCCCTGGCGCGGGGATGGAGCGCCACGGACGACGACCGGATCTGGCGGGAGTATTTGGAGTGGTTCCGCAAAGAGACCGGGCCGATGAGCGATGCCCGCACGGCTTACCGCGATCGCCTGTTGCGTGCCGGGTTGAGCGAAGAGGCGGCGGCGGAGCGGACCGCCATCGTCGAACGGCTCATGAGCGAGCGGAGGGACGAGTGGCAGGAAGCCTTCTTCGACAGGACCTACCGGAGCGGGGCGGCGCGATTCAACACCAAGCCGAATGCACTGCTGGTTGAAATGGCGAAGGCTTTGAAGCCGGGCCAGGCGCTGGACATCCACATGGGCCAGGGGCGGAATGCGGTCTATCTGGCGAGGCAGGGCTGGCAGGTGACGGGATTCGACTTCTCAACGGAAGGCGTTGCCGCGGCCCGCAAGGCCGCCCGCGACGCGGGCGTTGCCCTGGACGCCATCGTGGCGCGGCATGAGGAGTTCGAGTTCGGGTCCGAAAGATGGGACCTGATCGTGATGAGCTACACGTGGGTTGCGTTGGAGGCACAGTGGATCGAGCGGATCACGCGATCGCTGAAACCCGGCGGGGTACTTGTCTTTGAGCATCTGATGGAACAGTCGGGCGGCGAGAACGCGGCCCGGTGGCTGCCGCGTCCGAATGAGCTTCTGAAGGTTTTCGGAGGATTGAGGATTCTGCGTTACGAAGATGTGAGCGCGCGGGCGGACTGGTCGTGGCGGCCGGAGCGGATCGCGCGACTGGTGGCGGAGAAGAGTCTGGCAGCGGAGGACGCGGAGCGGCGGGAGTGATAACCTGGAAAACCTGAAGGGAACCGACCATGCCATTCAAACGCGTCCTATTACCTGCTCTGCTCTGTCTTGCTTCCCTGCCGGCGGCGGGCCAGGAACTGCTTGCCGGAGTGGCGCGGATCGAGATCACCCCCTCAAGCAACGGGCCGATGTTCGGTTACGCCAATCGCAAATGCGGGCTGTCGACGGCGGTGCACGATCCGCTTTACGCCAACGCCGTGGTGTTGCAGGCAGGTGGACAGAGAGTGGCGATCGTGGCGCTGGACCTTGGCAGTATTTCGAGCGAGGCGCTGTTCCGCCGGGCGGCCGATGAGCTGAAGATTCCGGTGCTGCTGCTGTCGCTTTCGCACACACATTCCGGGCCGGCGTTCATGGCGTATTCGTTGGGGGCGAAGGAGGCGTCGCCCTACCTGGCCGATCTTGAGGGCAAGGTGTTTGAGGTGTTGAAGCGGGCGTCGGAGTCGATGTCGCCGGCGCGGCTGGCGGTGGGGCGCGGGTCGATCCAATTGGGCTACAACCGGCTGTTGGTCAGGGAGGACGGCCGGGCGCGGGCCTTGTTCGACAATCTGGAGCGCGTACCGTACGGGCCGGTCGATCCCGATGTCATGCTGTTGAAGGTGGAAGACGCCGAGGGCAAACCGCGCGCGCTGCTGGTTCACTACACGGCGCATCCGGTGGCTTTGGGCACCACGAACTGCCTGTACTCGGCCGACTATCCGGGGGTGATGAGAGCGCGCGTGGAGGCGGCGATGCCGGGAGTCCAGACGATGTTCGTCCAGGGGGCGGCGGGCGAGATCAATCCTTTGTTCCAGGGCCGCACAGGCAACAGCGAGGCGGACTTCGCCACGATGACCAAGATGGGCGAACTGCTTGCCGCTGAGGTGCTGCGGGCGGCCAAGAGCATGGAGCCGGTCTCAGGCGGGACGGCGTCGATCGTCCACCGGACGCGGACCCTGCCGTTCAAGGGCCGCTGGGATGCGGCGCGCGACATCCCCGTCGGCCTCACCACGCTGCTGATCAACGGCAAGATCGCCATCGCCACCGTCCCAGGCGAGCCGTTCCTCCAGATGCAGACCCGCTGGAAGAGCGCCGCCGATGCGCCCTACGCGTTCTTCTACGGATACACGCAAACGACTTCGAACCCCTGGCCCGGCTACATTCCCGATCTGCGTTCGGCCGCTTATGGCGGCTACGGCGCGGACGCATCGACCAACATCGAAGTAGGGGCGGCCGAGCGGATCATGGACCAGCACCTGATGAACCTGTTCGACCTCCGAGGGATGTGGTTGAAGGAACCGGGCAAGCCGTAGGCCGGCATTCCAGACTGAAAATTAAACTTTTGATAGATGCAGCTTGCACGCCGGATGGACTATGATTTCAGGGTTGGCCCGATTTTGATGGACCGGGGCCGGACCCTTTAGTTGGTTGAGACCGTGTAGAGCGACTTACTACTGATGTTTCGATTCGCTGCCATCCTCCTATTCATACTGTTCGTGCCGGGTCCGGCGCCGGGCGTCACCAGCAAGGCGAAGTCTCCTTCAGAGAAAGCCACGACTGGGGCGAAGAAGACAACCCCGGCGAAGAGGACAGCGGCAAAGTCCAGCCAGGTGAGGGCAGCGCGGAAACCGATCTCGAAGGCAGGGACGAAGCGGGTCGCAACCCGGAAGCATGCGGGGAAGAAGACGGTCAGCCGGGCAGGCGCGCGCGGCAGGGCGATGCAGCCGAAACTCGTGATCCAGGAGCCGGCGGTGACGGGTTTGCAGTGTGCGCTGGGGGCTACCGCGCCGGGAGCGGCGACCGCGTGCGTGGCCTGTTCCGAGCAGGCTCTAGGGCGGGCGCATTCGCTGGTGGGGTTGAGGTACAGGCGCGGGGGGACCTCGGTGGAGACCGGGTTCGATTGCAGCGGATTCGTGAGACATGTTTTCGAGACTTCGTGCCAACTGGAGATGCCGAGGTCGGCGAGCGCGCAGTACCAGGTGGGGCTGGAGGTCGGCCGGGAAGAGTTGCTGAGAGGCGACCTGGTCTTTTTCCGGGGCCGGCGCGGGTGGCATGTGGGGATTTACACGGGGGACGGGAATTTCATTCATTCGCCGAACCGCCGCGATTCCGTAAAAGTGTCGTCATTGGACTCTGCTTACTACCGAAGGACCTATCTCGGTGCACGCCGTTTGACACAGGACATCATCGGATCGTTGCCGGCGGAGGCGCCGGTGGAGTCGGATGTCCTCAGCGCCGGAGCTGGTCTGAACTGAGCCGGCGGCTGGTTCCCTTTCCTGAATAGCGAAGACACTTGGGGCGTAGGGGTGCGTCCGGCGGAGGGGTCCGGGGCGGGATTGCATGGAATTATGGGCGAATATCAGGCGAAGATATGCGGTCTTTGCGTTCGCGGTTGGCAGAGATTGTGACGGTTCTGGTTTTTGGGCGGCGTTGGAGGGATTTGAGGTGAGCGAAGAGGGGTTTGAGGCGGACTCCGGGGGGGATTTGGGTGGG
>CAMTUE010000056.1:0-50496 GCA_947084845.1 uncultured Bryobacteraceae bacterium | reverse complement strand
GGGGTTGTATTTTCATCCACTTTGGTGGCCCCAGCGAGGCCATCCGGACTCCTTCGAAAGTCAGGTCTGGCTACCCGGCAGGGGACGGGCTGAAGCCCTTCGCCGGCTGAAGCCCGCCCCACCGGGGTGGCGCGACACGGAAGACGAGACGCGGCGGGGTTTCCATGACGCGTTGATCGCCCATTTTGCCAATGGGCCGGCCTGACGCGACGGGTTGGCGATTTCATTGAAAGTGCCAGTCTGCAACCTTGGTGAGAATCGCGATTCGGGCGCGTCAGGCTGACCCGTTCGCCAGTTCGCCACCAGTTCGCGTAGTATCAGCGCCGCGGCGCGGGTTTGCGCTTTTGTTTTGCCCCGTCCCGGGTGTCGCCTCCACTTGCCGGCCTGGGACCATAGTGCGGCAGAGCCTGCCCGGCCTCATAGGCCCCGATGTCCGGACCTTTACCCAGGTAGGCGTCGTTCACGTTGGGAATCCTCAGACCGGCGTCGACAACGCTGGCATCCGCGCGCGGCCGCAGATCGGGCGGTTCGCGCACCGGCAGCGGCGGGTTTGGGAATTCCACGTCTTCGAAAACCGACATGTCAACGCGCAGGCCGTGGGGTTCGACATCGAAGAAGTCGCGGCCCCCGATGCGCGCCGCGAAGGGCGTTCCCCAGGTGCCGACGGCGTCGTAGTCGAAGCTCGAATGCGGCCCGTGCGAGGAGATGTTGGCGGCCATTCCCGTGCCCGCGCCATAGCCGCCCCAGCGCGTGCCGCCCGTGGGTCCGCCGATGGACAGGTTGTTGCGGAAATAGGCGAAATCGAAGGGCTGGCCGGAAAAGCACGCCATGCCGTCGCCAACCTTCACCGTGGTGTTGTGCAGAATCACGTCGCCGGAGCTGAAGCGGTGGAGTTTGAAGGGCACATAGGTGAGGTTGTACATGACGTTGCGGATGAAGTAGGTGGGGCCGCCCAGGCCGGGTTGCGAACTCAAGCCGACGAACGAGTTGGTGATGCGGTTCCGCATGATGCGGCAGTTGTGGAAGCAGAAATCGGCCTCGATGGCGTCGTCGGCGCCGGTGTAGATGTCGTTGTTGAGAATGTCAATCGAGACCTGTTCGTGGACTCCGGTGTCCTCCATGGTCGAGATGCAGTCGCGGAAGCCGGTGACGCGGTTGAACTCGATCACGTTGCCGGGTCCGGTCATTTGGATGCCTTCGCCGATGTTGGCGCCGTTTGCGCCCATCGCTTCCGGGATCCACGCGGTTGTCCCCTCGATGACGTTGTCGGCGATGTAGCAGTTGGTGCAGCCGGGCGGGGCGGACGCCCGCACGCCGTAAACGGCGTTAATACGGGATCGACGCACCACGCACTCCACGGCTCCGCGCATGGACACCGCGGTGCCGCTGGGATTCTGCCCGCCCGGTTCAGTTCGAATCACGAGTCCTTCCAGGAAGACATGCTTGCGCCCGTCGAGCGAGATCGAATCGAACACCGCGTCGCCGCCGGCGCTGCGATAGACGACCGGCCTGCCCGGCTCGCCGTCGAAGCGGGCCACAAACCTGCCGTAATTGCCCGGTTCGAGGAGCAGCACCTCGCCCGGCTTGGCTGGTTGATCGATGGTATTGGGCGTCACGTTGCGGGTGGCCGCGCCGGGAGCGGCGCGCGGTACGCCCCGAGTCCGCGCGCGAATCGTTCGTTCGGCCGTGAGGCCGTCCGGATCGTTCAAGGCCAGCGCGATCTCGTACTCCGTGTCCGGTTGCAGGTCGAAGATGCTCCCCGAATGCTTGTTCTCCCAGCGGAAAGGCCGCGTGGTTGTCCGGCCCTCGCCCGCCGGCACGCGGCGCAGCGGCATGCCCGTGCGCCAGTTGTGTTCACCGGCCGGGCGGTAGCGCACTTCAACCACGCCGTTCAGGTTGTCGTCGCCTTCGATCCGCCACTCCACGCTCAGGTTTGTGATCGTCGGGTACGGAGCTGTCACCTCTCCCGGCTTCGTAGCGTTGTCGCCAAAGACGGGGAAGGCGAACACCATCAGCAAAAGAATTCCGCGCATCGTTGCCTCCTGCGTGTGCAGTCATCATATACACGCCCAGTACCCGGCACGAGGCATATACTCTTCTGACGCGCCAAAGCAGAGAGTTCCGGGTGCAACTAATTCGCAGGAGAAGGCTGGCCGTTCCCACTTGTCAGGATGCGTCGTGACGCGCCGCCGCCGGGTGGCCGCGATGCAACATGATGATCGAGAGAGGGAAAGAAGGGCAGGCTTTACAAAGATGCAGAGAAGTTGTTTAACTCCACTGAAGATGAAGCTTTCTACTTAGTCTTGAGACACGCCCGAAGTTCCTTGACCCCCTCCGAAGGCGGTGATAGCATTCGCTCATGACTCGCTCAGCACTCCGTGTGTTATACGTGTGCGCTCTGGCCGCGACTGCCTACAGCCAAACGGGTGGCGGAAGAATTCAAGGTACGGTGACGGACGGTTCCGGTGCGGTCGTGACGGGAGCGCGGGTGGTTGCTTCCCACACCCCGACGGCCCGCGAATACAAGACCGCCACCAACGAGGTCGGCTTCTACATCCTGCCCGCGGTTCAGAACGGTCCCTACACTGTAAGGATCGACGCGCCGGGGATGGAAGCTTTCAAGGGTCAGTTTCTGCTGATGTCGGGCGAGACGGCGGTTGTCGATGCCTCTCTCAAAGTGGGCACCACAACCACCGAGATCTTCGTGACGGCCGATGCCGCGCCGCTGGTCACTACCACCAGCGGAACGCTCGCGCAGGTGACCGACCGCGCGCGCCTCGACCAGCTCCCCGTCAGCGGACGCATGTTTCAATCCCTGGTCGCGCAGACCACGCCCGGAATCGACGGCTTCTCCAGCGCCCCCCGCGTCTGGGGCATACGCTGGGGCGTTGAGTTCCTCCAGGACGGCGCAGTGCTGGCCAACCGCGACACGGGAGAGATTGCAGGACGACCGCCGGGGATGGACACCATCGATGAGGTCCGCGTGGAAACCAATGCGTCTTCCGCCAAGATGAACCGGCCTGGCACCGTGATGGTCACCACGCGCGCCGGTTCCAATCAATTCCACGGTTCGCTGTTCGAGATCGCGCGCAACAACAACCTTGGATTCGGCGTGGCCCGGCAGCGTCAGGACCGGTGGACGCGCCCGCCGCACCTGGTACGCAATGAGTTTGGCGGTTCCGCCGGCGCGCCGGTGTACATCCCGAAAGTTTACGATGGCAGGAATCGCACATTTTTCTTCCACTCCTACGAGGCGTTCCGCAGCCTGTCGGCGACGACCAAGTCCGCCGCAGTGCCCACGATGGCGATGCGCGAAGGCGACTTCAGCGGCCTCGCCGATAGCGCGGGACGCAAGTTCACGCTCTACGACCCGTGGTCGACGACGGCGAGTTGGGGCCGCACTCCGTACATCAATAATCGTATTCCCGCGAACCGCCAGAGCCCGCTGTCGAAGTACCTCTACAGCGTCACTCCCGTCCCGACCGAACTCAACGTCAATCCTCTGGTCAGCAGCAACTACTGGTATCTGGCGCCCAACAACCGCCTCGAATGGACCAGCACCTCGCGGGTCGATCACCGCCTCTCCGACAAGGACCAGTTGTTCTTCCGCTACACCCACGGTGTTCGCGATTCATACGCCCAGTCCGGCAACAACAACTCTCCCACCACGCTCGATATGGCCGCCAACGGCAACTTCCGCCCCATCCGCAACGACACCGGCGTGGTCTCCTGGACCCGCATCATTTCGCCGACTCTCTTTTCCGAGACTCTCTTCAATGTCGGCGTCGAAGACCTGAACTTCATCAACGTCGGCGACAACAAGAAGTACGCCGACACGCTCGGCCTACCCAACCCGTTTGACGAATACGGCTTCCCGAATATCACTTCCACCGGCGTCGGGATGGAATACATCAGCGCCACGAACCGGCGCAACTCGATCGTTCAGATCTACAACCTCGACCAGAATTTCACGAAAATCCACGGACGCCACGAACTGCAGTTCGGCGGCCGGTACCGCTACGAGAAGCTCAACATCCTGCCCGATCAGCAGCAGGTGCAGGGCGCCCACTCCCTGAACGGCCACTTCACGGCTCTTTACGACCCGGCCTCTGGATCCACCTACAGTTCGGTCCCGTTCACCGGCCACGCCTCGGCCGATCTCTACCAGGGCACGATCAACTCCTATTCGGCCCAGTTCGTGCGCAAGTGGTACAACATGGCCGCCAAGGAGTTCGCCCTCTACTTCCAGGACAATTTCAAGGTCACCTCCAGGTTCACGCTCAACTATGGGTTGCGCTGGGAAATGTACACGCCGGCCCGGGAAGCCAACAACTTCCTCACGGGCTTCGATCCCCAAACCAAGTCCGTCGTTAATGGCACCGACTGGGAGACCATGTACAAGATCGGCGCCACCACGCCCGCCATCGCCAATGTCTTCAGGACCATGGGCGTCCCCTTCATCAGCCCCAAGGAGGCCGGCCTCCCCAACGGCCTGATCCACCTGAACAAATGGGACTTCAACCCGCGCGTGGGATTCGCCTACAAGCTGACGTCGGGCTCGCGCCCGTTCATCGTGCGCAGCGGATACGGCATCTACGGCTATCCCATGCCGTTGCGCGCTTACAACGCCCGCATGCGCCAGAATCCACCCACCACCGCCCGCTTCACGTATCAGTTCTCCAATTCCGCGCAGAGTCCCGACCGCCTGCCCAATTACGGCATGCGCGCCGCGCCCACGGTCATCGCCGGCGTCAACAGCCGCGACGTGCTGGACCTGAGCAATCCGGCTGGCGTCAGCCGGGGCGGATTCCTCGTGAGCTACTTCGATCCGAACCAGCCGACCTCGCGCGCCCACCAGATGAACGTCACTTTCGAGCGCGAGATTTTGCAGGACACCGTCGTCCGGGCAGGTTACGTCGGGACGCACGGCTCGCGCCTGGACATGTACTACTCGTACAACCAGAGCCCGAACGACTGGATCTGGTTCACCACGCGAGGCATCCCCAGGCCCACCGGCACATTCTCCGGCACGGCTACCCGCGCTTTTGAAACGACGATGTACGGCGAGATCGAGGAATACCGCAAGACCGGATGGTCCAACTCTCAGAACATCCAGGTCGAGGTCCAGCGCCGCTACTCGAAGGGTTACGGCTTCCAGTTCTTCTATGTGCTTTCCAACTCGCTGAAAGCGGCTGGCAACGGCTGGAACGACGACATCCTGCCCTCCAGCAACGTCTTCCTTCCGGGCGCCGTGCCCGAGGACCTCAACGCGCGCGCCAAACTGCTGTTCTACCAGCGCGACATCGAAATCCCCCAGCACCGCTTCAACTGGAACTTCATTGTCGATATGCCGTTCGGGCGCGGCAAGTGGCTGGCCTCCAATGCCGGCACGGCCCTGGACCGCGTCGTGGGCGGCTGGCAGCTCGCCGGTACCGGCTCCGTCACGTCCACCTGGTGGTCGCTGCCTACGGGCAATTGGCTCTTCCCCAATCCGGTGGAGATCTATGGGACCAAATACAAAGTCCAGGATTGCCGCAGCGGCGCTTGCCGAGATGCGTACCTTTTTTACAATGGCTACATCCCGGCCAATCGGATTAACAGCGTGGGCGCGAACGGCCTGCCGAACGGCGTGATGGGCGTCCCGGCCAACTACAAGCCCGCCCACACTCCGCTACACCCCATCCCGGCGGGAACCATCCAGGCCGGCGACCCGATGGCTGGTTTCTACGACTCGAACACCGTCTGGGTGACGATGAAGGACGGAACCCAGCAGCGCACGACCCTCAACAACAATCTCAACCCCTGGCGGAACCAGTGGGCCAGGGGCCTCAATAACTGGAACCAGAGCGTTTCGCTGTTCAAGATGATCCCCGTCAAGGAACAGGTTTCCCTCCGGCTCACCATCGACTTTTTCAACGTCTTCAACATGCCGGGCATTCCCAAGACGCCTGACTCGTCGACCGGACTGATCGACGCGAGCTTTTCCGGGAACGGCTCACGCTCGCTCCAGTTCGGCCTGCGCATGAGCTGGTAGGCCGGGACTGCGGGACACGAAGGGGGCAGCCTTCGACGGCTGAACGGTGATTCGCGCGAAGGCGTCAGCCTGTCCCGGATTCCCGGTCGCGAGCAGTCGATTGGCGTCAGCCCGGCGCCGATCAGAGATATTCAGCCGGGAACTTCCATGGCCGCCTGTAGACGGGCCTTGCGAGGCGGGCGGCTTCCCTGTCGCCGACGATTTTCTCCTTGACCGGATCAAAGCGGATTGAGCGGCCAAGGGAAAAGGACAGGCTGGCGAGGGTGATTGCGAGGTCGACCTTGTAGGGGTAGTTCCTTCGGACCTGTTCCATCAAGCGGTAGTATGATGGGGGCGACGAGCGATTGCAGGCCGGGATCATGCAGCAAACCCCTGTGGGACGGGTCAGGCCGGTTTTCGCGGAGTCGAGTCGCACTGCAATGTGGCCGACGCAGTGAAGACCCACGAGATCTGCCTCGCTGCCGAGATATCGCGAATCGAGGGTAGGCCGGTGAGCCTACCGCTGGCCTGAGCGCGGCTTCAGCGGCGTAGCCTGGAGAGTAAACTGGGTAACCGGGAGGACGCATGAGAAGGCGGGAGTTCACCTTTGCGTTCGCAGGCATGGGCATGGCGGGCGCGTTGCGGGTGGCTGCGTTTCGGACCGATGTCACCCCTACGCTGGGCGAACCGCTGATCTGGGTGGACCCGGCGCGCGAGGTATTGGACCCCTTGTGGGCCAAGGGCGTGGTGATTGAGGGCCCCCGAGGGCGCGTTGTGCTCTGCGCCGTGGATTGGTGCGGGTTAGGCGGGTACGTCCATCGCATGTTCCGCGAGAAACTGGCGCGAGCCGTCAACACTCCGGCCGATTGTGCCGCAGTCCAGGCAGTGCATCAGCACACCGCACCTTACATTGAAGGCGGGGGCTATGAGCTGATGGCCCGTCTGAAGAACCCGCCGCTGATGATGAGCCGGCGTTTTCTCGATGCAGTGACGGACCGACTGGCAAATGCGGCGGCTGAGGCGGCCAGTCGTTTGCAGGCATTCGACGCAGCCGGTCTGGGTTCGTTTGGTTTGGAACGTGTCGGCAGCGCGAGACGCATGATGGTGGATGGCAGACTCGTGACGCGTTTCAGTACCAGCGGGAAGGACCCGCGGATGGCGGAGTTGCCTGAGGGCGACATCGACACGCGGCTGCGGACTGTCACGCTGTTCGCCAAAGGCAAGCCGCTTGTGCGACTCCACTACTACGCCTCGCACCCTCAGACGTTTTGCTGCGACGGACGGGTGACAGCGGATTTCGTCGGTGCGGCGCGCGAGGCGGTGGAGAGCGATGAAGGGGTCCCGCAGATCTACTTCACCGGCTGCGCGGGCGACACGACGGTAGGCAAGTACAACGACGGCGGAGGCGATGCGCGCGCCGGATTGGCCAAGCGCATGGAAGCCGGAATGCGGGCATCGATTCAATCGACGCGAACAGGTTCGGTGCATGAGATGGATTGGAAGTCCGTCGAATTGAGGCTGCCGCTGAAAACGGGTCCCAAGCCGGAGTGGCCGCCGGCGGGAGTGGCCGCGATGAACGGGAACGACATCTACCGGCGCGCCATCCAGGTGGCCTTCAATGCACGGCGCGAACCGCTGCTGGTATCGCGTCTGCGGATTGGCAGTTTGCAGATTGTGCATCTGCCGGGGGAACCGTTACTTGAGTTTCAACGCCATGCCGGCGACGCCATCGTGGCCGGCTATGGCGACATCAGCCCGGGTTATCTGTGCCCGGACAAGGCTTTCGAAGAGGGCGGCTATGAACCGTCGGCATCGAACGCCGGCCCAGGCACGGAGGCTGCGGTCAAACAGGCGATGACGAAAGTTCTCGCACGGTAGTCCGTTTGAGGAGAATCAGATCATGGCAACGACAAGACGCACATTCATAACGGCGGCCGGCGCGGCATCGGCGGCGCTGGGCGCGTACCAGGAGACGCTGGCACTGAAAGGCGGCCCTAAGGCAGTCACTTACTCGCCGGCGCGGGCGTCGGCCTTGAGCAAGTGGCCGCGCTATGGAGCGGCCGAGAAGCAGGCGCTTCACTCACTGATCGACAGCGGCAAGTTTTATGAAGAACTGCCGCTGTTCGAAAAGGAATGGAAGGAGTACACCAAAGCGCCGTTCGTCAAGGCGCACATGAACGGCACCAGCGCCCTCACGTCGATGTACTTTGCGCTCGATCTGCCGCCGGGCAGCGAAGTGATGGTGCCCTCATACACGTTCTTCTCGGCATGCCTGGCGCTGCGGTTCTTTGGCCTGGTCCCGATCTTCATCGATATCGATCCGAAGACCGCGACCTTCGACCTGGAAGATGCCAAGCGCAAACTGACGCCACGCACCAAGGCTGTCGAGGTGATGCATTCGTGGGGCATGCCCTGCCAGATGGACGCGATTTCCGCCTGGACGAAGGAGAAGGGGCTCATTCTGGTCGAGGACGCGGCTCACGCGCACGGCGCGTCGATGCAGGGCCGCAAGATGGGCACCTGGGGCGAGATGGCCATTTACAGCTATCAACTCTCGAAGGTCATGCCGGCGATCGAGGGCGGCATGGGGATGTACCGGACACGCGAGTACTTCGAACGCGCTTCTGCGTTCGGCCACTATGAGGATCCGGTGAAGTTCGCCGCCGATAGTCCCGTACGGGCCTACGAGGGCACGGGATTCGGCCAGAAGTACCGCATGCATCCAATGGCCGCCGCGCTTGCCCGCACTCAATTGCGGGGACTCGATGAACGCAATGCCGTGGCAAGGAAGAATGTTCAGACGCTGAATGGCCGATTGACGCAACTTGAAGGCGTGGCCGAACCCAAACTGCGACCGGACCAGGAGCGGGTCTATTACTACGCCAGCATGCTGCTGATCGACTTCCCGAAACTCGGCATCTCGCGCGACACACTCGTCAAGGCATTGAAAGCCGAAGGCGTCGCGGTGAGCCTCTGGGACTACCCCGAGCAGCACAAGTTGAAGATCTACTCCGAAGCCAAGTGGTGGCATCATGCGCCAAAGATTCCCGCTTCGATGCCGGGCACTTCGTGGGTCAACGACAACCACGTGTTCCTGCCCTGCCAGTATGGCGAGGCGCCTGAGTTGATCGAGCAGTATGCTCGCGCTTTCGAGAAGGTGTGGGCGCACCGCAAGGAACTGGTTGGCGCATGATGCGGGGCCGCCGATTGGGTTGACCACGGAGAACATGAGATGAAGTACCTGACAGTGACTGCCACATTACTGCTCGTTCTTGGCGCCTGCGCTCCGAAGCAACAGCAGGTGCAGGAGAAAGCCAAGACGGAGCCCGGGCGCTTGACCGCGACCGTCTACAACTCGCAGTTTCCCCAGGGCCACGACACGTATAACGGCATGGGGACGGGCAGTGACGGACGCATCTACTACGTGTTGTCGTCAGAGCACTACGACGTCGCCGGCCGGATGTACCGGTTCGACCCCGCGACCCGCGAAGTCAAACTGCTGGGCGACCTCACCGAGGTCACCGGCGAGAAGGGCATGAATGTCATCGCTCAGGGCAAGAGCCACGTCAATTTCATCGAGAGCAATGGCAAGCTGTACTTCTCGACCCACGTCGGGTATTACTCAATCATCGACGGCATGGAGAAGATGGGTACGCCTCCCGCCGGCTGGAAGTCGTATCGCGGCGGCCACTTGCTTGAATACGACATGAAGTCCGAGAAGTTCACCGATCTCGGACTTGCTCCCCGCGGCGAGGGTGTCCTGACCACCAACATGGACGCCAAGCGCGGCCGCATCTACAACATCACTTGGCCCGCCGGCATTTTCTTCCGATATGACCTGGCGAAGAAAGAGATGAAGGAGTTTGGCGGGTTTTTCGAAAAGGGCGAGAACGGCAAGGCCGCGGAGTACCGCACCATCTGCCGCTCGCTGGCTATCGATCCCGAGGACGGCTCCGTTTATTTCACGCGCGGCGAGGGAACGATTTTCCGCTACCGCTATGACACGGATTCGGTGGAGAAGTTGGATGGCGACGAGATGCGCAAGGACTACTTCGGCCAGTACGATGTCACGTCGGCGGGCCACATGGCCTACAACTGGCGCCAGACCCTCTACCATCCAGGCGACAAGAGCTTCTATGGGGTCCACGGCAACTCGGGTTACCTGTTTCGTTTCGACCCGCGCGCGCAAAGTGTGGAGGTTCTGGATCGCATCACGTCGGCGGCATCAAAGCGCAGCGGCATGTTCGACCAATTCAGCTACGGCTACCTCGGCTTCACGCTCGGTCCCGATGGACACACCATTTACTACCTGACTGGCGGTCCGATCTATGTGGACGGCAAGCGGGTGAGAGGCAAGGATTCGACGGCCAAGGGCGAATCGAAGGGCTTGGAGAATCTGCACCTGGTCACGTGGGACATTCTCACCGGCCGGTACACCGACCATGGTGCAATCTATTTGCCGAATGGCGACCGGCCCGCGTACGTGAATTCGATCGCGGTGGGCAAGGATGGGACGGTCTACACGCTGTCGCGCGTGACGGAGAACGGTGTGACGCGGGCCGACCTGATCAGCGTCAAGCCGTAGGACGCCGCCCGCGGATTCAGTCGAGCATGTCCTGGAATGCCCGCGTGCAGGAGTGGCGGAATCCGTTCCCGTCGCGAGCAATGAAAAGCGCAGGGAGTTGCCGCTTCTCAGCGAAGAGGTGTCCGGCTGCTTCGCCCAACACCAGGAGAGCCGTGGAATAGGCGTCGGCCAGGATGCACTGGTCGTGGATCACTGTGACGGAAGCGAGATCGCCGCGCACGGGCTTGCCTGTGCGAGGGTCGATCGTGTGCGAATAGCGGACGCCGTCGTGCATGAAGTAGCGGCGGTAGTCGCCCGAGGTGGCAACTGCCTGGCCACAGAGCGCGACGACGACTTCCGGGAAGCCCTCGCAATCAGGCGGCTGTTCGATCGCCACCCACCACGGATGGCCACCTGATTTGACTCCGCGCGAACGGAGTTCGCCGCCGATTTCGACGAGGAAATTGGCAATGCCAAAATCGTCCAACACCCGCGCGACCTGATCGACGGCGAACCCTTTGGCGATCGAGGAGAAGTCCACACTGACACCGCCGGGTTGCCAGGCTCTGCCGCGGGCCGGATCCAACAAGAGCCTGCTCCAACCGCGCCGGAAAAGACCATCGAGGACCGCCTGTGCGTCCGGCGGGGTCCCGGTGGGTCCGTTTGGTCCAAAGCCCCATGAGTTGACCAGATGCCCGAGAGTCGGATCGAAAGCGCCTTCCGTCTCCAGTGCCACGGAGAGGGCCGTATCGAGGACATGAAACATTTCAACGGGCAGGTTCACCCATTGCGCTCCGCGTGCCCTGTTGAAACGGCCAAGATCAGAGTCTGGCCGGTAGTGGCTCATCTGGCCGACCAGACGTTCGAGGACTTCAGCGACCGTGTGCCGCACTTCGCCAACCGACTCCATTCGCGAGGAGTGCAAATCGACACGCCAAGTTGTACCCATCGTCTCGCCGCCACAGTTGCGCCGCGTCTCGTCTTTGGAGGGCGGGCGCACCTCGCCAGCAGGGATCGAGGATGGGACTGCGGCCAGGCGCATCGGGACGGCCTATTGAGGCAGCACTTCCAGCGTGGCCGTGTAGCTGGCGCGATCGCCTGCAGGCGGGCGCATTGGCCCACCTTCGCCCGGGCCTGGTCCCGGGCCTCCCGGCGCGGGAGCGGTGGTGGCGTTCAGCCAGTACATGCCCGGATCCTTGAACGTCACGTTGAACTTGCCGCCGGCGCCGGTCTTGACCCTGATCTCGTGGAGTTGGTCGCGGTAACGGATCCCGCCAGGGATGAGCGTGACTTCCAACCCTGCCGCGGGTTTGCCGTCGAGCAGGAGTTGGAACGACGCGGCCTCGCCCGCGACCAAATCGTTCGGATGCGTCACCGGCAGCAGTTCGAGGCCAACGCCAGTTGCTCCGAACACTTTCGTGGTCGGCTTGCCCGCGGTGACGAAGACTTCGATGCGGCTGTTCATGCGCGAGACCTGCAAGTCATTTGCGCCGGCGGGCACTTGTCCCGCAAGATCGCCTGGGCTGCCGCGCCAGGTCTTCCGCTGTCCCGCTTCCTGCCAGGAGGCGAACACTGTGTTATTGACCATGGCGATCTTGTAGGTGCCGGGCGTGGCGAGGTGGACATCGAACGTGCAGCGGTACTTACCCGTGGCAGCATTCTCGGCCTTTGTTTCAATGCCGTCCGGACCGGTGATCTTCAGGTTGCTCAACCGCAGTGGAACGTGGTCGAAGTAGAACAGCGCGTTGGAGACCGCGGCATCCACGGTCACCCAGGAGTCCGCCTTCGATAGCACGGTCGATGAAGGAAGCATCCACTGGCGGTGAGCATGGAGCGTAACGGAAGTACTGGCGAAGAGCGCCAGTGCGAGGACTAAGCGGGCTTTGGGAACGGTCATCGATGTCTCCTTGGGGATTTGGTTTGCCGGTCAGCGTTTGATAGTCAGTTGCACTTGACCCAGTTCGTGGCGGCTTTGCGCCTTGACGGGTTGTGTGGTGTTGGCGGGCCATTGGAACGGCAACCGCACCAGTTCGCGGCCACCGACTTCGCGCACCGCCTCGACCACGAGTTGATATTCACCCGGTTCGAGTTTTGTGAGTGGGCTTCTTGCGCCCCGGAAGAGGATGGGGTGGACGCCCGGGGGCCGGGTCGCGCCTGAGACGCCGTCGACCGGCATGGTCAGATCGCGGCCGCTCTTGCGCCACCAATGGCGGAGATCCTTCAGCCAGGTGGCGCCATGATCGGCCTTGCCCGTCTGCTGGTCGTACCACACAGCAAGGTTGACCGCGACAGTCTGGTCAGGCCGTTCGATCCAAATGGCAACGTAGGGCCGGTGGTATTCGGCGACGTTCATGCGCGGAATCTCAACGGACACTTCAAGGTCGGCGGCGAACATGAACGGGGTCGTCAGAAGCCCGGTGAACGCTGCCGGCAGTCGTAAACGCATTCCAAATCTCCTCTCATCGATGAACGAAGAACAACATCATCAGCAACGGCGCAGCAAGACCCAGGCCCACCAGAGGCCAGGTGGAAGGACGCTTCACTGCGTGGATCTGAAGCAGCACGAGTCCCGTTATCGTGAACACCAGACAGGCCGCGGCGAGGACGTCAATGAAGACAATCCAGGCCGCGCCGGTGTGGCGGCCCTTGTGGAGATCGTTGAAGTATGAGATCCAGCCGCGATCGGTTTGCTCGAACCGGGCCACGCCGGATTCGCGGTCGATCGAGATCCAGGCATCGCCGCCGGGCCGTGGGAGTGAAATGTAGATCTCGCTTTCTGACCACTCGGCCGAGGCGGCCATCGCTTTCACGTTGAATGTGTTTGCGAGCCAGTGCGCCAGGCTGCCGGGCAACTCCTGTTTGCCGCCGGCCAGGCGCACAGACAGATCGGCGCGCAGAGAAAGGGGGAGGTCCGCGTGCTGCCGGACGACAACCGGGTTCGCGGAAATCTGCGAGGCGTGGTTCAACGTGATGCCGGTGATGGTGAAGAGCAACATCCCCGCGAGGCAGATGCCCGAGCTTACCCAATGCCACATGGTGATCTGACGGACCCAGAAGGATCGCCGCGAAGGTGCCCTCTGCGGCGGTGCGGCGCTGCGCATTTCTTCGAATACCGGCATCCCGAATGGCCTCCTAGAAGCGATATCCGATCCTCATGGTGAGCGTTCGCGGCGGGGCCATTTCGATCGACGAACCCGTGGTGGCGTTGAGGTAGATCCGCCGGTCCATCAGGTTTTCGACGTTCAGGGCGCAGTCCACATGGCTGTTGAAGCGGTAGGAGAGCGACGCGTCGGTGCGCAGGTAGGCGGGCAGCATGAGCGGGTCGGGCGCCGAGAATGTCCGCGGGCCATTACTGCCATGGCGCTGGTCCTGCCACAGGAGCCCGATGTTGACGCCGAAGCCGGCGAATCTGCCCTCGGACCGTTCATAATTGGCGCGCGCGTTCCACGCCCACTTCGGCGTCTTCTCAGCTCTTGAACCGGGAATCGCCAATGTGCCGGCGGCGCTTGCCGGGCCGGCGCCAGTGTAGATGGAGTCGATGTAGCTGACAGCAGTGGTGAGGAAGACGCCGCGCATCACGCGCACGTCCGAGGTCATCTCGACGCCCTTGCCTTTCCGGGTGCCGGCCTCGACGTAATACCGGACTCCGTTGGCGTTGACGTCGTTGACACCCGATTGCACCAGGGCGTTGCTGATGCTGTTCTTGAAGTAGCTCAGCGTCGTGGATACGCGGCGGCCAGGGGTATCAAACTTCGTTCCAAATTCGTAGTTGGCGCCGACAGTCGGGTTGAATGCGCCCAAGGCGCCGGCGATGCTCTGAAGAGTCGGCTCGATGGGATTGAAGCTGGTCGAATAGGAACCATAGACGGCGAGCGACTGAGTCAGGTTGAACAGAGCCGAGTAGTCCGGCAGCAAGGCGCCCTTGCCTACAGGCGAGCCGCCGGGATGGCTCTGGCCATAGCCGAGACCGAGAGTGAACACCAGTTTATTGCGAAGGACTGACGCGCGGTTCTGAAAGTAGCCGTTCCACTTCGTCGTATCCGCCCAGTTGCCCATGAGGAGGCCGGGGTAGCGGTCAACCGGAGTTTCGCCGATGCCGGTGTAGATGTTTATTGGAAACGCCGCGGACGGAGCGACCCCAAGAAGGCTACTGGAGCGCGCGCTTGCGACGCGCGTGTAAGCGCCCACCATCACGGCGTTCCTCCAGGATGAACCTTCGAATTCGTAGGCCGTATTGACGTCCACATTCTGGTAGCGGTTGTCTGCCTCGCTCCTGGACTGAGACCGCTGGACCTGAAACCGATCCCGCAGGAGGGCGATCTGCACGGCGCTGGTGACCTGGGGCGTCCATTGATTGATGTGGCGATCGTTGCGGAGATAGCGGTAAGAGAGGTTCGCCGTCCAGCGGCGCATGGGTACGGCCCGGAAATCGAAGCCGGTCTGCGAGGATTGGTACTTCTGAAGACCAGCCGACGGGTTCACGTCATGAGGCGACAGGTCGAAAGCGTTGATCGGGCCGCTGATGCCGTCGCTGGCAGACAGGGATGTCGTAGGCGACCGGACGATCCCGCCGCCCGCCGGCCTTACGGAATGGCCGTATTGAAACCTAGGCGTGATCGAGTACAGGCCCAGACGATCGAGCTTGAAGGTCATCGCGAGGTTGCCAATGCGGTGCCGGTCGAGGACATCGCGGGTGAAGTAGTTCTGGTTCTCGGCGGTAAACAGCGCGCGGTAGAGAACGCGCCCATTGCCGGTGACGGCGCCGGTCGAATCGAAATCGAAGCTGGCGCATGGGCGTTCGGCGATCGAAACGCCGGTGCCGGCGTAGGAACCGGTGCGGAGGTCGAGCCGGGTCGAGCGCAGCGGTTGGGGCCGTCTCGAGATGAGGTTGATCATGCCGCCGGGCGAGGTGTTGGCGCCATAGAGAAGTCTCGCGGGGCCGCGCAGCACGACCGCCTGCTCGATGCCAAACAGCGACGCGCCATAGCCGCCGCTCAAGCTGACGCCGGGGAAGCCGTCAACACGGGTGTCCTCCGGCAGCATACGGAAGCCGCGGGCATAGACGTGATAACCGCCGTTGCGGTAACTGTTGGGCGACATCCCAGGGACAAAGGCCAGGAGTTCGGGGATGCTGCGGACATTGCGCTCGCGAAGCTCGCCGGCCGAGAAGGCGGACATGGCCCGGGGCGTCTCATGCAGCGTCGTGGGCATTTTCATGACCGACTCGCTCGCCAGGTCCGCCGTCGCCACGACCTCGATCGACTGCTTCAGCGCCTCGGGCTGCATCAGCAGATCGACGCTCGCCCATTCACCCTTGACAGTGACGGACTGCCGCCAAATCGCGAAACCTGCCTTCCCGGCAATGAGCCGATATCCGCCGCTGCGGGGACCCTCGATCTTGTAGCGCCCGGTTTCGTCCGAGATCGCTTCCCGGTCCACCGAGCCGCGCAACGCGATGTGGACGCGGGCGATGGCCGCGCCAGTCGAATCCTTCACGGTTCCTTCAATCCCCGTCGCCGGCCTTTCGCCTGCCGGCTCAATCGCGTGCACGCAGGACAGGACGGCAAGTCCGGCCAAAACTGCTTTCACCAGCCGGTTTACGTCAGCATTTCGCCGCCCTGCTCCAGCCGTTGTCTCCATTCGCCAGGCCCTCATTTCTCCGTCCGGCGATTCGCTATGATGAATGGCGTCGCGGGGCGCGATGTGTCTCGTGACTCTGCTCCAGGGGCAGCGCACCTCTTCCACGAGAGCTGCCTCTGGGGTCAAGTTAGCTTTTGATCCGGTGAGCGGGTTGAGTCCAACCTCAACCCGAGCCGTCCCATTTGCCCGGCGCCACTTCCATCCACTTCACTCGCTTGTGCGGGTACCGGACTATCCGAGCCCATACTATCGTTGTTGCAATTCATTGGCAACTAGAAATAGTATGGACGCGAAACTGGCGCAGGGAGCGCTCTGGACGTGTCCGTGAATGCAGATCATTAGCCGAACTGGCGATCAGAGAAGGGCGGCGCTCCCGGCCCGGCACGCTCCGACTTTCCCCTTGCGCTTCTACAACAAGTCGTGTACGATTCTTCTTGTAGAAGCGGAAGGGGAGAATCAGAATGCCGCCTGAACGACTGGAACTGCCGCAGGGCACATTGGAATTGCTGATCCTTCAGACTCTTGAAACCGAGCCGCAGCATGGCTGGGCGATTTCGGAGAGACTGAATCAGCGATCAGATGGGGCGCTTCAGGTGCAGCAGGGGTCGCTGTACCCGGCGCTGCACCGGATGGAGCGGCGCGGGCTGATCCGGCCGGATTGGCGAGTGACGGACAATGGGCGCCGTGCCAAGTATTACGAGCTGACTGCAAGCGGGCGGAAGGAGTTGAAGGCGGAGACGGCGAGTTGGAAGAAGTTGACCGCGGCAGTGGCTCTGATTCTGTCTCCGAAGGAGATCTGACCATGCTGCACGACTTCCTTTACAGGGTTTGGGCGTTGTTCCGGCGGGACAGGCTGGAGCGGGAGATGGATGAGGAACTTCAGTTTCACCTGGAGCGCGAGGCGGAGAAGGCGCAGCTCGTGGGCGAGACAGTTGAGGCGGCGAAGCGGCGTGCGCGATTGGCGTTCGGTGGCGTCGAATCGGTGAAAGAGGAGTGCCGCGAGGCGCGGGGGACGGCGATTGTGGAGTCGTGGATTTCCGATTTCCGCTACGCGGCGCGCATTCTGCGCAACAGTCCGGGCTTCACGCTGGCGGCCGTGTTCTCGTTGACGATCGGAATCGGCGCCAACACCGCGGTGTTCAGCCTGTTGGATCGCGTTGTGTTTCGGCCGCTGCCGGTGGAACGGCCGGACGAGTTGGTTATCCTGAACCTCTGGCAGGACGGCAAGGCGTCCAGTTTTTCGTATCCCTACGTTCAGGAACTCTCGCGGCGTCAATCGGCGCTCGCAGGGATATTTGCCAGTGCGGATTTCCCGCTGAAGGATATGGTGCTGCGACGGGGCGGCACGCCGGACTCGGCCGCGGGCCGGCTGGTGAGCGGATCCTATTTCAAGGTATTGGGCGTGCAGGCTGCCGCCGGACGGGTGTTGAACGAGGCTGACGACCGTGCGGGCGAGGCTGGAGTGGCGGTCATCAGCGACAGGTTCTGGGAGCGGCAGTTTCAGAGGAGTGAATCGGCCCTTGGGGAGACGTTGACAGTCAACCAGGCGCAGTTGACGATCGTGGGCGTGGCGCCGAAGGAGTTCTTCGGCGAGAAGCCCGGGTCGATGCCCGACCTCTGGATTCCGATGAGCCAGCAACCGAAAGTGATGCCGGGCGACCTACTGAGCGCGCGGTTTGTGACCTGGTTGATCGTGATGGGGCGGCTGGAAGATGGCGTGAGCCGGCAGGCGGCGGCCTCGTCTCTGAGCGCACTGGCTGGGGAACTTGGCCGATTTACGATTCAGAGTGCAGGTGCAGGAAAGCAGTCGATTGTGTTGGAAGAAGGGGGGCGGGGCCTGGAGGAGTTGCGGCGCGATTTCGGCAAGCCGCTGAGGCTGATGATGGCGATGGTCGGCCTGGTCCTGCTGATCGCGTGCTTCAACGTCGCTACACTTGCGCTGGCGCGGGGCAGCGCAAGATCGCGCGAGTTCGGGGTGAGGCTGGCGCTGGGAGCGAGCCGGACGCGGCTGATGCGGCAGATGATGGCGGAGAGCATCCTGCTGGCCGCGGTAGGGGGAAGTCTGGGTGCGGGATTGGCACTATTGGGCAGCCAGGCGTTGATCGGATTGGCCGGGGAAGGGCGTCCGCTATCGCTGGCGGTAGCGGTGGATCTACGAATGCTGGTGTTCACGGGAGCCGTGGCCGCGGCTTCGACGCTGGTGTTCGGGCTGCTGCCGGCGTGGATGGCGTCGTCGTGGCTCGACCCTGCGAGGAGCCTTGGCGGGGAGAGCCGCACGTCGACGGCGCCGCGCCGGTTCGTGACCGGAGCACAGAGTCTCATGGTGTTGCAGATCGGGGTCTCACTGGCGGTGGTTTGCGGCGCGGTCCTGCTCACGCGGTCGCTTGAGAGTCTTCGCCATCAGGACTTTGGGATCCGGCCGGCCGGACTGATGCTGGTGAAGATCCCGCTGGAACTGACGCCGGCAGCGATGAAGCGGCAGGATCTGCTGCGGGGGGAGGTACTGGAGAGGGTCCGCGGGCTGCCGGGAGTCCGGCTTGCGGCGGTGAGTTGCTGCGGCCCGTTTGACGAACTCGCTCGCACCGGGAAGGTGGTTTCGGAGGGAGGGGATCGAGTCGAATCCGACACGACGCGATTCGTGCACGTCTCGGAAGGCTATGCCGAGACGATGGGCATGACTGTCGTGGCCGGCCGCACGCTGTCGGCAACTGACCGGAAGGGCGCAACGCAGGTAGCGATGCTCTCCGAGTACGCGGCGCTGCGGCTGTTCGGGCAGGGACGCGCAGTGGGGAAACGGATTGCATTCGGAGACAAATTCGATGGCGCGAGGGCGATGGAAGTTGTGGGCGTGTTGCAGGACGCCCGGTTTGCCGGGCCGAGGGACGAGTTCAAAGCGCTGGTGTTCGTGCCAATGGCGCAGCAGCCGGGCCCTGTAACCAGCATTTCCGTCAGGTCAAGCGGCGGGTTGTCGCTGGCTGCGGAGATCCGGCGGATTCTCGAACAGACGGCGCCAGGAGTCGGACTGGGCAGCATCACAACCTACGAGTCGGTGATCGAGCAGAAGCTGCACACCGAACGGATGCTCGCATTCCTATCCGCTTCATTCGCGGCGATGACACTGGCAATGGCATGCGTCGGCCTGGCCGGGCTGATGTCGTTCACGGCGGCAAAGCGGCGGCGGGAGATCGGCGTTCGCGTGGCCCTGGGGGCACGGCCCGCGCAACTGATCGTAATGCTGTTGAAGCAAACGGCGGCGTTGCTGGCGGCGGGCATAGCGCTGGGGGCGGCAGGCGCCTTCGCGATTGGGCAGGCGATGCGGAGTTTTCTTTTCGGCGTGGCCCCCAACGACCCGGTTTCGTTCGTCGCGGGAGCATGCGCGCTTGGACTCGCCGGACTCTGGGCGTCGTTTCTTCCAGCGTGGCGCGCCTCTCGGGCTGATCCCCTGGAATCGTTGCGGGTTGAATGAAGCAGGCTTGATGCGGAACGCCTCGAAGCAGAGGATGAGAAATCTGAATCTGGAATCTGGGACAGCCGTCCCGGCCTGCGGCCTACGACGGTCGACAAACCCGGCGGCACGCATGGTCAGAGGAAGATGGTCCGGCCGCGCAACGGGCTGACGAGCGGGAACCACCCCGCGATGAAAACGAAGACCGCCTGTGCGAATTCAATGAGTGGAATTCCCGTTCAGTTTGCGCTTATCCGTCCACCAGGGAGACGGCCTCATCAGCGCTCCGCGCCGGCGCAACCAGCGCCACATACTCGACCGTCACTGCGCCCAGCGCCGGAATCCATCTGTAGCCCGGCGTCTGGAAGGTCCTGCCTCGATCAATCATCGCCCGTCTCGACTCGGGGTACGGCGACACGCCAAACTCCATCCCGCGAGTGATCGTTTTGCCGCCCCACGGCGGCGTTATCCGGCCCAGGTTCTCTTCCCATATGCCCAGCCAGGGAAAATCGCTCCTCTTCCAGATGTAGGCGACAGCGAGTTTGTGCGTCGGACTCCAGGCGGTGAACCAAGCGTCTTCGCGCGACCGGTCCATAAGATGAGTCGAGAACGCGCCAGACTTCTCCCGCGACGTGAACACGCGCAGGTCCTCCGTTCCGCCGCCAACCAAGGGGACGTGAGGCCATTCGAATTCGGCCGCGATGGCCATGTGCCCGAAACCGCCTGTAAAGTCGGACTCCATCGTCTTCGATTTGGTCGCCGTCGACTCGAACCGCGTAAGCCCCTTTTCGAGGAATGGCGGGCCGAGCGTGACGTGCTGGGTCCAACCCACCGGACGGTCGCAAGGCGACAGGTTTTCGACGGTCTCGGAGATCTGGAGGCGTCGGGATCCAGCGACCAAACGAATCCGCCGGGTGATCTTCAACTGGCACGTATACAATGCGGCTTCCTGAGTCAGGACATTGCCCTCGACGTGTATGTCATAGGGCGCGACCGAGCCTTCTCCATGCACTGAGATCCCCGCGGCAGCCTCCTCTTCGGACGGTCCACCGAAGAGGTCCAGACAGAGATTGTGCCCGAGAATCCCGGTCAGCAGCTTCGATTCGGCATTGCAGCCGTACTCGGGATGCTTCGCCTCGACATAGGTGGACGGCTCAATCGACTTCCACGGCGGCGCCCACAGTGGATTCACTCCGGTCGCCTTATCCCGGATCGATGCAATGTGTCCGCCTTCGACGGTCACGACAACTTCGAGGTGTTCGTTTTCGATCGCATGGGCGCGGCGGCCCAGGTAATTAGTTACAGCCATGTCGAATCCTTCTTACCACTTTCCAACGCTCCGATGTGGGCCATCCATTGCGGACCCGCCACCACCCCGTGCCAGCGCCAACCTACAATATGAGCATGGAGGCGGCGCTGAGTATCATCCTGTTGCTGCTGACGGCCCAGCCGCCGGCGCCTGTGATCCCCGAGGATCCGGTGGCAGCGTCGATTACCCATCTGGATGGAGGGCGGCCCGCCCAGGCCGTCAGTCTGCTTGAGCCTGTCGTCACACGCGAACCCGGCAACATCCCCGCACGATTCAATCTTGCCATCGCCTATTCTCTTGTGGGCCGCGATGCCGAGGCCATCCAGGCATTCAGCAAGGTTCTTGAACTATCGCCGAAACTGGTCGAGGCGCAGCTCAATCTCGGGCAGTTGCTGGTCAAGGCCGGCCGGTTCGCGGAGTCGATACCGCTGTTGGAACAAGCCGCTGCCGCGAAGGAGAGCGATGTCCGGCCGCCGTACCTGCTGGCTCGGGCACATGCGGGTCTGCGGCTTTGGAAGGAGGCGACGCCCTGGTTTCAGAAGGCCCTTCGACTCGCGCCTGACGACCAGAGCATCCTTCTCGATGCGGCCCTGTGTTACGAGCAAGCCGGGCTGAAGCCGGAAGCGATTGACGCCTTCAGAAAAGTAGCCGACCCGGGTGCACGCGAGCGTCTGGGGTTGTTGCTGATGGACTCTGGAGATCTCGAAGGTGCGGCCGCGGCTTTCGAGGATGTAATGAAGCAATCGCCCTCGCCGGCCGCGGCCTATGCGCTGGCGACCGTCTACCTGCGGAACAAGCAGCCGGCCAAGGCGACTCCAATGGCCGCCTACGTCGTGCAGAAGGAACTGTCCAACGCCGACGCGCGTCTCTTTTTCGGACGGCTTCTGCGCGACGAAAAGAGGTTCTCCGAGGCCGCCGAACAGTTCCATGCAGCCACGCAAAGCAGGCCCGGCTCGGTTGAGGCCTGGAATGAACTGGCAGGCATGTTGATGTTGCTCAAGAACTACGAAGGGGCCGTCGCCGCGCTGGACAAGAGCCGCGAACTGGGCGGGGAGACGCCGGGCTATTGGTGGTTCCGCGCGACCGCGCTCGATTCGCTGCACCAGCCGAAACCGGCGCTTGAATGTTACCAGAGGTTTTTGACGCAGAGCGGCGGCAAATTCCCCGACGAGGAGTTTAAGGCCAGGCAGCGGGTTCGTATCCTGGAGAGGGAGGTGCGGCGATGACCGGGTTCATCCTTCTTGCTCTCCTGGCCGCGCCTCCTCCCGCCAGCCTGGATGCAGTTCGAGCCGAGCCGAGGCTCGAAAGGCGCTCCGAGTTGGCCATCGAGTTCGCCGGCGCGGAACTCGCACGCGCCAGAAAGACGGTTGTTGAATCCGGTTCCAGGCCCATTCTCGAAGAGGCGCTAAGGCACGTCGCCGAGGGCTGCCAGTTGGCGCTGGACTCCCTGCGGCAGACAGGCAAGCGCCCGAACAAACTGGGCAGGCAATACAAGAAGGGGGAGATGCGAACGCGGGCATACATCAAAGAACTGACGGACCTGGCTCTCGCTCTTTCTCTCGACGACCGGCCGTACGCGGAGGAAATCCGGAACAAGGTCCAATTGCTGCATGAGGAGTTTCTCCTCAGCGTGATGGGAGGAAAGTAGGTCGCCCATGAGACTCGTCATCGCTTTTTTGGTCGTTCTTTCGTTGGCCGCTCCTGTCAGCGCACAGGGCGACTTCCTCACGGCGGACGAAGCCGACCAGATCCGTCTGGCGCAGGAACCCGATCTGCGCATCGGCCTCTACCTGAGTTTTGCCAAGCAGCGCCTGGACCTGATCGATCAGTTGTTCGCTCAGAACAAGGTGGGGCGCTCCAGCACGATCCATAGCTTTCTGGAGCAGGTGACCAGTCTGATGGAGACTCTCGACGTAGTGATCGACGACGCGCTGAAACACCAGAAGGAGATCACCACCCTGCCCAACGTCGCCAAGTCCGCACGGGAGTTTAACGCGCGTCTCCAGAAACACCGCGATTCGAACCCGACCGATTTGGCCCGCTACAAATTCGCACTCGACACCGCGATCGACACTCTCAACGACAGCGCCGAACTCGCCGAAGAAGACCTGCGGGACAGGATCCGTAGCGTGGAGACAAAGCAGGTCGAACAGCGCAAGGATCGCGAGGCCATGATGACGCCCGAAGGCAGGGAGGAAGCCAAGAAGGTCGAAGCGAAGAAGGCGGAAGAGGACGTCAAGGCGAAGAAACGGCCGAGCCTCCTGAAAAAGGGCGAAACACTACCGTCAAAGACCGGCAAGAAATAGGCGTCAACTCGCGGCAGCGTCTTCCACGGATTCGTTTGGTTCCAGGCCGGAGTCCGGCATCACGGGGATCCCGTGCTGCCACGCCAACCGCTCCTCATTGAGGATCCTCAAGATGACGAAGGCCATCGTCAGGATAACCGGACCGGCAAACAGACCGATAAAGCCGAAGGCATGCACCCCGCCCATCAACGACAGGAAGATCGCGAGCGTGTTCATCTGCATCCCCTGCTTGAGGACCAGGGGCCGGATGAAGTTATCCGACATCCCCACGACGAAAATCCCCCAGACCAGCAGAAAGACGGCCTTGCCGTAAGCCCCGGAGACGCCAAGCACGATCACGGCCGGGCCGACAATCAGTGCGGTGCCAACGATCGGGATCAGGGCGGTGAACGAAGCGACGACACCCCAGAAGACGGCCGACGGGAGTCCGGTGAAAGCAAACCCCAACCCCACAAGTGCGCCCTGCGACGCCGCGACGGCAATCATCCCGTAGAGGTTCGCGGTGATGGCGGCCTTCATCGTCGAAAGCATCATGTCCAGCCGTGGCTTGCTGATCGGGAGGAACTCGTGCAGGTGGTTCCCGAACCGCTCGCCTGCCGGGAACATGAAGAACATCACGAACAGGGTCAGGAAGACGTTGGTGATGGTGGACGCGAGATTTCCAACCAGCCGGCCGCTCCACGCCACAAGCCTCTCAGCACTGGCCTGCGCCCGCTCCGAGATTGCCGCTTTGATCTCGTCGGCCGGCATGCCCGTGCGCGCGCTGACCCACCGTGCCGGGGCGTCGGCGAAATGGCTGATGTAGTTGGCCCAACCGCCCTGCTCGACGCTCTTTTCCTGTATTCCGCCATAGGCGGCCTGCGCCTCACGCGCCACCACCGTGCCAAGCGTGGCGAGCGGAGCGAGAATCAGAACCATCAGAAACAGGATGCAGACGGCCGCGGCCAGGTCCGGATTGCGCACGCGCCCGTGGATCCAGACATAGACCGGGTAGAAACACACGGTCAGCATCAGGCCCGCCAGAAGAATCTCAGCGAAGGGCGTCAAGATCGCGTACACGCCGGCGAGCAGAATAGACGCGATGAGGGTCAGGCTGATGAGCGAGAGCACTCGCGTCCGCCATTCATTGACAGGCTTGCCGGTGTCGTCAGGATTCATGTTCGGTCACCTCGATCGATCGCGTCTCTTCGTCGAAAACGCTGATTCTAATTTCCACGCGGCGTGCTGGCAGGAGGCGGGGAAAGCGCTCGGCCCACTCCAGCAGAATCAGGGCATGGCGATCCATGATCTCATCCAGACCGATTCGCTCAACTTCCTCGATCGTGTCGAGGCGGTACAGATCGATGTGGTAAACGCTGACCGGATCGCCGTATTCATGGATCAGCGGAAACGTCGGGCTTGAGACTTCGTCTTCCTCCTCCGCTCCCGCGCCGGCGGTAATCCCCTTCGCCAGAGTCGTCTTGCCGGCGCCCAACGAGCCGATCAACAGAACAACACAAGGCAGCGGCCAGCGGCCCGCGAGGCTGCGGCCAACCGCGATGGTCTCCTCCGCGCTATTGGTGATGAAGGTCTCGCGCTTCACGAATGGCCTCGGGGAGATAACGGATCAGGTCAGTGGCGGTGACGCAGTTTTCCGTCAACTCAGCCGCCGCCAGCTCGCCGGCGCGCCCATGGAGCCAGATTGCCGCGATCAGGGCGGATTCGGCGTTCACAGGATTCTGGGCGAGCAGACCTGCGATGAGTCCGGTGAGGATGTCGCCGCAACCGGCAGTGGCCATGGCTGGAGTGCCGGTCGGGTTGACGAAGAGCCGGCCATCGGGCAGTGCAGTCAAAGTTCGCTGGCCTTTGAGAACGACGACGACTTCACGCTCAGTAGCAAGCGCCCGTGCGGCGTGGGCCCGGCCGGCTTGAATCACGACCGTGGGGACCCCAGTCAGCCGGGACATCTCGCCCGGGTGTGGCGTCAGAATGCGCACCGGGCCAGGCCCGCGAAACTCGGAGCCGGCCAGGGCGTTAAGGCCGTCGGCATCGACCACCATTGGAAGCGGAGATTCCGCAAAGACGCGCCGCACGAGACCCACGTATTCGGGCGCGCAACCAAGTCCGGGGCCGATGGCGATGACATCCTTGTCAGGGGGTTCGTTTGGTAGCGCCTGCGTCATCAACTCGGGAGCCAGCGCGGTGACCGCGGGCCGCTCGGACTCCGCGGCGGCGACAGTCACCAGACCCGCACCGGAGCGCAACGCGGCAAGTCCCGCCATCGCGGCGGCTCCGCCCTTGCCCGCCGCCCCGCCGATCACAAGCACGTGGCCAAAATCGCCTTTGTGCGATCCGCGAAGCCTGGGTTGGAAGAGGCGCGAGAACATTTCCGGCTCAACCAGGATTGTGTCCAGGGCGCCGTCCTGCTCCAGCCACTCCGGCGGCGTCCCGATCTGCCTGACGACCAGTTCGCCCATCGCGTCGCAGGTCGGCGGCATGACCTGCTCGACTTTCGGAGCCGTGAAAGTCACCGTCGCCACAGGATGCGTGTGCTCGCCGCCGCCGCCCAACCCGGAGGGGAAATCGACCGCGACGACCGCAGCCGCTGGGAAGCCGCTATTGATCTCCCGGATCAAATCAAGCGCCACGCCGGCCGCCGGGCCACGCAGGCCCGTACCCAAAACGGCATCGACCACCAGCGTTGCGGCGCGCATCCACGGTTGCACGCTCCGATGCACAGGCACCCCATGGGCAGCGAGGGCCCGGTAGTTGGCAAGCGCCCCTGGGCTCAACTGACCGTCGTCCCAGGGCAGCAAAACATCGAGCGAGGCGGACCGGTGGCACATCCGGATCTGACGCGCGACAACCAACCCGTCGCCACCGTTGTCGCCTTTGCCGCAAACCACCACGATGCGCTGCCGCGCCAACGGCGCGAACCGTTCGGCGAGGAATTCCACCACGCGGCAACCGGCATTTTCCATGAGCACCAGTTCAGGCACGCCGGATTCGATTGTCCGGCGGTCCAATGCCCTCATTTGCTCCGCGGTGAGAATCTTCATCGCCGGTCTCCGACCACCCGTTTCTCTAGCTTTCTCAATGGGTCCTGCTCTCCCATCACGATCAGTGAATCGCCCTCCTCGATGCGGGCCTCGGCGCCTGGGTTGAACACCATTGTGCCGCCCGCGCGGCGGATTGCCAGCACAATGACCTTCAATTCCCGCCTGACGTTGAGTTCCGCGAGCGTCCTGCCGGCCAGGTCGCTCTCCGCTGATACGGCCAGTTGTTCCATGTAGACTTCCATCCCGATCGAGGAGGTGGCGAAATCGAGAAACTGAAAGACGTGCGGCTTCACCAATGCCTGCGCCAGCCGGACACCGGTCATGCGGTAAGGCGCGAACACTTCGTCGGCGCCCACCTGGCGCATCTTCCGTTCCGTATCGTCCTCAGCCGCCCGCGCGGCAACTCGCAACTGCGGGTTGATCCCCTTCGCGGAGATGAGCGCAAACAGGTTGTCGGCGTCGGTGGCCAGGGCAACCACCATGCCTTTGGCCCTCTCGACCCCGGCTTCGCGTAGCGTTTCATCCCGCGTCGAATCACCGGCCAGGGCAAGATAGCCGCTCTTGATCGCCCACTCGACGCGGTCTTCCCGGCGGTCGATGACGACAACATCCTGCCCGCTGTTCTTCAATTCCTTCGCCGCCCCGCGGCCGACTCGTCCGAACCCGCAAACGATATAGTGATTCGCTGTTTTGTCGATCATTTTCCTGGCCCGCCTCCGGCCGATGACACTCCCAAACTGGCTTTCCAGCCCGATCTGTGTCATCACTCCAATCGAGATCAGCAGCAGGCTGACGCTCGCCAGCACATAGCCCAGATTGAAAAGCCTGCCCGCGGGGGTCAGCGGATGGATCTCCATGTAGCCCACCGTCGTCATGGTGGTCACAGCCATGTAAATCGCGTCGAACCACGGGTACCCCTCGATCACCACATAGCCCGTCGTCCCCGCGCCCAGGACGAACGCAATGGCGAGCACCAGCATCCCGATGCGCCGCGGCAGGCCCAATTCGATCACCTCTTTCGCGCAACCAGCATCGTCATGTCGTCCTGCAACTCGGGGGACGCAGTCCACTCCTGCACGGCCCGCACCACGGCATCCGCCAATTCGCCCGCTTCCAGACCCGAATGCGCCTTCAGAATCTCAATCAGCCGGTCCTCTCCGAACATCTCCCCGTATTCGTTCTCCGGCTCGGTGATGCCGTCGGTGTAGCACACCAGCAGGTCGCCGCTCTGTAACTTCAGACAACTCTCCTCATACGGAACGTCTGGAAACGCCCCCACGACAGTGCCGTTGACATCGCACGGGAACACTTCTCCTCCGCGGACCAGCAGCGGCGGCAGGTGGCCGGCGTTGGTGTAGCTCAGCATCTCGGTCTCGTCGTCATAGATCGAGAAGAAAAACGTGGCGTACTTTTCAGGCGCCGTGGATGCGTAAATATGCCGGTTCAGATTCGACATCAGCCGTGCCGTCGACAGGCTTCCGTAAGCGCCACCGTTCGGCGAACTTTCCATCATTTCCATGCAATGGCGCAACTGGCTGCGCATCGCCGACTGCAATGTGGCCATCAGAAGCGCCGCCGAAATGCCCTTCCCGGCCACATCGCCGATTGCCACGGCCAGTTTATGTTCGCCCATGCGCTGGTAGTCGTAGTAGTCGCCCGACACCAGGCGCGCCGCGTGGCAGACGCTGACCACCTCCAGGCTCCCCACCTTGGGCATCTCCTTCGGATGCAACTGCGCCTGCACCTCCCGGGCAATCTCCAACTCCGCCTGGAGCCGCTGCCGTTCTTTCTCCGACCTCAACAACCGTTCCAGGTTTTCGGCCATCGAGTTGAAGCTCTTGCCGAGTTCGGACAACTGATCGTTGCCCTTCACCTCGATCCGATGGGCCAGATCGCCGGCCCTGATCCGTTTGGTCCCTTCATACAGGTTGTGCACCGCCTCCGTGATCGCTCTCGTCAGCGAGACGCCCACGAACGCCGCCAGCAGGATCAGTAACGTGGAACTGACGCCGAGAAGTATGACAATCTCAAGCAGCGATTGCTGGTCGCGCCAGGACTTCTGGTTGAATAGCAGATTCAGAACGCCCGAGATCCTCGTCCGCATGCCCAGCACGGCCACTTCCTGCGCGTTCGGATCCTCCCACAGCGCCACCGGGACCGTCGCGCCATAATTGATCGGCAGGTCGAAGATGTTGGCCGCTCCAGGGATGTCTCCTGCGGGCGCCGCCGGTTCGCCCGGCACACTCCCATAGATGCGCACCGGTTCCAGTTCTTTGCCGGCGTTTCCAAGGTAGCTCCGCAGCGTCACGTCGCCGAGGTTTGGCACAAGGCCAAGCAGGAACGATCGCGTGATCGGAGTGACCACCAGAACCTCGACGGGCGATGTCACGTGAGCCCACGCGTGAAAGTGGCTGTCTCTTACCAGCACCCCGGCGGCCTCGGTCCAGTCTCGCGATGGCGCCGGCAGAGTCGATTCCGCGGGGAATCGCAATTCTCCGCCCCGCTCGTCTCGCACCAGAATCTCAAGTCCCGGATATCGCTCGCGGAAAACGAATCCGGTCCGCCGAACCGCCTCCGCCCTCATCGCCACCGGCGCCTTGCTCAGCGAGACGGCAGCGCTCTGAATGGAACCGACACGCCGCTCCAGTTCCGCATTCAACAGGTAAACGCCAACCTGGCTCGATAGCGCCCACGCGCCCAATTGGGCGAAGAATGCTGTAAGCACGACCGGGACCACGGCGATAAACAGATACGTGACCAGCAACCGGTCGCGCAGGCGCCAGATCGCCCGGCGCATCCCAAGTAAGGCAAGCCGGCCAAGCACCAGCAATCCGGAGACAATCGCCACTGTCCCCACCACGAACTTCAGCCCTGGCTTCAGATCCGACCACTGCAACAGTGCGAGGAGCCCCAGCGAGCCCAGGAAGACAGTCTCCAGCCAACCCAATCTCCAACCTGCGTCTCGTGGTCCCAGTCTCGCCATTAGCGGCTATCCTGCTTCAAATCCTAGAATGCGCGATGTCGGGCAACTCCTCCGCCGCCCGCACCTGGTGAGGCTGCAGATAGTTCTCCAGCAGAAACGGCTTCAGCAACGACATCGCGCCTTCCGGAGTATCGGCAAACTCGAAAAGGTCCAAGTCCTCCTCGCTGATCATCCCGTGCCTCACCAGCGCATCGAAGTTCAGAACCTCATCCCAGAACTCCCGGCCGTAGAGGAGTATCTTCATCTTCTTGTCCAACTTCTGCGTCTGCGCCAGTGTGAGGATCTCCGAAAGTTCGTCCAGCGTCCCAAACCCGCCGGGAAAGACCAGGAGAGCCTTCGCCAGATAGGCGAACCAGAACTTGCGCATGAAGAAGTAGTGAAACTCGAAGTTGAGATCCGGCGTGATATGCGAGTTGGGAAACTGCTCAAATGGCAAACCGATATTGAAGCCGATCGACAATCCGCCGGCATCTTCCGCCCCGCGGTTTGCGGCTTCCATGATGCCCGGGCCGCCGCCCGTACACACCACAAACCGGCGCGTCGGCGGTTCGAGCGAATCGCTCCACTCGGTCACCTGGCGGGCCAGTTCGCGTGCCGCGGCATAGTATTGCGCATGGGGTCCGTCTTCGCGAGTCCGGGCAGAGCCGAAAAAAACCACCGTATCGCGAATCTGATGATGGCCAAGCCGGTCAAGTGGCTCAAAATACTCGGAAAGAATTCTCAGGCTCCGGGCCGACCACCCCTGCAAAAACTTCTCGTTCTTGTAAGCCAGCGGCGCGCGCGCCTGCCCTTTATCCATGCTCATCCATCCTCCTTGACGCGCTGATTTTCGAGGACAGCCAGGCGCTTTTCCAATTGTCGCATCGCCTTGACCATCTCGGGCAACTTCGGAAATGCCGCCACGGAACGCCGCCACGTGGCTGCATCGAAGGCCGGTGAGCCCGACATCACCGCTCCAGCCTCGATATCGCCGCCAATCCCGCTCTGCGCATAGACAATCGCATTATCGTGAATCGTCAAATGGCCGCTCACGCCCACCTGCCCCGCCAGCAGCACGTCCTTCTTGAGAACCGTGCTTCCGGCCAGCCCGGTCTGCGAACAGATGATGCTCCTCTCGCCGACCTCGCAGGCGTGCCCGATCTGAACCATGCTGTCGATCTTCGCCCCCTCCCTGATCCGGGTTTCGCCCACCGTCGCCCGGTCCACGTTGCTCATGCTCTGGATCTCGACATCGTCCTCAAGCACCACCGGACCCGACTGGACGATCTTGTAATGGCTGCCGTCGGCCCGTTTTGCGAAACCATATCCGTCAGCGCCGATCACCACGTTGTTCTGGAGGATCACCCGGTTCCCGATCCGCGTCCCCTCGCGCACGACCACGCCCGAATGCGCCGTGAAATCGTCCCCGATCTCACAGTCCACATAGATCACCACATGCGGATGGATGATGGCCCTCGCGCCGATCCTCACCCCCGCCCCGACCACCGTGTAAGCGCCTATGCTCGCCTCCGGCCCGACTACGGCCGTGGCGTGAATCACGGCAGTGGGGTGCACTCCCAACTCCGGACGCGGTGGCTGGTAAAACTGCTCCAGCGCCCGCGCGAAGTCCAGGTAAGGATTCTCCGACAGCAGCGCGGGCAACCCGACATCACCGGCGCTTTCATGGAGGATGATCGCGGCCGCCCTGGTTGCTTTCACCTTGTTCTTATACTTCGGGTTCGCCAGGAACGTGATTTGGCCGCCACTGGCATGTTCCAGGCCCGCCACGCCGGTGATCTCCACCTCGCCGTCGCCGCGAAACGCGCAGCCGATGCGTTCAGCAAGTTCTCTTAGCTTCATTCCCAGTCAGGTTATCCAATCCCGCAACCGCGCGGAGGCCGCGAACGAGGAGAGCGGGTCACTCTCGATCCCGCCTCTTCGAGCCGGGCTCTGCTTTTCGGCCCGGCGGCTTCCGTTCCCCATTTTCGCGCGCGCTCTCCAGCCCCCCGCCCCCGGCACGATACACTGAAGTTTGATGCGCGGATCGTCGGCTTCCAGCCTCGTGTTCTCCGCCGCGTTTTCGTTCGCTCTCTGCTCAGGCGCCGATGCTCCCCAAAGCGCTGTGTCAGACCTGCGTCGCGCGGCCGAGGAGTTCAAGGTCCAGACCAGAAATCTGGGCCTGCGCCAGGACGCGCCTCGCCGCGGCCAGGCAGGCGCCCGCAGCGTGAAGTTCCATGGCCGCCTCTTCCACAATTTCCGCAACGACTTCCTCGACGCCACCCCTCACGACGTCAGACAGCGCGGCGGCGACAAGAACATCCTCCGCAGGAATCAGTTCGGCTTCAACCTCTCCGGACCGCTGGTTGTCCCCCGGCTCTACGACGGCTCCCGCCGGACTTTCTTCTCCATCAGTTACGAAGGGGTGCGCGAAAAAATCGGCCGCTCCTATCTGCGCACGATTCCCCTGGCCGCTGAACGCAATGGCGACTTCGGCCAGACCGTCGACGCCGCCGGAGAACTCCTCCGGGTCTATGATCCCGCCAGCACTCGCCCCAATCCCGGCTACAACCCCTCGGCCGCCGTCTCCGAGTCGAATCTCCAATACTTGCGCGATCAGTTCCCCGCCAACCGCATCCCGTCCGCCCGCCTGGACCCTGTCGCCAGGAAAATGGCTTCCTACTATCCGGATCCCAACTCCAACGCCGGACCCTTCAATCGCAATAACTTCTTCGTCTTCTCCCCCGAGTCGAACCGCGCCAACGGCATGATCCTCAAAGTGGACCATGCCTTTCTCCAGAAACACCGCCTGGCCGTTTCCAGTTCCTTCACCAACGGCTTCGAAGCTGCCGCCCGCTTCTATGACAATGCGGCCAACCCCGGTTCGCCCGACCGCAACTACTCCAACCGCCGCATCTCCGCCGAGCATGTCCTCACCCTCTCCCCCCAGAGCATCAACACTTTCAGCACCGAGGTCTCCAGCGATATCTCCGGCACGACTTCTGAAACCGGCGCCATCCCTTCCCAACTCGGCCTCAACGGCGTGCCTGGCGGCGTCTTCCCATTCCTGATCGCTGACGGCTACCTCGGCCTTGGCCGTGCCAACCCCATCGCCCGTCACGCCCGCCACCAGTTCACCTTCACCGACGGCTTCTCGCTCCGCCGCGGCAAGCACAACTTCCGCTTCGCCGGCCAGTTTGCCCGCTATCAGGCCAACTCGTCTCTTCCTCAGTACCCTTCCGGCTTTTTCCGGTTCGGCTCGGGACTCACCTCCTTGCCAGGCATCGTCAACACTGGCAAGTCCTTCGCCTCTGTGCTTCTCGGCATGCCCGACTACGTCGAGGTGAGCTATTTCCCATCCCCTTCCTATTTCCGAAACTGGCGAGGCATGCTCGCCTTCAGCGACAACTGGGAGATCCGGCCCGGCCTCAACGTCTCCTTCGGCTTGAATGCCGAGTTCAGCGGACCCCGTACCGAACGCTACAACCGTATGTCAACCGTCGATTTTCAAGCGGCGAACCCCGGCAGTTCCCGTCCCGGCGCGATGATCTTCGCAGGACGCAACGGCGTAGGCCGGTCCTTCCAATCGGCCCAGACACGCCCGCAGCCGTCTTTCTCGCTTGCCTGGAATCCTCTTGGCAACAAGAAAGCCGTTCTGCGCTACTCCATCTCGCTCAACTACCAGAACTTCCCGCTCCCCAATGGCCAGTGGGGGACCCAGGGCTTTAACGGTTACTCAACTTTCTTCTCCCAAAACGCCCAACTCACCCCCGCGCTGATCCTCGGTAACGGCGTCCCCACCCCCCTGGTCCCGGTCCCCGACCTGCGGCCCGATGGCGCCAACCAGACCTCCGCCGACCTGGCCGACCGCCGCGGCGTCCTGCCGCGATACCTCTACTCCGGCCTCTCCTACGAACGCGAATTGCCCTTCTCCATCGTCCTCACCGGTTCGGCCTCCCTCTCCTCCGGCGTCAATACCTACGTCGGAAACAACGCCGTCAACTCAAACGCTGTTCACCCCGATAATCTCGTCTACCGCGACAAACTTAACGACGAGTCTTTCATCCGCGAACTCCGCCCCTTCCCTCAGTACCTCCGGTTCGACGTCAACGGCCTGTGGGCCGGCGGAAAGCACCGCCGCACTGGCGCCGCCATTCGCATCGAGAAGAGAACCTCGCAGGGGCTTTCCCTTTCGGCCAACGCCGAGTTCTCCAGACAGTTCGACGACTATTCCGGCCCCTACGGTAAACAGGATTTCTTCAATCCCGCCAACGAATGGAGCCTCACCGCCTGGAACAGTCCCGTTCGCCTCTCCCTCAGCTACATGTATGAACTGCCCTTCGGCGTCGGCAAGGCCTGGTTCAGCTTCCAGGACTGGCGCCGCTGGGTGATCTCAGGCTGGTCCGTCTCAGGCATCAGTTCCGTCTCATCTGGAGAGCCGCTGGCCCTCCGCCCCATGTTCAACAACACAGGCGGAGTCGTTCAGGCCCTCCGCGTCAACACCGTCGATGGCGCCGACCCTTCCGTCCCTAATCCCTCCCCAAACCTCTGGTTCAACCCCGGCGCCTTCAGCCATCCGGCCGATTTCTCGCTCGGCAATGGGCCCAGAACCCATCCAACCCTGCGCAACCCCACCACCCAAAGCAACGACCTGTCTCTCGCCAAGAGGTTCACCATCGACCAGGAGCGCGCCTTCGAGTTCAACGCCTCGGCTTTCAACTTCGTCAATCTGGGCAACTGGAACGACCCCGACACCAACATCGGCACAACGGACTCGCCCAACGTCAACGCCGGCAGGATCATCGGCTCCCGCGGCGGAAGAGTCGTTCAACTCGGCCTCAGGTTCAGCTTCTGATGCGCCGCATCTCCCTGCTCGCTATTCTCGCGGCCGCCGCCCTCTCCGCGGCGCCCCCCGAGCGTGCCTCCGAGCGAAGAACCGCTGCATGGATCGCCGCCAGCCAGTCCGGTCTCTGCCAGTCCGCCATTAAGGTCGAAGGCAAGCCCTCCAAAATCATCCGCTGCCTGTCGCCCGAGGACGGCCTGATGTTGTTCATCGTCGCCGACCTCAGGGGCGACCTCACCCTCATCACCGAGGCCCGCGACGCGCTGGCCGCTGAATTGGCCAAACTGCCGCCTAACGTCTGGACCGCCGCCCTCTCGGCCCAGGACGGTCTGCACGTCCTCGCCGATCCGAGCGAAGATTCCGCCGCCACCATCGCCGCCATTCGCAACGCCCGCACCACCGGCGCGGCCGGCCTCCTCGATGCAATGGAGCCCGCCTCGCGACTCGCCTCCGCAATCCTAGCCAGGTCGCCCGTCCGCATCGCCATCCTCCACATCACCGACTCCAACATCCATGAGTACCGCGAAGACTACACCAACCCCGTCATCAACTACTCCGACAGCCGCGACCTCTCCCGCCGCTTTCCCGACGCGCTGATCCGCGAAAAAACGTCGAAACTCGCCGCCTCCCTCGCCGCCTACGACGCCCCCGTCTTCATCGTTCACCTTAACTACCTCCGCGACCGCCTCAACGAGGCCTACCAGATCGGCCTGCGCCAGGCCGCCGAAGCCACCGGGGGGACAGCCGTCTTCTGCCGCTCGCAAGCTGAAATCTCTTCCTCGATCGGAGCCGCGCTGGCCCGTATCCTGGCCCATCATGCCCTCGACTTTTCGGTTCCGAAGGACCTGCCGCGCCAGTTCACCATTGAACTGGCCGCGCCCGGCCTCTCGCCGGAATACCGCTCACGTTTTGCCCTCGGATCGAAGTAGAATGGAGTCCTTCGAATGAAACCCGCACGTCCCGCCATCGCTTTGCTGGCCTTGGCCGCCCTCGGGGCCATCGGCTGGTCGTTGTGGTTGATCAGGGAAAACGCCGCTCTCAAGCTGCAATCCGCCGCTCAGGAGTCGGCCCGCAAGTCCATCGAACTCCGCGCCGCTGACCTCGAATCCGAAAACCTCGTTCTCCGCCGCCGCCTCGAAGCGGAAGGAATCGAAGCGCCCCCCGCCGCCAGCCATTCCTCCCCCGCCGCCCACGCCGCGGACGCCGGCCGCGTGGAAGCCGTCCGTGCGCTGGCCGACCTGCAAAAACGCTTCGACGCACTCCAGGCGCAGACGCAAAACCTTCAGACCGCCAGGTTGGAACTGGAAGGCTCACTGGAATCAGCGCGCGCTGACCGGCGCCGTCTTTCTTCCTCCGAGGCCGAACTCAAAGACGCGCTCGCCTCCTCCCGCCTTGTCGTGGATGCCATGGAAGCTGAGTTGAAAACCAAGACCGCCCGCGTTGCATCGCTGGAAGCCGATCTCCGCCGGGCCAACGACAGTAACGCCGCCGACGGCCGCCGCACCGCCCAGGTCGCCTCCATTCTGTCGTCGTTTGAAGACCTCAACCGCCGCCGCGAAAATACGCTGACCAGCCTCCAACGCCGTTTCCGCGACCTCGCCGACAGCTATCGCGCACTCGCCCTTCGTCTGGACGCCCAGCGCGACAGCCAGGCCCCCATTCAGATCACCTCCGCCGAGGTCTCGCGCATCACCGCCGCGGTCCAGTCCGCCGACGATGAACTCCGCCAGATCTCCGCCCTGAACGCCGAGTCGCAGCGCCTCACCCGCCGTCTGCAAAACTAGGTCCGTGACCGCGTGATTTTGCTCCTTTACGGGAAACCACTCCCGGTCGTGGCTCTGATCGGAGCCGCGCGCGTCAGCAAGCGGTCGTCCAGTAGAACCTGATCTTGCGGTCAAAGCACTAGTCAGCAACCCCGAAGTGCGAGAATGTCATTTAGATCGGTGTCCCAATCCATGATTCGCCCGGCATGTTGGCCCAGGTGCGGCTGCCGGGAGCCGAAGCGTCATCCATCGGTTCCGGCCATCACGAATTGCAGTCACGGAACTTCCGCCGTAACTGACCCGCAAATCACCGGCGGCGCTTGAGCAGCGGTTTCAGGACGGGCGTGATGGTGTCGGCCATGCGAATGAAACCAGGATCGGTGGCGTGCGTGCCGTCCACGGTTGCTTCGCCGTCGTTGCCGTAGAGTCTGCCGGCGGGCACGTAATGGAGGTTCCTGTCGCCCTCCTTGCGGAGTCTGTCTGAGGATGCGGTTCTTATCGGCGATGAGCGCGCGGCGCTGTTCGGAGAACTGGACATCGGGATAGATGGCGTTCTCGACAGCGCTCCGATTTGACCCTGCCGCTTCCCGGCGCGGTGTGACAGAATGTTGTATTCGGGGATGGGCGGATCTCTGGACGGCCACTCACGCGGGGTGGCGAACGCCTGTCTTACTTTCGGAACTGTCGCGATGAACCTTCAAGAAGTAGCAAAACGGGCCCGCGTTTCAACAGCAACGGTCTCCAGGGTGCTCAACGGGATCGACGTGGTCAGCGACCAGACCAGGGCCCGGGTCCTGAAGGTGGCCGCGGAACTCGACTACCACCCCAACCTCCATGCCCGTACTCTCGCCGGCGGCAAGAGCCGTACCGTCGGGATGATCGCCTCCAACCTTGAGAATCCCTTTTTTCTCGACATCTACACGGCCCTCGAAGCGAGCGCTCACGCCCGCGGCTATGAAGTCGTTGTCGCCAACACCGGCTACGATCCGGCTCAGTTGGTTCGCAGCATCGATCTGATGATCGGCCGGCGCGTGGCCGGCCTCGCCGTCGTGGTCTCTGAAATGGACCATTCCCTCATCGCCCAACTCACCAGGGCGGGCATCCCGGCGGTCTTCTACGACGTCGGACCGGCGGCCGGCAAAATTTCCAACATCCGGGTCAATTACCGCACCGGAATCCAGAAGGTGGTGGCCTACCTCCACTCGCTCGGCCACCGCCGGCTCGCCTTTGCAGGGCACCATTCGACGCTCGGCCCGACCAGTGAGCGGGAAAAGGCCTTCCTCGACGCCGTCGCCCAGTGTTCGCCCACTGCTTGCCACCTGGTCGCCAACGCCGCCGACAGTCTCTCCGGCGGCCGTCAGGCTGCCCGCGAAATCCTCTCCTCCGGTTTCTCCCCAACCGCCATCATCTGCGTCAACGACTTCATGGCCGTTGGCGTCCTGCGCGAACTCCACGACCAGGGATTCCGCGTTCCCGTGGACATCTCGGTTACGGGGTTCGACAACATCCAACTGGCCGAATACCTCTCGCCCTCGCTCACCACCGTCCACATCCCCAGGGCGGAGATCGGCCGTTTGGCGTTCGACATCCTGATTCCAAACTCGCCAAATGGCGATCCACAACCAAACGAAACCCTCATCGATCCCGAGTTGGTCGTCCGCGAGTCCACCGGGCCGGCCTGAGCCAGACAAATCACCGTCCAGCAGGCCGGCGTCGTCAAAGCACTGTATTTTCTATAACTTACACGCTATATACAATGAAAGACCGGCTCCCCTCGCAATCGAGGAGAGCCGGTCTCAGGTTCGTTTGGTCAAGCCCTTTTGGCCTGGCCAGCCTGGCTCAGGTTAAAAGTAGTACTTCAACCCAAATTGAATGTTACGAGGCGCCTGCACCTGGTTGCCGATCACGCCGAAGCTGGCCGGAGCCGAGATGTTCGCGCCCGGAGGCGCCCACGACACGGTGTTCAGGGCGTTGAAGAACTCCGCCCGGAAGTCGAAGTACTGCCGTTCCGTCACGCGGAACTTCTTCCCGATGGAGAAATCCAGGGTGAAGAAGCCCGGTCCGCGCTCCGTGCCGATGCCCGAGTTGCCGAAGAAACCGTCGCCGGGTTGGCCGTAGGCGCAAGCGCCGTTGTCCACGCCGCCGGCACAGAACACCGCGGCGCGAGCTGCCGTGTCCGTCGGCAGACCGAACCAGTTATCCACCGTCCGCGCCGATTCGTTCACAACCAGTTTGCGGTAGCGGTTCGCGCGCACATTGCCGCGCACTGCCTGGCCTGTGCGGTCGGCGGCCCGGACCGTCATCGGCACGCCCGTCCGCGCAGCCATGGTGTAGTTCAGGCTCCACCCGCCCAGCAGCAGGTCGGCCGCCCTGGGTAGATCCGCGCCAAACGTCTTGCCGTTACCAACCGGCAGTTCATACATGCCGCCAATCGTGAAGTTGTGGCGGATGTCGAAGAACGACGGTCCGCGGTTGCCCCTGCGGTCGTAAGCGTTCTGCCAGTAGGCGCCCTCGCTCGTCGTGAAACCGCTGCCGTAGTAGCCGAGGTTGTCGGTCAGGGTCTTGCCGTAGGTGTAGCTCGCCATGAACTCCAGCCCGCTGGCAAACCGCCGGCGAGCCGTGGTCTGCAACGAGTGGTAATCCATCGTCGCCGAGGCTTCGGTCAACGCGATGTTGCCGAGGTTCGGCAGCTTGTTGATCAAGGGACGGCGCAGGTTGAGGTTGGTCCAGGTCGAGAACGGACCCGTACCCGGCAGCGGCTGATTCGCTTCATGCGGCGCCACCAGGTGCGTGCCCTTCTGAGCGACATAGCCGGCCGAGAACGACGTGGAGTTGTCCATCTGGTACTCGAGCGTTAAGTTGATCTGGGAGGTCGTCTGCGGGCGCAGGTTCAAATCCCAGGCGCGCCCCTGCAATTGCGGCGTCGTCCCCGCCGCGGCAGGCCGCGCCATGTCCAGGGTGATGTTCTGGGTCACGACATCGGCGAAGCCCGACGTGATAGTGCCCGGCGTCCGCGGGTCGTAGCTGAAGTCGGTCTCGACGAAGTACGGCGGATTCAGCGGCAGGCGCAGGTTCGCGCCCGTGCCTTCCATGAAGCTCATGTAGGCATAGCCGCCGCGGACCACCAGCTTATTGTTGAACGCCGGCGGGGTCCAGGCGAAGCCGAACCTCGGCATGTACTGCTTCTTGTAGCCGTTGTAGAGAGCGCGGCTAGCGCCGTTCTTGCCCGGATACAGCAACTCGCCGGTGAAGGTGTTGACGTTCACCTGGCGGTCGCCCACCTCATAGATCGGCTGCATGTATTCCCAGCGCAGCCCCAGGTTGATCGTGAAGGTCGGGCTGACCTTCCAGTCGTCCTGGATGAACAGCGCGGGACGCCAGCTCCTGTGGCCCCATGCGCCGGCCAGCGCGCCGCGGCCTTTCCCATTCAGTTGGTCGAGCAGGAAGTCCGAATAGTCCAGTCCGCCCGTGTAGGTGCCCGTATACCGGAACACCCCCAGCACGCCATTGTTGCCCGAATAGTAGCGGTTCTGCTGATAGCGCGTGAACTGGCCGCCCATCTTTAATAGATGCCGGCCCGTCTGCCACGTCAGATTGTTGTAGTAGATGAACTTATTGTCGGCCGTGTTGCTGGTGATGCCAGTGGAGCCGACAGAGGTCAAGCCGCCGCCCACGATCACCGAACTCACGCCCGCGATCGCCTGGCCGCCCGGGATGCCGAACGCCTGGTTTCCACCCATCCCCAGCTTGCCCGACCAGTCCACCGTGATGTCGTTGATGACGATGCGCGAGTACGCCACGCGCGCTTCGTTCACGATTGCCGGCGAGAACGTCCGAACCCAGTTGATCACGGCCGACTTCGTCGGACCTTCCTGGCCGCCCGTCATCTGAATCGGCAACGGCAGTGTGCTGCCGAACGTCTCATAGGACCCCAACGAATAGCGCCCGGAAAGGCTGTCCTTGTCCGACACCCGGTAGTCCAGTTTGATATCGCCCTGATGGTTCTTCAGCGTGCTGGCGCTCACGCCGGCGTAGTTACCGCCGACGCCCAGGGCGCCAACGCCCGTCTGGTTCGGCAGAGGATAGAGATCCGGGCTGGAGAAGATCTTCTTCGCCACCGGGTTGACAATGCGCGAAACCGGAATCCGCTTGTCGGGGAAGACGACGCCCGTCGTCGGATCGATGATCGTGTTGGGGAACTGGCTCAGGTCGCCCGTGCGCCACGTGGCCGGAGCCACGCTGGCGGTCGCCGGTCCGCCGGCGCGCTGCTCCGTCCCTTCGTAGTTCACGAAGAAGAACGCCTTGTCCCGCTGGATCGGCCCGCCCAGCGTGCCGCCGAAGATGTTGCGCTTGAAACCGGCGCGCTTCGCCGTCGAAGCCACCCGGTTGCGGAAGAACCCGTTGGCGTCCAACTTGTCGTTGCGCAGAAACTCGAACACGTTCCCGCGGAACTGATTCGTGCCGCTCTTCAGCGTCATCACCACCGTCGCACCGCCCGCGTTGCCGTAGTCGGCCGCGGCGTTGCCGGTGAGCACTTTTACTTCCTCAAGAGCATCCACGTTCGGCGAGTAGCCAACGCGGTTGTCGATCGAGTCGTTCACGTCCACGCCGTCGAGCATGAAGTTATTGGTCTGCTCGCGGTTGCCGTTCACATACGGCCTTGCGCCGAAACGGCTGTTCATGGCCTCCGGATTCGGCGAAACCGCGCCAGGCACCAAAAGCGTCAACGAAACGAAGTTGCGGCCTTTGAGAGGCAGCGACGTCAGCTTCGCGGATGTGATCGAGTCGCCGGTCTGCGTAGATTCGGTCTGCAGGATCGGCGCCGCGCCGGTCACTTCGACCGTCTGCGTCGTTTCACCGATATCGAGCTTCACATCCAGACGCACGATCTGGTTCAACTGCAATTGCAGGTTGCCGACCGACGCCTTCTTGAAGCCCGCCAGTTCGACATTCACACTATACGGGCCTACGGGCAGGAACACGAGATTGTACAACCCCGAGTCATTCGTCTGAGTCTCGTACTTCAGATTTGTCGCCGTGTTTGTTGCCACGACCTTGGCGTTCGGCACTACGGCTCCCGCAGGATCGGTGATCGTCCCCGTCATCGCGGCCGTAATCGTTTGTGACCATGCGCTGCCGCTGAGGCAGAGCACGGCCAAGAGCAGAAGAGTGAAAATTCTCATCGTCATAAGGTTTGCTACTAGCTCCCTGGTGAGATCAAAGGTAACAGATTCTTCACACGGGTGACAAGGCTTTTCGGCATCTTTGGATCGCTTCCACAGACAGTTGTTTACATTCGCCCCCTCCGCTCCGTTCTACTGGCAGCAAGGAAAAACAGGAGAAGCGACTATGGATGAAAGACTCGCCATCATGACAGTCCTCAGCGGCACAGTCGCCCATGCTAGCCATCGTCGCCGTCGCCGTCGCAGCCCTGGTCCTGATTGGGCTCAGCGCGGCATCGGTCTACTGGCTGGCCGCCTCGAAACGCTGACTCCCTGCCCAAGGGTCCGCATCCAAATTACAATTGGAAGCAGACCTGCCATGTTCAACTTCGAATTCTACAACCCAACCAAGATTCTGTTCGGCAAAGGCCAGATCGCCTCGATTGCCAAGGAAGTGCCCGCCGGAGCCAAGATTCTATTGACTGCCGGTGGCGGCAGCATCAAGGCCAATGGAGTCTACGACCAAACGATTCAGGCGCTGGCCGGACGCGCGATCGTCGAGTTTTGGGGCATCGAACCCAATCCCGAATACGCCACCCTGATGAAAGCTGTCGAACTCGCCCGGAGCGAAAAGATCGACTTCATCCTCGCCGTGGGCGGCGGGTCCGTGCTCGACGGGTCGAAGTTCATCGCCGCGGCCATCCCGTTTGAAGGCGAGCCCTGGGACATGATGAACAAGGGCGCAGCCGTTCAGTCCGCCACGCCGCTGGCGTCGATCCTGACGCTGCCGGCGACCGGGTCCGAATCGAACACCTTCGCCGTCGTCAGCCGCCGCGAGACGGGCGAAAAGCTGGCTTTCGGCTCCGTCCACGTCTATCCGAAGTTTGCCGTCCTCGATCCAGAAACCACCTTCACCCTGCCCCCGCGCCAGGTGTCCAACGGCGTCGTCGACGCCTTTTGCCACGTGTGCGAGCAGTACATGACGTTCCCCGCCGAAGCCCGGATCCAGGACCGGTTCGCCGAATCTATCCTGAAGACGCTGATCGAGGTCGGCCCCAGGACCCTCGCCAACCCCACCAATTACGACGACCGCGCCACGTTCGTTTGGTCGGCGACTCTGGCTTTGAACGGGCTGATCGGCGCCGGCGTGCCGCAGGATTGGGCGACCCATATGATCGGACACGAACTGACGGCGCTTTATAATATCGACCACGCCCGCACGCTGGCCGTCGTCATGCCACACCTGTTCCGGGTGCAGTCGGCGCGGAAAGAGGCGAAGCTGTTGCAGTTTGCCGAGCGCGTTTGGGGCATCACGTCCGGATCCACGGCTGAACGCATTGAAGCGGCTATTGGAAAGACGGAGGAGTTTTTCGAGTCGATGGGACTGCCGACACGCCTGTCGCGCTACGAGAACATTCAGCCTGAAACGCCGTCCCTCGTTGCCGGGAAGCTGAAGGGCCGGGGCTTCGCCAAGCTTGGGGAGAAGGGCGAAGTCGGACCCGAGCAGGTGGTGGAAATTCTCACTCGAAGCCTGGCTGCGTGATCAGCTTGTGTGATCGTGGACGATCTTCCAGCCCTTTGGAGTTTTGACAAAGACCAGCGAGAAGCGGCCCGAGGCATTGCCTCCGCCCGCTTCCGTCCGGGTCAGGGCGAAGCCGCCGATGACCACGGCCGAGTCCGCTGTGACCAAACGAATCTCGTCGATGGTGAACTTCAACCGGCCCATCTTTTCGGGGGTAGAATAGGCTTTTCTGTAACGTTCCAGGACGGCGGAGTAGCCGCGCGTGACGCTGGTTTTGCCTTGGAACGTGATGCCGGGTGAGTCGAGATAGGTGGTCATGAAGAGATCGACGTCGGCCTTGTTCCAGGCTTGCACTTGCAGGTCCATGACGCTCTGAATCTCTTCCTTGGGGCCGGCCGCGGCCAGCAGCAGCAGTATCGGTATTGCCAAGGTTGTCATTTGCGTTTCTCCGATCCTGACCATCATCGCAGCTTATGGATGGGACACCGAACGGTCCCGGGAATCCGTTACAACTGCATCGACATGGCCCCGGATGACAGTTGGGCTTGGAAACCGGCGCGATTTGGCGCAAAATGGAACGGGATACTCCCATGCTGATCAGATTTGCGCTCTTCCTTTGTCTCCTTGCCGGCTCCGCCTGCACCATGCAGGAGTCCCGCGAAGCCCGTGAGGCCGCCCGAGAGGCTGCACGGGAAGCCCGCGACGCTGCCCGCGAGGCGGCCAGGGAAGCGCGCGAGGAAGCCCGAAAGGCCGCTGACGAGGCTCGCGCCGCGACCCGTGAGGCTGCTCGTGACATCCGTAAAGCCACCCGGGAAGCAGGGGAAGCAACACGCGAGGCCGTCCGCGACACTCGCCGCGAGCGCGAGACCACCGAAGTCCAGTAGTCCCAGGTCCGTCAACCGGCAGGGTCCCCGGGAATCACCCCGGAATCAATGTGAGTATTCTTGATAGGGATTGAGATGATGGGTTATACTGAACAGCAAAGTACCCCATCATGTCCGACTTCGTCCTTGCCCATCTCCGTGCCCTGGAAGCCGAGAGCCTCCACATCCTGCGCGAAACTGCCGCCCAGTTCCGCAAGCCGGTCCTGCTCTATTCGATTGGTAAGGACTCGTCCGTCCTGGTCCACCTCGCCCGCAAGGCCTTCTATCCTGGCCTTATCCCCTTTCCTCTGTTGCACATAGACACGACTTACGAATACCCGGAGATGATCGAGTTCCGGGACCGTTTCACCGCGGAGATCGGCGCCGAACTGCGCGTTCACACCAACCTCCGCGCCATCGACGAGGGCGCTAATCCGTACTCTCTGGGCACGTCGAAATGCTGTAGCCTGCTCCGGACGCGCGCCCTCGTTGAAGGACTCGAAGCCGGCGGCTATGACGCAGCCCTCGGGGGAGCCCGCCGCGATGAAGAGAAATCCCGGGCCAAGGAGCGCGTCTTTTCGTTTCGCGACCGTGATGGGCGGTGGGATCCGCGCAATCAGCGGCCGGAACTTTGGAACATATATAACGGCAAGGTGGATCCCGGCGAAAGCATCCGTGTCTTCCCGATCTCAAACTGGACCGAAATGGATGTATGGCGCTACATCGAACTCGAATCGATCCCCATCGTGCCGCTCTATTTCGCCAAGCCGCGGCAGGTGCTGGTTCGCGGCAACACCATTATTCCGCTCGAAACGAACGTCAAACTGCTGCCCGGCGAGGAACCCCAAACCGTCGTCTGCCGGATGCGAACGCTGGGGTGCACCCCATGCAGCGGGGCCATTCGCTCTGAAGCCGACACGATCGGCAAGATCATCGACGAACTTGGCGCGATGCGGCGGTCGGAACGTGAGAACCGCGTGATCGACCACGACCAGGAAGGGTCGATGGAGTTGAAGAAGCGCGAGGGGTACTTCTAATGGCACTGTCACTCGCTCACTTCGCCGCCCCGGTTGGCGAAAAGCCGCTTCTCCGCATCTCGACGGCAGGCTCAGTGGACGATGGCAAGTCCACCCTGATCGGCCGGCTGCTGTTGGACTCGAAACAGGTTTGGGAAGACCATCTTGACGAGATCGGCCGCAGCAACGTCAACCGGGCGTCTCGCGGACCCGACCTGTCGCTTCTCACCGACGGACTGCGCGCGGAGCGCGAACAGGGCATCACGATCGACGTGGCCTACCGGTACTTTTCGACGCCGAGGCGCAAGTTCATCGTCGCCGACACGCCCGGCCACGAACAGTACACGCGCAACATGGCAACGGGCGCGTCGACGGCGGAAGTTGCGATCATTCTGATCGACGCCCGCAAGGGCGTGCTGGCGCAGTCGCATCGCCACGCTTTCATCGCCTGGCTGCTGGGTGTGCGGCGGCTCATCTTTGCAATCAATAAGATGGACCTGGTCGATTTCTCGCGCGACGTGTTCGAGAACATCCGCGCCCAGGCCGCGCCGTTGCTCGCCCACCTGAGCGGCACGCACGCCGACTTCCTGCCGGTGAGCGCGCTGGATGGCGACAACGTGGTGGAACTGTCTTCACGGACCCCCTGGTATGAGGGGTCCAGTCTGCTCGACCTCATCGAGACGCTTCATCCGCCGCCAGCCGCATCCGATTTCCGCTTTCCTGTCCAACTTGTCATCCGGCCGCATCTCGACTTCCGCGGCTACGCCGGCCAGATCGCCAGCGGCAGGGTGCGTCCCGGCGACGAGATCGTGGCGCTTCCTTCCGGCCGGACCACCCGGGTCAAACGAATCGTCACCTTCGACGGCGACCTGGAAGAGGCTTTTGCGCCCCTGTCGGTGACTCTCGAACTCGAAGACGAACTGGACATCGCCCGCGGTGACATCATTGCTCACGCCGCGACGCCGCCGCATCTCACCCGCCGCGTTGTCGCCAATGTGGTCTGGATGAACGAGCACCCGCTTACGGCCGGGGCGACCTGGCTGCTCCAGCAGGGCCCGCGGACCGTGCCGGCCCGTGTCACCCGGATTCTGCACCGCCTGGATGTCGAAAGCCTCGCCCGGAACGCCGCGAGTGCGCTGCATTTGAACGACATCGGCCAGGTGGAGATCGAAACGGCTGAACCCCTTGTTTGCGACTCTTATCGCGACAACCGTTCAACCGGCGGCTTCATCCTGGTCGATCCGATCACCAACCTCACCATGGCAGCGGGCCTTGTCGAACACGCCGCCCGCGCGACGGAACGGCGAAAGTCCAAACTGGCCTTTGAATCCGCCGCCATCACCGCCGCCGAGCGGGCAGCGCTCTACGGGCACCAACCTGCCCGCGTCGACCTGTCCGCCCGGCCCGCGCTTGCGCCGCTGACCGAACGAACCCTGCTCGAACAGGGCTGCCGCGTCTTCCTGCGGCATACGCCGGATGTCCCGGTTGACCCGTTGCTCGCCGCCGGCCTGATCGTTCTCGACACGCAACCCGGCACTGAGGCCGTCACCGGCGCAGCCGGCCTTTCGCAGGACGATGACGAAGCCGTCCTCGAACTCGTCGAGCGGCTTCGCCGCGCCAGTGTGTTCCTCGATCATGACGCCGTCCAGCCCGGCGAAGGAATCTAACCATGCCAGACATTCTCAATTCCGCCCAGTCGATCATCAGCGAGGCGTTCGCCTCCGGCGCGCCGGCCTGCGTTACGTGCAGCTTCCAGAGCGAGGATGTGGCCCTGGTCCATCTCCTGATTGCCCAACGGCCCGCGACCGACGTCCTCTTTCTGGACACCGGCTACCATTTCCCGGAAGTTTACGAATACAGGGACCGGATCGCCGCCCAGTTCGGCATCACGGTTCGCAATCTCACGCCGGTGCAGTCTGTCCCGGAGCAGGAGGCGCAATTTGGCATCCTCAACCAAACGGACCCGTCGCGTTGCTGCCAGTTGCGCAAAGTCGAACCGCTGATGGCAGGGCTTGCCCCTTATCAACTCTGGTTCACGGGACTGCGCCGCGAACAGTCGCCGACGCGCGCGGGCCTGCAGCCGGTCGAATCTCACCACTTTCCAAACGGGCTCTCGCTGACCAAGCTCAGCCCGCTGTTCGATTGGTCGATGCGCGATGTTGAGGCCTATCTCGCCGCCAACGACATCCCCCGGCTGTCCCTCTACGACGACGGCTACACCAGCATCGGCTGCGCGCCTTGCACGGCCAAACCCGACCCGGCCAGCCATGCCCGGTCAGGCCGCTGGGGCGGGCGGAAGCTCGAATGCGGATTGCACACGGTTTCTGAGAAGAACGGCTGATTCGCTTCCCGTTGGTACAATAGGAGTTAGCTCAACTGAGCTACGCAGGGCTCCCGGAATGCGCACACTCTTTCTGAATCCACCGTCTTTCGAGGGCTTTGACGGCGGCGCCAGTTCCCGCTGGCCGGCCACTCGCGAGATTGAATCCTACTGGTATCCGGTGTGGCTCTGCTACCCGGCAGGCATGTTGAAGGACTCGAAAGTCGTCGACGCGCCGCCGCACAAGATCTCGATCCAGCAGACCGTCGACATGGCCACGGACTTCGAACTCCTGGTCCTGTTCACGTCCACACCCGGCCTGGCCGTCGATATCCGGATTGCCGGGATGATGAAGGACGTTAACCCGAAGCTGAAGGTCTGTTTCGTCGGCCCGCCCGTCACGGTGGAGCCGGAGAAGATCCTCAAGTCTTCCACGGCGATCGACTTTGTCGTGCGCCGCGAGTTTGACCACCAGATCGTCGACTTCGCCAACGGCAAGCCACTTTCGGAGATCCCAGGGGTCAGTTACCGCGTCAATGGCGAGGTCGTCCACAACCCCGAAGGCGGCTATATCGAAGACCTCGATTCGCTGCCCTGGGTCACGAAGATCTACAAGCGCGATCTCGACTTCCGCCGTTACAACGTCCCGTTCCTGAAGAACCCGTTCGTCTCGCTTTATACGTCCCGCGGTTGTCCGGCGCTTTGCACGTTCTGCCTTTGGCCGCAGACTCATTCCGGGCACCGCTGGCGCCTGCGCTCGGCCGAGGATGTCGTCAACGAAGTCGCCTGGGCGAAGGAGAACTTTCCAGGGCTGAAGGAGATCTTTTTCGACGACGACACCTTCAATTACAAGGGCAAGCGCACGATCGAACTTTGCGAGAAACTGGGTCCGCTGGGAGTCACATGGTCCTGCACGTCGCGTGTCACGACTGACTACGACACGCTGAAGGCGATGAAAGAGGCGGGCGCGCGGCTGATGATTGTCGGCTATGAATCGGGCGATGCGCAGATCCTGAAGAACATCAAGAAGGGCGCGACTCTGGATATGGCCCGGCGCTTCACCGACAACGCCCATAAGCTTGGCCTGACGGTCCACGGCGACTTCATCGTGGGCCTGCCGGGCGAGACGCGGCAGTCGCTTCGCAACACGGTGGATTTCGCCAAATCGCTCGATACGGAGACGATCCAGGTGTCGATCGCCCATCCCTATCCGGGCACCGAGTTTTACGACTACGCCAAGAAGAACGATCTGATTCAACTCGGCGCTTCGATGACGGACGACACCGGCCACCAGTTGCCCACGGTGGTCTATCCGGGGCTGGACCGCGCGGAACTGGTTGACTGGGTGGAGCGCTTTTACGGCGAGTATTACTTCCGTCCCAAGGCGGCGTGGCGGGTGGTCCGCAAGGCGATTTTCAACAACGAGGAGCGCCGCCGCCTCTACAAGGAAGCCCGCGAATACCTGGCTCTTCGCAAGAAACGCAAGCAGTTCGTCGCCGATGAGCGCCAAGCCTCCGCCGGCGTCGCCAGCGGCGGTTAGATGCGCACGCGCATGTGTCTTTTTCGTCTGTGGGACAGGCCGGGCGGCCTGTCATCGACCGCGCGGCGGTGTGCGTATCAGTACGCCGGGGGTGCCCGATGAGGATCCGGATTGGCGTCCTGCTGGCCCTTGTCATTATCAGCAATGTCGCCGGCAACTTCGCCCTCAGCATCGGCGTGAAGAGCAGCCCGCACACAGCTTCGCCGATCGCCACGCTGCTCCATCCCGCCTGCATCGCCGGGATCGCCATCCTAATCGCCTGGACCCTGTTGCGCATGAAGTTGCTCGGCATGGCCGACTTGAGTTTCGTGCTGCCCATCGCCGCCGTCGGCTACGCGCTCAACGTGGCGGCGGGAGCATTCCTGTTGGGCGAAGATGTCAGCGCGGCGCGTTGGGCCGGCGCGTTGCTGATCGTCGCCGGCGCCGCCCTCACGTCGCTGACACCGCCCACGGGCGAGGAGCCTAATCCATGAAGTGGATTCTGGTCGCCTGTGTCGTCGCCGCCACTGTCTGCTGCGACCTGCTGCAAAGCCACGGGATGCGCCGCGGAGGACGCATGTGGAAACTCCCGCTCTCCGTCGTCTTCATGGCCGCATCGTTCGTCGCGTTCACCCAACTGCTCAAGATCGCCGACCTGAGCTTCGCGGTGCCCGCCACGGCGCTGAGCCTGGTCATCGAGACCATCCTTGCCGGCATCGTCCTCCACGAACGGGTCGCATCCCGGCGCTGGGCCGGCGCATTTCTGGTGACCGCCGGCGTCTTCCTTATCTCCCGATGACCCCTGTGCTGTACCCTATCGCCGCCCTCATCCCCATTGGTTACCAACTCGCTTCTCTTGCCGCCTGCCTCCGTTTTCTGCTTCGCCGCCGCCCATCGTCGCGATCCACCGCGCCGGTTTCCATCCTGAAACCTGTTTGCGGGTTGGATGAAGGCTTCGAAGATGCCATCCGATCACACGCCGTTCAGGACTACCCGGAATTCGAGATTCTGTTTGGCGTACACACGCTGGATGACCCGGCCGTGCCTTGTATCCGGCGCCTCATCGAGTCGCATCCCGACGTCCCGATCCGCCTGATCCATGCCCAGACCAGGACACGTAATGGCAAGGTTGGCGTTCTGATCGACCTGGCGCGCGAGGCCCGTTTTCCCGTTCTGCTGGTCAACGACAGCGATGTCACCGTCCCGCCGGAGTATCTCAGCCACGTCGTCGCGCCATTGATCGACGACCCCGGCACCGGCCTTGTCACGTGCATATACCGGGCCGCTTCGTCGTCGATCGCCGGACAGTGGGAGGCCTTTGGAATCGCCACCGATTTCATTCCATCAACGCTGGTCGCGCCGATGGTTGGCGTCCGCGAATTCGGACTTGGCTCGACGCTCTGTTTCCGCCGGAGCGATCTCGACTCGATCGGCGGCTTCGAGGCCATCTCTTCCTATATCGCCGACGATTACCATCTTGCGCGCCGGATTGTCGCCCTTGGCAAACGCGCCCACTTGAGCGGGATTATCGTTGAAACGCACCTCTCAGACCCATCCATTGCCGCCGTCTGGCGCCATCAGGTGCGCTGGGCGAGGACGATTCGAGTCTCCCGCGGCGATGGTTATGCAGGACTGCCTGTCACCCACGCCGGTGTGTGGATGCTGGCGTTTCTGGCACTTGGCCAACCCTGGCTCGCTGGGCTTTGCTGGCTGGCGCGGTCGATTGCCGCCTGCGCCGCCGGTATTGTTCTGAACCATAAGCCGGCCATCGCCTTCTGCTGGCTCGCGCCGCTGTGGGACCTGTGGGCGTTCACCGTCTGGGTCGCCGGATGGGTTGGAAATACCGTCGAATGGCGAGGGACCCGGTATGCGCTTTCCCGCGACGGGCTGATGACGCGTCTGGACCGGTAGGATACTTGTGCTCGGGTCCGTCGACAACGAGCATCGGGGCCCGCTCTGTCGGATCTTCCCCCTCGCATTTGAACTGAAGTAGCTGACGGCAACCGAGTTAACCTCGTTTTCGTTTATCAAATGTAGTCATGTAATAAGTATTTGCAATGCGATCTATGTTGCTTTTCGTGATAGTCTGTGGTTATGTACATCGCGGAGATCCCCAACCGCACCTCGCCCCCAGCCATCCTCCTGCGTGAGTCCTTCCGCGAAAACGGCAAGGTCAGAAACCGCACTCTCCTCAACCTCTCTTCCTGGCCCAAG
>CAMTUE010000055.1:0-11666 GCA_947084845.1 uncultured Bryobacteraceae bacterium | reverse complement strand
TCACCCGGCTGCCCAAGCCCGACCAGCATCAACAAGGGATTCTCAATGCGCTCAAAGTCCCGCTCCCAGCAAAGTAGAACGTAGTCAGGCACAAAAACGACGGCCCGCTGGCCAAGTCACAGCCAATCAAGTAGTTACTGCCAAAACTCCCCTCGTCTGGCGGGGGAAGATCCGTCGGGGATTGAGAAGGCGCCGGTATTAGCGAGTGAGGTCCTCGAAGTAGCGGGAGGTCCAGGCGGCGAGTTCGCTGGCCTCGGTGGGTTGATGGAGGGTGGCGCGGGCCTGCGCGACGAGATCGGCGCCGATGCGGTCGTGGCGGCTGAGCAGGAGGGCCTCGGCGTATTCCCTGCTCCATTCCGGATGGCCCTGGATGCCGAGCAGAGTGCCGAGGCGGAAGATGCCCACGGGGCAGTGGGCGTCGCCGGCGAGGACTTGAGCGCCGGGGGGGAGTTGCTCCACCTGATCCCGGCAGCTCATCAGCAGATTGACCGATTCGAGCGGGGGCCGCATCCAGGGTTCGGTCTGATGGACGCGGAATTCGTGCACGCCGTTGCCCCAGCCGCGGGGACTCTTCGCGACTCGGCCGCCGAGGGCGTGGCCCATCATCTGGTGGCCGAAGCAGACGCCGAGGAAGGGCCGCCGCTCCGCGTGGAGGGCGCGGACAACAGCGGCGAAATTGTGGATCCAGGGCACGTCGTCATAGACGGAGAGATACGAGCCGGTGGAGACCCAGGCGTCGCACTCGCCCAGAGAGCGCGGGCTCTCGCCGGCGGGCAAATCGTAGACGCGCCAGTCGGCCGGGAGCCAGCGGGCGAACATGTCGTTGTAGTCGCCGGCGATGCCGTGGAACGCCTCGTCGACGTGGTCGCACTGGAGGAGGCCCAGCTTCATGTCGTCGCGGTGCGGAGGTGGTAGGACTTGGGCCGCGTGAGCTGGCCATAGCCGAGTACGCTGAGAGCGCAGCCGTGGCCGGTATCCTTGACGCCGGTCCAGGCCAGGGCGGGATCGAGGTAGTCGCAGCGGTTCATGAACCAGGTGCCGGTCTGGACCTGATGGCCGATGCGCAGGGCGGCGTCTTCGTCGGCGGTCCAGATGGCGGCGGTGAGGCCGTAGGCGCTATCGTTCATCAGGCGGATGGCTTCCTCATCCGAGTCCACGGCCATGATACCGACGACGGGGCCGAAGGTCTCCTCGGTCATGACGCGCATGGTGTGATCGACGCCGGTGAGAATCTGCGGGGCCAGGTAAGGCGTGCCGGGCTGATCGGCGGCGAAGTGGCGCGGATCGATGTGAGCTTGCGCGCCTTGCTGAATGGCCTCGGCGATCTGGGCGCGGACGAAGCCGGCGGCGCTGGCACGAACCATCGGGCCGAGGGTAGTTTCCGGCGCCAGCGGGTCGCCCAGTGTGTAGGTCTTAGTGAGTGCGACGGCCTGCTCGACGAACTGCGCGAATAGCGGACGGGCGACGTAGATGCGTTCGATGCCGCAGCAGGATTGGCCGGAGTTGAACATGGCGCCATCGACGAGGTTCTCCACGGCGTGGGCGAGGTCGGCGTCGGCGCGGACATAGGCGGGATCCTTGCCGCCGAGTTCGAGGCCCGTGCCGATGAAGCGGCGGCTGGCGGCGGCCTGCACGGCGTGGCCGCCCTGGACGGAGCCGGTGAAGGCGACGAAATCCACTCGCGGGTCGCCGATGACGCGCTCGACGTTGGCGTGGCTGAGGTGGAGGAACTGAAAGACGCCATCGGGCAGGCCGGCCTCCTTCAGGGCGGCGGCGTAGCGTTCGGCGCAGAGCGGGGTCTGGGCCGAGTGCTTGAGGATGACGGCGTTGCCGGCGACGAGGGCGGGGACTATGGAATTGACCGAGGTGAGATAGGGGTAGTTCCAGGGGGCGATGGTGAAAACGACGCCGACGGGCTCGTGGCGGATGAAGCGGGTGAAGCCGGGCTGAGCGGGCGCGGGGACATCACCAAGGGCGCCGGGGGCGACGCCGATCATATAGCGGGCGCGCTCGGCGAAGCCGCGGCGGAGCTCGAAGGGGGTGTAGCGAATGGGGCGGCCCATCTGCCAGCTCAGCTCGTTGCCGATGGATTCGGCCCCGGCTTCGACGATGTCCACGAAGCGGCGGCAGATGGCCATGCGGTCTTCCAGAGGCATCGTGCGCCAGCGGCGCTGGGCCGAGACGGCGGCGGTGAGGGCGGCTTCGATCCGCGGTTCGGTCGCGAGCTCCCGCTCCACATAGACGCGGCCGTCGACGGGGGAGATGGTCTTCTGAATGCTCATAGGGGGGTAGTGTAGGCGGCCGTGATGCCGCCGTCGACCATGAACTCGGTGCCGGTGACGAAGGACGAGTCCTCACTGGCGAGGTAGAGAGCGGCCTTGGCGATCTCGAGCGCTTCGCCGAAGCGGCCCATGGGGACGTGGACGAGGCGGCGCTGCTTCTTCTCCTCGGTGTTGAGGTACTTCATGAGGAGCTCGGTGCGCAGCGGGCCGGGGCAGAGCGCATTGACGCGAATGTTTTCGCGGGCGTGGATGCAGGCCAGTTCGCGCGTCATGGAGAGCACGGCGCCCTTGCTGGAGGTGTAGGCGAGCTGGGGCGTGGCGGCGCCGACGATGGCGACGAAGGAGGCAGTGTTGATGATGGAACCGCCGCCGGCGCGGCGCAGGGCGGGCACGCCGTACTTGCAGCCGAGGAAGACGCCCTTGACGTTGATGGCGAAGGTGAGGTCCCAGACGTCCTCGCTGGTGGAGACTGAATCGTCGTCGGCGGCGTGGGAGATGCCAGCGTTGTTGAACAGAACGGTGAGCTTGCCGTAGGTGGTTTCGGCGGCGGCGACCATGGCTTCGCACTCGGCCGCCTTGGAGACGTCGGCCCTGACGGCGATGGCGCGCCCGCCGGCGGCGGTGATGGCGGCCGCGACGGTTTCGGCGGCGGCGATGTTCACGTCGACGGCGACGACGGCGGCGCCCTCGGCGGCGAACAGGAGGGCGGTTTCCTTGCCGATGCCGCTGGCGGCGCCGGTGATAAGGGCTACTTGATTTTCCAATCGCATGGTGACTGCTGGGGACCTCTCCTAGATCTTCTCAAAATAGCGGCGCCGGTCCCAATCGGTGACGGCGCGGTCGTAGGCGCGTTGCTCGCTGCGGTAGAAGTGGGCGTAGTGCTCGGCCACGTCGGCGCCGAGCGATTCCTTGACGAAGCTGCTGGATTCGAAGTGCCGCACCGCTTCGGCGAGTGCATATGGTACGCGGGGCAGGTTGCGGGCGGCGTAGACGTCGCCCGCAAAGACGGGCGGCGGCTCAATTTTGTTGGCGATGCCGTCGAGGCCGGAGGCGAGGGAGGCGGCGAAGGCGAGATAGGGGTTCACGTCGGCGCCGGGGATGCGGCACTCGATGCGCAGGCTCTCGCCGTGACCGACGGCGCGGAAGCCGGCGGTGCGGTTGTCGTGGCTCCAGGCCAGGCGGGTGGGGGCCCAGGAGAGATCCTCGTAGCGCTTGTAGGAGTTGACGGTGGGCGCGTAGAAGACCATGAATTCGGGGGCATGGGCGATCCAGCCGCCGAGGAACCAGCGGAATTCGTCGGAGCCGATCACCGGGCCAAGCTGCTTGCTGCCGGCGAACGCGTTTTTGCCCTTGCGGCGCAGGCTGAGATGGATGTGGCAGCCGGAGCCGGCCTGGCCGTTGGCGAACTTGGCCATGAAGGTGATGCTGATGCCGGACTGTTCGGCGATCTCCTTGAGGCACTGCTTGAAAAGGACGTGGTCGTCGGCCATCTGTAGGATGGTGTTGTAGCGCACATTGATCTCGTGCTGGCCGAGGCCCCATTCGCCCTTGGAGTTCTCGACGACGATGCCGGTGGCTTTCAGGTGGCGGCGCACGGCGGCGGTGTAGAACTCCTCGCGCGTGCCCTGGAGGATGTTGTAGTCCTCCAGATACCAACTGAGGGGCTCCAGGTCGCGATAGCCCTGCTTGGCGGCGACGCGAAAGGGCTCGCGAAAGGCGAAGTATTCCAGCTCCGAGGCGGCCATGGCGTCGAAGCCGAGGGCGGTGGAGCGGGCGATCTGGCGCTGGAGGATGGTGCGCGGGGCGACGGGCACGTCCTGGAGGTCGCAATGGACCAGGGCCGTCTTATCCTGCCAGCTCAACTGACGCACGGTGCGCATCTCGGGGACCAGGAGGAAGTCGCCGTAGCCGAGTTCCCAGTTGGCGAATTTGTAGCCGGGGACGGGCTCCATTTCGGCGTCGGTGGTGAGCAGGTAGTTGCAGGCGTGCGTGCCGTGGGCGGCCACTTCGTTGAGGAAATAGTCGGCGTCGAAACGCTTGCCCATCAGACGGCCGTAGTGATCGGTGAAGGCGGCGATGACAGTGTCGACGGCGCCTTCCCGAACCAGTTTCTTCAGGTCAGGCGTCTTGGGGTCAGGCGAACTCGGGGGCGACTTCGGCATCGGGTGCTTCCTCCACATGCTGGCGGCGTCGGAACCAGTAATAGACCAACATTACAACGATAAAGATCGCCGTCCCAATGACGCCCGGACGGAAGGCGGGCACGGCGAATGTCGCGGCCAGGCACGCCAGCGCCAGGCTGATGCCGATGACAGCGCCGACCGAGCCCAGGGGGCTGCGGTACGGACGGCGCATCTCCGGGCGGCGCTGGCGCAGCCGCAGGTACGAGAGCAGGACGAGGATGTAGGATAGCAGCGCGCCGAAGACGGCCATGTTGAGCAGGGCGGGGCCAACGCTGGTGGAGTAGCGCTGGGCGAGGAAGCAGAGCAGCAGGCCGCCGGCGCCGCCGGCGATGAGCGCGATGTGCGGTGTGCGCCAGCGGCCCAGGCGGGCCAGCATGGAGGGCAGGTAGCCGGCGCGGCTCAATGCAAACAGCAGGCGGCCGTAGGCGTAGATGATGGAGTGGAAGCTGGCGATCAGGCCGGTGAGCGAGACGGCGGAGAGCAGCCAGGCAGCGATGTTGCGGGAGAAGACGGCGCGGAAGCCGACCTCCAGCGGGGCGGCCGATTCACCCACGCCGCGGGCGCCGGGTCCGATGCCGGAATTGAGCACCAGGGTGCCGAGCGAGAGAGCCAGCAGCGTGGCCATGCCGTACTTGAGGGCCCGCGGCATGTCGCGCTCCACGTCGTAGCTCTCTTCGGCCGACAGCGGGAGTTGCTCGATGGCGAGGTAGAACCAGACGGCGTAGGGCAGGGCGGCGAAGATTCCGTACCAGCCCCGGGGCAGGAAACTCGTGGCGCCCGGGTCGGGCGGGATGTTCAGGGCATTGCTCCACTGGAAGGCGCCGGTCCAGAGGGCGCCGGAGTAGAAGACAAGCAGTACGGCGGCGGCGAGCCCGGTGACGGCCATGGAGACGCGGAAGGTGAGCGCGGCGCCTTTGACGTTGATGCCGACGAAGAGAAGATAGAAGGCCACCCACCAGATCCAATCCGGCGAACCGGGCACCAGGGCTTTCATGTAGCCGGCGATGCCGGCAACGATGACAGCCGGCGTGGTAACGTACTCGATGGTGTCGGTGAGGCCGTTGAGGAAGGCGCGGTCCTTGCCGAAGGCGGCACGGGTGAAGTTGTAGAAGCCGCCGGCGTCGGGCAGGGCAGCCGAGAGTTCGGCGATGGAGAAGACGAGGCAGACGTACATGACGGCGATGAGAATCGTGGCCAGCAGCAGGCCCCCGAAGCCGCCGGTGAGCAGGCCGGTCTGCCAGCCGAAGAAGTTGCCGGAAATAACGCCGCCGACGCCGAGCGCCCACAGGTGCACCCATCCCGCAGTTTTTTTGAGACCCGTGCCTTCCGATGTCATTGTGCTGTTCCCAGAGATGACGAACCCGTGTCGGACATCTTAGCACGGGGTGACTCCATGGCGGCGGTAGGGATTGACACGAAAAAGTTTGGCAAAAATTGGCGAAACAATGTGTCGTTAGTATGTAATCTGTCCGGTCGAGTTCACACGTGATCTGTCCGCTCGAGCCGAGCGGTTGGCGAAGCTGGATGGGTGGAAGCCCTGAAGCAGTGCCTAGCCGCGGAAGTGGAGCGGATGATGAAACTACAAGATGTGTTGCTGAAAGCCATGGCGAAGAAGATCACATGGTGGAGCGCGGCCGAGATCATCGGTGTCAGCGACAGGACGATGAGACGCTGGCGGGAGCGGTTGGAGAAACACGGCTACTCTGGCCTCGCCGACCGGCGGAAGAGCAGAGCCAGTGACAGGAGAGTGCCGCTGGCCACGGCAGAGACAGTGCTGAGGCTGTACCAGGAGACCTGCCATGACCTGAACATGCGGCACTTTCACGAGAAGTTGCGCGAGGTGCACGGCATCGGACTCAGCTACACGTGGGTGCAAAAAGCCCTTCAGGGGGCGGGCCTGGTGGCCAAGCGCGGCAAGCGGTGCAAGCACCGGCGCCGGCGGGAGCCGCGACCGATGACGGGCATGCTGCTGCACATCGACGGGAGCAAGCACCAGTGGTTCAGCGACGAGCGCTGGCATGACCTGATCGTGATTCTGGACGATGCGACCAAGGAGATCTACTACGCGCAGTTGGTGGAGGAGGAATCGACGCGGACGGTGATGGCGGGCCTGCGGAGCGTGATTGAGCGCAAGGGCCTATTCTGTGCGTTGTACAGCGACCGGGGCAGCCACTTCTTCGTGACGCCGAAGGCGGGCGGGAAGGTGGATAAGAGCCGTTTGACGCAGGTGGGGCGGGCGATGAAGGAACTGGGCGTGCAGATGATTGCGGCCTATTCGCCGCAAGCGCGGGGCCGGTCGGAGCGGAGCTTTGGGACTTGGCAGGGGCGACTGCCGCAGGAACTGCGGCTGGCGGGGATTACCACGGTGGAGGCGGCCAATGCGTTTCTGAACGAGCGTTACATCGGCGAGTTCAACGACAAGTTCACGGTTGAGGCAAAGGAGGCGGAGACGGCGTTTCGGAAGACTACGCGGGCTGATCTGAACTGGGTGTTCACGGTGCAGACCGAGCGGGTGGTGGATAGGGACAACACGGTGGCGATTGGCGAACAGGCGTGGCAATTGGAGAAGAGCCGGTTCCGCCACACGCTGGCGAAAAGCACGGTGACCATTCACGAGCACCTGGATGGAACGGTGTCGATCCGGTTTGGGCCGCATGTGGTGGGCCGCTACACAGCCGAGGGCGCACCATTGACTGGCAGTCGGAAACCACGGCGGGGAGGCCGTGGAAAAGGCGGGTCCGTGGAAGCCGAGGAAAACCGCAAGGCGGTTTTCCACCGCTCCCACAGCCCCTTGGAAATCCCGCCGAGCCGGGATTCCCACTTTTCCACCGCCACGAACAACCCGATAGATATACACCCAAGAAAACGCAAACCGGCGACGGCGAGCAGAAGGGGATCATCGGGTTCGATCAACTGATGCGGACAGATCGTGTGTGAATAAAAGCGGACAAGTTGACTTACTACCGACAAAATTGGCGAAACAATGTGGACTCCGGCCCGGACACGGGCTATACTACTCCCGATACGGAGGGGCTTCCGTAGATCGAGAGGGGGGAGTATGTCAATCCGGTCAAATCTCGCGACCGCCTTGTGCCTTGTCGCCGGCTGCCTGACGGTCGCCGCGCAGTCGACCAACAGCGTGATTCTCGGCAATGTCGTTGACGCCACCGGCGCGGTGATTCGCGGCGCTAAGGTGAACATCACGCAGACGGCGGAAAACGCCTCGCGTGAGATCGAAACGAATAGCGAAGGCGGCTTCGAGTTTCAGAACACCGAACCCGGACCCTACGCGCTGACCGTGAGCGCCGCGGGCTTCCGCACCTACTCGGCCTCGGGCTTGACGCTGCTGGCGCGGTCGCGGCTGCGCGTGGACGTCTCGCTGCAAATCGGCGACATCTCGCAGAGGATCGAGGTGTCCTCGTCAGCGGGCGTCATCGCCACCGACACGTCCGCCATTTCATCCAACCTGACCGCCACCGAGGTGCTCAACCTGCCCTCGAACGTGCGTGGAGCGGGCAGCACCAGCCCTTATGCGCTGCTGCAATCGCTGCCCGGCGTGCAGGCGGACAATGGCCTGGGGTTGTCGATTCAGGGCGGGCTGCCGGCGCAATCGGAGTCTACCGTGGACGGAATTTCAATCACCGTGGCCACCGGCAACAGCCCCAACCGCAACCAGTTTCTGTCGGTCGAATCGATCTCGGAAGTTCGCGTGCAGGGCGTCGGCAATACCGCCGAGTTCGGCCAGCCGGGCGATATCACCGTGATCAGCAAGAGCGGCACGAACGACTATCACGGCGCGCTGTTCTGGTACCACCAGAACAAGGCGCTCGACGCGCGCACCTACGGCCAGAACGTGCTGCCGGCCAAGATCGGCAACACCTTCGGCGCGACCCTCGGCGGCCCGGTTTCGATTCCGAAGCTGTATAACGGCAAAGACAAAACGTTCGTGTACTTTACCTGGGAATCGTTGCGGTTCCCGCGCCAGGGCACGATTCAGAACACCGTCCCGACGAGCTTCGCACGCGCCGGCGACCTGAGCCGCGAAGGCGTGAACATCCGCGACCCGTATACCTTCCAGCCGTTCCCCGGCAACATCATCCCGGCTGCGCGCATCAGCAGCATCGCCAAGGCGGTGCTCGAGCAATACCCGCTGCCGAACACCGGGGCGACCGACCGGCGCACGGTCAGCAACTACCGCGACAACCGCTCGACCAGCATCAATTCCGATCAGTTTGAGGCGCGCGCGGACCAGAATTTCAGCCTCAAGCACCGCCTCAACGCGCGCATCTTCTACAAGGACAATCCGGCGCTCGGCGCCAACGCGCTCAGCCTGCCTTCGGACACGCAGAGCAACAGGTTCTGGCAGGGCAGCGCCTCGTGGACCTACACCATGAAGCCGACGCTGCTCAACGAATTGCGCTTCGGCTACGTGCTGTCCGATTCCTCGACCATCTTCAATTTCGACGGCCGCTCGTTCACCAACGGGTTGGGGCTCAAGGATATTCAGAAGGACATTTTCTTCAACGGGCTGCCCGCCTTCGGCATCGACCTGTACACCGGCTTCAGCAAGGGCCGGCCCGGCTTCAGCATTTCAGACAGCGTGCAGGTGATCGACAACCTGACCTGGGTGCGCGGCAAGCACACCTTCAAGTTCGGTGGCGATATTCGCAACCTGCGCGCCCGCTCGGCGCTGGGCTTTACCACCGGCAACAACTACGGCGATTTCAGCTTCGGCCCGGCGTTCACCGGCTACGGCCTGTCGGACTTCCTGCTGGGCGTGCCCGCCGGCAGCGCCATCGCCGTGCTGACGCGCGACAACGACGGCCATGCGATGCACTACAAGCTCTACGCCCAGGACACCATCCGGCTGTCGAGCCAGCTGACGCTCGACCTCGGCTTGCGCTACGAATTGCACCCCGGCTATCTCGATAACGGGCTCAATATCGCCAACTTCGACCGCAACGTGCCGCGCACGGGCCGGGTGATCATCATGTCCGACCCCGAGGCGCGCAACCTGGTGGCGCCGGGCGCGCAACTTTCGTTCAACGCCTGCCCGGGCGCGCCGATCAACGGCATCGGCTGCACGCCGATTGTCACCGCCAAAGACGCCGGCTTGCCCGAAGCGCTGCGCAACACCTACAAGGCCCAGTTTCTGCCGCGCGTGGGGATGGCCTACCGGCTGAACAACAAAACAACCGTGCGCGCGAGCGGCGGGCTCTACAACATGATCCTGATGGGGTCGGTGTTCTTCTCGCTCACCGGCACGGTGCAGAGCGACGTGCGGCAGTTCAACAACGTGGGGGCCGACGGGCGGCCGATCTTCGCGCTCCCCGAAACGCGCACGCCGGGCAGCGGAGTGCGCGGCGGTTCGGTGGGCACGTTTGAATTCCGCACCGCCAACCAGATCGACTTCAAACCACCGCAGATGCTGCAATGGGCGCTCTCGGTCGACCGCGAGATCAACAACTCGACCGGGCTGCGGGTGAGCATCATCGGCAACCGCAGCTACCAGTTGCCCTGGGCGCCGGACATCAACCAGATGGCTCCGTCGAACACCTTCTTCTCACAGCGTTCGAACCTCGACCGGCCATTCCCCAACTGGGGGTTGATCTTCAGCCGTGACGCGGGCGCCAACTCGGTCTACAACTCGGTCCAGATCGAGCTGAGCCGGCGCATGTCGGCGGGGCTGACCTACACGACCGCCTACACCCTGGCGAAAAACCTGGCCGACAATGCCGGTCCGGCGCCCTCGGGCTTCGCAGGCGAAACCGGCGGGGGGCGCGTCACCAACTCGCTCGACCGGCGCGCGGACCGTGGGGAAGTGTACGCCTCACGGCGCCACCGCGTGGTCAACACGGCCGTCTATGAACTGCCCTTCGGCAAGGGGCGGCGCTTCCTCTCCGGCGCCAACCCGGGTCTCGACATGCTATTGGGAGGCTGGCAATTGTCGGGCATTCTGACGCTGCAATCCGGGCCGTTTCTGACGCCGGTATTTTCCGGCGGCGACCCGTCGGGCACCAACGCGCCGAGCCGCGGTTCGCAGCGGCCCGACCGGCTGGGAGCGGCCAACGGCACGCTCGACAGTCCCACCCGCAACCTGTGGGCAGACCGTGCAGCGTTCATTTGCCCCGGCCGGGCGCCCGGCGCGCTGCAATATGACTGCCGCGTGGGTTCAACACCCGGCCGCGACCCCGCGCCGATCGGCCGTTTCGGCAACGCCGGCGTCGGCATCCTGAACGGTCCCGGCACCTTCGGCCTGAACATGGGCATGAGCAAGCGGTTCGTGATTCGCGAGGGGTTCGAAATGCGGCTCGAAGGCAGCTTCACCAACCTGCCCAACTGGACCAACCTCGGCGACCCGAACCTGAATGTCGCCGACAACAACTTCGGCATCATCACCGGCGCCAGGGGCGTGGACTTCGGCGGCGGGCGGACCGGCCAGGTATCGCTGCGGCTGCAATTCTAACCGGCAGTGTGTTGTTCACCGAGCCGCGAGCGAGCGGAGTCCGGGGCCACCGCTCACTGACGTTCGCGGCTCGGTCAAACGGGTCGCGCGCGTTAGCAGGCGAAGTCCTGCGCCAGGGCTCACTCACGTTCGCGGGCTCGGACACACCGCCGGGCGGAGGTTACGGCCAAGGCAGGGTGGTGGCGCTGGCGGCGGCGTCCCAGTCTGCTTCCACGGTGCGTTCGAACAGTGCCCGCAAGCGTTGGTCGTTGGTCAGGGGGCAGGCTGATGTCTGCCAGCACCGCTGCGATGGCGGGGTGGGTGTCGAAGTTGGGCGCGACCAGGCCAAGGGTCGCGGTAGGGACGGCCATCGCTGACCGCCCCCCGCACAGATCCGTACGAGCGGAACTACCGCATACGGCTCCTACCTCGGATGGCTGGCGCGAAGCGCGCCTCCGGATAAGGATGCGCCAGCCGGGGCCGGGGGAGCCAGCGGTTGCACAATCGAGTCACCCGCTCCGCGCTCAGCCGCCCCTTTTGGCTGCGCCTTTCCAGCGCCCGCCTCCAGTACCGGCCCAGTCGTTCCCGGAATCGGCGCAGGCTCGCCCAGTTGCCCGGCACGGCATGGTACTGGGTTTCCGGGTTTCCGGGACAGCCTTATAGCTGGTATGGGCGTGTTTTGAGCGAAGCGAGTTTTCCACAGCCGCCGCCGGCGTTCATCTGTGGAAATCATCCTTCGCCGCCCTTGCAATCGCC
>CAMTUE010000054.1:0-42506 GCA_947084845.1 uncultured Bryobacteraceae bacterium | reverse complement strand
ATGACGAACAGGACCCGCTCTCTGCGTTCGCGGCCTCAGGTTTCGGGCTGTTTTCATGGCTTGTTGCGGCTGGCAACAGCCGTGTGGAACTCTGTCGAAAATCACCCCGGCGACCCGCTCTCTCTCCATGAGGCTCTTGCGTAACTGCTGTGTTTTCAACCATGCTATCTGCGAGCGCCTCACGGTGCTTATGACGCGCGGCGCGCGTTTTTGACTACGGCGCGCGGTTGAAGGGGGCGGGCGCTGGCGCGGTGACCCGCTCTCTCTCCATGAGGCTCTTGCGTAACTGCTGTGTTGTCAATAAAAGTATCTGCGAGCGCCTCGTGGTTTTCATGACGCGCGGCGCGCGTTTTTGACTGCGTTCGCGGTTGAAGGGGGGGGCGGGCGCGGGCGCGGTGACCCGCTCTCTACGTTCGCGGTTGAAGGGGGCGGGCGCTGGCGCGGTGACCCGCTCTCTCTCTCCATGAGGCGTATCCGTAACTCATGTGTTTTCAACAAAGCACCTGACGCAGGATTTTGGCGAGCCGCTGCGCGTCAGGGGGCGGTCTGGGGTGTCGTACCTCGCGCTGACGCACGAGGCTCGCTGGAAACGAGGCGCTTGTGTAACTTCAGTGCTTTCGATAGAGCTATCGGCGGGGGCCTCATGGTGGTCATGACGCGCGGCGCGCGTTATTGACTTCGGCGCGCGGTTGGTGCGCGTAAGGGGTAGTATTGTCATCCAGTTTGGTGGCCCCAGCGAGGCCATCCGGACTCCTTCGAAAGTCACGTCTGGCTACCCGGCAGGGGCCGGGCTGAAGCCCTTCGCCGGCTCTCCAGAAACCCACCGCTGACGCTCCGCCGATTGTGTGAGTTGCAGCCCAAGTTCGGTCGTGCAAAGCACTGTCTTGCGCCAAACGTTTCAGATACTTGTGACGGCTCGCCGCGAGTCGTTTTCGCTGAAGCCCGCCCCACCGGGGTGGGGCGACACGGAAGACGAGACGCGGCGGAGTTTCCATGACGCGTTGATCGCCCATTTTGCCAATGGGCCGGCCTGACGCGGCGGGTTGGCGATTTCATTGAAACTGCCAGTCTGCAACCTTGGCGAGAATCGCGATTCGGGCCTCGGGGGACAACATCAACCACCTCAAATCCCTCCGCCGCCGGCCCCGCACCCTCAACGCGGCCGCCTCTACACCCATCGCCCGCGCCAATCAACTCCGCAAACAGCGCATTTCCTCTCTGTATATTCGCCCTGAGCCGCCCGTAGCCTAGCCGCACGCGGCCGCCTCCTTCGCAAGCCCGCCCAAAGTCCGCCTACACCGGCCAGTTCACATTCTCCGTCCGCGCCGTTTTGAACAACGCGCTCATCCGTTTCACCACATCCGGATACTGTCCCGCCAGGTTCTTCAACTCCCTCGGATCGTCGCTCACTCTGAACAGTTCGACCTCGAACTTCGGCTTCTGCCGCACCAGTTTCCAGTCGCCCTGCCTCACCGCCTGCGCGAACCCGCCTTCATGGAACTCCCAGTAGAGATGGTCGCGCGCGACGCTCCTGCCTTCGAGCAGAGTCGGCCCGATATCCACCCCATCGATCCCCGCCGGAGCCTTCACCCCCGCCATGGCGCAGAACGCCGGCAGCACGTCCCAGAATGCCCACGGCGCATCCGACACTCGTCCGCCAGCCGTCCGGCCCCGCCAGTTCGCGATGGTGGGGACGCGGATCCCGCCCTCATAAAGATCCCGCTTCATGCCGCGCACAGCGCCCGACGATTCGAAGAACCCGGCCGAATGGTTGCCTTCCTGGTGCGGCCCGTTGTCGGACGAAAAGACGATCAGAGTGTTGTCGATCAACCCGCGCGTCTCAAGCGTCTTCACCACCTCGCCGATCTGCCCATCCATGCGCGTGATCGACGCCGCGAACGCCCGCTCAACCTCCGGCCAGGGCTTGTCCTTGTAGATCCCCAGATCCGGCACATCCATGCCGTTGGCCTCGATCCGGCCGCGCTCGTTGTTGGCGTGCGGAATCGTATAAGAAAGGTAGAGGAGGAACGGATCGGCCGCCTGCTGCTCGCCGATGAACTTCAAGGCCCGCTGCGTGAACAGATCGTTGACGAACGTCTTGCGCCCGTTGAACCAGTTCTCGGTCAGGAACGTCTCGTGGCGGTTGTCCCACAGGTGTTCGGTGAACGAATTGTGCGCATGCAACTGGTCGAGGAACCCATAAAACTGGTCGAACCCATGGTCGTTCGGCACCGAGTTCACGCCCGGGCCGCCGAGTCCCCATTTGCCGAAAAGAGCTGTCCTGTAACCCGCTCCCTGAAGCAGAGACGCCACCGTAGGTTCGCCGGGCAACAGTCCCACCTCGGGCTTCCTGTTCCCGCGAACCGTCGCATGCCCAGTGTGCTTGCCCGTCATCAGGCAGCACCGCGACGGCGCACAGACCGTCGATCCCGAATAGGCCTGCGTATACCGGATACCCGATTTCGCCAGGCGATCCAGGTTGGGCGTCTCGATCCGGCTCTGCCCGTAACAGCCCAGATCCCCGTAACCGAGATCGTCGGCCAGAATGAAGACGAAATTCGGCCGCCGCCGGCTCTGCGCACCCAGCGGCGCCACGCCCGCCGCCGCCATCGTCTGAAGGAACTGCCTGCGCTGCATGTCTGACATTGAATCACAGATCCCCAACCGCCGGCCCTGCCGGAACCCCATGGTAAACTGATGGCTTCCCCATGAGAATAGCCATCGGCTCCGACCACGCTGGATTTGCGTTGAAGGAGCAGCTTCGGGCCCGCCTCGAAAAGGCTGGTCTCGAGGTTGCCGATTTCGGCGCGAATTCGCCCGAACCCTCCGACTACCCCGACTACGCCGCAGCCGTCGCCCGCGAAGTGGCCGCCGGCAGGGCCGACCGCGGCATCCTCGTCTGCTACACCGGCGTCGGCATGTCCATCGCCGCCAACAAGGTCCCCGGCATCCGCGCCGCCCTCGGTTTCAATGTCGAAGAGGTCCAACTGACCCGTTCGCACAACGACGCCAACGTCCTCACCCTTGGCGCAAAATACACCGCGCCCGAACTCGCCGGCGATCTCGTCGACGCGTTTCTGGCTACCCCATTCGAAGGCGGCCGTCATGCGCGCCGCGTTGGCAAAATCACTTCTATCGAGGAGGGCAACGCCCGATGAACGACGTAACCCGCATGTCCCGGCCCCTGGCTGAAGTCGATCCCGACATCTTTCAGGCCATTCAGAAGGAAGTCGACCGCCAGCATTCGCGCCTGGAACTGATCGCCAGCGAGAACTTCACCTCCGAGGCCATCCTCGAAGCCACCGGCAGCGTCTTCACCAATAAGTACGCCGAAGGCTACCCCGCCAAACGCTATTACGGCGGCTGCGAATTCACCGACATCGTCGAAAATCTCGCCCGCGACCGTGCCAAACAGCTCTTCGGCGCAGAACACGCCAACGTCCAGCCCCACTCCGGCTCTCAGGCCAACCAGGCCGCCTACGCCGCCGTCCTCACGCCTGGCGACACCATCCTTGGAATGAACCTCGCCCACGGCGGCCACCTCACCCACGGCCACCCGCTCAATTTCTCCGGCAAGACATACAAGGTCGTCGCTTACGGCGTCAAGCCGGACACCGAGACCATCGACTACGACGAACTCGCCCGCCTCGCCGAAGAGCACAAGCCCAAGATGGTCATCGCCGGCGCATCGGCCTATTCGCGGATCATCGACTTCCCCCGCTTCCGCGAGATCGCCGATTCCGTCGGCGCGATGATGCTCGTCGACATGGCGCACTTCTCCGGACTCGTCGCCGCCGGCCTCTATCCCAACCCATGCAAGTGGGCCGACATCGTAACCACCACAACGCACAAGACACTGCGCGGTCCCCGCTCCGGCCTGATCCTCTGCCGCGAGAAGTACGCCAAGGACATCGACAAGACCGTCTTCCCCGGCACCCAGGGCGGTCCTCTCGTCCATGTCATTGCCGCCAAGGCTGTTTGCTTCCTCGAAGCCCTCAAGCCCGATTTCGTCGAGTACCAGCAGCGCGTTATCGCCAATGCCCAGGCCATGTCCGAGGCTCTCCGCGAAGCCGGCTACCGGATCGTCTCCGGCGGCACCGACACCCATCTGATCCTTGTCGATGTCTTCTCCAAGGGCATCCGCGGCCGCGATGCCGAGAAGGCCCTCGACGAAGCCTGGATCACGGCCAACAAGAACGCCATCCCCTTCGACCAGAACCCGCCGCTCAACCCCAGCGGCATCCGTCTCGGCAGCCCCGCGGTCACCACGCGCGGCTTCGGCCCCGAGGAGATGAAGCAGGTCGCCGCCTTGATCGCCCGCGTCTTCTCCGCGCCCGCCGACGCAGCCAACCTGGCCGCCGTCCGTGAGGACGTCGCCAAGCTGACCGCCCGTTTCCCGCTCTACCGCTGGCGCATGGAGCCGGTGAACGCCTGACCGGGAGAGAGACCAAGACGATGCCGTTGCGGATCCTCATCGATGCCCGCCACATCCAGGATTTCGGCTTTGGCACCTACATCCGCAACCTCGTCCGCGCCCTCTCCAAGCTCGACTCGCCTCACCGTTTTATCCTCGTTTGCAGCCGCCGCGACCAGCAGGAATTCGAAGGCCTGGCCGATAATTTCCAGTCCCTCCCTTACGAGCGCACCGACTCGGATCCGTTCGACGAACTCGCTTTCCCCGCGTTCGCCCGAGGAGTCCGCGCCGACCTCATCCACATCCCCCTGCACGTCGTCCCGCTGTTCCTGCCCCGCCCCTACGTCGTCACCGTCCACGATCTCAGTTCTCTCTTCTTCGATGTCCCCGATAACTGGCGCTTCGAACTCAGCCGCACGCTGATGCGCCGCGGGCTGATGCGCGCCTCCCGCGTCATCGCCGTCTCGGAATCCACCCGCCAGGATGTCGAACAGATGCTGGGCATCCCCGCCAGCAAGATCACTCGCATCTATGGCGCCGCCGATCCCCGCTACACCCGGCTCGACGGCGACGCCCGGATTCACGCCTCCGCCGAGGCGGAACAGGAACGCCGCCTCACCCTCGAACGCTACCAGATCAACTACCCGTTTCTGCTCTACGCCGGTTCCGTCAAGCCTCAGAAGAACGTCGCCCGCCTCGTCGAGGCCTTCGCCCTGCTTCGGGGAGAACTCGAAGACCACCCGGTTTACAGGAACCTGCGCCTGATCATCATCGGCGACCAGATTTCCAAACACCCCAACCTCCGCCAGGCGGTCCTGCACAGCCGCGTCGAATCCTCAGTCCGGTTTCTCGGCTTCGTCCCGTTCGATACGCTGCGCGTTTTTTACTCCTCCGCGGCCGCCTTCGTCTTCCCGTCACTATACGAGGGGTTTGGCCTCCCTCCACTCGAGGCGATGGCCTCCGGCACGCCCGTGGTCAGTTCCAATGTCACCAGCCTGCCTGAAGTCGTTGGCGAGGCCGCCTACTTCGTCAGCCCCGACAATGTCTTCGAGATCGCCCGCGGCATCAAGGAAGTCCTTCTCGACGAGGGGCTTCGTGAACGGCTCATCACTCGCGGATTGTTGCAAAGCCGCCGCTTCAATTGGGAGGACACCGCCCGCCAGGTCCTGGCTACTTACGAGAACGTGGCGCTCGGCAGCGAAAAGCCGGTCTGAGTCATCGCCCTCATCGTCCTTGGGTCCGGTCCATACCACTCGACCCGGCCCCGAATCACCGCCAGCGCCGGCAGATCGCCCAGCGGAATCCGGTCCGGCAAGGACGATGGCTGCCACGCCCGCTGCCCCAAAACCACCAGCGCCCCGTTTTCCCGCCTCAATTGCCGCACGTAGCCCGAACCACCCCACCGCAGCGCATACCAGCACCCTTCCACTACCCGCAACCGCGCCCTGTCGTCCAGGTCCAGCAACACATGCGTGGCCCCACGGAATACCGCCGCCACCTCCGCATCCGCGGTAAACCCCGCCAGAACAGGCCTCCCCAACCGCGACAGGAGTTCCGCCGGCGCCTTGGCCCAGTCCTCCGCCTCTGTCACGTCGGGAAAGCGCTCATTCGGCGAAATCCTGCCCCTGGCCACCCTCACCAGCCGGCTCGCGCCATCTCCCCCACCCCTGGCTTCCAGCACCGCCCCCAGTTCTTCGTTCTCAGCCAGTTCCAGAAGCGATAGCTCCAGCGCTCCGATCAGAAGGTCGCCAACATCTGAAGTGAGAACTCTCGCTCCTTTCAGCACATTATGTATGTGGGGCTGAGAGACCCCGACCATGCGCGCCAGGCCCCGCTCGGTCAATTCGCCGTTGGCCAGCAGGCCGCGTACATGCGACAGCATTCTCCTGTGCAGCGTTGCGAACGTTACAGGCAGGGCCGGGGGAGGCATATATCAACCTGATATAGGGCAGTACTAGTACTACCATAAAACAACCCCAGGAGCGCCAGTTGACGAACTTTAATCAGTTTACAGGGTCTCGTCAAGCCCATTCCCTTCAGTTGTTTGCAGGGTCCTGCTATTTTCAGACCACGATCTCTCAAATTCTTGTGTCCGGCCGCGTTGACGGATTCGGGCACTCAAGTGATTTTGGTAGCAGATCAGGCTCAGCCTCCAGTGAGGAGGAGGCGAAAGCCGGAAAAAGGAAGTGAGAATAACCTAAATGGAGTGGACCCATTCAGATACAATCGCACTGGCGGCAGAGGACTGCACGCGGTGCCATGGTTACGGAATCAGAGAGATGGAGCGGGGCGGGTCGCGCCCATGCTGCTGCGTCTTCCGGGCGATCTTCCGGATTTGTTTCTCAAAATTCCAGCAATGCGCTACTCGAGAGAGGCACTTGACACCTGTCCTTCTCGAACCCACCCCGAAGGGCGGCCGCCGGATCACCTGGGGGCGGAAGAACGAGGAGTTCATCGCCGATTTTCTAATTGTCATAGAGCGCACTCTGGACCCGTTCGAGTACCGGCTATTCAGGTATCACTACCTGCTTGGCGCAGGATGGTCGCTGTGCGCACGCCGCCTTGGCGTGGACCGCGGCGTCTTTTTCCATTCCGTCTACCGCATCCAGGAAAAGCTGGGCCGCACCTTCCGTGAACTCCGCCCGTACGCTCTTTTCCCCATCGATGAATACTTCAACGGCCGTACCGAGAACACGACTCCCATCACGGCTGAGATCGAGGAACCGATCACGATTCGCCGCAACTCGCTGAACCGTAAAATCCACGTCCCGATCAAACGCGCCGCCTGATCCCGAATGGCCCGTGGTGGAAGTCGCGCATCGCTCCTGGGACTTCCACCGCGGGCGGCCGGGAGTGCTATCATGGCGGTTCTTCATCAACGAGGATCCGCCATGCCCCTCCTACTCGCTACCCTTGCCCTGCTTCTGGCGCCGGCCGTCCTGCCCGCGCAGTGGACCAACATCACCCCCGCTGCTTCTTTCGACGGTTGGACCAAAGTCGGCGACGGCATCTGGGATGTCACAACCGACAGGATCCTGGTTGGACAGCGCGACCGCCGCTCCGCCATCCATCAGGCCTGGCTCTACACGCAGAAGGAATACCGTCAGTTCGACCTGCGCTTCGAGTACTGGCTCCGATTCAACTCCAACTCGGGCATCTCGATCCGCGACACCTCCCGCGCCGCCTTCGCCTGCGGCGCCGCCCACGACCCCAAGCGCACGCCCTCCCACATCGGCTACGAAGTCCAGATTCTCGGGGCTAAGTCCGAGAGGAATCCCACGGGAAGCCTCTATCTGTTCAAGGACGCCGAAATCGGCCATGAACGCTTCGGGGACTGGAATCGCATGGAAATGCAGGTTCGCGACAACCTGATCAAAGTCCTTCTCAACGGCCATCCCGTCATGGAACACGCCGGGGACCCCAATCGCCCGAAGTCCGGCCCAATCGGGCTCCAACTGCATGACCCCGAGACGGTGGTCATGTTCCGCAGTATCGAAATCCGCGAAGTCCGCTAGAACCCGGCCGGTTGCGGCCCATCGGTCAAGGACCGCCTCTCATCCGCATCCATACAGGCCGCGCCAATAGCATGAAGTGAACTGGCGTTGCTGTACCATGGTGGTGACAGATGGATCGCAACAGGCTTCAACAACTTGCCGAGGTTCGTTTGCAGGATGCCGAGGTCTTACTTTCTGACGGCAGGTGGCAAGCAGCGTACTACCTGCTGGGCTATTCGATCGAATGTGCCTTGAAGGCGTGTGTGGCCAAACAGTTCAAGGAGTACGAAGTACCGGACAGGAAACTGGTGAACTCCTTCTATACTCATCGCCTTGACGAGCTTCTCACGATCTCCGGCGTAAAGTCGGAATTGGAGACCCGGACAAGGCGCGACGACAACTTCGCGCTCAACTGGAACCTGGTCCGCGATTGGACGGAGGCGGCGAGATACGATCTGGACGTCGCCGAGGCATCGGCGCGCAACATGCATGAAGCAGTGACGCATACGGCATCGGGGATTCTACCGTGGCTGAGAACACAGTGGTAAAAGAACAACTCACCGAGGACATGATTGAGGCCGGCGCTCTGCTGACGCAGAAACTGGATGAACTGGGACTGCCGGTGACAGTCGCCGTGTGGTTCTTCATGCCTGAAATCAATGAGTGGAGGCTTCTCTTCGCTTCTCCGAGCGTCGCCGCTGAAGGACCTCGCGAAGTGTACAGGCAGATCAAGACAGCCATTGACTCACTTGGCCCATCCGCCGAGTCGGTTCCGTTTTCGTCCATCGGCCTCATTGACGGCAATCACCACATCGTTCAGTTGCTGAAGTCCGCATGGCACACCGGGCCTAGCGTAGCGAGGATCCGATTCTCCAAGAACGTGATCAACGGGCACTTTATCGACGACGCGCTGATCTATCGAAGCGCGGCATAAGTTGGCCTGGAAGGACGATTTCAGCACTATCGGCTGGCAATCCGCCTCGGATCATCGTCTCGCCCGGAAGAAGTCCTCGAGCAGAGCAGTCGCCTCCGCCGCCATCAACCCTTCTTCCACCTCGACCCGGTGGTTCAGCAACTCCGAATCCGCCAGCCTGAACTTCGACCTCACGCCGCCGAACCGCAGGTCCCTCGCACCGAACACCAACCGCTTCACCCGGGCATGAACCAGCGCTCCGGCGCACATCACGCAAGGCTCCAGCGTCACATACATCGTTGTCCCGGCAAGCCTGTAGTTGCCCAATGCCTTCGCCGCCGCCCGCAATGCGACGATCTCGGCGTGGGCCGTCGGGTCGCCCATTCCGACCGGCGCATTGTGCGCCTCGGCCAGCAGGCGGCCATTGTCATCAACGATCACCGCGCCCACCGGCGCCTCGCCCTGTTCGGCGGCCTGCCTCGCCAATTCCAGCGCCCGCCTCATCCATCCGTCGCCGCCTTCGCCCGCAGCTCCCGTGTAAATTGACACTACAGAACACTCTCCACCATCTAGAATAATGAAGCGGCCATGCGATTCCTCTCCCTCATCTTCAAGAACGCTCTCCGGAACCGCAGGCGCAGTTTCCTGACCATCTCCAGTCTCGCTCTTTCCATCTGCCTGCTTGGCGTTCTCACCGCTCTCTACGCTGCCTTGTTCCACTCCGATCCCCCGCCGGGGCAGGAACTTCGTTTGGTCACCCGCCACAAAGTCTCCATCACCAATGTGATGCCGACCTGGTACAAGGAGAAGATCCGCGCCGTCCCCGGCGTGAAGGAAGTCATCATCTGGCAGTGGTTTGGCGGCTGGTATAAGAGCGAAGAGCGCGACCGCAAATATTTCTTCCCCCGTCTCGCAGCCGAGGCCGACCGCCTGTTCGCCGTCTACCCTGAATGGCAGATCTCCGAGGAGGAGAAGCGCGCTTTCCAGGCCGATCAGACCGGCTGCATCGTCGGCGCCGATCTGGCGCGTGCACAGGGATTCAAGATCGGGGACAAGATCAATATCAGGGGATCCTTCTTCCCCATCAACCTGGAACTTACCGTCCGCGGCATCTACCACTCGCCGCACGAATCAGACTCGCTCTGGTTCCAGTTCAAGTACCTTGAACAGGGGTTCGAGAGCCTCGGTTGGCCCAACTTCGCCGGCACGTTCACGATGCTCGCCGAATCGCCAGAAGCCATCCCCGGCATCATCCGCGCCATCGACACGCAGTTTGCCAACAGCGAAGCCCAAACCCGCACAGAGACTGAATACGCCTTCGGACTTTCATTCCTCGCCTTCCTCGGCAACGTCAAGATGATCCTGCTCTCCATCTGCGGGGCAGTGACGTTTACGATCCTCCTGGTGGCCGCCAACACGATGGCCATGAGCGTCCGCGAACGGGTGCGCGAGGTCGGCGTCCTTAAAACTCTCGGCTTCACCCAGGACAAGATTCTCGGCATCCTCATCGGTGAATCCCTGGCCATCTCGCTGGCCGGCGCGGGAATCGGACTCGTACTGGCCCAAGGCCTCTGCACGATGCTGCGACAGGCTCCGCCCGTCGTTCAACAGATCAAGACCCTCACGCTCGAACCCGCCGTCCTCGCCATCCTCGTCGGCGTCTCGCTCTTCCTTGGCCTGGCCAGTTCCATCGTCCCCGCCTGGACCGCCTCCCGCACCAGCATCCTCGACGCGCTGCGCTTCACGGACTAATGAGGTTCACATGAGAATCCCCCTCAGCTACAACATCCGCAACCTCGCAGTCCGCCGCACAACGACAGTCATGACGGCTCTCGGCATCGGCCTCACCGTCGCCGTCCTCGCCGCCGCCATGAGCCTGACTGCCGGGCTGCGCGAGGCATTCCGCTCGTCCGGCCATCCCCTGCAACTCATTCTTGTCCGCAAGGGCAGCGGCGCGGAACTCGGTTCCCAGGTCTCCCGCGAGTCGTTCAACGAAGTCATCAAATATCGCCCCGGCATCGCCAAACTTGCCGATGGTGAACCTGCCGCTTCGCCTGAACTTGTCAACACGATCAATCTGCCCAGCACCGAGTCGCCCGACGGCATGAACCTCACCCTGCGCGGCATCCTCCCCGTCGGTATCGCCATGCGCGAGGAGTCCAGGATCGTCAAAGGCCGCTGGTTCGAATTCGGCAAGCGCGAGGTCGTGGTTGGCGCCGACATCGCCAACCGCTACCCCGATGCCGGCCTCGGCCGCAAGGTCCGCCTGGGACGCGGCGACTGGGTGGTTGTTGGGGTCTACGAATCCAGTTACCCGGCGCGCAACTCAGAACTCGCCGGCGACGCCAACCAGATGCTCGCCGAATTCGACCGCGGTTCGTTCTTCTCTTCCGTGCTTGTTCGCGCCCAGGACGAAGTTGCCCTGCAGGCCCTCACCAATGGCCTGAACGCCGAGCAGCGGCTCCAACTCGACGTCCTCACCGAGAAGGAGTATTACGAACGCCAGTCGTCTTCCGGCAACCTGATCGAATACGTCGGCACTTTCGTCGCCATCATCATGGCGATCGGCAGCGTGTTCGCCGCCATGAACACGATGTACGCAGCCGTTGCCCGCCGCTCCAAGGAGATCGGCACGTTGCGGGTGCTGGGCTTCTCGCGACGCAGCATCCTGACCAGCTTTTTTATCGAATCGATGATTCTCGCCGTCCTTGGCGGAATTGCCGGGCTGCTGCTTGTTTTGCCGCTGAACGGCCTCACCACCGGGATCGGCTCCGACGCCACCTTTGCCGAGGTTGCTTTTCAGCTTCGCCTTACCCCGAACGTCGCCCTTACCGGCATGATTTTCGCACTTGTCGTCGGCGCAGCCGGCGGACTGCTGCCCGCATTTGGCGCGGCCCGCAAACAGATTCTGACCGCGCTACGGGACATCTGATTTTATGGACGCAGATCTAAAGGGACTCCGCATCGACCGTAATCCAGCGCCCGAGTCGTCTTCATCCTGGGCCGCCCGCTGGATCATCATCGGCGTCATCCTCTTTCTGCTGGCCGGGGCTGGCTGGGTCACTTATTCCAAACTGAACGCCCCGCTTGAGGTCCAAGTTGGACGCGCCACAGCCGCCACGTCCGCATCCGCAGGCGAGCGCCTCGCACTTAACGCCACCGGCTATATAGTCGCCGCCCACAAGATTCAGGTCGCGTCGAAAGTCGTCGGCCGCGTCGCCTGGATTGGTGTCGACAAGGGCGATTCCGTCCGTGAGGGCCAGGTCATCGTGCGGCTTGAAGATGAGGAGTACAAGGCCCAACTCGAACAGGCGCGCGGCCAGCTTTCCTCTCTCCAGGCGCGTCTTGCGGAAGCCGAAAACGGGTCGCGCCCGGAGGAGATCGCTGCCGCGCAGGCCAATGTCGAACAGGTCCGCGCCGAACTCGAAAACGCCCGCGTCAACCTCGAACGGACCCGCACTCTCCACAAGGAAGGCGTCCTTGCCCGCCAGATGCTGGACGACGCCGACGCCCTCTATCGCGCCCGCGCGGCCCGCGTCAACTCTCTTGAAAGGACTTTCGAACTCGTCCGCATCGGACCCCGCAAAGAACAGATCGATTCCCTCCGGGGCCAGGTTCAGCAGGCCCGTGGCGCCGTCACTTTCTACCAGACGCAACTCTCCAACACAGTCATCAAGGCGCCCGTCACGGGCACTATTCTCGAACGCGAAGTCGAGCGCGGCGAGTTCGTCACCACCAGTTTCGTGGGCGAACGCGGGGCGAAGGGATTCGTTGTCTCGCTCGCGGACTTGAACGACCTCGAAGTGGAACTCGACATCTCCCAAAACGACTTCAATAAGCTCCACATGAAGCAGCGCGCGATAATCACCGTCGACGCCTGGCCCGGCAAACAGTGGGAAGGCTTCATCGACGAAATGTCGCCCGAGGCGAACCGCCAGAAGGCCACCGTTCAGGTCAAGGTCAAGGTATCGCGCCCTGATGCGCTGCTTCGTCCCCAGATGAACGCCTCGGTTGCCTTCGTCGCGCCCGAGACCGAAGCCGGCTCCTCGCCCGCCGCCGCCCAGGGCGCATTCGCCCCGGCGGCCGCCATCCGCGACGGCAAGGTCTTCATCCTGGTGAACGGAAAGGTGGTCGAAAGAGCAGTGAAAACCGGCGGTGTCACGCCCCTTGGAATTCGCATCGATGAAGGACTGATCGGCGGCGAGGACGTCGTCCTGAATCCCACGCCCGAACTCAAGAGCGGCATGAAAGTTAAAGTAAAAGGGAGCTGATCCGCATGAGCGAAACTCAGGCCGCCACCGGCGAAGTCATCATCCGCACGCGCAAACTGTCGAAGGAGTTCGCCCGCGACAGCTTCCGAATCGTGGCCCTCAAGGACGCCGATCTCGAAGTCCGCCGCGGCGACTTCATCGCCCTCATGGGGCCCTCCGGTTCCGGCAAGTCCACGCTCCTCCATCTCGCCGCCGCCATGGACCGCCCGACCTCCGGCGACATCGAAGTCCTGGGCCAGAGCATCGCAACACTCAGCGAAAGCGCCGTCGCCCGCTGGCGCAACCTCCACATCGGATTCGTCTTTCAGAGCTTCAACCTGATCCCGGTCCTCACCGCTCTCGAAAACGTCGAGCTTCCCCTGAAGCTGACCCATCTCAAGAAGGGCGAACGCGACCAGCACGCCCGCACCGCGCTTCAACTGGTTGGCCTCGACGACCGGATTCACCATTACCCCAAACAGCTTTCCGGCGGCCAGGAGCAGCGTGTCGCAATCGCCCGCGCCATCGTCACCGACCCCGATATCCTCCTCTGCGACGAGCCCACGGGGAACCTCGACGCCCGTTCCGCTCAGGAGGTGCTGACGCTGCTGAAGCGCCTCAACGAAGAGCACGGCAAGACCGTCATCATCGTCACCCACGACCCGCACGCCGCCCGCTTCGCCCGTCACATCCGCTACCTCGACAAGGGCGAACTCCTCCCCGAAGGCCACGTCCCCGAAGACTGGCGCGCCCCGGAAACCCAGGCATGAGTTCGTCAGCCCGCATCGCCGTCCTTTACGAACACCCGGAGTGGTTCACGCCGCTGTTCGATGAACTGCGCCGCCGCGGACGCGATTTTGACGAGTGGCCCGCCGAGTCGCTGCTGATCGACCCTGACCGGCGGCACTGGCCCGAAGTCGTCGTCAATCGCATGAGTACGTCGGCCCAATGGCGGGGCCACGGAGCCGGGCAGTTCGCCGTTCTTGAACTTCTTGAACTTCTCGAAGCGAGGGGCGTCCAGGTCATCAACGGTTCGCGCGCCTACTCGATCGACATCTCGAAGATCCGCCAGACGGAGGTTTACCGCCGCGCCGGAGTCCGTTCGCCGAAGACTATTGCCGTCAACCATGCCGCCCTCGTCATAGACGCCGCCCGCCGGATCGGTTTCCCCGTCATCGTGAAACCCAACTGCGGAGGCGCCGGCTCCGGAGTCCAACGCTTCGAAACTCCGCAAACCCTCCAGGCGGCCGCGGCGACGCTGGATTCCGGCTGCGACCGCGTCCTGATCGTGCAGGAAGTCATTCCCGGCGGGGATCTTCTGCGGACGGAAGTGATCGACGGCCAGGTGATTTACACCGTCAAGATTGACCGCCCGCAAGGCATGTACCATCTCTGCCCCGCCGACGCCTGCGCTGCCGGAGCGACGTTCACGAAAGTGCTGGCTTCAAGGGAGATCGAAAACGCAGCGCTGGCGATCGCCCGGGCCGCGAAGATCGACGCCGGAGGCATCGAGTGCTTTGTTGATCCACAAACCGGAGAAGGCGTCTACTACGACATCAACGCGCTCTCGAACTTCGTAGCCGACGCTAAGTCCGTCCTGGGCTTCAACCCCATGGAGAAGTTCGTGGACGCCATAGAACGAAGGCTCGGCTCCCGGTGGGGCGGGCTTTAGCCGGCAAAGGGCTTCAGCCCGTTCTTCACCCCAACCCCAATCCCCCGTCCACCTGCAACGTCTGCCCCGTGACAAAACTGCCGGACGTAAGGAAGTACAGCACCCCCTCCGCAATCTCCTCCCCCGTCCCCGCACGTCCTGCTGGAGTCGCCCGGATCATCCGCTGGATCCGCTCATCTCCGGACTCCTCAAACGGGATGATTCCCGGCGCCACCGCATTCACAGTGATCCCCGGCGCCAGCGCCTTTGCCAGCGCCCGCGTCATCCCCGTCACGCCCGCCTTCGACGCGCAGTAGTGCACGTACTCAGGCCACGCCCCAAACGCCCCCATCGAGCTGATGTTCACGATCCGCCCCGTCCCGCCCTCATTGCGCTGCATCATCCGCGCGGCTTCCTGCGCGCAGAAGAAATACGCCTTCAAATTCACGTCATGCAGCGAATCCCAATCCTCCTCGGTCACATCCAAGGGAGGGATCCGGGTGAACCGCGCGGCATTGTTCACGAGGCCATCAAGACGTCCTTCGCGTTCCGCGATCTCGCCGAACATCCGCCGGATCTCGCCCACCTTAGCCAGGTCAGCCTGAAAGAGTCCCGCCCCGCCACACTCCGCCGCGGTCGCCTCCGCCTCGTCCTTTGATGTCCCGTAGTGGATCAACACGCGCGCGCCCGCGTCCGCCAACTTCAAGGCGATCGCCCGGCCAATCCGCTTCGCCGCACCCGTTACCAGGACCGTCCTGCCTGAGATCGATTCCATCGCTCACCTCCGTCCTGTCAACCATACCCCCGACAGCACCAGCATCCCACCCATCGCCACCGGCAATGTCACCGGTTCGCCCAAAACCGCCAACCCGGTCAACGACGCAATCACCGGTTGAGAATAGGAAAACGCGGCCACTCGCGACGCATCAATCCTCGTCAGCGCGTGGTAGAAGATCATGTAACAGAGCACGCTGGGAAACAGCGCCATGTAGATCATCATGGTCCAACCGCCGGCGCTCACGGCGCCGAAATCGAAGGACCGGCCCGCCCACAAGAGCAGGGGCAGCCCGGCCAGCGCACCCGCTGCGTAGCCTACCGTGTTCACCGTTACCGCGTCGTGCCGCGACGTCGCTTCCTTGCCAAACACCGTGAACAGGGCGAATGTGAACGCCGCCATCAGGATGAACAAATCGCCCAACGCGCTCGACCCGTCGGCGCGGCCCGGCGTCAATTGCAGCGCCGCCACGCCGCTGATCGCCAGCGCCATGCCCGCCGCCTTCCGTCCCGTCAGTTTCTCCTGCCCCCGCACCGCCGCCAGCAGCAGCACGAACACCGGCCCGATCGCGATCAGCAGCGCCGCATGGGCCACGCTCGTCATACTCATCCCGAAGATGAAGAACACCTGGTTCAGCGTGATGCCGCAGATGCCCAGCGCCGCCAGCGTCCACATCTCCCTGCGTGTCCACGGCGTCTCATCCGCTTTCCGCTTCCGCATATACCAGTAAATGGGCAGCAGAAACGCCGCCGCGAAGATCGACCGCAACGGCGCGAACAGCAATGGAGGAAACCACCGTAACGATACCTTCGCCGCAACGTAGTTGACGCCCCAGATGAACGACATCAGGCTGAGCAGCGCGTACAGTCCGGCGCGGGAGGTCTTCACTTCCCTTTCAGCGTCTCCCGCCTCACCCGCACCGATTCCACGAATCCAAGGTCCATCTCATACCCGAATCCAACCCCATCCGGAACCGTAATCATCCCGTTCGCCGAAACCTCCACCCAGGGATCGATCACATCCCGTTTCCAATACCGCTTCGAAGCCGACACGTCGCCCGGCAGCACGAAATTCTTCAGCGTCGAAAGCGCCACGTTGTGCGCCCGTCCCACGCCCGATTCCAGCATCCCGCCGCACCACACCGGCACGCCCGCCCGTTCGCATACATCATGCACCCGCCTGGCTTCGGCGAACCCTCCAACGCGCCCCAGTTTGATATTGATGATCCGGCAAGCTTCCATCCGTATCGCCTGCGCCGCCTGGTGCGCCGACCGTATGCACTCGTCGAGGCAGATCGGCGTCCTGAGCGCGGCCTGCAACACGGCGTGGTCGATGATCTCGTCATGCGCCAGCGGCTGCTCGATCATCATCAGGTCGAAATCGTCCAATTCCCTCAGCCGGTCGATGTCGGCCAGCGTGTACGCCGAGTTCGCATCCGCCATCAACAGGATCGACGGGAACTCTTTCCGCACCCGCCCGATGACGTCGATATCCCAGCCCGGCTTGATCTTGATCTTGATCCGCCTGTAGCCCGCGTCCACCTCGCGCCGGATCTTTTCGACAAGCTGATCCACCGAATCCTGAATGCCGATCGACACGCCGCACGCAATCTCCGTTCGCGCACCGCCGCCGATCTCCTTCCATAGCGGGACGCCGTTGAGCCGCGCCTGCAAGTCCCAGCACGCGACTTCAAATCCGCCCTGCGCCATCTTGTGGCCGCGAATCCCCGCGCTCAAATCCCCTGCCGTCTCCGCGTCAACCGTCCTGCCCAGCGCCTTCGGCCCGATGTAATTCTTCAGCAGCAGCCACGCGCTTTCGGTCCATTCCTCGTTGTAGAACGGGTGCTCGCCGCAGGTCACCTCGCCCCAACCCGACACGCCGCCGCTTACGACCTCCACCAGGATCATGTCGCGCGTGTAGGTCCGCCCGAAACTCGTCTCGAAGAAATGCACCAGCGGCATGCTGATCTGGTGCAGCCGGACCTCGTCTACTTTGAATCCCATATTCCGAATGTATACGTGCCGCTCCCGGCCGTCCTTTCAAATCCAGTCGCCGTCAACCCGCGGTGAAACGCGCTCAGGAAACCCTCCGACACCCGCGCCTGAATCCCCCGCGCCCGCGCCGGATCCACTGTCCGGATCGCCGCGATATCCGCCGGGATGCTGATTCGCTCGACCACCTCGCCGCGCTCTTCCGGCGCGCCTGCCAGCAGCCCTTCAACCCGCTTTGAATCCAGCCGCCACTCGGCCACGCACCTATCCGTGGGTAATCCGCCGTGCAGGTGGCTCGTCGTCGTGCCGTACTGGTTCAGCACATACCGTTTCACCACCGCGCCCAGCCGCTCGATGTTGAAATGCGCATTCTTCAACTCCAGCGGATCGAACGTCCACTCGACCAATCGAAACCCGCGCGCAAGCGCATCTTCCCGCTGCGCCAGTTTCATCCGCCGTCCCAATCCCAGATCCCGGTAGCCTTCCTTCACGCCCATCATGTGGCTGTGCAGATACTGCTCGCCGCCCGGCTTCACCCCCGGAATCGCCAGCAGAAACCCCACCATCTCATCGCCGTCGTAGCAGCCAATCGTCTGCCCGCCCACTTTATGCGCCACCACGAACAGCCGCACCGGCAGCAGTTCGATGTCCTCGAACCCCCAGACCTCCTGCTGTAACCGGACCGCCTCGCGAAACTCCTCAACCACCGTCAGGCGCCGGAGTTCGATGGCCCGCGCCTCTTCGCTTCCTGCCACAACGCCTCCATTTCATCGATCCCATGCAGCGCCGCAGATTCCGCCAGCGTCCTGCCTCGTTTCGCGACTTCGGCCTCGACATAGCCGAACCGGGCGCGAAATTTCCGGTTCGTCCCCCTCAGCGCCTGTTCCGGGTCAACCTTCAACCACCGCGCGATGTTCACGACCGTGAACAACACGTCGCCCACCTCGCCCTCGCGCTCCGCGTGGTTCGCGGCCCTCTTTAACTCGTCCAGTTCCTCGTGCAGTTTGGCGACAACCTCTTCGATGTTCGGCCACTCGAAGCCTGCCGAAGCCGCCTTCCTGCTGACTTGAACCGCCTCGGCGAGCGCCGGCTGCGACCGCGGGACTCCGTCCAGCAGTCCTTTCGGCCCGTCCGCTCTGGCCTTCTTCTCGTCCGCCTTGATCTCGTTCCAGCGTTGCAGCACCTGGTCCGGAGTCTTCGCGTCGCCATCGGCGAAGACATGCGGATGCCGTCTGACGAGTTTCCCGTTGATCGCGTCCAGCGAGTCGGCGATCGAGAACTTCGATTCCTCCTCCGCCATCCGCGCATGAAACACGGCCTGAAGCATCAGGTCGCCCAACTCCTCGCACAGCGACGCATAGTCGCGCGCGTCGATGGCATCCAGCACTTCGTAGGTCTCCTCGAGCGTGTAGGGCTTGATGGAATCAAACGTCTGCTCGGCGTCCCAGGGGCAGCCGCCCGGAGACCGCAGCCGGGCCATAATCTGAACCAGCCGCTCAAACTTCACGCCGATGGACTCTGAAGAGCTGTCGCTCATGGAATTGAAGGGGAATTTTCAGCGTATCACGCCAGCCGGTGGGGCGGACTTCAGTCTGCAAATGGCTTCAGCCCGCGACTCGCTAATCTATACCGCAATGGTACAGAATGAAGAGACGGGCCTGTAGTAAACTGTGGTTGAGCCCTTATATTAGGAGAAACCCATGCCATTAGTCTCTATGCGTCAGCTCTTGGACGAAGCCGCCAAGGGCGGTTATGGTGTTGGCGCGTTCAACGTCAACAACATGGAACAGATCCAGGCCATCATGGAAGCGGCCCGTGAAACCGAGTCGCCTGTCATCATCCAAGCCAGCCGCGGTGCGCGTTCCTACTCCCAGGACCGTTTCCTTTACCACCTCATGCTCGCTGCTACCGAGCTTTACCCCGAAATCCCCACCGTCCTGCATCTGGACCACGGCAACAGCCCCGACACCTGCAAGTCCGCCATCGACCTCGGCTTCACCTCCGTGATGATGGACGGCTCGCTCGAAGCTGACGGCAAGACCCCTTCCAGCTACGACTACAACGTCGACGTCACCCGCCAGGTTGTCGCCGCCGCCCATGCCAAGGGCGTCACTGTTGAAGCTGAAATCGGTACCCTCGGCGGCATCGAGGACGGCCACGGCGCTGGCGGCACTGGCTTGGAACATCTCACTGACCCGGCCCAGGCCGCGCAGTTTGTCGGCGACACCAAGTGCGACGCGCTCGCCATCGCCATCGGCACCAGCCACGGCGCTTACAAGTTCACCCGCAAGCCCGACGGCGAAGTTCTCAAGATGGACGTCCTCATCGAGATCCACAACCTGCTGCCCAAGACCCACCTGGTGATGCACGGGTCATCGTCTGTTCCCAAGGACCTCCAGGACGTCATCAACAAGTACGGCGGCAGCCTGAAGCCCACTTGGGGCGTGCCCGTCGAAGAGATCCAGATCGGCATCAAGAACGGCGTCCGAAAGATTAACGTCGACACCGACAACCGTCTTGCAATGACCGGCGCCATCCGCAAGGTGCTCATGGAGACGCCCGAGAAGTTCGATCCTCGCGACTACATGAAGCCTGCCCGCGAGGCCATGCAGAAGGTCGTCGCCCAGCGCATGGTCCAGTTCGGCCAGGCCGGCAACGCCAAGAAGATCATCCCGATCCCCATGGCCGAAATGGCCGAGATGTACAAGAAGGAAAGTTAAGCGCTCCCGCTCAAGCGCGCACTCAAGGGGAAGGCCGGGAAGCCGGTCTTCCCCTTTGGCATTTCGCAAAGCGCTTCGATCTTCATATCATGGACAAAACCCTCCCTCACGACGGCGTCCACGCCCGTCTCGGCGTCTCGCCCATCCACGGCATAGGCGTCTTCGCCATCCTGCCCATCGATGCCGGCGTGCATCTGTTCGGCCCGGAAACCGGTGATATCCAACCCATCTCAGCCGCCCTCGTCGACCGGATCTCTCCCGCCTCCCGCCGCCTCTACACCGACTTCTGCGTCCCTATCGAGGGCAGTTATTTCGCCCCATCCAGTTTCAACCAACTCACCATCGCCTGGTACCTCAACCACGACGAATCACCCAATGTCGCCTGCACCCGCGAACGCGGCTTCGTCGCCTTCCGCGACATCCAGCCCGGTGAAGAACTCACCCTCGACTACCGTACCTTCCACCCCGGCCCGCTGCCGTGGGATGAGTTCTGATCCGCCGCTGACGTCCCCACAGGGCAGACCGCGCCTTCCCCTCCAGCCGCGCCCTCTCTAAAATAGAAGTCATGCTCGACAAAGACTTCCCCCTGCCGCCCGCCAGTTTCGAATTCCTCGTCCTCTCCCTGCGCATGCAGGTGGAAACCCATCTCGGCATGAACCCCTTCGCCGAGGAACATTCCGAACCCGACTACCGCCTCGCCCGCCACGGCATCGACCTCCTCTCCATGCTGAAGGACAAGACCAAGGGCAACCTGTCCATGGAAGAGCAGCGCCTGCTCGAAAACACCGTGACCGAACTCCGCTTCCGCTACGTCCAAGCCATGGACGAAGCCAAAAAAAAGAGCGAAGTCCCGCCCGCGGCTCCGGAAACGAATGACTGATCCCGCCCCGCGCCTCGGCATTCGCGTCCTCGGCTCCGGCACCAGTGTCGGCATCCCCACCATCGGATGCCACTGCAAGGTCTGCCGCTCAACCGACCCGCGCGACCGCCGTCTGCGCCCTTCCATCGTCATCCGCAACGGCGAACGCGTCGTCGTCATCGACACCGGGCCCGATTTCCGCCAGCAGGCCCTCGACGCCCGGATCGAGCGCGTTGATGCCGTGCTGTTCACCCACGCGCACGCCGACCACATTCTCGGACTCGACGACCTGCGCCCATTCAACTTCCACCAGAAAGAACCGATCGCCATCCATTCTTCCGCCGACTCGCTCGAAGTCATCCAGCGCGTCTTCGCCTATGTCTTCCACGACGGTCCCACCGAATCCTCACGCCCTAAAATCCGCAGCCACATCTTTGACGACCAGCCGTTCGAAGCCGCCGGCCTCGTCTTCACGCCCATCCCAATCAAACACGGCAGCCTCGCGTGCCATGGCTTCCGCTTCTTGAACGCTGCCTACCTCACCGACCACAGCGAGATTCCGGAATCGTCCATGCGCCTGCTGGAAGGCGTCGAAGTCCTCTTCCTCGACGCTCTCCGTTACAAGCCGCATCCCACGCATTCCACCATCGACGAGAGCCTCAAGACCGTAGCCCGGCTTCGCCCGCGCGCGACTTACTTTACTCACATCTCCCACGACCTCGGCCACGAACGCGCTCAAAGCCTGCTGCCCGAGGGGGTGTTTCTCGCCTACGACGGTCTCGAAATCGATCTCGGAGCCGCCCAGTGACGCAGCGAGTCTTCAGATCGCTCGCTGAAGCCGCCGGCGCGTTCGGACCTTCCGCGGTCACCATCGGCAACTTCGACGGCCTCCACGCAGGCCACCGCGAATTAATGCGCCGCACTGTCCGCCTCGCAAGGGAGACTGGGGCGAAACCCTCAGCGCTCACCTTCCACCCGCACCCGAAGTCCGTCGTCTCCCCGGCCGGCGCTCCCAAACTCCTCACCCTCCCCGAAGAGCGCTGCGCCCTGATGGCCGATGAGGGCATGGAACAAGTCCTCATCCTGCCCTTCGATTCCTCGATCGCCGCCCTGGAGCCGGTCGAGTTCTTCCAGCGCATCCTTGTTGACACCCTCGGCGCGCGCGCCGTCTGCGTCGGCGACAACTTCCACTTTGGCAGCAGGCAGACCGGGCATGTCGACGTACTAGCCGGACTCGGGCGCCGGCTCGGCATTAAGGTCGAAATCGTCGACGCCATCGTCCGCCGGGGCGTCGTCGTGTCGTCCAGTGAGATACGCGGCCTGCTCGGTCTGGGTAATGTCAGCCGCGCTGGCCGTCTGCTTGAGCGGCCATATTCGATGTCGGGCAACGTCGTAAAGGGCCAGGGACGCGGCTCGAAACAGACCGTTCCCACGCTCAATCTGGAAGTCAGTTCTCTCGACAGCGCGGAACGCGCCCTGCCCGCCACCGGCGTCTACATCACCAGGACGTTTGACCTGGACTCCCACCGCCGCTGGCCCTCGATCACCAACGTCGGCCACCGCCCGACGTTCGGCGGCGCCCATCTCACCATCGAGACGTTTCTGCTCGACGCGTTCGAACCGCCGGCGCCCGCGCGCATCCGTCTTGAGTTCTTCTACCGCGTCCGTGAAGAGCGGCGCTTCCCCGATGCCGAATCGTTGAAAGCGCAGATCCTCAACGATGTCGAGCGCGCACGCGCCTTTTTCCGCCGGGTCATCAGCGGGCGTATAGCAGAGCCCACGCTGCCGCGCCCGCGCTGAACATCAGAACGAAGCCCAACACCACCCTGCGGCCGAACGCTCTCGTCCCCCCGCTGAACGCCAAGAACGTCTTGAAGACGGCGTTCGCCGCCAGCGCCAGAAAGACGCCACCCACGGCCGCCGGCAAGCCCAGTCCGTTATCCTTCAGCAGCCCCGACAAAGAGAACACGATCGAATCCACGTCCATTGAACCGCCGATGGCGCTGGCCGTCAGCACGCCGCCCTGGCCGAACTCCTCGCTTGATGCCCTCACCATCAACCGGATCACCGCAAACACCGCACCGAACTTCAGCGCCGGCAACAGGTGGAACGGGTTGCCCAGCTTCACCTCCGGCTTTCCCGCCTGCTCCTCTCCCGGTTTCTTGCGCGGCAGGAACGCATAGGCGAGACCCGCCGCGCCCATCGCGATCAGCGGCAGCAGGCTTGCCGCCGCCAGCGCCGGCGAGGCCACCAGCATCAGCGCGTAAACGCGCGGAAACTGCACGGCGTTTGCCAGCACAGCCGCCCGTCCATACTCGAGCGTGCGCGACTCGTCCTCGGCGCACTGCTTGGCGAACGCGCTTGTCGCCGCCGTCGTCGATGCCAGCCCGCCAACGATCGCCGTCCAGCGCAGCCCCTCGCTGCCGCCCAGGAACTTCTGGAGAAAGTAGCCCAGCCAGTTGATCGTGCAGACCAGGATGACGAAGATCCAAACCCGCTGCGGGTTGAAGAATCCGTACGGTCCATAATCGCGATCAGGCAGAACCGGCAGGATCACGAAAATCACCGCCAGGAATCGCAGCGTCTCGTGGAACTCACGCTCCGTAATCGCCTCGACGAAAAACTTCTGGAGCGACACCCGCATGTCGAGAAACAGCGCCAGCACCACGGTCAAAGCGATCGCCAGCGGCGAACCCCAGGGCAACGACGTCGTTGCGGTCAAGACGCACAGCAGAAACGTCGCCACCGCAGCCAACTCCGTCGTGATGCCGGTGCGGCCCGGTGTCTGCGCGCGGAAGACGATGATCAGCGCGGTGAGCGCAATGAGTACCGCAATGGTCAACGCCATCTGGCCGATCACGCCGCACAACCCGCCGGCGAGGCCGATCGTCACGAAGTCCCGCAACCCGGCGTGGCGCTCCTGGCGCTGATCCGCCTCGCGCTCGATGCCGACCAACAAGCCGATCAGCAGCGCCTCGCCCATGGCAATCCAGGCCGGCTGGTGAAACTCAATCATCGGCATATCGATTCCGATTGTAGTCCGGCGCGCGCTCCTCAGACGGGCTGATTAGCCCGCTTGAATACTTCCATCGTGTAACAGCCCGCCGCCGATGCTCCGCCGTCCACGACGAACGTCTGGCCCGTGATGTACTCGGCTTCCTTCGACGCCAGAAAGACGGCCATGCCGGCCACCTCCGGCGCGGCAGCCAGGCGCCCAAGCGGGATTGTTTTCTGGCGCTCCAGTAATCGCTCTTCGCCATAGATGCTCAGCAGCATTTCGTTCATCACCGGGCCCGGCAGGATGCAGTTCGCCGTGATGCCGTGCGAGGCAAGTTCAACAGCCATCACGCGCGTCAGCCCCAGTAGGGCCGCTTTCGTCGCGCCATAGCCGGTGAAACCGAATTGACCCATGGTGGCGCTGATCGTCGAGATCGTCATCAGCCTTCCGCCGCGACCTGCCTCGACCATTGCCCGCGCCGCCGCCTGGCAGCCGTACATCGCGCCCGTCACGTTCACGTCCATCGACTCGCGCCACGACTCCTCGTCGTACTCGAGAAACGGCTTCATCCTCACCAGGCCGGCGTTTGCGATGAAGATGTCCACCGCGCCATAGGCGTCCAGGCAGGTCTTCACCAGCGCATCGGACGTGGCCCGCTTCCGTACGTCTCCGGCGCAACAAGCCGCGCCAAGCTCCCCGGCGACAGCGCAGGTGCGCATGGCATCGGTTCCATGAACCACCACGCGCGCGCCCTCGGCGATGAACCGCTCGGCCATCGCCCTTCCAATGCCTCGCGCCGAACCGGTGATAATTGCCGACAGCCCTTTGAGACGTCCGGACATGTCTACCTCCCCGCCGCTACGTTGAAGCCTTCCACCACCGCAGCCAAATTCCCGCCGCGAGCGTCAGCTTCCGCCACCTCGGATGTTACCGCTTTTGACCCGCCCGGCATGAGGATCAGATAGCTGTCGCCGATCAGCGTTGGCGCGAAGTTCTCCGGCGGGCTGCCGGGATACTGGCCCGGCGGCAGGTTCAACAATTTGTTATCGGCTCCCATGGCGGTAAGAAGAACTGCGGAGAGGATGATGGCTTTCATTGAGCGGCGCTCCTGTCGAGACGATTCAGCGCGAAGGCGTAAGCGCCAATCGAAGTGGCTTCGCTGGTGCCGAGGCGGGTGATGCCGACGCCGGTGCGCTGGAGTCCATCGAATTTGAGTTTGCGGTTGGAGTAAGGGACGGCGAGTTCGGTGGTTTCGCCGGCGAGAAACTGTCCGAGTTGGGCTGGGTCTTCGAGGTTGAAAGCCTTGGGAATCAACCGGCGGAAGCGCTCGCCGTTCGGGGCGAGGTAGGTCGAATTCATCTCGTTCACGATGGCGGGCAGGAACTGGCTGTGAGCGCCGGAGACGCCGCCTCCGACGACGACGAGAGCGTCAAGCAGCGTGATGGCATTCGCGATGGCGTCGCCGGCGATTTCGCCCATGCGGCGGAAGGCTTCGCGGGCGGCGTAGGCGTTGCCTTCGGCGAGGCCCCTGGCGATTTCAAAGACCGCCTTAGGCTCGGGCGCCTCGTCGAAGCCGATGTTGGACAGCTCGGCATAGACGCGGCGGACGGCGCGGATCGATGCGCCTTCCTCGGCGTTCAGTTCGGGGTTGAGTTTGTGGCGCAGGATCCAGATCTCGCCCGCAACCGAATTGTCGCCGGTATAGAGTTCGCCGTCGCGGACGATGCCGCCGCCGAGCCCGGTGCCCAGGGTGACGCCGAAGAGATTGCGGAAGCGTTTCGGACTGCCGGCCTGGGCGAGCAGATTGTTGACATGGGGCAGCAGGCCCGATGCCGCTTCGCCGAAGGTGAAGAGATCGCCGTCGTTGTTGATGAAGACAGGCAGCGAGAAGCGGTCTTCAAGAATGGCGGCGAGGGGGACATTCTTGTAGGCGGGCAGATTACGGGGTCCGACGATGATGCCGTTGAAGTAGTCGGCGGGCGCGGGGAAGGCGAAGCTGATCGCGGCCGGGGGCGCCGGGAGCGAGTCGAGCACGCGCTGGAACCCCTGGATCATGTTGCCGAGTGACTTTTCGAGATCGGCGGCCTCGGCGGGGAGGGAAAAGCTCTCCACGATGGGCCGGTTGGCCTGCATGGCGGAGAAGACGAAGTTCGTCCCGCCGGCGTCGAGCGTCATGACCGTACGCTGGTCGTTTGAATAATCACGCATGATGACCTCACTAAGACTGGCGGGCCGGCTTGAGCATCGATGCCCAGGTGATGTACAGAATAGCCGCCAGAGGCACAAGGAAGCTGGTCTGGACCGAAGAGGCGTCGGCGACCAGGCCCATCAGCGGCGGCAGGATCGCGCCGCCGACAATGGCGGTGACCATCAGGCCGGACAGTTCGTTGGTATGTTCCGGCATCGAGTCCACTGCGATTGAGAAGACCAGCGGGAAGATGTTGGCGAAGCCGAGTCCGGCGACGAAGAAGCAGGCGACCGCGACGGTGGCGTTGGGGATGAAGAGTCCGGCGAGTCCGAGGATCGAGAGCGCGCAGGTGAGCATGAAGAACTTGCGGGGCGAGACCCAATTCAGGATGACGCCGCCGGAGAAGCGGCCGATGGTCAGGGCCGTAAAGAAGAGTCCCGTGCCGAGCAGGCCGACCTTGTTGATGTCGATGACGAAGCGCTCCTTTAGATAGAGGGGGATGCCCGCGCTGACGCTGACCTCGGCGCCGACATAGAAAAAGATGGCGCCGACCATGGCGAGAACGTAGGGATTCTTCAGGAGCGCGAGACAGGAGGCGAAGGTGGCGGCCTTGTCCTTCGATGTCTTTTCGTCCACCTTGAGCCCGGCGACGGCAATGACGGCGATCAGCAGGGAGACGGCGTAGATGGGGAAGACGACCTTCCAGTCGGCGCCGAAATACTTGGCGGCGATGACCGGGATCATGGGTCCGGACAGCGATCCGATGGCCTTGACGAACTGGGCGAGCGTGAGGTTGCGGGCGTACTTCCCTTCGGCCGAGACGTCGCGCATGATCGGGTTGCCGGCGACCTGGAGGATGGCGGCGCCGGCTCCCAGCATGAGGATAGTGAGCAGGAAGCGGGCGAAGGAATCGAGGCCGAAGGAGGCGTTCAACAGGCCGAGCAATGCGACGAGCAGACCCGTCATGAGGACGAACTTCTTGCCCTTGCGGTCCTGGACCAGGCCGACGGGGATGGAGAGCAGGCCGAACATGGAAAGGCCGACGAAGGGAATCATCGAAGCCACGGCGTTCGAGAGTTGGAACTCGGCTTTGGCCAGGGAGACGAACGGACCAACAGCGTCGGCAAAGCCCATGGCGAGGAAGGCGAGGAAGATGGGGAAGGTTCGAAGTCGCATAGGTGGAGATTTCCACCCGGATCCGGCACGACGCGAAACAGCTCCGGACACGCAGATCCGGAACCGGGCTTTGTCAGTATAACGCTGGCAGGGACTCTATTCGCGCGAATTCCAGTCAGAGGACAGACCGGACAGACCAGGAGGTCTGTCCTACTGCTGAAGCGAGGCCCAGTAGGCGCGGTGGCCTACATAGTCGGAGTCGGGGAGATTAGCCAGGATGGCTTTGCGGAGTTCTAGGATGTCGACCTCGCCTTGCTTCTGAAAAACAACCTTTCCGTCGGGGGCGAGCAGGACCGTGAAGGGCACGCCGGCTTCCCATTTGGATTCGAAGGCGGCCTGCATGGCGTAGGTGTCGGTGGAGTCGAAGAGGAGGTTGCGAGTGGAGGCGTGGTATTTGTTCAAAACGCGCATCACGCCTTCCTTCTCGTCCGGCAGGTTGGTGGAGACGGTGACCATGTCGAAGTCGCGGCGGCGGTACATGCGGAAGGTCTCCTGGAGGGCGGGAAACTCGGTGAGGCAGGGTCCGCACCAGGTGGCCCAGAAGTTGACCAGAAGAAGTTTGCCGGTGGGGTTGCGGCGAAGAGCTTTCAGCCCGCCGGCGGAGACGGCTTCGACGGCGACGGGTTCGGCGAGGATGCGCTTCATTTCAGCGTCGCGGCCGGAGGCTTTGGTGTTCCACTTGACGGAACAGCCGAAGACGCCGGTATGGGTGACTTCGGGCTCGCGGCCGGCGAGGACGGCGTCGATGGCGGCGCGGGTGTCCTTCGTTTTGACGAGCGATTCACGCTGGCTGTTGTCGATGCGGCCTTCAAAACGGAGTTTGCGCTGGGCGTCGAAAACGAAGACGTGCGGGGTGGCTTTGGGACCGTAGGCGCGGGAGGCGGACTGGGAGTCGCCGTCGTAGAGGTAGGGGAAGTTGTAGCGGTGGCGGGCGGCGCGGGTCTTCATGTCTTCGAGGCCGTCGTTCAAGTCGGTGTAGCCCATCTCGTCGAGGCGGACCGCGTTGGGGTCGTTGGGAGCGATGGCGACGAAAGCGACACTCTTGCCGCGGTAGTCTTCCACCAGTTGCTTCATGCGGGTTTCGTAGAGTTGTGCCGTGGGGCAGTGGTTACAGGTGAAGAGGACGGCGAGGACTTTGGCCGATCCGTAATCGGCGAGTTTGTGGATCTTGCCGTCGACTCCTGGGAGGGAGAAGTCGGGCGCGGCTGAACCGGTCGCAAGGGTGGGCGGATCGGCGGCGGCGAACAGCGATACCGTGGCGAGCAGGGCAAAGACGAAACGTGTCATGGCGATAGCCTCCCAGGCTGGAGTTCCGCCACGAGTATATCAGCAGTCTTGCGGATCGGGTCCGGCTTGTGGCGGCGCTTGTGGCGGCGATGTCGGGTGCGGGATCGGAGATGGGAATTGGATTGCCGAGGCGTGTGCCGATGAGCGGCCGGCTGTATTGATGGGTGAAGCGGGCTGGTCGATTGGCCGCGGGATGGGGAGCCGGACAGGCTCATTCTGGACGGCCGATTTGTCAGGACCAAGCGCGGTGGCGGAAACGGAGGAGGAAGTCGCGGCGGTCATGACGGCGGGCTTGGCTTGGAGGCGGCGGTTTTGGATGTCGCTGAGTTTGGCGAGCGACTTCGCCGTCGAGTGTTCGAGGTAGGCGCGGTAGCGGGCGAGGCGGCCGAGGTTCATGAGGCTGGAGGTGGAGTTGAAGGTGCGGATGTTGCGCTCAGCTTGCTGAACGTGATGGATCTGGAAGCAGTTGTGGATGATGGTCTCGACGAGGGTCTGCTCGATCGGGCCGACGGGCCGGAGGTGGTCGCGGTGGATTCGAGAGAGACGCAGGTACAGTTCGTGGTCGGCGGCCTCGGAGTCGCGGAGGCGCTTCTGTAGGCTGTCCTGGGTTGTCGATTGTGTTTGAGATGTCTTGGTAGGCATGGCAATTGTAATTGGAAGGGAGACAAAGTGGGCTTGGGGCGGCAATCCCGCATAAGCTATTGAAAACAAGCGAAAGATATTTTTCTTACGCGCGTGACCGCCCTGTCTCGCACTGCGATGGCGAGGGTGCGGAAGGGAGCGAAAGGTTACGAAACTGTCATTCGCGGCTGTTGTGGGTGGCTTATAATGGAGTACGTAATCCTTATCAGGAGCCCCACGTGAACAGTCTCACCAGATCATTTTTCATCACTCTTCTCGCCTTGTGCCTGATCATTCCGGCCACGGCTCAATCACTGGCAGGTCTCGGCGCCATCAATGGCGTTGTGCGCGATGCATCGGGCGCGGTGGTCCCGGCGGCGAAGGTTGTCGTATCGAACGCATCGAACGGCATCCGGCGCAATCTTGAGACCAATGAATCCGGCCTGTTTTCCGCCCCGTCGCTCACGCCGGCCGAGGGCTATGAGGTCTCGGTTCTGAAGGAAGGCTTCGCGGCGTACACGGCGAAGCAGATTGCGATTCAGGTCGGCCAGAACGTGACGCTGAACGTCAATTTGGACGTGAAGGCGCAGTCCCAGGAAGTCACCGTGACCACGACGGCGCCGATCGTTGATGAAAGCAAGACTGGCGTCTCGCAGGTGGTGAGCAGCAGCCAGATTATGAATCTGCCGATCAACGGGCGCCGCGTGGACAGCTTTGTGCTGCTGACGCCGGGCGTGGTTCCGGATGGCACGTTTGGATTGGTGAGCTTCCGCGGCATCGCGGGCGGCAACGCGTACCTGACCGACGGCAACGACACGACGAACCAGTTCTACAACGAGAACGCCGGGCGCACGCGCATCAGCACGCAGATCTCGCAGGACGCGGTTCAGGAGTTCCAGGTTCTGACGAATGGCTACTCGGCGGAGTTTGGCCGCGCTTCGGGCGGCGTGATCAACACGGTGACGCGCAGCGGCGCCAACGACGTGCATGGCACGGCCTACTGGTTCTTCCGCAACCGCAGCCTGAACGCGCGCGACCGGTATGCGACGCTGAATCCGCCGGAGTCGCGGCACCAGACGGGCGCCAGCATCGGCGGTCCGATCCGGAAGGACAAGCTGTTCTACTTCTTCAATGGCGAGGCGACGCGCCGCAACTTCCCGGCTCAGAACCGCATCATCCACTCGGTGTTGACCGATGGGGCGGGCAATTTCAACGCTTCATGCGGAACGGCGACGGCGGCGCAGTGCGACGCGGCGAGGAATTACATCTTCCGCAACAACAACAAACTCATCGAGCGCACGGCGGACAGCGAACTGCTGTTCGGCAAGCTCGACTGGCGCCCGAACGAGACGCAGAGCTTGAGCGCAAGCTTCAACTATCTGCGATGGGTTTCGCCGAACGGCATTCAGACACAGGCGGTCCTGACAAACAACAACGCGGCGTCGAACAACGCCAACTCGACGGTGAGGACGCGATACGGACGCCTGGCCTGGACGTCGATCGTGTCGAACAACATCGTGAACGAAGCGCGGTTCGGCTGGTTTAAGGACCGGCTGTTCGACGATACCAACGATGCCTTCATTCCGGCGGCCACGGGACGTCTGGGCGTGACGGTGGGCGTGCCGGTGGGCGTGGCGATCGACTATCCCCGTCTGAACCCAAGTGAACAGCGCTATCAGTTGGCCAACAACCTGACGTGGACGGTGGGCACGCATACGCTGAAACTCGGCATGGACATGACGAACACGCAGGACTATTTGAAGATCCTGCGCAACCAGTACGGCAGCTACAGCTACGCGACCTTCGCCAACTTCGCGCTGGACTTCACCGGCAACACGACGGGCGCGAAACGCTGGCAGAGTTTTTCGCAGACCTTCGGCAACCCGCTGCTGGACTTCACGACGCGGGACTGGAGTTTCTACATCCAGGACCAGTGGCGCGCGGCGCGGAAGGTGACCGTGAACCTGGGCATGAGGTATGAGTACGCGCAACTGCCGCAGCAGAAGCAGGTCAACCCGGACTATCCTCAGACGGGCAGGATTCCGAGCCCGAAGATGAACTTGGGACCGCGGGCGGGCGTGGCGTATGCGATGAACGAGAAGACCGTGGTGCGCGCCGGCATGGGCGTATTCTTCTCGCGGTTCCAGGGCGCGCTGTTGCAGACGCTGTTCTATGGCAACGGGCTGTACCAGCCGCAGATTTCGGTGTTGCCGGCGACGGCCGGATCGCCGGTATTCCCGAACGCGGTGACCGACTTCGCCGCGTTCCCGAGAGGCAGCGTGAGCGTGACATATGCGGCGAACGCTTTCCGCAATCCCTACACCATCCAGGGCGACATCGCGATCGAGCGGCAACTTGCCCGCGACCTGGGCCTGACAGTGTCCTACGTCTACACGCGCGGCATGCGCATCACGACGAGCCGGGACAACAACATTGGCCCTGAAGGCGCGCTGGCGAGCTACCGGATCAACGATGCAAGCGGCAACCAGGTGGGCACGTTCTCGACGCCGACCTACCGTTTGGCGAGCCGGGTGGATACGCGGTATGCGCGCGTACTGGAAGTGGAGAACGGCGGCAGCAGTTGGTACAACGGGCTGATCGTTCAATTGAACAAGCGGATGTCGAAGGGGCTGCAGGTGGCCTTTAGCTACACGTGGTCGCATGCCATCGACAATGCGAACCAGGGCGGCGGCAGCAATGCGCTGTTCTTCGATACTCTGCGTTCGACGGCGAATGGCAGCTACGCCACCGACCGCGGCACTTCGACGCTGGATCAGCGGCATCGCGCCACGACCAACTTCGTTTGGTCGCCGAAGTTCACCAGCAGCACGGCGCCGGGTGCGCGCTGGCTGGTGAACGGCTGGCAGATGTCGGGTATCGTGACGCTGGCCTCGGCTCAGCCGCTGACGCCGACGATGCGCGTGAGCGGATCGCCTTTCACCGGCGCGGCGTTCAACACGTCGTTGAACGGATTTGGCGGTTCGAACCGCGTGCCGTTCCTGCCGTTCGCGTCGCTGGACATCGACCAGACCTACCGTCTGGACGCCCGTCTGGCACGGGAACTGCCGTTCACCGAGAGTGTCAAGGGCTACCTTCAGTTTGAAGCGTTCAACGTGACCAATTCAGTGGTTGATACGTTCCGGCTGACGGAAGCCTACAGCGCGACGGGCGGCGTGATCACGCCGACGGCGAACTACGGCTCGCCGACGCAGTCGCAGGGCTTCCCTGACGGCACAAACGCCCGCAGGGCGCAGGTGTCGCTGCGTTTGGTGTTCTAAGCGGCGATGCTGTTATACTGAAGCGTGTGGCGGACCCGCGCTCTTTCGGGGGCGCGGGTTTGCTTTGCAGGTAGCTGAAAATGATAATTCTTCTGACAATCGTTCACGTCATCGTATGCCTGTTCCTGATCATCGTGGTGCTGCTTCAGAGCGGCAAGGCGGCCGATCTGGCCGGGGCGTTTGGCGGCATGGGATCACAGACGGCGTTCGGTCCGCGAGGCGCGGCGACGGTGCTGTCGAAGGCGACCACCATCGCGGCGGTTCTGTTCATGATTGGTTCGTTGTCGCTGTCGGTGATGTACACACGGGCAGGCAGGAGCGCGGGCACGACGGTGCTCGAGACAGCTCCGCCGCCGGTATCGCAGCAGGCGCCGGCGCAGCCGAAGCAACCGGGTCCGATCAAAATGGTCGTGGAGACCGAGACGGGCCAGAAGGTGTCGGAGACGGAGATCCCGGTTCCGCCGCCTCAGGGACAGAAGCAGGCTCCGGCGAAGAAGTAGCGGGTTATAATTGAGATTGGCCGGTGCGCTGAAAACAGGGCATCCGGGCCACCTGCGGAGGTGGCGGAATTGGCAGACGCACTAGCTTGAGGTGCTAGCGGGAGAAATCTCGTGGGGGTTCAAGTCCCCCTCTCCGCACCATATTTTGATGATGAGGGCGAGCTTTCGGGCTCGCCCTTTTCGCGTTTCAGGGGTCGAGTGGCATATGATACGGCGGGAGGTCAGGCGTATGTCGTTGCGAGACGGAAACCGATTGTCGCGGCGGGGATTCGTGGGCGGAGCGGCCATGGCGGCAGGCGCACCAGTGGCGGCAACCGCAGGGCTGGAGCAGACATCGAACCGGGCGGCGGCGCCGCGGATGGCGAAGGTCAGCGCCGGCGGCGACGGCATCATTCATGTCGAGACCGGCACGTTGACGGCTGTGATCGAGAAAGGGTTCCTGACCTCGCTCAAGAGCAAGGCGACGGGCGAGGAACAGATCGCCGAGTTCGACCGGAAGCAGTCCGACGCGCTTCAATTGATCTACCGGCAGGGCGAGATCGTCGACGTCGGAGAGCAGCGTTTTGGACAAGTCGAATCGCGGCAGATTTCCGACAGACGGGCGGAGGTGATCTTCCACAACTGGAACGGCGACGGCGTGATTGCGGTGTCGGCGGATGCGGAAACAGGCGACCTGATCCTGGAACCGGCGGCGTTTTCATCGCGGCCCGGCGTACGGTCATGCCGGTGGGTCATGAAGGGGCTGAAACCAGGGACGAAACTGGTTGCGCCGCTCTATCAGGGCGTCTCCATGGCGCTGGACGACACGCTGGTGAGGAATACGCGCTGGTCGTGGCCGATGGGGTGGGAGGCGGCGTTGGCGGTCTTTCAGACGGGCGCGGGCGGGTTCTGGGTGCACTGCGAGGACGACCGTTACCGTTACAAAGCCATGCAAGTCGGCAGCGCGGCCGACGCGTATATGGTCGGGTTCGACGCCGAGGGGTACGGGCCGATGGACGACAACCTGGCCGCCGGCGGGTTGGCGTGGCGCGTGAATGTGTATGAGGGGGATTGGAAGACGCCGGCTGCGCGCTACCGCGACTGGCTGTGGAAGGCCTATTCGCTCGATAAAGAAGAGCGGCGGCGTCAGCCATGGATCCACCAACTGGGCATGGCGATCTCGTGGTGTCCGGGGGATATCGCGATTCTCGAGGCGATCGCGAAACAGGCGGATCCAAAGAAGGTTCTCATCCACTTCTCGAACTGGCGCACGGACGCCTACGACGAGAACTACCCGACGTATGAGCCGAGCGAGAACGCGCTCAAATTCCTGGCGCGCGCACAGCAACTCGGATTCCGCGTGATGCCGCACTTCAACACGCTCGAGACGGATCCGAACAACCCGGTGTACACGCAATTGAGGGATTTCAGCTACCGCGAGATCGAGTCGAAGAGGTTGCAGGGCTGGAGTTGGGTGAACCGCCAGGCGATCGGCGTGCCGGAATCGAACGCCAGCCGGTTGAGCCACCGCAGCCACAAGGTGATGGTGAAAATCCATCCGGGTCTGTCGATGTGGCGGTCGATCCTGTGCGAAAGGATCCTGAAGGCGGCGAAACAGGCGTCGCTCAGTGAAGTGTTCGTGGACGTGGCGCTGGTGACGCAGAACCTGCATAACAGCCTGGTGGAGAACACGACTTCGTCGGAAGGCATGAAGCGGCTGTTGGGGGAGATCGGCGAATTGGGCGGCGGACTGTCGGTCGGGTCGGAGGGGCTGAACGAGATCACGTTCCAGGGGAGTTCGTTCGCGCAGGTTCATCTGTACCGCAGCGCCCAGACGAGCGTCAATGGATTGGAGCGGACCGGAGGATGCGCGTTCAACGATTTCCTGTTTGGGAAGCTGACGCGTTCGTTCGGGTATTCGGGACTCGGCGGCCGCGACGCGAACGAGGACCTGCGGGCGAGGATACATGAAGAGCATGGCGCGCTGCCGACGATCACGCCGAGGTCCGCCGCGGAAATCGAGAAGCCAACGGCGGCAATCAAGCGGGCGCTTGAGAACGCCCGGTAACTAATCGCGCAAGCTCGATTCGAGGTCGAGCGCGTAGTCGATCAGTTCATCGGCGATGCGCAGGTTGTACTCGTCCCAGGCAAAGCCGGTGACGCGCATATCCGCGTGCGCGAAGATGCCCTTGCGGACGAGGAGTCGCTTGAAGAAGGCGATGGACAGGCGAATCTCCTGGTTGCTGAACGTGAGGATGGGGACGAATTTGCGGAACAGATTCACAGCGGCGGCGCGGCGGCCCGAGTGGTGGAGCCGCCAGATGGCGGAATAGACGCGGACCATCGATGCTTCGGGGATGAGGGCGTCGACGCCGCGGTCCATGGCCTCGATCATCTGCGGCGTCGCCCAGCCGCCGGAGACATGGAAGGCAGGGCCGAAGATCTCGCGGACATGCGAGTACTTGGGCCCGGCGGGCACGGTTTCGATTTTGCTGCCGGCGAGTTGAGGAATCGAGTCGCGGAGTCGGGCGAGGGTATCGACGGCAAGGCCGGGGCCATTCCAATCGAGGTCCTGAACGACGAGCGGCAAACGGCTGAGGGCTGTCGCGCGGCGGAAGAAGTCGATGAGTTCGGCAGGGCGGTGAAGCAGCGCATCAGGGACGGCAATGAGAAACGCGTGCGCGCCGGCGCTTTCGGCAGCGGCGGCGAGACGGGCGCACTCGTCTGCATCCGCGCTCGAACAGCCGGCGATGAGAGACGCGCGGCCGGCGATTCGTTCGACAACGAACGGTGCGAGCCGGTGCCGCTCGGCGGCGGTGAGCGTACCCACCTCGCTGGCGACGGCGGGCGAAAGGAAGCCCATCGCGCCCGCCTCGATGGCGTCTTCGATCAATCGCGCGAGGCTATCGAAGTCGATTGCGCCATGTTCGTCGAAGGGCGTTTGGAGGACAGGCACTATGCCCTGCGGCAGTCGGGTGAGCATCCGGGTCAGTCTCTTTTCAACAGCCAGACTTCGGCCAGCCGCGACCGTTGCCGCCAGTTGAGATGATCCTCGTCAGTGGGGATGTCCCAGGTGAGGACAAGACGCCGGTCTTTGATGTGTTCGGCAGGGACAGGAAACTCCTTGAACTCGCCCATCAGTTTTCCATCGACCACCGGAGAGACGCCCTGGCCGTCGATGCGCAAAAGGCTCTTGCCCAGTCCGCCCGTGCGGACGACATATGTGCCGTTGGGGTCGAGCCCTTCATAGACCATGCGGCGCGGCCACATCGTGGACTGCCAGGACAGGCGCGCGCGGCTCTTGCCGTTGTCCCACCACCAGAATGTCGGCTCCGGGCCGCGGAAACTGTCGGGTTCCTGCTCGGCGTCGCCATCGACGCGCGGCGACTTCGACTGATTGCCGATGTCGTCATAGAAGCTGCCGGGACCGGGATTCTCCCAGGAGGCCAGTTCAGCCAGACGCCTGGATTTCTCCGCTTCAGAGGCGAGCCCGCGGACCTTCTTGAACTCGTCTTCGAGCCACCAGCGGTTATTGAGCGGGTAGTCGACAAAGTCCAGCACCGCGCCACGCTCGGCGCCGCTGGCGTGATACTTTTCGACGCTGGTTTGCAGGCCGATCGATTGGAACAGCTTCTCGCAGAGATCGACGATGCGCGCCCGCAGGTCGGGGCTCACTGGTTCGCTCGTCGCACGGTTCAGGATGGCGAGAGCGGCGTCAATCGCCTTGTCAGCGCCAGTGGCGTTGCCGAGCACGGCGTTGGCCTCGGCTTCGAGGCGCGTTTCATAAAGGAGGCGATGGCGGACGTAGGCGTCATAGACCGACCGCAGCAGACACATCTGCCAGCGCCAGTTGGTCTCAAGATGCGGCACCTGGGCTTCGAGCTTGCGCCAGGCGAGCAGCGTCGCTTCGACCGCGCCATTGTCCACAAGCGGCCCGTTCCAATTCCGTTCGAGGGCGAGGATGGCGTCGGCGATTTCAGGCGCGAGGGCGGGCGAGAAGAAGAGGCGCGCATAGCCGATCAGGATGTCGCGGACAGGCTGGCTGGGGTTCCAGGCGAGGGCGCTCCAAAGAATTTTATTGACGTCGTCATGGACGCCGTCGGAGTAGGAGATGAAACCGTCGCTCGATGCCGCGTAACGGTTGTGGATGAGCGCAGACTCGGCAGGGCGCGGGTTGACGGCTTCGCGGCCGAGTGTCAGCGCATAGGCCTGATCCCAGTTGGGGACCTGATACTGGCAGATCTTGTTGTGCGTGAGGTCGGGGTAGAGACGCAACTGGTAGCGTGCCGGCAGCCTGTGGCGGGTGCGGGCGATAGGCGGGCTGGACGGGCCGGCGACGAGTCCGCCGAGCCAGGACGGGAGATTCCGTTCGATGAAGTTGTAGACGGCCTCTTCCTTCTTTGAATCGAATCCCTGGAGCGAGAGCCACACCCTGGCCTTCGGATGCTTCGGCGCCATGCGCCGGGCGATCTCTTCGAGCAGCGGCATGACGAGTTCCGGCGGATTGTTGCCCGGATCGCCGCCGGGGACGAAGACGCCGGTCAGTTCCACGCTGTCGGCGAAGAGTTCGTCGAACCGGGCCAGCAAGGCCGTGCGTTTGGCTGCGTCGGCGAGGTCGATGTCGGCCGGCGTCCAGACCCAGTAGTCGAGTCCATAGCGGCGGCAGATGGCGCTCATGGCGCGGTTCATCTCGCGGCGCGGGACCTTCATCAACGGGTTGTCGCGAGGATCCTGGTAGGGAATGTTCTCGATGCTGTTGACGCCAAACAGCGCCAGTTCGCGGATGTATTGATCGAACTGCGCCACGGTCCAGGCGTCCCAACTGTTGGCGGTCGAGCGATAGCCCAACTGGTGGCCGCGAATCGGCGAGGCCGGGGCGGTGGCGATGGACAGATCCGTTTGAATGGCCAGACGGCCGTTCGCCCAGTCCATCTTGCGAAGGAATGCGCCGACGCCGTAAAGGACGCCGCGCGGATCTGCGCCGATGATCCAGACCACGGGATGCGAACCGCTTGAGTCGACTCGAAGCAGATAGCCCTCGGGGCGCAATCGCGGCAGCGTGACTCCCTCGCGCCGGGGAGCGCCTTCAATGGTCGAAACGACGATCGACGGGCCGGTTGCCCGAAAGCCGGTAAAGACCCCCAGGCGGAGACCGGTACGTTTCCCGACCTCCTCGACGAGAACCGTGGCGGCGGTACGTTCCACTTCAGTCAACGGGCCGCTGCGAACGACAATGGCCGCGCCGCTCAGGTCGAGCGAGGGCGAGGCGGCGGCGAGCGACGCCAATCCGACGAGGGGCAGCAGAAAACGAAACTGAGACCGGCACGGGTGAGTAGACATCACGACTCCACATCTTCTCAGCAACTGAGGTGTTGCCGCAAAGCGGCGGCCGGGCGGCGGGGGCGTGATAGAATCCGGGCATACGTGAGATTCAGGGCCTGATACCGGCGCATGCGAGCGCCGGCCCGCGTCATGCCGGCCAGACACGGACGGCGTAAATACGATTTCGAACTTGCCCGGGCGGATAGGAGAATCTGTGTTGAAGGTCTTGCAGGCGGCAGCCGGTCTGCTGTTGATGGGTTGCGGGCCGGGTTTGTGGGGACAATCCGCAACGACCGGAGCACTGGAAGGCAGCGTGCGGGACGCCACGGGAGCGGCTGTGGCGGGGGCTGTGGTGACATTGTTGAATCCGGCGACCGACCAGTTGCAGAGAGCAGCGACGGACCAGGGCGGCGGCTACCGGTTCTCGATGCTCACGCCGGCGACCTATGAGGTCACCTTCGCGGCAAGCGGCTTCAGGACGGCGCGCATGGAGCGGGTGACGGTGAACGTGAGCGAGGTCCCGGCGCTCGAAGCGACGCTCGAATCAGGCGAGGCCGGCGAGACAGTAGCCTGCCATTGCAGGGTGAGCAATTCGGCTCCATCCACGGGCACGCTGGTTGACCAGAAGACGATCACCGCAGTGCCGCTGAACACGCGGAATTTCACGCAGGTCCTGTCGATGTCGTCGGGATCGGCGGCGGATGTGAACAATGCGGGGACTCTTGGCCGCGGCACGTCGAGCGTGAATGTGAACGGCAACACGACGGCCGGCGCCTACACGATCGACGGGGCGTATTCGACGAGCACGGTGCCGAACCCGGACACGATCTCCGAGTTCAAGATTCAGACATCGCAGTACGACGCCGGTTTTGGCGCAATGGTGCCGACGACAAACCTGATGACGCGCCATGGCCAGAACGACATCCACGGCAACATGTGGGAGTTCCTGCGCAACGATATCTTCAATGCGAACGCCTTCTTCCGAAATGCCACGGGCCAGCCGAAGCCGAACCTGAAGCAGAACCAGTTTGGGGCGACGTTGGGCGGGGCGGTGAAGAAGAACAAGTGGTTCTTCTTCGGGTCCTACCAGGGGACGATGCAGGTGAACGGGCTTGATCCGACCTCGGTGGCGACGCTGATCCTGCCGCCGCTCGGCAGCGACCGTTCGGCGGCAACACTGGCGGCGCAGTTCTGTCCGGGCAATGGCGTTGGCGCGGCGTCGAGGTATTTGAGTTTCGCCGGCGGGCGGCAGCTCGACTGCCGCAATCAGAGCACTTCGACTACGGCTCCGATCAGTCCAGTGGCGTTGAAGATGCTTCAGGCAAAGACCGCGGACGGATCGTATTTGATCCCGTCGCCGCAGACGCTGATCACATCCGGCAGCAACGCGGGGCTGGGCTTTTCGTCCTACAGCATGCCGTCGACCTACAAGGAGAACCACTGGATCGCCAACAGCGATTATGTGCTGAATGCCAGGAACACCCTGTCGGCGCGGCTGTTCACATCGACGGTGGATCAGTTGAGGTCGTTCGGCTCGCCGGGCGGATATCCGGGGGCACCGGTGGTGCCGGGCTGGGGCTCGCCGCAGTTACTGACGGCGGCGGATCTGGCCACGAGCGGGAAGATCACCACCACCATTTCGGCGAACGTGGTGAACGAAGCGACGATGGCGTACACGCGCAACAAGACGGACGCGGTGGCGGCCGGATTGCCGCTGGCGTCCGCGTTTGGCATGACCGCGGTGGATCCGAAGTTTCCCCATCCGCCGGAGACGACGGTGTTGGGGCCGATGGGGACGTTTCGATTGTTTGGCACGAATCCGAACGACAACCACTTCAAGACGGTGACGTATTCGTGGGCCGACAATCTCTCGTGGGTGCGCGGGAAGCAACGAATCCGGATGGGCGGGACCTTCCTGAATCAGTTCAACGGGCGCTCCGACACGGGCGGGGCGCGCGGCAGGATCACGTTCCAGACGTTCGCCGATTTCCTGCTTGGGATGGACGCGGCCGGGACGCAGAGTCCCTCTGGGCGGAGCAATATCCAGACGGTGCAGGCGAGCGAGGGGGTGGGCGAGTTTGGGGAAGTGGTCTATCGCTACCGGCGGTATTACGGGTCGGCTTACGTGCAGGACGACATCAAGTTGACGTCGAGGTTCACGCTGAATGTGGGGCTGCGGTGGGAGTCGATCGGGCCGTCGTTTGACACGGCGGGGACGGTGGGCAACGTGTCGATGGAGTTGCTCAGGCAGACTGCGATCCCGCCGGCGGGCGGCACGCTGGTTGGCAACACAGTGGCGGCCAACTATGACGCGAGCCTGGTGAATCCTTACACGGGCAAGGCCTTTGGCGCCCCTCCGGCGGGCGTTCTTGTCAGGAGGACCAAGAGCTTCTACGACAATGGGACTCCGCGCGACGCATTCGCTCCGCGTGCGGGATTCGCATGGCAGCCGTTTGGCGGGTCGGGCAGGATGGTGCTGGGCGGCGGCTATGGATGGTTTTATCAGACGCCGGCGTTCACTGGCAGCGCGGGGTCGGCGCCATTGTTCACGTCGCCGCCGTTTGCGCAGAGTTTCACGAACACGGACGCCAGCAACGGCGGGTCGACGTTCGAGCAGCCGTTCCCGGCGACGACATTGGGCTTTGTGCCGCGGACGCTGACCTCGCAGCTTTCCGACCGCGTTGCGGGACCGATCTACCGGATTCCCCGATTGCAGCAGTGGAACGTGACGACCAAGTTCAGGTTCCACCAGGCGTCGTCGGTCGATGTGGGCTATGTGGGTTCGCGTGGGGACCGGCTGTTGATGGCGCATGGGCTGAACCAGCCGCTGCTGGCGAGCGCGGCGAGTCCGGTGAACTGCGGATACGATGGCGACGGGAGCCGCTGCGTCACGGCGAACACGTCGAAGAACGCCAGGCTGCGAGTGCCCATTCTGGGCGAAACGCCGACGGCGCTGCTGAGCAGCGAGTTCATTGGGAAGTCCTGGTATCACAGTCTTCAGGCAACGTTTCGCAGCCAGATCGCGAAGGCGCTGGCGTTCCAGTCGGCCTACACGCTGTCGAAGGCGTTGAACAACACGAATGTCCACAACGACCAGAACCGTTTGGATCTGGCGAAGGGGCGGGCGTCATTCGACAGGACGCACCGGATCATCACCAACTTCGACTACCAGTTGCCGGCGCCGATGGCCGCGAAGGGTTGGCGCGGCGGGCTGCTGAGGGGGTGGTCGCTGGCGGGCATCGTGATTGTGCAGAGCGGGTTGCCGATGACGCTGACCGATCCGGCCGGCGGCGCGGTGTATGGGCGCGCGGGGACATCCAACATCACGATGTGCCCGCAGGCCAGTTATGCGGACCTGGTGACGGCGGGCGGCCTGCGCGACAGGCTGGGCCAGTGGATCAACACGTCGGCGGTCTGCGCGGCGCCGGCGGTGGGCGCGGATGGGGCGACGGGATACGGCAGTGCGGGTCTCAGCGTCATGAACGGGCCGGGTCAGGTGAACACCGATTTCTCGATCGGCAAGCGGAGCCGTGTCGGCGGGTTGAGAGAAGACGCCGAACTGGCGTTCCGCGTTGAGTTCTATAACTCTTTGAACAAGGCGCAGTTCGCCAATCCCGGGACGACGTTCGGGACGGCGAATTTCGGCGTGATCACGCAGACATCCACGGCGCCGCGACTGATCCAGTTCGGATTGAAGTACCTCTTTTAAGAACCTCAGATCAGGCCCTTCACTTTCCAGGCTTCGCGGTGGTTGCGGCGGACGAACGAGGCCGCTTCCTTCGAGTTGTTGAAGCGGGGCTTTGTCGCGTTCCATTCGAGGGTGATCCTGGGGGGCGGGTGGCGAGGGGTCCGAGGAGGACGGCTTCGGGTGGGCGTAGTTGTGGCGGGCCTTGCGTGAGGACGGATTGGACGGCCCGGCATCCGCCGGGTTTATGCCAGGTTTTGGAGGTGCGGCGGGGCTTTTGGGGACCCGTTTTTTGTGTTTGCGGACTCAGGGGGGCGGGTGGCGGCGGTGGTTTTGGTTTTGGGGCGGCGCTGGAGGGATTTGAGGTGAGCGAAGAGGGGTTTGAGGCGGACTCCGGGGGGGATT
>CAMTUE010000053.1:0-15141 GCA_947084845.1 uncultured Bryobacteraceae bacterium | reverse complement strand
TACAAGTAACTGATACAGAAGGAGATATCGAGGGGCATGGGGCGCTGCGTCCCCTTCGTCAAATTCGCCAAGTGCTCAATTCAGACATGTCCCAGGTTCCCAGGTTCCAGGTTCCACGCCGGCAACCTCGGTGATGCAGTGGACGCTCTACGGCGGGCATGCAGACCGCCAAATCCTGCGGTCTCGGTCCATCAAGCGGCAGTAATATTGGGTGCGAGGAATGATCGCAGGCCGGGATCACGCAGAAAACCGCAGTGGGACGGGCTGTGCCGCGTTCCCCGCGTTCCCGCGTTCCATTGACCACCAGATGTTGTGGTTTCACCGGAGCAGGAAAAGGGGCATTGTGTTCCTGCCCCGGTTGATAGAAGAATGGACTGATATGCGCCTAGAGACAATTTCAGTACGGAACTTCAAGTCGCTTCAGGAGGTTCGAATAACGAAGATCCCCCGCTTCATGGTGCTAGTGGGAGCCAACGGCACGGGGAAATCGACGTTCTTCGAGGTGTTTGGGTTCCTTCGCGACGCGTTGAATGGGAGCGTGCGGCAGGCACTGGACGCGCGAGGCCGGTTCAGCGAGGTTGTGACCAGAGGCCACGAACGCGAGAACATCACGATCGAACTTCAGGTCCGCATGCCGATCGCCGGACGCGAGCGACTAGTGACGTACCACCTGGAGGTTGGCCAAGAGGATGGCCGGCCAATCGTCAAAAGCGAGTTTCTTCGCTACAAGCGGGGCGGGGCGGGGGCGCCGGACTACTTTTTGCGTTTTGCGAACGGACTAGGGTATGCGATCACGAACGAAGAGGCGTTCGACAAGCCGGACGAGCAGTTAGATCGGGAGCACCAGCAGTTGGAATCACCGGACATCCTCGCAATCAAGGGTTTGGGGCAATTCCAACGCTTCAAGGCGGCCAGCGCCCTTCGGCAGATGCTTGAACAATGGCACGTCTCCGACTTCCACATCAGCGCCGCCCGTGGCCGGAAGGAAGTAACCGGAGAGTCGGAGCATCTTACGATCTCGGGCGACAATCTGCCGCGCGTGGCACAATACCTGCACGAAAACCATCCCAAGATCTTCCGTGAGATCCTCGACAGGATGCAGAGACGAGTGCCGGGGATCCAGGGGGTGGAGCCGGAGCCGACTCCGGATGGCTACCTCATGCTGAAGTTTCGGGACGGATCGTTCAAGACGCCTTTTCTGGATCGCTACGTGTCGGATGGGACCATCAAGATGCTGGCGTACCTGGTTTTGTTGCACGACCCAAAGCCGCATCCACTGCTGTGCATCGAGGAACCGGAAAACCAGCTTTACCCCACTCTGATGGAGGAACTGGCGGAAGAGTTCCGCGAGTATGCACGGCGTGGCGGACAAGTTATGGTATCAACCCACTCCCCCGATTTGCTCAACGCGGCCCGGCTAGAAGAAGTCTTCTGGCTCGTGAAGCGCAGCGGGGTCTCGACGATTCAGCGGGCGTCGGAAAACGACCAACTCCGGAAGTACATGGACGATGGAGACAAGATGGGCTTCCTGTGGAAACAGGGTTTTTTCGTGGGGGCCGACCCCGAATGAAAGAGATCGTGTTTCTTCTCGAGGAGCCCTCGGCTCGCGAACTTCTGAGGGGTTTGTGGCCGCGCATCGTGCCCGAGGATAGCGGTGTGTGGCCCAGGTATATTGTGTTCGAGGGCAAGCGGAACCTCGACAACGAGTTGGAGCGGAAATTGCGCGGCTAGGCACTGCTTCAGGGCTTCCACCCATCCAGCTTCGCCAACCGCTCGGCTCGAGCGGACAGATCACGTGTGAACTCGACCGGACAGATTACATACTAACGACACAGAGACAAGACTTACCATTGCCTTCTAATCGGGTCTGTGATATACTTACCGCGCTATTCATGGCTGCATCGCCGGGAAGAGGTAGGAAATGGTCAAGTTTCTAAGAAGCATCGTGATCCTGTTCGTTGTGACATCACTATGCGCTACCGCTGCATCCTACGATTTTCGCGAAGTGTATTGGGGAATGACTATGGATCAGGTTAAGGTAACTGAGAGTACGAAGCCAGAATCCCCGTTGCCATATCTATTGCTCTACAAATATGTTGAAGTGGCTGGAGTAGATTCATGGTTATCATATGAGTTTATTGACAATAAACTCGCATGCGCTATGTACTGGCCGTATCCTTCCGGTAAGAGCAATCAACAATCAATTGAAGATGGAATAATCTGGGCCAAAAGATTAGCCGAGAAATATGGTCCTTCCAAGCAAAGGATCGACTATCCCAAAGGGAAACAAAACGTGACTGGCAAGCGTCTATTCGATGTTGTCAACGGAAATGAGGAAGCCATATTTTATTGGACCACAGAGAGAACAATAGTTGAATTTAGGATTTTCGGTATGGATGGTCTGGTCCAGACATCGTTGAGGTATACTGACATCCAGTCTGCAAAAGCGTTAGCTGCAAGGCATGCAGCCGAAAGAAAGAAAGACTTCTAGATACCGGGACAGGAACACAAGGCACCGTTTGCCCCGGGCGCAGAAGCCCAACCTGTAGACATGCGCTGGGGCCGGTCTCGGCACTCGGTGCCGTTTGCCACCAGATGTTGTGGTTTGAACGAGCTAGAAATGGGTGCATTGTGTTCCTGGTTGACCCGGTTGACCTGGTTGGCTATCCAGATCTCCTCCACAAATGGGTGGCGACTACGTACTCCACGGCTTTGACTGCGAACGGCAACGCGGCCAGGACTTCCGCACATAAAGCCTTGAACTTCACCACGGGATGGTCTCCTGGTAGGTGCCTCAATAGCGCTGTGGCGGCGATCTCTGACGAAAACTCGAGGACGGCGCCCTCCTTCCCGCCATGGCTTAACTGGATTTCCACCCTCCCGCCTGCGTCGGGAAGAAACGAACTCACGGCGAACTTGGCTGCCTCCGGCCCAAAATGTCCCCCGACGTCGTTTCGGATCTTCTTCCAAAATTTTTCCTTGCTGCGGAAGTACTCCACCGCTCGTCGCCACTCCTTCTGGTTTGCAGTGGGCAATCCAGAAACCAACTTCTGGAACCCTGGAGTTTCTTCAAGCAGCCGAATCGCCTCCGCGAACTCGCGGCATGTCCCTATGGATCGGCGAAGGAAGTAGAGTTCACGATACTTGTAGCCAGCTACATCGAACTGAGCCACCAAACCCCGTTCGTCGTCGCCGTTCGGCGGGGGAATAAGTAGACCAGTGATCTCAATTCGAAGATCTTCATAGAGGACACAGAGGCGCGCGATCCGCGCGTTCAGAAGAATGTCAGCGCTGGGCGGAAACAGCTTTAGGAGCTTCGCGTACCGAGATCTCGTTCGCATCGCCCGACGTGCGCCACGATCAGTGTCAACTAACATTCAGCACTTACCTCCGGACACCTGAACCTTCTCGCTTCAATGTTGGCAGTGGCGCAAAAATAGTCTCCCAGTGAGAACGAACTTGAGGCAAACTCGGTCGAGTTCGAATTTGCCCTTGGTGAATTGAGTTGTCGGTGGCGGCGTTACTCGCCGGGGTTGACGGTCACCGCTAGTCTGACGGCCGGGTTTTCCTTTAGTTGGTTCAGGACGGAGTCGGGGACGTCTCCGTCTATTTCCACCAGGGCTACGGCGTGGAGTTGTTTTTCTCCTGGGGCGGGGGTTTCTTCGCGGCCCAGGGAGAAGTTGGCGATGTTGATATTGTTCCTGCCCAGGACCGTTCCTACGTGTCCTATGACTCCGGGGACGTCTATGTTGCGCATGTAGATGAGGCGGCCCGAGAGGGGGCACTCGACCTGGATGCCGTCGACGGCGACGAGGCGCGGCTTGTCGACGATGACGGCTCCGGTGGCCGACGTTACGCCGGCGTCGGTTTCGAAATCGACCTGGATGGAGTCCATGGACGACGAGCGGGGTGCTCCGTGGTGTTCACCGACTTCGATGTTGCGCTGGCCGGTGAGTTGCATCGAGTTGATCATGTTGACGCGTCCGGCGAGGCCGCGCGACAGGACTCCGGCGACGGCGGCGTTGCGCAACAGGCGGGTGTTCAGCTCCGAGATGCGGCCGGTGTAGGTGACGCGGATCGATTTCGGGTTGCCTACGGCGATATGGGAGACGAATTTGCCCAGACGCTCGGCCAACTCGATGTACGGGCCGACGGCGCGGTACTGTTCGGGCGAGATCGCCGGCATGTTGACGGCGTTGATGGCGACGCCGGTGGAGAGGTATTCGACCATCTGCTCGACGATGCGGATGCCGACGATTTCCTGCGCCTCCTCGGTGGAGCCGCCGATGTGGGGGCTGGCGATGACGTTGGGGGCGGTGAGGATGGGGTCGTCGGCGGGCGGGGGTTCGGGGTCGAAGACATCGAGTCCGGCGCCGGCGACTTTGCCGGAGACCAGGGCTTCGCGGAGGGCGACGAGATCGACCAACTCGCCGCGGGCGCAGTTGATGATGCGGACGCCGTCCTTCATTTTGGCGATGGCTTCGGCGTTGATGATCTTTTTCGTTTCAGGCGTGACGGCGAGGTGGAGGGAGATGTAGTCGGATCCGGCGAGGAGGGTCTCCATGTCAACGAGGGTGACGCCGAGGTCGGCGGCGGTTTGCGGGTTGACGTAGGGGTCCGACGCGAGGATCTTCATCTCGAAGGCGCGGGCGCGGCGGACGGTCTCCTGGCCGATGTTGCCGAGGCCGATGACGCCGAGGGTCTTGCCGCGGAGTTCGTTGCCGAGGAACTTCTTCTTCTCCCACTTGCCGGAGAGGGTCGAGGCCGATGCGGCGGGAACCTGGCGGGCGAGGGAGAGCATCATGGCGAGGGTGTGCTCGGCCACCGAGACGGCGTTGCCGCCGGGGGTATTCATGACGAGGACGCCGGCGGCGGTGGCGGCAGGGAGGTCCACGTTATCGACGCCTACGCCGGCGCGTCCGATGAGGCGGAGGTTGGGCGCTTTGGCGAGTGTGTCGGCCTTGACCTTGACGGCGCTGCGGACGACCATGGCGTCGCAGTCGGCGAGATGAGGCTCGTATTCCTTGGGGTTGGAGACGATGATCTGCCAGCCTTCCTGTTTACGGAACAGGTCGATTGCGGCCGGGGACATGGGCTCGGCGATGAGGATTTTCATACTGCTCCCTTATGGCTTCGGTTTGAAGGCGGCTTCAGCGTAGATCTTCTGGACGGCGGCGACGCCCTTGCCGAATTCGACTGGGACGCCTTTGGAATAGAGGATGAGTTCAAGTTCGGCGATCAAAGAGAACATGTCGGCGAAGTCGAAGTAGCCGAGGTGGGCGATGCGGAAGATCTGGCCCTTCATTGTGCCCTGGCCGTTGGCGATGATTGCGCCGAAGTTGTTGCGGAAGCCCTTGACGATGTCGCTGGAGTCCATGCCGGCGGGGGCTTTGATGGCGGTGACGGAAGATGAGGGCGAGCCGGGGGCGAAGAGTTCGAGGCCGAGAGTGGTGGCGGCGGTGCGGGTGGCGAGGGCGAGCATCTGGGCGTTGGCGATGAGGTTGGCCATGCCGAGTTCCTTGATGTATTTCAAAGATTCGGCGAGGGCGAGGATGAGGCTGACGTTGGGGGTCCAGGCGGACTCGCCTTTGTCGGCCATCTTCTTTTCCTTTTTCAGGTCGAAGTAGAGGCGGGGGAGTGTGGCGGTGGAGTTCTGGGCCCAGGCCTTGGCGGAGACGGAGATGAAGGCGAGGCCGGGCGGGATCATGAAGGCTTTCTGGGAGCCGCCGATGACGAGGTCGAGACCCCAGTTGTCGATGTCAAGAGGCATGGTGCCGAGGCCGGTGATGGCGTCGACGATGCAGAGGGCGCCGTGGGCCTGGCAGAGTTTGCCGATGGCTTCGACGTCATGGGCTGCGCCGGTGGAGGTTTCAGAGGCCTGGAAGAAGACGCCCTTGGCGTCGGGGTTTTCCTTGAGAGCCTGTTCGACGCGGGCGGGGGAGACGGTGTCGCCATACTCGGCGGTGAGGACGACGGCTTTGAGGCCGAATGCCTTGGAGAGGTCCACCCAGCGTTCGCCGAATTTGCCGGCGGAGAGGACGACCACCTTGTTGCCGGCGGAGAAGAAGTTGGAGACGGCGGCTTCGAGGGCGCCGGTACCGGAGCTTACGGTGATGAGGACGTCGCCCTGCGTGCCGTAGACCTCTTTAAGATCGGCGAGCACCTGGGGGTAGAGTCTGATGAAGTCCTGGGTTCGGTGATGTATGTCGGACGCCATCATGGCGTGGAGAGCACGCGGCAGGAGAGGCGTCGGGCCCGGGGTGAGGAGTCGCTGCTTCTTGATAAACATGGCTATGGGATGATTGGTGGAGTAAACCACTTAGGATATCAAAATCATGGCACTGATCGACCAACTACAAAAAGATCTGATTGTCGCAATGAGGGGCAAGGAAGAGTTGCGGCTGGGCACGATCCGGATGGTGAAGGCGGCGCTGATGAAGGAGAAGGCCGACACGATGAAGGCGGTGGACGAGGCGGGCGAGATGCGGATCCTCAGCCTGTTGATCAAGCAACGGCGTGAGGCGGCGGAGATGTACCGGCAGGGTGGGCGCGAGGAACAGGCGGCCAAGGAAGAGGCCGAGTTGAAGATGATTGAAGCCTATATGCCGGCTTCGGCGACGCCGGAAGAACTGGACGCGGCGGTGGCCGAGGCGATGGCCGAGACGGGTGCGACGCAGACGAAGCAGATGGGCCTGGTGATGAAGGCGGCGCAGGGGCGGCTGGCAGGAAAGCGAGTGGACGGCAAGGCGTTGAGCGAGTTGGTGAAGGCGCGGTTGAGTTGAGTGTCAGGCGCTGCGGACGCGACGGTGTTTTGCGGGATGGCGCGTGTCTGGAGTCATCCCGAGCTGCTCTGACACGCTGCTCTGACACGCTGCTCTGACACGCACGGGCTGAAGCCCTTTGCAGGCTGAAGCCCGCCCCACTGGTGGGGGAGTTCTTATGCTCCGTAGGCCAGGGCGACTTGTTTTTTCATGAAGGCCAGGTCGTGGGCGATGGCTTCGAGTTCGTCCTTGGACGGGTACTCGACGTGGAGCGTGACCGGCCCGGCAAAGCCCACCGAGGCAAAGCCGCGGAAGACTTCCGGCCAATCGACCATGCCGTCGCCGAGCGGGACCCACTTGGGCCGCCACTTGCCGTTCGATTTCTCCCAATAGGCGTCCTTCATCGCGACCATCTTGAGGCGGGGAAGGACAAGTTCGAGCGAGATGCGCCAGACATGGAAACCGCCTTCGATGGTGGCGTGGCCGGGGTCGAAGTAGTAGCCGGCCCACTTGGGATCCACGTCCTGAAGCAGGTCCCGGAAGGCCCAGAGCGCGGTGCCGACATAGGGGCCCGAGTGGTTGTGGAGGCCCATTGTGACGCCATGCTTCATGGCGAGGTTGAGCAGGCCCTGAAAGTTCAACCGGACCTCGGCCTGCGTTTGGAGCACGGTGCGTCCCTTGGTGTACATCCAGTAGCCGGGCTTGAACAGTTTAATGCCGAGCTTTTTCATGGCCTCGAGCGTCGGAGCGGCGGCTGGGTCGGCGGCGGATTTCAGATCGGTGGTGATCATCGGCACATCGAGGCCGGCCGCGCGAATAGCGTCCACCGCGCGCGGCAGGTCTTCGGTGACGCGCTCGGGCAGGACGTGGCCCAGCGGCCTGACCGTCAGATCGACTCCGTCAAAGCCAATCTCCTTCGTCTTCCGGCCCAGTTCCTTCCAGTCGAAGTGGGCCATGTGCTTCGAAAAGATGCACAACTTCGGCCGGGCCGCGGGTTGAACCGTGGCGCGAAGCGGGGATGCCATCGCGGTGGCGGCAAGGAATTGTCTTCGGTCCATTTCTTCTCCGATCAACCCAGTTTGTATGGTGCGCGGTATCTATAGCTCAACAGGCGGTTCGCCGTGTCGTTGTTGGTGAATTTCTCGGTTTTGGCGTCCCAGTCGAGCAGGCTGCGGGTGCGCAGCGCGATGTGGCCGATGATGCAGGCCGAAGTGGAGAGGTGCCCGATTTCGATGTCGCAGGTGCACTTCTGGCGGGATTTTATGCAGTCGAGGAAGTTGCGTGTATGCCAAGCGGTTTCGGCAAATCCGGACCCGCCCTCGACGGCTTCCATGGCGGGCTTCCTTGACGGGCCGTAGCCGCGTTCCAGGCCGCGGTTCACGGGGGTCCGCTGGCCGAACAGGACCTCGGTGGTTCTCTCCGGAACCACCTCCCACTTGCCGCTTTGCAGGTACATCGTGCCCTTGGTGCCGCGGATCTCGAGTTCGCTGTTTTTGAGGTTCGTCGGCGCGCCGTTGGCGTTGTATTGGACGAAGACGACGAGCGTCCTGCCGAAGTCCCAGAGGACCTCGCAGGTGTCGGGGATTTCGCGATTGTCCTTGACGGCATAGCGGCCGCCCATGGCGGTGACCGAACGCGGCACGGTCTCGCCAAAGGCCGAGCGGATGAAGTCCATGTAGTGGACGCCGAAGTTTGTGATCTGGCCGCCGGAGTAGTCGTAGAACCAGCGGAAATTATAGAACGTGCGGTTCAGGTTCCAGGCGGCTTTGGGGGCCGGGCCGAGCCACTTGTCCCACATCTCCTCGTTGGGCGCGGCGCCGTCGGGGGCCATGCCGATGCCGTTGGGATACTCGTTCTGGACGTGGTAGCCCTTAGCCACGGTGACCTCGCCGAGTCCGCCGTTGCGGATGAAGGCCGCCGCTTCCTGGAGGCTCTTGACGCTGCGGCGGTGGATGCCGCACTGGGTGACGCGCTTGGTTTCGTGAGCGACTTCCACCATGCGGCGGCCTTCGGCAATGGTCAGCGAGAGCGGCTTTTCGACATAGACGTCCTTGCCGGCGCGGCAGGCTTCGATGCACATGATGGCGTGCCAGTGGTCGGGGGTGGCGATGGCGACGGCATCGACGTTCTTGGCTTCGAGGAGCTTGCGGTAGTCGTTGAATTTGACGGGGGTGGCGCGGCTCTTCTTGACTGCGAAATCCATGTAATCGTCGCGCAGGTCGCAGACGGCGACGGTTTGCTGGTCGCCGTGTTCGAGGAAGGCGTCATGGACCTGGTCTCCGCGGTTGCCGAGTCCGATGTAGCCTACGCCGACGCGATCGTTCGCGCCCATGATTCTTGAATAGCTGGCTGCCGTCGCCGCGGCGGCATTGAAACCGCGCCGTGTGATTGCGCTCATCTGATCCGCTCCTATTGGCCGCGTGATGCGGCTGACGCGAAAGCGCGCCACTGTCATGTCACTGACCGCGCCTCTATTCAATCATGTTTCGGCCCCGTTGGGGGACTGCCGTCACTCCCGCTGTCACGCCCTCGAAGCGCTCGCCGCTATATCCTGGGAGCAATGACACTCAAGGTGGTTCTATTCATCGTCATGGCACTTGCCGCTTCCGCTCAACCCAGGATTCTTGTTCACGGCCACAGGGGCGCGCGCGCCGTGCTGCCGGAGAATACGCTGCCCGCATTCGAGCACGCGATCGCGGCGGGGGCGGACATGATCGAGTTGGACCTGGCGGTGACCAAGGACGATGTCCTGGTGGTCTCGCACGATCCGGCGGTCAACCGCATGATCTGCACCGGCCCGGAAGGCGAATCGCGCATCAGATTCATGACTCTGGCCGAGGTGAAAGCGTTTGATTGCGGGGCGAAGGCGAACCCGGAGTATCCGAGGCAGACGGCCGTGCCGGGTACGCGCATCCCGACGTTCGACGAAGTGCTGGCCCTGGCGGAGAAAGGCGGTTTCGGTTTCAACATTGAAACGAAGATCGACGCCAAGAGGCCCGAACTTGCCGCGGACCCGGCCACTTATGCCCGGCTGCTGGTGGATGCGATTCGCAGCCACAAACTCGAAAGCCGGGTCATGGTGCAGAGCTTTGATTTCCGCACGCTGAAGGAGGTTCATGCCATTGCGCCCGAGTTGAAGCTGTGCGCGCTCTATGCCGGGTTGCCGAAGGATCTGGTCAAGATCAGCAAGGAGGCGGGCGGCGCGCCGATCGTTGCGCCGCACCACCTGCTGGTGACCAAGGGGAAGGTCAGGAAGGCGCACAAGAACGGGCTGCAGGTGGTCCCCTGGACGGTGAACACGCCCGGCGCGTGGGACAAGATGATCAGGGCCGGGGTGGATGCGATTATTACCGATGATCCGGCGGCGCTGATCGCTCACCTGAAGGCCAAAGGGCTGCGCTGATTGGTTTGGCGCAGAGCGCCGGGCCGCGGCGCCTACTGCACGACTTTGACTTTGCCCAGCGTGTACCAGCCGTCGGCTTCCATTCCGGCGATGGCGAGTTTCACCTTGGGCTGGCGTGTGTGCGGGTCCAGCAGGGCGATGGCCAGGTCGTACTCGCCGGACGGCATCCCGGCGGGGACGAAGACAGCACTGTCGAAGACCGCATCACCGGGGAGCCATTCGCGGATGTCGGCGCCGGTCACGAAGACCTCGGCGCGCCCGGCTCCCTTCAGCCGCAGGGCCAGCGGCCATGGCTTGTAGCTGGGCGCCACGCCCTTGTTCTCCCACCAGGAGGTGAACTCCAGCTTGGACTGCGGCTTGACCGTGCCGGGGTAGGTGAACTTGCGCAGCACGAAGCGGTAGCCCATTTTCTTGAGCCACTCGTCCACCTTTGGGGACCATTCAACCGGCACGGGGGACGACTTGGAGTTGAACGACGAGATGTGCCACTTGAGCGACTGGGCGATGATGTAATCCAGATCCCAACCCTTGTCCTTCCAGGTCTGCATGACCCAGCAGACTTCGAGGGTGACGGGCGCGCGCTTCCAGGCGTCCTTCATGCCGAAGTTGATGATGTCCTGGGGGTAGGCGTCGAACATGTGGTTCCAGTTGGGGTTGAAGCCGCCCATGTCGCCGAGGCAGTCCACGCGCCAGCCGACGGGCTTTTTCGAGAGGCCGTAGGAGTTCGTCCTATGGTCGGTGAGCAGCATGACCAGGGGCGTTTGCTGGAAGGTTTCGAGATAGGCGTCGACCAGCGCCTCGCGGGTGCGCTGGGTGAGCCGGTCCGAGCCTTCGCCTTCGCCCCAGGCGCTGACGATGGAGAGGTCGACGCTTTCGAGGCCGGGGTGGCCGTCGTAGCGTTTGCCGAAGGCGCGGATCATGTCGCCGAAGGCCTTGGCATAGCGCGGGTCTTCGGGGTCGGTACGCCACTTCGGGACGGGCAACTTGCCCTTTTCGTCGCCCATCATCTGACGGTACCAGTCGGGCACATCGTCCTTGACTGTGCCCGAACTGCCGTAGGGCGCGATGCGGATCATGAGCGTCTGGCCGCGGGCGTGGGCGGTCTTTAGGGCGTTGTCGAACTGTTCCCAGGCGAACTTGCCGCGCTCGGGTTCGATGTAGCGCCAGTAGACGCGGAAGTAGGCGATGGAGGTGTCGGGGTGGTTCCTGTTCTTGAGGCTTCCCTTGAATTCCTGGTAGGCGATGGGGAAGCCTTCGGTCCAGCCGGTGCCTTCGTTGAGGGCGTCGCCGTTGAAACGCTGGAAGGTCATGAACCCGATGCCGGGGTTGACGAGGACGTCGTCGATCTCCCTGGGCCGTACGGTTACAGTTTCCTGCGCGAGCGACTGCGCCGCGAGCGCACAGGCCAGCAGGACCGTGACGAGGTGAGTTTGTCTCATGCCACTCTCCTTGGGAAGCCGTGCGGAGACTGTGGTCCGCTCCCGCGCGAACTACCTGAGTAAGAAGTCTATCATCAGGCCGGGCCGTGTTACCGTCGGGAACAGGCGAGCGTCTCCTTTGTGAGAGGACCGGCCCTGGCGGCCGACTACGGCTAGAGTGTATTTGTCGCCGATAATTGGAAGTCCCGCCTGGCCGCGGCCGGCAATCTGATTCTTACCTGACTACTGAGCCATGCTTTTCTACGCCATCACAATCTTTCTCAGCGCATTCCTGCTGTTCCAGGTCCAGCCCATGATCGGCAAGATGATTCTGCCGTGGTTCGGCGGGACGGCGGCCGTGTGGGCGACGTGCCTGCTGTTTTTCCAGGCCGCGCTGCTGGCCGGATACGGATATTCGCACGGCATCGTCAAGAGGCTTAGCCCGCGCAAGCAATGGATTCTACATTCGTCGGTTTTGACGCTTTGCATGCTGGCGCTGCCGATCATTCCGAACGCCGCCTGGAAGCCGTTGACGCCGGATGCGCCGGCATTTCACATCCTGGGCCTGCTGGCTTTGACGATCGGTTTGCCGTATTTCGCATTGTCCACGACTGGACCGTTGATCCAGGCGTGGTATGTCCAGGCCAACCCTGGGAAGATCCCGTACAGGCTGTTTGCGCTGTCGAACCTGGGGTCGATGCTGGCGCTGCTGAGTTACCCGCCGCTGGTGGAGCCGAATCTGACGTTGCGCGGCCAGGCCATAGTCTGGTCGGTGGCATTTGGTTTGTTTGCAGTGCTTTGCGTGTGGACGGGATGGCGAAGCCAGCGTCAGGCCAGGATCGAAGCCGGGCCGGAGGAATCGCAACCAAACGAACCTAAGCCTGCGTTGAGGCGCCATTTCTTCTGGATTGGACTGGCTGCGGGGCCATCGATGCTGCTGTTGGCCGTGACGAGTCACATGAGCATGGACATCGCGCCGATCCCGTTCCTTTGGATTCTGCCACTGGCCATTTATTTACTTAGCTTTATCCTTTGTTTTGATGCCGAAGGATGGTATCGAAGGACGCTGTTTCTCCTTTTGCTCGCCCCCGCGCTGGCCGGGATCCTTTATCTGGCTGAGACAAGCCCGGAAGACCGGCCCGAATTGAAGTTGACGATCCTGGCGTACTCGGTGGCGTTCTTTGTCGCCTGCATGGTGGGTCATGGGGAACTGTCGAGGTCGAAGCCCCACCCGAAGCATCTGACCGCGTTCTATCTGATGATTTCGATTGGCGGCGCGATTGGCGGGGCGTTTGTGGCGCTGATCGCTCCGGTGCTGTTCAATACCCATTACGAGCTGCCGTTGGCTTGTATTCTGTTGGTTGGATTGGCGTTAGTGTCGATCTACAGCGGCGCCGAATCTCCCTTCCGGCTGGATTGGCTCGGCTGGGCGTCGATCCTGGTGATGACCGCGGCCGCCGCCGTGACCGGCTATTCGATCCACATGGGGATAGCAATGACGAAGGGCAGCATGGTCGTGGTTCGCAACTTCTATGGCGAGATGGCGGTGCGGCAGTATAACGAGCCGTACGACTGGGAAGGCTACCGGTCGTTGGTCCATGGGTCGATCAACCATGGCGAGCAGTACACGCACCCGGCGCGCCGGAAGGAAGTTGCGAGCTATTACTGTCGCGATACGGGGTACGGCCTGCTGATGCAGTTGCGGCAGGCGGGCCAACCGCAGAAGATCGGCGTGATCGGGTTGGGGACGGGGACGCTGGCAGGGTACTCGCGGCCGGGCGATGTCTACCGGTATTACGAGATCAACCCGTTGGTGCAGTCCATCGCAAATCAGTACTTCTGGTATGTGAGAAACGCCGAGGGGGAGGTGCAGGTCGTGATGGGAGACGCGCGGCTGAGCCTGGAGCGGGAGCCGCCACAGGGGTTTGATGTTCTGGCGGTGGACGCATTTTCGAGCGACTCGATTCCGGTGCACCTGCTCACGCGGGAGGCGCTCGGGGTGTATCTTCGTCATATGTCGGAGAACGGTGTCGTCGCATTTCACATATCCAATCGCTTCATTAACTTACAGCCTGTCCTGGAGCGCGTTGCCAAGGCCGCTGGGAAACGTTCGGTGCTGGTGGAGACCGAGGATAACGAGGACGGAACGTGCTATGGCACGACCTGGGTGCTGGTGGCGAATCAGCGGCAGGTATTCGACAGCAGCGTATTCAAGGACACGGCCAGCCCGTTGCGGGCCGCGCCCTGGTTGCGGCTGTGGACGGACGACTACTCGAACATATACAAAGTGCTCAAGTAGGGGCGACGAGTCACTTATTGATATTGGCGGCGGAGATCTTGCGTTTCATGCCCTGGTTGGTGAGTTCCAGCGGCCCGAAGCCTCCTGAGATCAACTTCCTTTGATGGAAGGTGCAGTTCTTGTAGAAGAAGGCGCCGTCGGCATCCTTCGCCGCCGCGGCGGCTGCAATGTGGCGGCTCACAATCGGGCTGTCTCCGCCCGATGCGCGGTCCAGCCACCAGTCCTTATCAACAATCACAAGCCGGACAACCGCAGGCCAGCCTGCGTTCGCAAGAAGCTTGCGCATCGTGGCCTCCAATGCCTTGTCGACCATCCTGGCGTCGGGCAGGCGGGCATTGGCCGTTTCGGCGGCCTTGACCTGCTCGTGGAGCGCGGTGTACTGGGCGAAGGCGGGACCCTCGATAGTGATCGTACCGGCGGCATAGACCTCGTCGAAATGCTTGGCCGAGAAGGCGATCTCGTGCTTACCCGGCGTGAGCTGACCAAGGGTGTAGGTGAAGGCGATAGGCCCGATCTTGCGGTAGCCCCGGCCTTCGCCGTACTCGTAGGCGGGATCGGTGTAAGTGCGCATTTTGGCGGGTTCAGGGGCGATATCGAGCAGCAGGGTCTTGCTGTCGATGGCGGCGGGCGTTTTCATGGCGATGTACTGATAATCGCGGCCTGAGGGCGCTTCCATGAAGACCATGAGCTTGGCTTCGTTCTGGTCCTGCGCCTTCAGGAGAACGCGCCACGGGCGGTCGGCGATGAGGAGGGCGTAGATGGGGTCGCCGGCTTTGAAGGCTTTGGTGAGATTGGTTGGATTGGCGGGGTCGATGGGCTGTTTAGAGAAGACGATCTGGCCGGCATGCGCGCAGGCGCAGGCAAGCAAGAGGGCGACGGCGGTGCGATGGAACATGTTGACGGTATCCTCCGTTGGATGGTCGGCTCTGGAACACGGCCGTAAGCCGGGCCAGGCTCAACATTCATTACGGATGGGAGGAGGATTGGGACCAAAACGCATGTGTATTGGGGGAGACAACAGGCGTGGGCGGGTGAGGATATGGCTGGCTGGAAGCGACTCGGGCGGAAGACGCGTCCAGTAATCCGCTCCGCTGAAAATGACGGCCGGAACCCGCTCTCTCCGTTCGCGGTTGAAGACGGTCCTGGTTCGCTCCGCTGAAAATGACGAACGGAACCCGCTCTCTCCGTTCGCGGTTGAAGACGGTCCTGGTTCGCTCCGCTGAAAATGACGAACAGGACCCGCTCTCTGCGTTCGCGGCC
>CAMTUE010000052.1:0-40091 GCA_947084845.1 uncultured Bryobacteraceae bacterium | reverse complement strand
GCTTCCGGCCTAGGACGGTTCGGGCGGATCGATCGTCCAACCCTCGAATAGGTACTTGTCCCCGGCGAGGTCTACGCGCTTGCCCTTAAACCGGACGCCCTCCATCTCCAGCCGGTGGCGCTGCTCCAGGGCCCCTTCGCCCTTGAGACGGATGTCGCCCTGCGCCCCAAGGACCCTGTGCCACGGAAGCCGTTCGCCGGCCTCGCGGAGAATCTTGACCACCAGACGATGATTGAGCGGATAGCCGGCCGTGGCTGCGACATCCTTATATGAAGACACCTTGCCGCGCGGGATGGAGGCGATCACCCGGCGGATCATCTCGTCCCGGAACGAGCCGGGGCGCGTCGCGGTGCGGAGCAGGCGGCGCTTGAACTTCGAGTCGGGCAGCGGTTTCATCCGGCCTCCCGTCGAATGGTCAGCCGGGCTGCACGCCGAGGCAGAAGTCCCCGACCGCCTTCTCGATGCGGCCGTCGGCATCGGCAAGGCGCATTAGTTCGAGCTGGATGGCATCGACCAGCGCCTGCCATGAAGCTTCGATAATGTTGGTGGACACGCCGACCGTGGCCCAGGACCGCTTATGGTCGGACCATTCGACCAACACGCGCACCTTGGCCGCGGTTCCCCTGCCCGAGTCGATCACCCGCACCTTATAGTCGGTCAGCCGGACATCCTTGATCTGCGGATAGACCGTCGCCAGGCACTGCCGGAAACAGACGTCGAGCGCGTTGACCGGGCCGTCGCCAGTGGCGTGGGCGGAGTGGATCTCGTCGCCGGCGCGCAGGATCACTGTGGCCGAGGTGAGGGCGTCGCGGCGGTCGATCTTGCGCGACTGGGTCTCGTAGGAGATGACCTCGAAGAACTTCTTGCCCGGATTGAGAGCCTCGCGAACCAGCAGTTCGAAGGTGCCTTCAGCGGCCTCCAACTGGTAGCCCTCATATTCAAGGTGCTTGATGCGTTCGAGCAGGTCGACGCGGGCGGCGTCATCGAGCTTGTCTTCCAGACCGTGCTCTTTCAGCTTGTAGACGATATTGCCACGCCCGCTGAGGTCGGATAGCAACACCTGCTGGCGGTTGCCCAGCCGGATCGGATCCATGTGCTCGTAGCTCGTTGCATCCTTCATCACGGCGGCGACGTGGACGCCGCCCTTGTGGGCAAAGGCCGCGCGGCCGACGAACGGCTGGTTCTGGGGCAGCGGCAGGTTGGCCAACTCGGCGATGAAGTGCGCAACGGCGGTGAGGCTGCGAAGTTTTTCCTCGCCGATCGTGGTGTGGCCCAGCTTGGATTCAAGGATGGCGATGGCCGAAACCAGGTTGGCGTTGCCGCAGCGCTCGCCATAGCCGTTGAAGCAGCCCTGGATGTGGGTGGCGCCCGCTTCGACGGCGGCGATGGTGTTTGCCACGGCGAGGTCGCTGTCGTTGTGGGTATGGATTCCGATGGTCCCGTCAAAGCGCTTGCGGACCTCGGCGACGATTTCGGCGAGACGGCTGGTCACCGTGCCGCCGTTGGTATCGCAAAGGCAGAGCACGTCGGCGCCGGCCTGTGCCGCCGCTTCGAGAGTCTTCAGGGCGTAATCGGGGTTGGCGATGTAGCCGTCGAAGAAGTGCTCGGCGTCATAGACGACCTCGCGCCCGTGGCTTTTGAGGAAGCCCACGGAGTCGCTGATGAGTTCAAGGTTCTTTTCGAGCGAGATACCGAGGACCCGCGTCGCGTGGAGGTCCCAGGTCTTGCCGAAAATGGAAATCACCGGCGTGCCGGCTTCGAGCAGGGCAAGGGTATTGGCATCCTTCTCGACCGGGTTTTTGGCGAAGCGCGTCGCGCCAAACGCGGTCAGCTTGGCGTGCTTGAACTTCACTCCTCGGGCGCGGGCGAAGAACTCCTTGTCCTTGGGATTGGACATAGGCCAGCCGCCCTCGATGTAGTCGATGCCGAGCTCGTCGAGTTTCTGAGCGATGGTGAGCTTGTCTTCCACCGAGAATGAGACGGTCGCGCCCTGCGTGCCGTCCCTGAGCGTGGTATCGAATGTCCAGATCCGCATAACTTACTCCCTCCAGCAGTCCGTGCCGGGGCTCGCGCGGCGATGGTAACGCTCGCGCAGCCCCGGCTTGGTGAACAGTCCAGCAGGCTACTCCTGCGGAACTCCTTCTTCCTTCTTCTTCTTGCGAAGGAATGGCATCATCGAGCGCAGTTCCTTGCCGACCGTCTCGATCGGCTGGTTCTTCGCCGCCTCGCGCATGGCCAGGAAGCCCGCCCGGCCGGAGCGGTTCTCGTCCATCCATGCTTTGGCGAATTCGCCGGACTGGATCTCGGCGAGGATCTTCTTCATCTCCTTGCGGGTCTCGTCGTTGACGATGCGCGTGCCGCGGGTGTAGTCGCCGTATTCGGCCGTATCGGAGACCGAATAGCGCATATAGCCCAGGCCGCCCTCATAGATGAGATCGACGATCAGCTTCAATTCGTGGAGACATTCGAAGTAGGCGATTTCGGGCGCGTATCCGGCTTCGGTGAGCGTCTCGAATCCGGCGCGGACCAGTTCAGACACGCCGCCGCAGAGGACGACCTGTTCGCCGAACAGATCCGATTCGGTCTCTTCCTTGAACGTGGTTTCGATGACGCCGGCCTTGAGGCAGCCGAGCGCCAGCGCGTAGGCAAGGGCGTTCTGCAGCGCTTCGCCGCTGGCATCCTGCTGGACCGCGACCAGGGCCGGCACGCCGACGCCCTCGGTGAACAGTTCCCGCACGCGGTGGCCGGGCGCTTTGGGCGCGATCATCGACACGTCGATGTCCGCCGGGGGCACGATCTGGCCGAAGTGGATGTTGAATCCATGGGCGAACATGAGCGTCTTGCCGGCGGTCATGTTCGGGGCGATTTCTGTTTCGTAGACGGTCGCCTGCAAGTGGTCGGGGACCAGGATCATGAGGACGCTGGCGATTTTCGACGCTTCGGAGGCGGACATGACACGCAGCCCGGCCTCTTCGGCGCGCTTGAAGCTCGGTGTGCCGGCCATTTCCGCGACGACAACACTGACGCCTGAATCGCGCAGGTTCAGCGCGTGGGCGTGGCCCTGGCTGCCATATCCAATGATGGCAACCGTTTTGCCTTCGAGCCGCGACAGCGACCCGTCTTTTTCGTAATAGCGATTTGACATGTTACTAGTTGGTCCTTATCTCGATTCAACGGTTTCAGTTTGGGATTTGGGCACTGGCGGCGCAAGCCGCAGTTTCTTCGATTCCAGCGACACGGCGACGCCGCCCGAACGCGTCACCTCTATCTCTCCGTACGAGCCCATCACGGCGATGAACTCGGTTAACTTTTCGCTCTCGCCCGTGGCCTCGAGAACAAAGCCATCGAGCGAGGAATCCACCACACGCGCCGAAAAGATTTCGGCTTCCTTGAGGATGTTCGTGCGGCTTTCCATCGGGGCGCGGACGCGCAGCAGGACCAGTTCGCGCAGGACCGACTGGACCTCGGTCAGATCGGTGGCCTGGAGGACGTTCACCAGCCGGTTCATCTGTTTGATGACCAGCGCCCGCAGGCGCGGGACGACCTCCACGTTGATCGTCATGCGCGAGAGCGTCGGATCCAGCGTACCGGCGACGGTCAGCGATTCGATATTGTAGCCTCGCTGGGTCAGCAAGCCGGTCACTCGCATGAGCGCGCCCGGTTTGTTCTCCATCAGCAATGAAATGGTCATGAGCATGGCTATTGTTTGGACTCCTGATTTTCTCGCCCCAACTTCTATTTCGGCACCGCGACAGGCTGCGGCGGCGCCAGCACCATCTCGTTGATCGCCGCGCCCGCCGGGACCATCGGGTAGACGTTCTCGAAAGATGTCACCCGCACATCCAGCAGATAGGGGCCGGGTTCGGCCACGGCTTCTCTCAGCGCCCCTGGGAGTTCCGCGGGCGCGCGGACGATCCGGGCCTTGATGCCGTAGGCCGCGCCAAGATGTTCCACGTTGGGGAAAGAGTTGATCTCGACCGAAGACAGACGGTTGTTGTAGAACAGCTCCTGCCACTGCCTGACCATGCCCAGATAGCCGTTGTTCATCACGACAATCTTGACGTTCAGGCCGTAGTTGGCCAGCGTGGCCAGTTCCGGCAGCGCCATCTGGAAGCCGCCGTCGCCGCAGATGCAGAAGACCAGTTTGTCCGGGTGGGCCATCTGAGCGCCCATGGCTGAAGGCAGCCCGAAACCCATCGAGCCGAGGCCGCCGGAACTCGCCCACAGCCGGGGTTCGTCGAACCGGATAAACTGAGCCGCCCACATCTGGTGCTGGCCGACATCGGTGGTGACGATGGCCTTGCCGTCCGAGATCCTGTCGATCTCATACATCAACTGCTGCGGCTTGATCTCGTCAACGCCGAAGACCGGCTCGAGCGGGTGCTCTTCCTTCCAGGCATGAACCTGGCCCCACCAGGCCTTGCGGTCGGTCGCGTGACGCGGCTGCATCTCCGGCGCAAGCTCTTTCAAAACCTTCACCAGTTTGGAAAGGACCCGTTTGGCGTCGCCGACAATCGGCAGATCCGCGGCGCGGTTCTTGCCGATCTCCGCCGGGTCGATGTCGACGTGGATCACTTTGGCGTGCGGGGCGAAGGCGTTCAAACGCCCGGTGACGCGGTCGTCGAAGCGCACGCCCAAAGCGATCAGCAGGTCGCATTCATACATGCCCATGTTGGCGGCATAGGAACCGTGCATTCCGGGCATCGAAATGAAATTGGGGTGCGATCCGGGCATCCCGCCCAGGCCCATCAGTGTGCAGACCACCGGCGCGTCGAGCGTCTCCGCCAGTTCGCGCAATTCCCCGCTTGCGCCCGAGGAGATGATGCCTCCGCCGGCGTAGACGTAGGGCCGCCGGGCTTCCCACATCATCTGCGCGGCACGGCGGATCTGTCCGGCATGGCCGTCCGTGACCACCTTGTACCCTGGCAGATGGATTTCGTGGACCGGCGTATAGTGGGCCTGGCCCTGGAGCGCGTCCTTGGTGATATCGACCAGAACCGGGCCCGGCCGTCCAGTTGAAGCGATATGAAACGCTTCGTGGATCACGTGGGCAAGGTCGCCGGCGCTGGTCACCAGGAAGTTGTGCTTGGTGCAGGGGCGCGTGATGCCGAACGTGTCGGCCTCCTGGAAGGCGTCAGTGCCGATGAGCGTCGATGTCACCTGTCCGGTGAGGGCGACGATCGGAATCGAATCCATCATCGCGTCCACCAGACCGGTGGTCAGGTTGGTCGCGCCCGGACCCGAAGTGGCGCAGCAAACCCCCGTCTTGCCCGTTGTCCGGGAATAGCCGGACGCGGCGAAGGCGGCGTTCTCTTCGTGCCGTACCAGGACGTGCTGAATCGGGTTGTCGTAAATTGCGTCGTAGAGCGGCAGGGTCACGCCGCCGGGGTAGCCGAAGATCACTTCGACCCCCTCGCGGGTCAGGCACTCCAGCAGGATGTGCGCACCGTTCATCAGGTTCGACATAGTCTCTATTCGCTTCCTCTCAGACGGCCCGTTTGGAGCAGGCCGCCGGGATGTTTCGTCTTGATACGAGAAAGGCCACCATCGGGTCTTGCCCCGCCTGGTGGCCTTTAATCTTGCGTTAAACGCTGCGGCTCACTCAGGCGGGTCCGTGCGGGCGGATACCGATCCGAATAATGCCTACAGCTACAGAGTTCACAGACACAACGGCCACGTTCCTTTGAGCGAGGATCGATTTTGCCGCGGGTGCCATCTCTGTCAGCTTAAGACAATAGCCGGGGAAATGCAACAGGCTAGTGAGATAAAAAGCGCTTATGGGCTTATCATCCCGCTTGCTCCACACACCCGCGCCGCCAGTGCCACTTGCGCTCGCGGCCGGCCTTCTGATACTTCTCAGAACGGCCACGCGCCATTCCACCTTCAGGAGTTAAACCAAATGATCCGCCGTGTCTTGATCCTCGCCGCCGCTTCGCTGCTATCCGTGCCTGCCCTCTTCGCCCAGGAGAAGAGTCTTTTGGAGCGGGAACCCGCCGGCTGGACCAACCTGATGCCCTCAGCCGACCTGAAAGGCTGGTCGCATCTGCCGATCCCGCCCACGGCCGGCGTCGACCCGCGTCCGCAATGGTCCGTCGATACAGCCGCCGGCACGTTGATCTGTAGTGGCAAGGGCGGCCATGAGTGGCTGAAGTACGAAAAGGAATACGGCGACTTCGTCTTCCACGTCGAGTGGCGCTTCACACCCCTGCCGCAGGCCGACGCCCGTTACAACAGCGGCATCGGCGTCCGCTTGTCGCCGATGGGCGAGATCTGGCACCAGGCTCAAACAGGACCGGCCGGATCATGGCTGTTTGGCGTCGATGTCGCCGACGGCAAACTGGCGCGAACGAACCTGCGCGAGCAGATGGTCGAGAACCGGGTCAAACCGGCGGGCGAGTGGAATGTGATGGAAGTCTACGCCGAAGGCGACACGCTGCGCATCTGGTTGAACGGCAGGTTTGTCAGCGAATGGAAGGGTTGCACGATCAGGCGCGGCTTCCTGGGACTGGAAGCCGAGGGCTTCGAGATCGCCTTCCGCAACATGCAGATCAAAGAGAAATAGTCGGCGGCCAATCTCCGGCGTGTGGGGCGGGGCGTCCGCCCTGCAGCCGGGTTTCCACCCGGCTCCGGCCGAGGCCAGCCGTTGAGCGTCAGCCCAAAGCCTCGGCCGCCTGGATCATCGCCTTGATATAGCCATATCCGTAGGCGAATGCCTGTTTGCCGCCCGGATCGTCCGGATGCGTGGGCATGTGGTCGGGCATCAGCATACCCTCGTACCCGGCTCGCTTATAGGCCAGCAGAGCCTTCCACATGTCGACATCGCCCTCGTCGGGGAAGGTCTCGACGAAATCGTCGCGCCGTCCGCGGATGTTGCGGAAGTGGACGTTGAAGACCTTCTTTGAACCGGCGAACTCGCTGATGACGGAGTAGATCTCCTTGCCGGGATCGGCGAGCATCTCGGCCACCGTGCCCTGGCAGAAATTCAACCCGTGGTACGGGCTTTCGCGGATCGACAGGAGCTTGCGCAGACCCGCCACCGTGCCCAGGACACAATCGACGCCCCTGAAACCCTCGGGCGGCATGCCGGGGTCGTGCGGATGACAGGCCATGCGGATCCTGTACTCATTGGCGACGGGGATGACGCGGTCGAGGAAGTACGTGATCCGCTCCCACATCGTCCCGGCCGGCATCGGACCGGCTTCGGTGAGCGGCGGGTCCTGCTTCGCCTCGCTCAGTTTCCAGGTGCTCAGTTTGACGCCGCCGCGCCCCGTAGCCGGCGCAGACCGCACGACGCCGAGAATCGTCAGATTGTACTTGAGCGTGGGAATGCCAGCTTCAGACGCGGCACGGATCGTCTTGCAGACGAATTCGATCTGGCGGTCGCGGTCGGGACTCTGGCCCAACATGATGCTGGCGCGTTTGGCCCGTGTGATGTAGGCCGAACTCATCTCCGGTTCGATCATCATCAGGCGGATGCCGTGCTTTTCGACGCGCTCGCGGAGTTGCGAGAGATCGGCGCGATCCCAGTAGCCCTTTTCGCCCGAAGGCGGCGGATGGCCGCAGATATGTTCGACGCCGTGGCGCTTGAAGTAGGCGAGCATCTCGTCCGATGTCGGCCCGCGCTGGCAGCCAACCACCATCCTGCCCTTCGGCGAGGGCGCTGCCAGGCCGGCAGTCGGGGCCGCGGACACGGCGGCGAGTGAAAGAAAACTTCTGCGCTCCATAGGCTGAAATCCTATCACCGCGCAGGCAGGCTGGGCGGACCCCAGGCGGCGCGAGTTGCGGTTCTACGCCCAAGTTGGCTACCATCAAGGTGTCCGCAACTGCGGCCGGGGCGTGGCTCAGCCTGGTTAGAGCGCCTGGTTCGGGACCAGGAGGTCGGTGGTTCAAATCCACTCGCCCCGACCATCTCCTTCCCGTCTTACTGAAACAACCCAAATCCTTGCGGCGCCGGAGGCTCGTCCTGCCGGCGGTCTCCCGTACACCCGCGATCCCTGCCAACTTTTTTCCGCAAATCCGGGAACTTCCCCTGCCCTCGCGGAGTCTCTAGCACTGTACGCGAAAATGTGCTAGTTTTCTAGCAGGATGGTAGTAAGCTAGCAGGAGACAGAAATGACCTTGCCCATCAAACTCAGCCGCCGGGAGCGCCAGATTCTTGACATTCTCTTCCGGCGCGGACGGGCGACCGCCGCCGAAGTCCATGCCGATCTGCCGGACCGCCCGTCGTATTCCGCCGTCCGCGCCCACCTGCGCACCCTCGAAGACAAGGGCCACGTGAAACATGAAGCCGAGGCGCTACGCTACGTCTATTCGCCCACAACGCAACCAGGACGCGCCCGCAAGTCCGCGCTCCGCCACCTTGTCGAGACGTTTTTTGACGGTTCACCCGCCCATGCCGCCGCCGCCTTGCTCGACTCCAGCGCCGTGCGCCTCTCCACCGAGGAACTCGACAACCTCTCGGCTCTCATCGAAAAGGCCAGAAAGGAAGGCCGTTAGCCATGCTCGTCGAAATCGCCGTCAAAGCCACCATCCTGCTGGCCGCCGCCGCCATCGGATCTCTTGCCCTGCGCCGCACCTCGGCCGCGATCCGTCATCTGCTCTGGCTCAGCACGCTTTCCGCGCTGGCCGTCCTCCCCGTGACGATCCTCCTGACCCCGTCGTGGCAGCCGGATCTCGCCCAGGCCGTCACCCTCGCCACCGCCGCCCGCACCATCGTCACGGTCACGGCCGCCGCCCCGGCCCACTCGCTCCCCTGGGCCGGCATATTCACGATCCTCTGGGCCGCCGTGTCGTTCGCGCTTCTCTCGCGCACCCTCGTCGCGCAGGCCCGTGCCGCCGTCCTCATCGCCCGAGCAACGCCCTACCAGCCCGGCATCGCGCTCTGTCATGACACCGACGTCCCTTTGGTCGCCGGTCTCCGCCGCCCGGTCATCCTCCTGCCCGAGGATGCACTCGACTGGCCGTCCGAACGCCTTGAACTCGTCCTGCGCCACGAATCCGCCCACGCCGCGCGGCTCGACACGCTCGCCCAGTTCATCGCCGACATCGCCTGCGCGCTCTACTGGCCCCTGCCCTGGGTCTGGCTGGCATCGCACAAACTCCGCACTGAAGCCGAACTCGCCTGCGACGACGGCGTATTGCTTTCCGGCCTGCGTGCCTCAAACTACGCCGGCCATCTCATAGACATCGTCCGTGGCCTCTCCGGCCGCGAGCGCATCCCGCAAGGAGGGATACCCATGGCCCGACTCAATCAACTCGAACTGCGCCTCCACTCGCTGCTGGCACATAACGTCAACCGCCGCGCCGCCACGCCCCGTTCTTTTCTCGCCGCCGCCGCCGGCGCACTCCTGCTGCTGATTCCGGTCTCGGCCCTTCACCTGCCCGCGCTTGCCCTCAACAACGGCATCTCCGGCTCGGTGAAGGACCCGTCGGGCGCGACTGTCCCCAAGGCCCGTATCACCGTCCAGTTCACTGACTCGTCGCGCCGCGAGGTCGGCTACACCAACGACGTCGGCGAATTCACCCTCGCCCCGTTGCCCGACGGCGTCTACAATATCTCCATCGCCAAGCCCGGCTTCGCGCTCATGGAGATCAAGGGCATCGGCATCGAGAAAGGCGTCTCCGCCCCGCTCGTGCTCGTCCTCCAACCCGGCAAGGTGCGAGAGACCATGATCGTCTCCGCGCAGGGTGCGCCGCCTCCGCCTCCTCCTCCGCCGGGCGCTTCCGGGCCGACGCGCATCAAGGTTGGCGGCAACGTCCAGGCGGTCAACCTCGTCAGCCAGACCCGCCCCGCCTATCCGCCCGAGTGCAAGGCCGCAGGCATCCAGGGTTCGGTCATGCTCCGGGCCGTCATCGGCAAGGACGGCTCGATTCTGAATCTCGAGCAGGTGAACGAACTCGTCGACCGGCGCCTCGTGGACGCCGCCATGGAGGCGGTCAAGCAGTGGAAGTACCAGCCCACGCTCCTGAACGGCAACCCGGTTGAGGTCGTCACCGAGATCGACGTCAACTTCACCCTCCTCCCATAGCCGCGCCGCACGGTTGGCGCGCTCCCAAAGCGGCGGCGGATTCCATGCCCGCCGCCGCTTTTCGTGTGTTTGGATCAATCCACAAGCCGCGCCAAGTGCAAATGGCGCCGGAACCCGCTCTCTGCCATTCGCAGCCCGATCTGATCCTTCAACTGCGAACGAAGAGAGCAGGTCTCCCCCACCAACTCAACGCAGAGTCCGCGAACGAAGAGACCAGGTTCCTCCCAGCAAATTCGAAGGCCCCCAACGCCCCTATCGAGCCAAAGGCCCGTACAACTCCGGCCGCCGGAACCGGAACAGATACTCCGGCGCCGCCCGCGCATCGAGCAAAGTTTCGCGTTTCAGATCAGCCAGCAGGATCCCCGAATCGGCCCCTTCCCCGCCCCGCAGCGCCAGCACCTCGCCCGACGGTCCCAATATCATCGACCCGCCCGGGAAACTCTGCCGCACCCCTGCAAACTCCACCTCGCCCGCGTAATTGCAAGCCACCCCGAACACCCCGTTCTCCGCGCACCGCAGCCGCAACGCCGCGCCCGCCCATTCCGCCCAGCCGGCAGCCGTCCCCGGCGCGGGATCGGCCGCAAACGGGAACAGCACAACTTCGACATTCTGCACCGCCAGCAACCGCGTCGATTCCGGCATCAAAGCATCGAAGCAGATGTTCCCGCCGATGCGTCCCAAATCCGTCCCGGCCACATCCAGCCCCGCCCCGCCGTTGTAGAACGGTGTTTCGAAGATCGGAACATGCAACTTCCGCCACCACCAGACGGAACCGCAAGGGCCCGCCAGCACCAGCGTGTTGTGCATCAGATTCCCGGCATCCTCCAACAACCCCGCCGCAATAAACGTCTTCGTTGACGCGGCGATTTGAACCAGTTGATTCACCGCCTGTCCATCGAGACTCTCCGCCAGACGCCGCGCCTGCCGGACCGCGTCCCGCATCCACGCCGCATGGTCGCCCGTCGGGTGGTTGGGAATAAAGCCGGTCAGTGAAAGCTCGGGAAAGAGAATCAGTTCCGCGCCCTCGCTCGCGGCCGTCGCCGCCCATTGCGCAATCTTCTCGATGTTGCGTCCGGTCTCGCCCGGCTTGCTCTCGACATTCACTGCTGCGACACGGATGGATTCCTTCATGGGGACACCTATTGGGATTCTGGCATTGTCGAGGAACTGGTATAGCACGGGCTAGACCTCGACAGACATCCGCGTGGCTCTTCTACGCCGCCGGCCGAACCCGCGAGACGGAAACTCGCACGCGGTACCCCATTGACGCGAGCAAACGAATCAAAAGGCCGGTCGAGACCCCGTCCAGATTCCCGTTGAGGATCGCTGTGACGCGCGTCCGCGACGACCTGCCCAGCCTGGCCACCTCGGCATGAGTGAATGCTTCCCTCTGAACCACTTGCCTGAGCTTCTTCAGCAGGTCGTACTGCACCTGCCACTCCTGCGCCTCCGCGCCACTGAGGCCCAATGCCTGGGCCAGCGACTCCGGGTTGTCCACAATTACGCGCTTTTCTTTATTCATCGAGCATCTCCTTCAGCCGCCTGCGCGCCAGTTCGATCTCGGCATGGGGTGTCTTCTGCGTCGTTTTTCGGAATGCATGCGGGATGAGGATTCCATCCGAAGTGGCTGCAAAGTAGAACACCCTGTACTGTCCGTCCTCGCCCCGGATGCGGATTTCCGACACGCCCCGGGCAACGGATGGCATCGGCCGTGTCAACGGCATCCCGGGCCGCTCGTCCATCTGCAGCAGAAACAGCGCTTTCCCGATCCGGTCCCGGAAGTCGTGCGGGAACCCGCGGATCGCCTCACGGGCTCTGGCATGGAAGGCAAGCGGCTTCACAGACACATGGTATCAGATCTGAGACATAGCGCAATACCCAATCGATGAAGAGAGATGGGTTCGGTGGATCTGGCCGATGCGAGCCTCGACGTGGATCTGCGCATCAAGCCGCGCCGCGTAGCATCGTTCTCCGTTTTGGAAATACGGGCGCGAAAGGCTCGACACAATTGTCAAGCCGGCAGCCTAAGAGACCGCGCCACTGCACGAATACGTTGCCGAATTTCTGAAACTGCGCAGTTAGCGGGCTGGCCTCCGAAGCGAAGCCAGCCTTCATTGGTCACGCGTTCTAGAACGGGAACAGTTTCTTCAGCTCTTCCATCGACGGCCGCCGCCCGTATTCGCAGATCTCGAACGCCTGGGCGTACTTGATCTCTTTCGCCTTCTCGGCCCCATAGAACTTCGCCAGCGTGGCGCGGTACTGAGTCGCCCCACCGGCATAGCGTCTGGCCAGACTCTTGCGGACCTCGTCGTGCCGCTTCTGTTTCCCGTCGGCGTCGCTCGGATAGAGACTGGCATCGCCGTTCGCGCCGCCTTCATGGATCTGCGACACCATCTCCAGCAAAGCGTCCAGCGTCGGCTCGATCACTTCGTCGATGCCGACCGCCACGTCAGCCGTAAAAGCGTTCGGCTTCTGGAAGCGATCCGCCGAGTAGAGAAAGACGGGGTTCTTTTTGAGCGCCGGCACTTCGGGGCAGAAAAACGGGACCGTGACCATGAAGGCCGAGTCCTGCACGAGGATCGACGTGTAGCGGTGATCGGGGTGGTAGTCGTTTGGCCGGTGCGTGATCACGATGTCGGCGTTCCATTGCCGGATCAGCCGCGTGATGGTGCGCCGGTTTTCAAGCGTGGGCAGGATTTCGCCGTCGTGGTTGTCCATCACTTCCACCGTCACTCCCATGCGCCGGGCGACTGCCTGCACTTCCTTGATTCTGCGCTGCGCCAGAGGGCCGCCCGCCTGTCCCCAGTGCCCGATGTCTCCGTTGGTCGTCGAAACGAACTTCACGTGGTGGCCCAGTTTGGCCCATTTGACCGCCACGCCGGCGCCGTCGTATTCGGCGTCGTCGGGGTGCGCGCCAAAGATGATGATGCGCAGCTTACCGTCGTCCGGCGCCACGGCAATCGAGGTCGACTTCGCGTGGGCCACTTCCGGTCGCCGGTCGTTCATCATGGAGCCAACCAGGACCCCCAATGCGCCAACCGCAAGCAGCGTCAGCGCTGAAAAGCCAAGTCTCTTCTTCATACGGAATCCTCACTCTCCGGTCGTTGTTGTGTTCCGCCCCAGAGAAGACTGGAGCACTCACACTCTACAACGAATCGCCCCGTCCAGGGGAGGCCTTGTCAGACCAACCTCGCCAGGCCAACGCCACCGTCGCGGCCTGCACCGCCAGCACCAGGGCGACGCACCCCGGCCACCCGCCCACGTTCCACAACCAGCCGGGAATCGCCGCACCGGCGCTGCCGCCAAGGTAGTAGCAGGTGACATACAAACCGACGGCCATCGACAGGTTCCCCGGCACCGCCACCCCGATATGGCTGCTCGCCGATGCCTGCGCCACGAACACCCCCGTGCAGACCAGCGCCAACCCGGCCACCACCACCGCCAGCGGCCCCGCCAGCGTCATCAGCGCGCCCGTCGCCGAGATGATCATGGAGACTGCCAGCACCGCCCGGTGACCAAACCGATCGATTCGCCGGCCAAACCAGGGAGTAACCACAGCACCTATTAGATAGACTGAAAAGATAGCTCCCAACGCCCCCGGACCCAGCCTGTAAGGCGCCTCCGCCAAGTGGAACGGGATGTAGGTGAACACCGCGTGCATGGAGAACAAAACGCAAAAGCCAACTGCGCATGTCGCCATTAACACATTATTTTTCAATAACTTGCGAACATCTCTCCTGCTCGGGAGGTTCGTTTGGTCGCGATTTTCCCGGCGCAGGAACCGGGCCAGCGCCGCCGCCCCAACGGCATTCAGTACGGCCAGGACAAGAAACGAAGTCCGCCACCCGAAGTGTCCCGCCACCCAACCCGAAACCGCACGCCCGGTGAACCCCCCGATCACGGTCCCGGCGACGTAGGCGGCCGTCGCCGCCCCTGGTCCGCGGCCCGCCCAATGGCGCTGAATGTAGGCGACAGTGACGGCAAAGATGCCCGGCGTGACCACTCCCTGAAGAAACCGCCACACCAGCAAGTCGCTCAAACCGCGCGACAGGACCGCCAGGGCCGTAAACAAAGCCAACAGCCAGGCCGAGGCGACGATGGTTCGTTTGGCGCCGAAGCGGTCGGCCAGCGCCCCGGCGAACGGCGCTGAAAGCGCCACGCCACCGGTGGCCACGGTCACTGTCAAACTGACTTCAGCCTGGTGGGCGTTCAACTCCCGGGCCAGCAGCGGCAGGATGGGCTGGGTGGAATAGAGGTCGAGGAACGAACAGAATCCCGCCAGCACGATGGGCCAGACGGGCGGGCCCGGATCCGCCGTCACAGCAGACGGCGCAACACCGCCGGGACTTGCGGACCCGCAGGATCCGGCGTCGCCGGCGGATTGCCATGAGCTTGGTTGACGGTCCAAAACAAAAGGCCTACGGCGAATGCGAATGTCACCAGAAACAGGCACATGACACGCCGCCCGACGCGATCCCGCCAGGCGTCGATTGAATCGATCTCGGCGATCAGGCGCGCCACGGCCAGCGCTTCATCCTGTTCCGTCTTACGCATCCCGTGATCTCAGGATGTCGAACGCGGGCCTTCCGTCGCAACTTTCCCGCCGCCCCGGGCCGCGGGTCAGTCGCCCGCGGAGGCCTGCATGGGCTCGGCACGCGACCTGTCCCAGCGCGCCTTGGCCCATGCGGGCAATCCCGGCCACTGTTTCCAACCCGTGCGGGCAACCGAGAGCCCAACCATGGCGGCGATGACAATGATGGAAATCAGCACGACCGGCGCCGGCGTCAGCGACTCCTTCCAGAACCACATCCAGCGGCCATATACGATCTCGGTGTGGACCCAGTAAACGAGCAGCGACGTCGTGCCGATCTGGCGGATGAAACTCCAACCTGTTGGATTGACATAACGTGTCCACAGGAAGGCGAGGGCCAGCAGCAGATACATGACCCCGAGTTTGATCAGGATCAAGGCCGGGCTGTTGAGCCAGAAGTCGGAATTGCCATACAGCGAGTAGGGCAGGTTGGCGAAGTAACGGGCGCCAACAATCAGCGCAATGCCGATCAGGCTGGCCCACTGCATCACCTTCATCATGTCCGCTTCCTTCACCACCCGGATCACCGAACCGGCGCTGACACCGAAGGCCACAAAAGCGCCCCAGGGGAAGAACGGGAAGAAGTTCGGATCGGGGACGAAATACGCCCGGATGAACGGGTGCAGCCATTGGAAACCCAACCCCGAGATGATGGGCGAGGCGCAGGCGATCGCCAGGCCGGCCACGAAACCGAGCCTCATGCGGTCGTGAGTCGAAAACATCGCCAGCGGAGCCATGAGTGCAATGGCCAGGGCCATCGAGTTCAGGATGTCCACCTTAAACAGGTCGGTCCAGTGGCTGCCGCCGGCGGCAAAGACCCACAACTGGATACGGAATCCGACAGCCAGCAGGATCAGGTACCTGGATCGCTTGAACGCTTCCCACACCCTCATCGCGGGAGACAGGCCTGCGTTCCCGCGCGAATCCATCAGAAATGCCAGGGTGACGCCGGTCAGGAAAAGAAAAACCGCCGGCGTCATCCCGCCGACAAACTGCGACAGGACGTAAGGCGAGTCCTGACGAAGATCGGGACGAATGAAACTATGAAAAACATGGCCCTGGAGCATCACCAGGGCGGCCGCCCCGCGGGCCCAGTCCAGATAAGCCAGACGATTGGACTTGCTCGCCGCGGCCGGAGTGGAGGAATTGTTCATCGCTACTTCTGCGGCGTCTCCCGTTTCACGCCATTGGGCAGTTTCAGGCCGGCCGCGTCCTTGCCCAAGGACGGGTTCAACGCCACGCTGGTGTAGGTGATCAGCCGGTAGTCTTTCGACGGCTGGAACACCTGAAGTTGAGCCGGTTGCCCCGTCGCCTGCGAGAGCGACAAGGCGATGCGAACCACATGATTGCGAGCTTCGGCGGACTTTGGCGTCAGTTCAAGCCGGTCACACAACTGGCCGCCGGCCTCAACTTCGCCCAAGTATTTGATGTCGTAGCCGGCGCGAAGATCCGAACTTGTCGTGCCGAAACCGAGTAGCAGAAACTGATCGATCAGCGAGGACTGCTTGCCCAGGTCGTATTCCTGGACCGTATTGATCTTCGGATAGTAGATCTGGACCTTCCGCCCCGCAAAAGCGACAGCCCTGGGCGCGGGGGCAGTGAACTCCACCAACATCCGCATATCTTTCGGCTTGGGCCTGGAGAGCGTCATGCGGCCGGTCTCCTCGGTCGTGTCCTTGATGATGAAGGTGTGGCTCACGCTCTTGATATCGGCTGTCATCCCCTTGAACCCCACGGCGGCACGGTCCATCCGGGCAAGCGCGGAAGCCAGGTCGCCCGCCTCGATTGGGGTGAATGCGCTCAACAGGAGCAGAGCGCCGGCGGGCGCGGACGCGAGTCTGAAGTAAGTCATGCGAATCATCAAATAGCCGCCTCTACTGGGTACTGACGAAGGCCATGTAGCCTTGGGTTTCCTTTTCGGTGGAGACGATGGTCTCCAGGCGCGATACTTTGGCGGTCTTTCCCATCTTCTTTGAGATGATCTCGCCGGCCTGGACCATGCGCGCATCGTGACCGGCGGCGGTCAGCAGGTCGGCTTCAATCCAGAATGCGGCGGCGCTGGTGTGAACCGGGACGCGCACGACGCTCATGGCCCTGGGCTGGTCCTTGAAGACATCACGCGGGGTAACGAAGATGAATGCCAGGATCAGCAGAACGACGATGTCGTACCGCCAGGAGGTTCGTGGGAAGTCCCAGAAGATAAGCTGCTTCATGGGCGCGTCTCCATTGTAACATCGCTCGACGGCGATCCAGCCATCTCCCTCGGCGCGGCGGTGGCAAGGTCGCGCTTAGGGGGCTGCGCCTCCTTCGGGAATCGGTACCGCCAAACCCTCCGGCTTAATGGCCATCAGCGAGCAGGTGAGATCGCCAATAATCTCCTCCGCGGTGTTCCCCATACTCCCCCACTGGAGGCCGGAGCGGGCGGCGGTCCCCATGACGACGAAGTCGATCTTTTCCTTGCGGGCAGTGGCGGGAATCACCACACCGGCATCGCCTTTGACCAGATGAATGCAGGCGTTGGCGGCGCGGCCGGCAAAACCCGCCACGAGTTGTTTCATCGCCTCCTCCGCCTTCCTGTGCGACGACTCGACATAGAGGTTGACATCTCCGATGTCCGCCCGGGCGACCGCGTCCCGCAACAAGTCCTCGCCCCAGGCGCGCCAGGCATGGACAATGTGCAGTTCGCTATGCTCGAACTCGGCCAGCGAGAGGGCTACATCGAGCACGCGGCGGCTGTACTTGAGAACTTCCGGATCGTCCGTGACCGGGTCGACCGCGGCAAGAATGCGCCGCTTCCTGCGTGCCGGCCGGCACGGCTTTTCGAGCCATACCACGCAGGGACACTTTCGCAGCAGACGCCGGTCGATGGCGCCATACCGCCGCGCCGACTCGCACGGCTCTCCCGTCTTCAGCAGCAACTCATGACCTTCGCGGACGACTTCCTCGATCAGCGCGCCCGGCGTGGTTCCCCGCAAGACGGCTGAGGTCACCGTCAAGCCCTTATGCCGGAGAGTGGAAGCCAGATGCTCAAGCCTCTCGGACTTATACTGCGCGAGCGTATCGAACAAGCCCCACGCCCAGGGGGTGACCGCGCGCAGATAGCCCGGCGCCTCGTCGACCACATCCACCAGTTTCAAGGAAGCCCGGCACTCCGTGGCCAGCCGGGTGGCGCGCTCCAGAGCTGGACAACGCTTGACTTCGGCTTCCACATGAACCAGCACCTTGTTGAACCTCTTCATCGGGGTCTCCTTTCCTCAGCCCTGTGAAAAGCCATCCGGGAGGCTGGCTGGGCCTTCCGGGACCGGACCATGGCTCGGATGCAAACGAAACGCGAACCAGAGTCGGGCGATTACTCCAGGGGCGCGTCAGCCCGCCGCACCCACTTGTAGACCTCCATCGCGACCATGACCGACGCCGCCAGGCTGCCTAGAACAAGCCAATTCAGAAGTGTCAGAGGGGTCGTCCTCAAAAGCGACTGCATCGGCGCCAAATGCATCGCCAGCAGATGAACCCCGAATGCGATGGCCATGCCCGCCATCAGGATGCGATTGTCGCGCAGCGGAATCCGCAATATCGAACGGTACTCCGAGCGGCAGTTGAACACGTGATAGAACCCCATCAGCACCAGCAGGGTAAAGACTGAGGTTCGGGCCACGGCCTCCTCCGCGCCGCTTTGTAGCATCCAAATCCAGGTGCCCAGGGACACCAAGCCCATCGTCGTCCCGCCGACGACCACCTGTTCGACCATCTTGCGATTGAAGATCCCCTCGGCGGGAGGGCGCGGCGGCAGCTTCATGACCCCCTTCTCGCCGGCTTCGAAGGCCAGCGCCACGTCCTGAATGCCGTTGGTGACGAGGTTGAGCCAAAGGATTTGCGCCGCGAACATGGGCGCCGGGAATCCCATCAGAATCGACGCTGAAAGCAGGAGGAGTAAAGCCGCGCCCGTGGCAACCAGCAGCAGAGTCACCTTGCGCACGTTTGCGTAGGCGAAGCGCCCTTCCTCGATACCCGCCACGATCGAGGCGAAATTGTCGTCCACCACAGTGATCAAGGCGGTGTCCTTGGCGATGTCCGTTCCGGATCCCATCGCCACGCCGATATTGGCTCGCCGCAGCGCCGGCGCGTCGTTGACGCCGTCTCCGGTGACGGCCACGAACTCTCCCATCCTCACCAGCGCGTCAACGATCTCAAGCTTCTGCTGAGGCGTGACGCGGGCGAATACGCGGGTGCGCTTGACCCGCTCGGAAAATTCGGGCGTATCGTGGCCATTCATCTCATCGAGTTCGCTCCCGGTGACCACCTCTTCGCGCGAACCCGCGATGCCCAGTTCCCGCGCAATGGCGAACGCCGTGGCTGGGTGATCCCCGGTGATCATGATGACCCGCACGCCGGCGCTGATCGCATCCGCCACGGCAGGCTTGACTTCGGGCCGCAACGGATCGATGAAACCAACCAGACCCAAAAGCGTGAGGTTCCGGAGATGCTCCTCGCCGAGTTTGACGATTCCGGCGTCTTGCGGCAGCGGAGCGGACGCGATCGCCAGCACACGGTATCCGGTCTCGGCGAGTTCCTCCGCCTTGCGCAGCATCGTCCCGGCGTCCAGCGGCTGGTCGCCCGACGCCGTTCGCATGGTCGCGCAGAAGGGCAGGACCGTCTCGACGGCTCCTTTCAGGTCCACACTTGCGTTTTCTCCACTTTCGTATGCCGTGGCCGCGTACCGCTTCTCGGACTCGAAGTGGATCTCGGCAACGACCCGGAACCGGCTCCGCTCGGCGGTTGGATCGATCCCCAGCTTATAGGCCAAGGAGAGCAGCGCCACATCGATGGCGTCCCCGCTGTGCCTCCACTCGCCGTCCTCGCGGCTCAACGACGCTTCGTTGCAGAGAACGCCGGCTCGCGCTATCCGTGCGACGCGGGCCGGGAGGGCTGCGTCCAGCGCCTCGCCCCGCGCATCCCGGATCTCCCCCTCGTCGTTGTAACCTTGGCCGCCAACCTCGATCACGGTCCCCTCCGGCAGCAGAATCTTCTTCAGCGTCTGCTGGTTCACCGTGAGCGTGCCCGTCTTGTCGCTGGCGATCGTTGTGCAACTGCCAAGGCTTTCCACCGCCATCAGCTTGCGCACGATCACGTTTCGCGCAGCCATGCGCGATGTGGCGATCGACAGGGCGACCGTCATGGCCACCGGCAACCCTTCTGGTATCGCCGATACCGCCGTGGCAACCATCAGCATGAACACGTCCCTGAACACTTCGCTGGACGGAACACCCGGAGAGATTTCCCTGAAATACAACCAAGTGCCCAAGAAAGTGGCCACACCCAGCACAATGATGCTGATCTGCCGGGCGAACAGATCCATCCGGATGAGCAATGGCGGCTTGGCCCCCACGGTCGCCGTGATCGAAGTGGCGATCCCGCCCACCTCGGTGCGAAATCCCGTGGCGGCCACCAATCCCATGCCTCGTCCCGTGATCACCGTTGCGCCCGCGAAAGCCATGTTCTTTCTATCGCTGACGGGAACGGCCCCGCTCAATACGGTCACGCTCTTTTCCACTGGCAGCGATTCGCCCGTCAGAAACGACTCGTCGATCGTCAGATTGTTGGCCTGCGCCAGCCGGATGTCCGCCGGCACCTTGTCTCCCGACTCGAACAGAACCGCGTCGCCGGGCACGAGTTCCTCGGCCGGCACAGTGATTTGCCGTCCGGAGCGCCGTACCTTGGCCTGAATCTTCAGCAGGGCCTGCAAGGCATGGGCCTTTTGTCCGGCCCGCCACTCCTGGTAGGTGCCAATGATGGCATTGAGCGCCACCACGGCAAAAACGAAAATCGCATCTTTCAAGTCGCCCAACGCGAGGGCGACAGTTCCCGCGACCAGGAGGATGTAGATCAGAGGACTCATGAACTGGTGGAGAACCACCTTGAGCAGGGTGGGCGGCTTGGGCGCCGGCAAAGTGTTCCTGCCAAACTCCCGCTGCCGTTCCTCGACCTCGGAGGGGTCGAGTCCATCCAAACCGGTCTTCAGAATCCGTTGCAGGTCTTCTTGAGGCAGGCTGTGCCAGGCGATCGAATGGCTGCCCAGTTGTTCAGCTTGAGCGTTCGGTCCGTCTTGAATTCGGGATTTCATTATGAGGATTCCTTGACCCTGGTCGAAAGGCCCTTTGAAACCGGGCCTGGAGGCGGTAACCCTGAATCCGGGTTAGAGCGTTGGGCGGGTGCTACTACTGACGGGGTTCCATCTGACCGGCGCGGTAGCCGCGCGCCGGACCCACTTGGAACGTCCGCGGGCCGCGTGCGTTTCCAGACCATGCCCGTGCGCGTTCATCGACGCGCAGGCATGCCACAACGTGGTAAACGTATATCTCCGCAGCCGTTCTGTGAATCCGTTTCCTGCCACGCTACGGTCAAGTGTGGACCCCTTCCCCATTGGCGTCAACGAGAATCGACCCAAAAGGCCCGAGAATCGGACCCGTCGAGAGGGGCCGGTCCGCGGCTTCGCAGGCTATTCGGTGGCGCGGGCGGAGTCCATCTCCTGGGCGCGCATCAACTGGCAGTGCGCGCAGTAGCCGCCGACTTCTGTACGGGCGATGAGGATCTGGAATCCAAAATGCGCTTCCACCTGCCGGCGGAGTTTCTGCAGTGGTTCGCCGAAGAACTCCTCGATCTTGCCGCAGCGCAGGCAGATGATGTGGGCGTGCTCCTGTTTCGAACGGGTCTCGTAGTAGTGCTGATCGCCTTCGAAGTGCATCAAATCGAGTTCATCGACCAACCCGCCCTCTTTGAGCAGCTTCAACGTCCGGTAGACGGTGACGCGGTTGAGCTTGGGGTCGATCTCGTTGGCAAGACGGTAGAGGTTGTCAGCGTCCAGGTGTCTGCCCGACTTCTCCAGAAGGTCCAAAAGCAGTTGCCGCTGGCGGGTGAGACGGATGCCCCTTCGTTTCAACGAATCCCGTGCTGCCTCGGCCCTCATATTAGACCCAACTTTACCACGACCCGCTCGCCGTCTTACCCTTATATCCACACGCCCCAAACCGGCCATGCCCGCAAGCGAAGCAGTTTTGACGAAGCTCCGCGAAAGGATTGTCGCTTTCGCGGCATCACGTATTGGGATGGCCGCGGCCGAGGATCTGGCGCAGGAGACGCTGATGGTGCTGCACGAAAAATACCGCGACGTCGAGGCGATCGAAGAACTCGTCCCGCTCTCGTTTCGCATCGTGCGCTTCAAAATGGCGGCCGGTTTCCGCAAGTCGGCGCGGCGCGGCGAGGGCACGGCGGTGCAGGCCGATGAGGCCGGTCTGCGGTCAAACGACGATCCGGAACAAGAGTTGATCGCACGTGAACAGCGGCGGCTGATGCTGGATGCTCTTGACGACCTCGGCGAGCGCTGCCGCGAGATCCTGAAACTGAAGATCTCCGGGCTTAGTTTTGAAGCGATCCGGCTTCGCCTGGGCGCGGCTTCGCTTAATACTGTGTATGTGTGGGATCTGCGCTGCCGCCGGCAGTTGATCGAGCGGCTGAAGACGGTCTGGGAGAGACCATAATGAGACGCGAAGAGATCGATCGTTTACTGGCGCGTCTGTCCTCGGGCGAGATCACATCGGCTGAGCGCGCGGCCCTCTACCAGTCCGGGCTCGACGATCAGGCGCTGTTTGAAGAGATCTTCGCGGAACAGGCGCTAGCAGAGGCCCTTGCGGACGAGCAATTGCGAGACGAGTTCCTGATCCGCGAGAGCGTGCGCGAAGATGATGAAGTCCTTGCTCAAGCTCTCGAAGAGGAACTGGCATCCGCGCCCCGGTTACGCGAAGTGCGCGCTCACCCTCATGCGTCCGCACCGCTTCCCATCCGGGCAGTGAAGCGCCGCATTCCCTGGTGGGGTTGGGCCGTACCGGCGGCCATTGCGGCATCCACCGTCTTCGGTGTCTTCATGTTCAGACAACCTGCCTCCGATACTCAGGTCGCGCGGAAGGTCGAAGACAAAGCAGTACAGATGGCGCAGGCCAAACCGGAGCAGGTAGCACAGCCCATCGCGGCGCCGGAAGCGGCCGCGCCTGCCGCAGGCGTGTCCCTATCCGTCGACAAGTCAAAGCAGGCCGTCGCGGAGCGTGGGTTGCGGAAGGAAGCCGCTGCGCCCGTCCTTGGAAAATCAGCGGAGGGGGCGGCGGCCGGCCGTGTCGAGCCCACAACTCAGGATTTGAAGGACCAACCCGTCAGGGAAAAGACGAATGAAGTCGCGGCCGCTGCGCCGGCACCGCCTGCACCGGTCATGATCCGCGGCACCGCCGCTGCGGTCACCGAGACGCCCGCCCGCCGCGCTGATGAAGCCGATGCACGCCAGGCGCCCGCCCAGGTCGCTGAGTTCCGGGTTACCGAGGCGAAGAAGGCCGCCTCGCCGTCGGCAGCGGAGAAGCAGAATCGTGCCGCCGCCGGTGCATCCAGAGTGCGCAACGCCGTGCTTCCCATAAGCCCGAGGGCGACAGCGGCGGAGATGGAGGCGGCCGTCGCCTTGGCAAAGTCCGCTGTCCTTCAAACTCAGGACGCGTCCGGCGATTGGCTCGCCGTCACTTCAGGCGCACGCGTCCCCCGCGATCAGAAACTCAGGGTGAAACTCACCCCAACGGAATCCGGATCCTGGTCTCTCCCAGGCGTCGACGCCCGCAGCGTCGCTCTCACGGCGGGCCAGACCGGATTCCTCGACCTGCCCGCCTACGCCCCCGGCGCCCATGTCCTCGCACTCACTTTCCAGCCCGCCGAATCCGCCCCGGCGCGGGCCGTGGCCGGCGCGGTTCGTCCCCCACTGGGACGGGTCAGTATTTCTTTCATCGTCGAGTGAAAGGAATCCGCCCGTCGCGGCATCTCCCCGGCAGAGGAGATGCCAATGCGATCCACAGTTTTCTTCCTGACAACCGCCGCCCTCCTGGCGGCCTCCAACGCGCCCCGCACGCAGGACAAGCCTGGCCAGTCGCCAGCCGGCGAGGGCATGCTGGTCATCACCGACCCCTACGGCAAAGCGACCGGCCAGAATTGCCCGCTGAAACACACCGCCGTGCGCGGCGAGATCTCGGGTCCGCTGGCCCGCGTCACCGTCACGCAGGAGTTTCAGAATCCATCCACCAACAAGATCGAAGCCGTCTACATCTTCCCCCTGCCTCAGATGGGGGCCGTGGACGACATGACGATCGAAACCAACGGCCGCAAGATCCGCGCACTCATCAAGCCGCGCGACGAAGCCCGCCGCGTCTATGAGGAAGCCCGCAACCGCGGCCACGTCGCGGCGCTGCTCGAACAGAACCGCCCCAACATCTTTCAGCAGTCGGTGGCCAATATCGAACCAGGCGCGACGGTCAAGGTGACCATCTCCTATGTCGAGACGGTGAAGTACGACACAGGCGTCTATGAATGGTCCTTCCCCATGACCGTCGGGCCGCGCTACATGCCCGCCCACATGGCGAACGTCCAGTTGAATCCGAAATACGCGCGGCCCGAAGTGCGGGCCGGACACGACCTGTCGCTCGAACTGAAGATCGACTCGGGCGTCCCCTTCGATGAACCCAAATCCACGTCGCACGGCATCGCCGTTACACGCCTGTCGAGTTCGCGCGCCAACGTCGTTCTGCGCGCCGAAAAGACCATCCCGAACAAGGATTTCGTCCTGCGCTACAACGTCGCCGGCGCTGAAGTTCGCGACGCTGTGATGACTCATCATGACGCCCGCGGCGGCTTCTTCTCGCTCATCCTCCAGCCGCCGGCCCGTGTCACGCATGAGGACGTCATGCCAAAGGAACTGGTCTTTGTCATCGACACGTCCGGTTCCATGTCCGGCTTCCCCATCGAGAAGGCCAAGGAAACGATGAAACTCGCCATCGACGGGCTTTACCCGCGAGACACGTTCAACCTCATCACTTTCGCCGGCGACACCCACGTGCTGTTCCCCGAACCCGTCCCCGCCACGCCCGCCAATCTCGCCCACGCCCAGGCATTTCTCGCCGGACGCTCGGGCGGCGGCGGCACGGAGATGATGAAGGCCATCCGCGCCGCGCTGGCTCCGTCGTCGAACCGAGACGCCGTCCGCATCGTCTGCTTCATGACCGACGGCTATGTCGGCAACGACATGGAGATCATCGGCGAGATCCGCCGCAACCCCGGCGCCCGCATCTTCAGCTTCGGCATCGGCTCGTCGGTCAACCGCTTCCTGCTCGACAAGATGGCCGAAGAAGGGCGCGGCGAAGTGGAATACGTTTCATTGACTGACGACGGTTCGGCCGCCGCCCGCCGCTTCCATGAACGCGTCCGCAACCCGCTGTTGACCGATGTCGCCGTCGATTTCGGGAACCTGAAGGTCAGCGACGTCTTTCCGTCGCGCATCCCCGACCTGTTCTCCGCCAAACCGGTGGTCATCCACGGCCGCTACAACGCAGCCGGCTCGGGCGTCATCCGCCTCACCGGCAAGATGAGCGGCAAGCCCTTTTCGCGCGAGATTCGCGTCAATCTCCCCGCCAACGAACCCGCCCACGACACGCTGGCCACGCTCTGGGCGCGGTCGAAAGTCGAAGCCTTGATGAGTCGCGACTGGGCGTCGCACCAGGGCGGATCTCCCGCCGCCGATGTCAAAGCCGAGATCACGAAGCTTGGCATCGACTATCGCCTGATGACGCAGTACACCGCCTTTGTTGCCGTCGATGAGACGCGCGTCACCGAAGGCGGCAAACTCGTCACCATCGAAGTCCCGGTCGAGATGCCCGATGGCGTCAGCCATGAAGGCGTCTTCGGACAAGCGGCCGGCAAGACCATGGCCATGGCGCCCTCGGCGATGCCGGTTCGCGGAATGAATCGCGCAGTGGCCGAATACAGCCGCACCGACTCCGCCGTGCGTCAGACCGTCGCGAAGGACGAACGCAACGAAGAGGTCGACCGCAGGAAGGCGAATAAGATCGATCCGGCGCTCGCCACACGCCTCGCCGCCGCCGCGCCAACCGACAAGATCCGCATCGAAGTCTGGCTGGCGGACGCAGACCCCGCCACCATCGAAGCCCTGAAAAAGGCCGGCTTCGAGGACGACGGCAAAGCCCTGGTCGCCAAGATCCGGACCGGCTTGATCCGTGCCGACAAACTGGCCGCACTTGAAAAGCTCACTGGGGTTGTCCGAATCCGTTTGGTCGTCTGACCCATCGTCGAGTTGCTCTCCCTTGCCCGTCCGGTCCCACGCCGGACGGGCCTTTTGCCATTGGCATTGATTATTTCTTCGTGCACCAGTCCCGTCCTGAGATAGAATGCGGCTTCCCGCGCGTGCTCGCCCGGTTGGTGCGCGGAATTCAATCGAGGAGTCTGTCACCGTGAAAAACCTGTTCGATGGACGGTTGCGCTGGCTGCTGATTTTCTGGATGTTCCTGATGAGCGCCATCGCTTATCTGGACCGCGTCAACGTCTCCATCGCGGGTCAAGCCATCCAGAAGGACTTCGGCCTCTCGGATGTCCAACTCGGCTACGTCTTCAGCGCCTTTGTCATCGGCTACGCCCTGTTTCAGGCGCCCGGCGGGTATCTGGCCGACAAGTATGGGCCGCGCGCCGTCATCGCCGTCGGCGTCGTCTGGTGGGGCGCGTTCACCACTTTCACCGCCTGGGTGCCGACCACGCTGGCATGGTCGATCACACTCCTGATCGTGATGCGCTTCCTGCTCGGACTCGGCGAAGCGGTCGTCTATCCCGCGTCGAACCGTCTGGTCGCGGCATGGATTCCGTCGCGTGAACGCGGCCTTGCCAACGGGCTCATCTTCGCCGGTGTCGGCGCCGGCGCGGGCATCACACCGCCACTGATCACCTACGTCCTCATCAATTACGGCTGGCGCTGGTCGTTCTATGTCTGCGCCATCATCGGACTGATCGCCGGCGCCATCTGGTTGTGGCTCGCCCGCGACACGCCGCGCACCCACCCCTGGACGTCGAAACGCGAACTCGAATTCATCGAGTCCGGCCTGCCCGCCCCGGCCAAGGACTTCGAAAAGCACAAGGCCCTGCCCTGGGGCGCCATCCTCGGCGACCGCAACATCATCTTCCTGTCCATCAGCTACTTCACCTTCGGCTATGTCGCATATATCTTCTTCACCTGGTTCTTCATCTACCTGAGCCGGGTCCGCGGCCTCGACCTCAAGGCCAGCGCGTTATATTCCATGCTGCCGTTCATCGCCATGGCCACGGCCTCTTCCGTCGGCGGCTACATCGCCGACAAACTCACGCAGAAGTACGGCAAACGTGTCGGACGCTGCGGACTTGCCCTGTTCGGACTCGCCCTGGCCGGCGTCTTCCTGGCTCTGGCTACGCAAGTCGAAAGCGCGCGTGTCGCCTCCATCGTCCTTGCAGGCGGCGCTGGCGCTCTCTATCTCTCGCAAAGCGCCTTCTGGGCCGTCACGGCCGATGTCGCCGGCTCGTCGGCTGGCACGGCTTCGGGCCTGATGAACATGGGCGGGCAGATCGGAGGCGCGGTCACCGCCTCGCTCACGCCGTTCATTGCCGCTCAATTCGGCTGGACTGCTTCTTTCCTTACAGCCGCCGCGCTCTGCGTCATCGGCGCACTGGCCTGGATCCCGGTCAATCCCGACAAACCCATCGCGCATCCAGGCGCGCGAGCATAACCGGCGTTCAATTCAGACCGGACTGTCCGTATAATCGTGGGCAGGCACATCGCCGTCGAGTGAGGACATGATGGACCGATTGAAGACTTCACGGCGCGGGTTTCTCGGATCCGCCGCCGCCCTGGCCGCCCCGGCCTCCGCCCAGCCGCCCGCGCCGAAACTCGAATACCGCACGCTCGGCAAGACCGGCGTCAAGATCACCTCGCTCGGCTTCGGCTGCATGCTGGCATCCGATCCGGCTGTCATCGAGCGAGCCGCCGAGGCCGGCATCAACTACTTCGACACGGCCCGGGCCTATCAGAACGGCCAGAACGAGCGCATGGTCGGCGCGGCTCTGAAGAACTGGCGCAAGAAGGTCATCATTACCAGCAAGTCGCTGGGCCAGAATAAAGAAGCCGCCCTGCGCGACCTCGACACCAGCCTGCGCGAGATCGGCACCGACTATCTCGACATCTGGTTCCTTCACAGCAAGTCGGCCGCCGCCGAGGTGACTGACGACCTCCTCGAAGCCCAGCAACAGGCCATGAAAGCCGGCAAGATCCGTTTCGCCGGAGTAAGTTTCCACTTCAACATGCCCGAGATGCTCGACCATGTCGTCAAACGTGGAATGACCGATGTCGCCCTGGCCTCCTATAACTTCACCATGGAGCCGAACGTCGGCGAGGCGATCCGGAAAGCGCGGGCCACCGGCCTTGGCGTCGTCGCCATGAAGGTGATGGCCGGCGGCTATGCCCGCATCCAGCGCGGCGACAGACTCTACGGCCAGAATCCAAACGAACTCACGGCGCGCCTCAAACGCGACGGCGCCATGCTGGCATCACTCAAATGGACCCTGCGCAATAAGTCCGTCGACACCGCCATCATCGGCATGACCGATTTCGACGAACTCGACGAGAACCTGCGCGCCATGTCCGAACCGTTCGGCAAGAGCGACGAAGGCGCCCTGTCGGCCCACCTCGAACGCATCTCACCGATCTACTGCCGCATGTGCGGGGCCTGCTCGGGCGTTTGCGGCAAAGGAGTCCGTGTCGCCGACTCGCTCCGCTGCCTGACCTACGCCGACGGTTACGGCCAGTTCGCCATGGCCCGGCAGCGCTACCAGGAACTGCCCGCGGCGAGCCACTCCTGCACCGATTGCTCAACCTGCGCGGTAGCCTGCCCCAACGGCGTCGACGTCCGCGCCCGTCTCATTCGAGCCAACGAATTATTTGCATGATGCCATCCGTCGCGGTGAGGCGCGCTATCCTAACCTCACGGCGAACAGCATGACGAAAACGCCCGGCCCGTTCCATCCACTCGCTGGCCGGCTCCGGCTCTGGGGCGGGTCGTGATCTCGAAGACATGCCTGTTCTCCAGCAGTCGCTCACGGGCGATCTGCTGCGTGGTGCTCTTCTTATTGGGCGTGATTCGATGGTGGCCCGAACTCGCTCCCGAGGCGCGCTTCCCGCAGCATCCCGAGACCGTCAGGTTGGCGCGCTCCTATGCTTCTACCGGAACGCTCGCCAACCCATTTCATGCGGCAAAGACCGGCTTATCCGCGCACGCCGCACCCGTGTATCCGCTCTTCATGGGAGCCCTGCTCCGGACTTTCGGCGACGGCCGGCCCGGGCTCTTCGCTCTTGTCCTGAGCGCGGCCATTCTCATGGCGGCTCAAGCCGCTTTGCTCCCACTGGTCGCCGTCCATCTTGGCGTGGCATTCGAAGCGGGTGTCCTGGCGGCCATCGCCTGGATCCTCGCCAAAGCCAGGCCGCTTCCCGAGTACGAGGCAAGTCTCGCCGGACTCCTTGTCATCCTGCTCACCATCGTTTTTGCCCGTTGGGCGGGATCCACCGGCAGCCGCACGACCCCCCTGCTCGCCGGAGCCCTGTTCGCCTTCACTGCGCTGACGACATCCGCCGCAGCCATCGTTGTCGCCGCCTGGTTCCTGACTCCCCTGGCTGCTCCCCTCTGGCGCCGCCGGCGTCTCGAAATCGTTTTGTTCGCCCTCTCCGCCTGCGCTATTCTCGCTCCCTGGATGGTGCGTAATTTCAACCTGTTTGGCGGGCTGATCCTCATGCGCGGCAACTTCGGCCTCGAACTCGCCATCTCCAACAATGCCTGCGCGGAGGTCAGCCTCGTCGAGAATCTGTTGAGCCAGTGCTTCCAGACCAGCCACCCCAATACGAGCGTCGAAGAGGCGAATCGCATTGTCAGTTTGGGTGAACCGGAGTACAACCGGCAGAGATCTCAGCAGGCGCTCGCCTGGATCACGGCCAATCCTGTCCGCTTTGCCTCCCTGACTGCCCGCCGGATCGTCCGCTTCTGGATACCCTCGGAAACCGGCGATCCGATCGGCGAAGCCTTCCTCCCGGCTTTCACTCGTGAGCGGCTCTGGGTCTACGGACTGACCCTGATGAGTCTCTTCGGCCTCATGCGTCTCTGGCGGACCAACCCGTCCGGCGCTCTGCTTTGCACTCTTTGGCTGTCGCTGTTTCCGCTCGTCTACTACATCGTCCAGTTCCTGGAACGCTACCGGCGGCCGATCCTGTGGATTACCTTCCTGCTCGCCGGCGCCGAGATCTGGCGGCTGATCCTGCAATCGCGGATTGGCCCGCGGCTCAACTCCGGGAACCCTCCTCCAACAGAAAATGCGCCCGGGACCAGTCAGGTCCCAGGCGCAGGCAACTGATCAACCAGAGTCCGGAGCAACCGCGCCGCTGGAAAACTCGCAGGTCAGGTTTCCTCTTCCACAGCGTCGTCTTCCGGCTTATCCTGGCCTGACTTCAATCGGCCCTGATCCCTCAGCGTCGTGCGCAGAACGAACTCGATCTGCCCGTTCAGGCTTCGCAAGTCGTCGTCGGCCCACTTCCGAAGCGCATCCAGAACTCTCCCGTCGATGCGGAGAAGGAAGCTCTTGCGCTCAGCCATGGCCGTTCCGTCTCCCCTACTGATACAGCGACCCTGTGTTCACCACAGGATGTACCTGGCTCTCGGAGCAGAGGACAACCAGCAGGTTCGACACCATCGCCGCCTTGCGCTCGTCGTCGAACTCCACCACCTTCTTCAACGCCAGCTCCTTCAGCGCCATCTCCACCATGCCCACTGCGCCCTCGACAATCTTCTGCCGCGCCGCGATCACGGCCCCCGCCTGCTGCCGCCTGAGCATCGCCGAGGCGATCTCAGGCGCATACGCCAGGTAGCTGATACGTGCCTCGATCACATCCACGCCGGCGACGGCCAGGCGCTCCTGGATCTCCGCCTGCAAGTGCTTGGCGACCGCCGCCGTGTGGCCCCGCAACGAGATCTCGTGCTCCTCGTGCGTGTCATATGGATAGGCCGTCGCCATGTTGCGCACAGCCGCCTCGCTCTGGACGTGGACGTAGTTGTCGTAGTTGTCCACATGGAATATCGCTTCGGCCGTGTCTACAACCTTCCAAACCACAACCGCCGCAATCTCCACCGGATTGCCATCTTTGTCGTTCACCTTCATCTTGCTGGTTTCAAAGTTCCTCACCCGCAGCGACACGTGCTTCTTCACATAGAACGGGTTGGCAAACCTCAAACCCTGTTCGGTCACCGTACCCATGTACTTGCCAAATAGCGTCAGCACTATGCCCTGGTTCGGCTGAACCGTGAAGAACCCCGCCATCGCAACAATGTCGGCAATCCAGACCACCAGCCAGAAGACGATTGGGATGATCGGCTTCGGCCCGCCCTGGGCCTCTTTCGCCGTGATGACGATCATCACGATCGGGATAATCAGCATGGCAACCACAAACAGCAGCACCAGGATGCCGTTCGGCGCCGAGATCAACTTCTCCTTCAACATGCTTTCCTCCGCGGGAATCTCGTCCGAGATCAATCCGCTACCATAGTGATATCATTTTGCCATCGACCTGTCAATAGGATTCGTTTGGTGTGTCGTTCCGGTCTCAAGCCCGCCGGAGGCCGGATGAAAGTTCAGTCCCTGCTGCTGGATGCCGTGTCATAAACGGCCTCCAGATGCAGCGACTCCCCGGGAGCCAGGGTCTTCTCGGCCGACCACAACCCAAAGGTCACTCCCGGCCTGGACTTGGCTGTCCAATTGAGATAACTCCGTTCCACCTGCGAATCGTCGAAGCTCGTGGACACCGTCAGACCGCCGCCCTGCCTGAGACGCCACTGTCCCGCCGGCCGCCGCGCCCCGGTCCAGGTCTCCTTGCCCGCCGGCTCCATTCCGGCGGCGATGAACGGCTTTTCCACCGTCTCGCCGGAGGCGCGGACAAACGACATGCCGGCCCGGTCGATGTCTCCTGGCGTGAACTCCATCCGCACTTGCAGCGCCGCCTGGATCGGCGATCCCCCGGCGTTCTCCACGGTGGTGAATGTGCGCAAACCTGAATCCGTCAGTCCAAAGCTGCGCCGGATCCGTGCGCCATTGTCGCACTGCCCGGCGAGCGTCAGGCGGTCCGCAGCCTGCGATTCAACGGTCCAGCGCACATCCCATGCCTTCGCGTGATAGTCGTTGTGGACGCTTGCCATCTGCCCGCCCACGTTCGGGTACGTGCCCGCGCCCGGCGGGTACTGGCGCATCACATCGAGTCCCGTCGATTTGCGGACAAGGCGAACAACTCGCGCGTCCAGTTCCGGGACGATGTCCGCCCGCCACGACGAGTTCTCCAGTTTCAGCACCGGGAGCCGCTTCAACTCCGCCCAGCGCTGCTCATCCCGCTCCAGGGGTTGCCCTTCGCGAATACTCTCGATGCCGAACTCCCGCATCCGGGAAAACAGGTCCCTGGCCCGCGGGATGACGCTGTTCAGGTTCGCGGGCGCGTAGTCCCCGTCCCGCACCTGGAATCCCGAATCCCGCAACAGGCTGTAATACTCCACCGCCAGTCGCGCCTTCAACACCCTGCGCCTCGTGCCGTCATCCCCGGCCAGCGCCAGCGCCCGATCAAAGAGACCGTTCGCTCGCGCAACGAACCCGCCGGAATAATCCGGGACATTGAAGATCCAGAGATGCTCGCCCGCGGGTCCGCGCACTTCGCCATGCAGCATGTCAAAGTACTCGCGCATCGGCTTGGCTGCCGGGCCATAGACCCCTTCCATGAACTCGTCCACCGTCCGGTCCACATTGACCGACGAATCCCAGAGTTGCCTAGCCAGCACATAGGCGCGCAATTCCGAATTCTCGCCGCCGCCGCCCTTGGCATAGGCGCCCTGCATGAACAGTCCCACCACGCCATGGCGCTTGTAGATCGGGATGTCGGCCGCCAGTTCGTCAAAGTCGGGAACCGGCATCAGGTAGTGCGAAAAGTTGGTGTTGTAGTGCCAGATGTAAAGCTGGTTTGTGATCTTCGACCAGGCCTGCAGATTCCTGTAGAAGTAAGCGCTGCGGGGGCACGAGGCGAAGCTGTGGGCGATGCAGATCCCGATGGGGCACAGCCGGATTCGCACGTTGGGCAGCGGGCGCACCTTCAGCGGCGGATTCTCCGTGTACCAATAGGCCAGCGTGTCGATCAACTTGTCCGGGTAGCGCTTGCCGATTTCGGCCGCCACGGCATTCACGAAACGTAGCAGCGGACCCGAATGTTCGCCGCCCTCTTCCGCCTCCACCCGCCGGCACCTGTCACACTCGCACCAGCCCTCCCAATCGTTCTGCGAGACCGAGAAGATGGTGGCGTCCGGATGCTCCTTGATCCATGTCTCCACCTGCGCAGTGGCGATCCGCAGCACGTCGGGATTCGTTAGACAAAGCTGGCTGCGTTCGGCGCGGCGTTTGCCGTCGATCAGCGAAAAATACTCAGGATGTTTCTGGAAGTACTTCGCCGGCGGCACCAACAGCTCGAACGAGTGGACAAACGGGTGGTACTGCAACTTGCCGCCCGTCGACGCGTCCAGTTGCGTATGGTTGCCGTTGGTGCGGTTGCGCGCCGCCCAGTCCTTGTCCCAGGCCTCGGTGAAGAAGGGTTCCCGGTATTCGAAGGCGGGCATTTGAGTCTCGGCGAGGACCGGGAGTTTGATGGTCGGCAACTTGGGAATGCGGCTGACCTCCCTGGTGAACCAGCGGCAGCCCAGTTTGTCCAGTAAAGTGTAGACCCCATACATCGTGCCGCGTTGCCGGCCCCCCGCAACGATCAGGTGGCGGCCCGAAGTCTGGATGACGAATCCCTCGGCGCCCAACTTTTCGAACGGGACATTCGCCTCCAACCTCCGCAACTCCGCGCTGTCGCCCAACAGCACCATGGGGCCGGGGACCCTTTTCTTGTCGTCGACCACCGGCAGCCGCGCCCCGGACATCTCTTCAACGAACCGCTGCAATTCCTGCGCCGCGCGCTGCTCCGATGGCGACGCCTGGGCCGAAACCACAATCGAGTAACTCGATTTCCCTTTGTCCACCAATGTGACGCCCTGAGCCGACAGGGCCACGAAGGCAAGTGCGAATCCGAATCTCACTGCTCGATCCTCCTGGGCGCGGAAGCCATTTTACGCCAAGTTGCGCCCACAGGCCTTCGAAACGCAACTTAATCCTACTAGGCCGCGCGCACCCGCCGTCCCCCCCAAATAAACATAACGTCGAAAGTACGTGCCTGCCGGTCGCGGCTCGGATTCAGTCGAGCATGGCCGCCGGCGAGCCGCTTGCGTGAGCGAGCGGTACTCATGAACAGACGGTTCCGCAAACACAAATGTCGTTGTGTTTAGCATGGTCGCTCCTGTGCGGAAATGGAAAAGGGCACTCCGGCTCTGGAGCCATCGTGCCCATTCGAATTTGAACTGGAGTGCGGGACCCCGGACATGCCGCCCGGATCCGCCTTCTCCTACTCGTCTGTTTCGTCGGAGTAAATCACCGGACCGTCGAGCGGGGTCATATCCTCGACCGACTGCAAATGCCCCGGTTCCTGCTTCCGCTGCTCCTTCTTCGCCTGCTTCTCCTGTTGCTTTTCTTTGCGCTGCATTTCCTTCTGGCGTTTCTGAAATGATTGCGCGCCGCGTCCAGCCATGACGCCTCCTTCCTGGCGATCGTCGCCCGCCGCCACAACCCGGCTCCGCGCCGGGTGCCATGCGGCCAGTCTACTGGGGCGGACCTTTCAGCCGGTCCGCCCATTTCCATTAAAACCTTACCAGCGGTTTCCGCCGCCGCCGCCACCGCGGCCGCCACGGCCACCGCCACCACCGCCACCGCCTTCACGCCTGCCGCCGCCGCCGCCGCCACCGCCGCCAAATCCTCCGCGGCTTCCGCCAAACCCGCCGCCACCGGCCGGCTTCGGACGGGCTTCGTTTACGTTCAACGCGCGGCCGTTCATCTCGGCGCCGTTCAGATTCGTGATCGCCGCCTCGGCTTCCGAGCGGTTGCTCATTTCGACGAAGGCGAACCCGCGTGGTTGCCCCGTGTCACGGTCGGTCACGATGCTCACCTGCTCGACGCTGCCATAAGCGGCAAAGGCCGCCTGCAAATCGTCTTGCGTGGTCTGATAACTGAGGTTGCCGACAAAGATTTTCATCATTGTGGTGCTCCTTGTCCTATGTCCTGAATTGAGGTCGTCTTTGTCGGGCGAAGGTTGCACTCGACCTGCGAAGAGCACTTGCGGCCGTCGGGCGCTCGATGTGAAACTGATGCGGTCAAAGACTCTTTTAGCGTAGCACCCTTTCCTATTCAGGCTCTCCCCCACGACTCGGCAAGAGTAGTAGATTAGGACAAACCAGTTCTATCCAGGAGACACTCATGATGGCATCCGGACACACCGATCTCACGCGCCGCGCGTTTTCCTCGCTCGCCACCGCCGGCGCCCTGGCCCGCGCCGCCGAACCGGAACGCCCCAACCTGCTCTGGATCACCTGCGAGGACATCGGCCCGGAAATCGGCTGCTACGGCGACCGCTACGCCGATACGCCCACCCTCGACCGACTCGCCTCCCGCAGCCTGCGCTACGATTGCGCCTGGTCCAATGCCCCCGTCTGCGCCCCGGCCCGCACAACAATCATCAGCGGAGTCTATCCGACCTGCACCGGCTCCGAACACATGCGCAGCCTGCTGCCCATGCCCGCCGGGATGAAAATGTATCCTCAGTACCTTCGCGAAGCCGGCTACTACGTCAGTAACAATTCCAAGGAAGACTACAATCTCGATAAACCCGGCCAGGTTTGGGATGATTCTTCGACCAAGGCCCATTGGCGCAACCGCCAGGGCGCCCAGCCGTTTTTCTCCATCTTCAACTTCACCATCACCCACGAAAGCCAGATCCGCACCCGCCCCCATGCCTGGATCCACGACCCGGCCAAGGTCCGCGTCCCCGCCTATCATCCGGACACCATCGAAACGCGCCAGGACTGGGCCCAGTATTACGACAACATCACGACGATGGACAAGATGTCGGCCGGTGTCCTGTCGCAACTCGCCGCCGACGGTCTGGCCGATAACACGATCGTCTTCTTCTATGGCGACCACGGCTCCGGAATGCCGCGGTCGAAGCGCTGGCCATATAATTCCGGCCTCCACGTCCCGCTCATCGTTCATATCCCCGAGAAATGGCGCAGCCTCGCGCCAAAGGAGTACAAGCCCGGAGGCTCCACGCGCCGGCTGGTCTCGTTTGTCGATCTGGCGCCATCGCTGCTCAGTCTGGCCGGCATCCCGCCGCCCTCTTACATGCAGGGCCACGCCTTCATGGGCCGCCACGAAGCGCCGCCGCAGCCCTATCTCCATGGATTCAGGGGCCGAATGGACGAGCGCTATGACCTGGTCCGTTCAGTCCGCGACGACCGTTACGTCTACATGCGCCAGTACATGCCGCACCTGATCTACGGCCAGCACATCGCTTTCATGTTCGAGACGCCGACGACCCAGGTCTGGCGTCGAATGTACGACGAAGGCAAACTGAACGCCACCCAGCGCAAGTTCTGGGAGACGAAGCCGCCGGAGGAGTTGTACGACCTTACGGCCGACCGCGACGAGGTCAGAAATCTTGCCGCCGACCCGGCCCACGGCGCAACACTGGAACGTTTCCGCAAAGCCGAGCAAGAATGGGTGCTGAAGACGCGCGACGTTGGATTCCTGAGCGAGGACGAAATCCATACACGATCCGCCGGATCGTCGCCCTACGACATGGCGCGGACGCCCGGCAAGTACGATCTGCCGAAGGTCCTGGCCACGGCGTCAATGGCGTCGATGAAACGCGACACGGACACACCGGCGCTCCAGAAGGCGCTCGCCGACGCGGATAGCGCCGTCCGGCGATGGGCGGTTCTGGGTCTGCGCATGCGGGGCGAAAAGACAGTGAAGATGAATCTGGCCGCGCTCAGAAAGTTGCTGGCGGACCCGGCCCCGGCGGTCAGAATCGCCGCCGCCGAAACGCTGGGTCTGATGGGCGAGGCGGCCGATTTGAAGCCGGTCCTGGACACCCTGATCGGCCTGGCGCGTCCCAACCAAACGAACCCCTACGTCCAGCTTGGCGCTCTCAATGCCATTGATTCTCTTGGACTTAAGGCCACACCGCTGGCCCCGGAGATCGAAAAACTGAAGGCCGCCATCCCCCCGCCAAAGGGCGAACCGAACCGCGCGACGGGCATCGAATACATCCGCCGGGCGCTCGAGAATGTTTCGAAGAACCTATCCTGATCCTGCGGATCGGGTGAGCAAAGAGATACAACTGAAGTCATGGAATACGTCAGACTCGGGACAACCGGATTGAAGGTCTCCAGGCTTTGCCTGGGGGTGATGACCTACGGGTCGAAGGCTTGGCGCGAATGGGTCCTCGAAGAGGCCGAGGGGAGACCGTTCATCCAGCGGGCGCTTGAACTCGGCCTCAACTTCTTCGACACCGCCGACATGTATTCGATCGGCGTCAGCGAGGAGATCCTGGGCCGGGCGCTGAAGGACTTCGGGCCGAGCCGCGAAAACGTCGTCATCGCCACCAAGGTTTATAACGCCATGGGCGATGCGCCAAACGAACGCGGGTTGTCGCGCAAACACATCATGCACGCCGTCGACAACAGCCTGCGCCGCCTGGGCGTCGATTACGTCGATCTTTACCAGATCCACCGTTTCGACTACGAGACGCCGATCGAAGAGACGATCGAGGCGCTGCACGACGTCGTGAAGGCGGGCAAGGCGCTCTACATCGGCGCGTCGTCGATGCACGCCTGGCAGTTCGCCAAGATGCTCTATACGGCCGACGCCATGGGCATGACGCGGTTTGTGTCCATGCAGAACCACTACAACCTCGTCTACCGCGAAGAAGAGCGCGAGATGATCCCGCTGTGCCGCGACGAAGGTATCGCCGTGATCCCGTGGAGCCCGCTGGCGCGCGGATTCCTGGCTGGCAACCGGCGGCCTTCGGATTTCGGCGAGACCGTTCGCGCCAAGACCGACGACTACGCCAAACAGATGTACTATCAGCCGTCGGATTTCACTGTCGTCGAGCGGCTCAGCGAGATCGCGCAGCAGCGCGGAGTGTCGAACGCGCAGGTGGCGCTGGCCTGGATTCTATCGAAGCCGGACGTGACCGCGCCCATCATCGGCGCGAGCAAAATGAAACACCTGGAAGAGGCCATCGCGGCCCTGGACGTGAAGCTTGACGCTGCCGAAATCGAAGCGCTTGAAGCGCCCTACCAGCCGCATCCCGTATTGGGACATTCATGATGCTTACAGTTCTGCTGGCGGCGTCCATCGTCATCGTTTCGAACTTCGAAGGCGGCAACATCCGCAAGGTGGACCAGTCCGGACCGGCGCATTTCATCGTCCACCTGCCGGGCGACGTCGATCAGGACGGGCGGAACCGCCAGGCGAACTGGTATTCGTTCCGCGTCGATGGAGCGAAGGGGCAGCCGTTGACGATCGAGATCGCCGGCCTCGCGGGCGAGTACAACTACAAGCCGAACAAGGGCGCGGTGACCGCCGACACGCCGCCGTATTTCAGCTACGACAACAAGACCTGGAAGCCGTGGACGGATTTCACCTACGACGGCGAAACGCCGAAACTCGTCCTGCGCATCACGCCCGAAAGCGGCCGGCTGTGGGTGGCGCACGTGCCGCCGTACACAAACGAACATTTGGAGGCTCTACGAAAGTCAATCGCGGGCAGCAAGTGGTTCAAGGAGGAGGTGATCGGCAAGACACCGGAAGGGCGGCCGCTACGCTTGTGGCATATCGCCGAGGGTGCTCCGTCGAAAATGCGGGCAGGAACCCGCTCTCTTCTTTCGCGGCCTCCGCGCGGGTGGTTTTCATGGATATCTGTGGGCCAGCGGCCCATGGACACTCCGTCGAAGCACGTCTGGCTGATGGCGCGGCAGCATAGCTGGGAGTCGCCGACATCGTGGGTCTGCGAAGGGCTGGTCCGGTTTCTGCTGTCGAATGACGCCGAGGCGGCGCGCATCCGGCGGTCGGTGGCGTTTCACATCCTGCCAATGAACGACCCCGATGGCGTGGCCCGCGGCGGTGTCCGCTTCAACAAGTACGGCTACGACCTGAACCGCAACTGGGACTTCTTCAATGCCGGGAAGATGCCCGAGATCGCCGCGCAGTACGCAGCCATCGCGAAATGGATCAAAGCCGGAAACCCGATCGATCTCTTCCTGACGATGCACAACACCGAGACCGCTGAGTACCTGGAAGGCGCGCCGGCGGCGGGCGAAGGCAAGTTCAAGGACCTCGGCGAACGCTTCTTCCGCTTGTTGAACGAGAAGACGACATTCGCGCCGTCGCGGCCCTTGTCCTGGGCGGAACGGACGACGACGGAGGGCAAGCCGGGCCGCATGACCGTGGTCCAGGGCCTCTACAGGGACTTCGGTTTTCCAACGTTCCTGACCGAACAAAGGGTCTCGATGCACCCGAAGCTGGGACGCCGGGCGCTGACCGAGGACCGGCTTCAGTTTGGGCGGGACCTGGCCGGGGTGCTGGCGGAAGCGGTTCGCTAGCAACGCTGTCATTGACAGCATTGCTGGCAATGCTATCATCGGGGTATGGCGGTCCTGACCATTCGAAAGCTCGACGAATCACTCAAGGCCAAGTTGCGCATTCGTGCCGCTGGCAATGCCCGTTCGATGGAAGAGGAGGCGCGCGACATTCTGCGCGTTGTCCTTGGAGCCGGCGAACCGGAAAGGGAGCATTGGGTGGACTCATTCCGGCGCAGGATTGAGCGCATCGGCGGAGTGGATCTGGACATCCCCGAGCGCGACGCACCCCGCCCGTTACCCAAGTTTGACTAATGGTCGTCGTTGACACGAACGTGATCTCGGAACTGTTTCGGCCTTCACCATCGGTCCAGGTCCTGCAGTGGTTCCATTCGCAACCCCAGAGCCTCATGCACACGACTGCCGTCACGCTGGCGGACGTGTTCGCCGGACTGGAGTCCATGCCAAGAGGCCACCGTAGAACGGACTTGACTCAACTGGCCGAGGAACTCTTCGCGCGAGATTTCGCGGGCCGCATTCTGGACTTCGATGAATCCGCCGCCCGTGCCTACGCCCGGATTCTGACGGCGAGGCGGTCCGCGGGCCGCCCGATGAGCAGCATGGATGCCATGATCGCGGCCATCGCCGTGTCACGCAAGGCCACTCTGGCCACGCGCAACACGAGCGATTTCGAGGACTGTGGGCTACATCTGCTCAATCCCTGGGGCGATTGATTTAACGGCGGCGCGCTACCGCAACAGGTAGAACGACACCCCGTGGCGCTCGATTTGCGCACCGATTTCGCCCGTGACCGGCGCCAGGTTCTTTTGCCGCCACAGATCACGGACCTGCTTCTTCCCAGCCAGACCGACGGATCTTCCCCCGCCAGACGAGGGGAGTTTTGGCAGTAACTACTTGACTGGCTGTGACTTGGCCAGCGGGCCGTCGTTTTTGTGCCTGACTACGTTCTACTTTGCTGGGAGCGGGACTTTGAGCGCATTGAGAATC
>CAMTUE010000051.1:0-15634 GCA_947084845.1 uncultured Bryobacteraceae bacterium | reverse complement strand
TGCCACCAGTCGTCGGGAGCGCTCATCCAAAACTCCGCGCACTGCCGCGAAGCGCCGCGTAATCCGGACGAGGTCTATCATCCTCTCCAGGATACGCCAAAACATTCCAATATGGAAATGTTATTTTGTTACGAGCCCTAAGCCGCGGTCAGCCTCTTGTAAGCGCGGCGGGCGACGACCAATTCTTCGTTGGTCGCCACTGCCAGCACTTTCACCTTGGATGCATCGCTCGACACCAGGCGATCCCCCGATCCCTGCCCGTTTCTTTGAGGATCGATTTCGACGCCCAGAAACTCGAGTCCGGCACAGCAGGCTTCGCGAAGCTCCGATGAGTTCTCGCCGATGCCGCCCGTGAACGCGATCGCGTCCAGGCCGCCCATGGACGCTGCATAGGCGCCGATGGTCTTCTTGACCTGGTAGCTGAAGACATCGAGGGCCAATTGCGCGCCGTCCGAGCCGCCACGCGCTGCCGCGGTGATGTCGCGCACATCGCCCCCGGCGATTCCGCTCAAGCCGGCCAACCCGCTCAAGCGAGCCAGTTGCCGCCGGACTTCTTCCGTCGACCAGCCGTTGCGGTCCATCATATAAAGCACGGCGAAGGCGTCCAGTTCCCCGTGGCGGGTGGCGTTTTCAAGGCCCGACTGCGGCGAAAAACCAAAAGTGGTGTCGATCGAAACCCCGTCCCGGATCGCGCACAGCGACGAACTCCCGCCCAGGTGGCACGAAATCAACTTCAACCCGTCCTTCGCCACGCCAAGCATCTCCGGGACCCGCCCGGCGATGAACTCATGCGACGCGCCGTGATAGCCGTAACGCCTTACCCCGTGCTCGTCCCGCCAGTCCGCCGGCACGCCATAGACCTGAGCGTACACCGGCATCGTGCGGTGGAATTCCGGCTCAAACGCGGCCACCAGCGGCGTCGAGGGCATCGTCTCGGCGAAGGCCGCGATCGCTTCGATGTAGATGGCATTATGGACCGGGGCGACGCTGAGATACTGCCGCATCGCGGTCATCAGTTTGTCGTCGATAACGAAGGTCCCGCGGTATTCCGGCCCGGCGATGACTGCTTTGAACGCCACCGCGTCGATCACCGCGTCGCCGGACTTGATCTCCTGGATCGCCGAACGGTAGTCGGTGACGCGCTCGAACCGGCCCTTGGCCGAGCACGCCTCCGACGGCATGTCGAGGATCTGGTACTTCAGGGAAGTGGAGCCGAGGTTGGGGACGAGGATGTTCATTTTCCGAGTTTGATGGCACTCAGGTTCTTGACGCACGACTGTTGGTAGGGGCCGCTGATCTTCGTACAAAGCTCAGTGAAGCGGGCGGCCTCGGCGCGGAGTTTGGGATTCTTGGTTGACTTCGACAAGCTGTGGTTCGCCACGCCGATGAAGAAGTATGCCGGAGCCAGGAGATCGTTGTTGCCCCCGATGAAAGGCAGCGCGGCGCGGAACGCCTTGTCGGTTTCCGTGTAGTTTTGCTGCTCCTGGTAGGCCATGCCCTTCAGCCAGTGCCCCAGTCCGGTCATGGCTGTCTTCTTCTTTTCCCAGGCTTCGGGCGGGGTGCCCTGCGGAGCGGCCTTGGTCTGCATCACGCTGACCAGCATGTCCCCGTATTCGACCACCTTCGCCATGTGTTTCTTGCCCTGCAGGTTGCCGTCGGCGGCCACGGCGATCATGTCCTCGTTTTCCTTGTCTATCGACACCGCCTTCTCCGCCGCCGCCGTGGCTTTCTCCCTCTGGCCGGTCTGCTGAAGCGCCATCACGTAGCGGCCCGCGAGTTGGGGGATGTACTGGCTTTCGGGGTGGCGTTGTTCAAGCGTCGAACCGAGGTCGATGATCACCGCCGGGTCGGTGGACTGCAAGCCGGCGGCATAGAGCGAGTATTCGCACCGCGTGATGACCTGCCTGGCGTAGTCGATCTCCTTGCTCCACTCCTCGGCCTCGGCTTCGTCCGCCGGCTTCTGAATCGCAAGCATCTGCTTCGCCGCCTCCACCGTCCTTGCCGACCAGTCCTTCAGGCAAGCGATGTCGGCCTTCTTCTCGCATCCCTGCAGCGCGTTATAAGCGGCGAACGAATTGGCCGGATCGAGCGCCAATGCGGCCTCGCCGGCTTGTATCGACTTGTCCCACTGCCCGGCCTTCAGATAGAACGGCTGCAGTTGGCCATAGGCCCACGCCGTGCCGCCGTGCTTCGGATACGTCTTGACGAACTCCTCGAACAGGGCGAGTTTCCGGGCATCGTCGGTTTCCGATCCTGCCTGCTGAAGGAGTCTGCCCTCGGGAGTCGTCGTGCTGAAGTCGAACTTGGGCCTTTGCGCCCATCCGGCCCCGGCGAGAAGAAGAGCCAGGGCGGCTATGCACGTGGTCTGCATTGCGGTAACCTCCATGTTGAAGCGTTTGCTGTTATATAGTACAGAGTTCAGTCCGTTTCGTCGAGGCGAGCTTTCTTATGATGCTACCAACTACATACGTCATGGCCATGGCGCTGACAATCCTCACCATGATCTGCTGGGGATCCTGGGCCAACACGATGAAACTGGCACCGAAGTGGCGATTCGAATTGTACTACTTCGACTACACCTTCGGGCTGATCATCGCCGCCGCCATCGCCGCCTTCACGTTCGGCTCTTCCGATACCGTCGTCGTCGATGCGACGACACCGTCTTTCACCTTTCTCGACAATCTAAGTATCGCTTCAAAACGGCAGATGGCCATGGCCGTTGCCGGAGGCGCCGTCTTCAATTTGGCCAACATGCTGCTGGTGGCGGCGATCGCCGTCGCCGGTCTGGCCGTGGCGTTCCCGATCGGCATCGGTCTCGCCCTCATCATCGGCGTCGTGCTGAATTACATCATCAAGCCGGCCGGCAACCCGGCTCTGCTTTTCGGCGGATCCGCCCTGGTCCTTGTCGCCATCGTCTTCTCCGCCCTTGCCCATGCCGCGCACTCGGCTTCCAAGGTCAAACCGCAGCAGATTTCGCCGGGCGGCGTCCGGCATGTCGGCAAGGCTCCCGCCAAGACCAGCCAGCCGCTCAAGGGAATCTTCCTCAGTCTGGGCTGCGGCATCCTGATGGGCCTCTTCTATCCGCTCGTCGAGATGAGCAAACAGGGCGACCTGGGGCTCGGTCCATATACGGCCGCGTTCCTGTTTGCCGTCGGAGTCCTGGTCACCACCCCCGTCTACAGCCTCTTCTTCATGAACCTGCCCGTCCAGGGTGAGCCCATCGGCTTTCGCGAGTATTTCCGGGGCGGTACCAAGGTGCATCTTCTCGGCCTTGCGGGCGGCATCATCTGGATGGTTGGGACGGTGGCCAATTTCGTCGCCGCCAGCGCACCGCCAAAGGTGAACGTCGGCCCGGCCGTCAGCTATGCCATCGGCCAGGGCGCAACTCTCGTCAGCGCGCTGTGGGGACTTTTGATCTGGAAGGAATTCGCCGGTGCCACCGGCAAAGTCCGGTCCTACATCGTCCTGATGCTGCTCTTCTTCGTCGCCGGGCTTGCCCTGGTTTCCATCGCCCCGCTCCGATAGAGTGCCGTTATTTGCGGAGCTGGCTCCTGGTGCTTTGACCGCAAGATCAGGTTCTACTGGACGACTGCTTGCTGACGCGCCCGGCTCCGATCAGAGCCACGACCGTGAGTGGTTTACCGTGAAGGAGCAAAATCACGCGGTCACGGACCTAGACGGCTTGCAGTCGCGCTGCAATGTCCTTGCCCAGTTGATCGGCGATCCTTCCAATCTCCTGGTTTGAAACCGGCATCCCGTCCGGCCGCAACCCCACCGGGCGGCCGCGGTTGAACAGGCGCTGAAGCGCCCCCCTCATTGCCGTCTGTCCGTAAACATCCACATCGGCCGCAGCCCTCCGATTCCCTCTGCTCATCGCCGCCACTGAGCCTTCGGCATTCTCAACCGGCCGGCCGAGATACACGGTGAACGCATATGCCTCGGCGTAGTGCTTTGCGTCGTCGGGTCGAAGGCCAATCAACCTGCCGTCCCGCGCAAGCTCCGCGATCAGTTGGCCCGACATCAGGGCGAGCTGAGCCGCGGTCGGCGCCAGACCGGCAAAGGAAGCGAACGCCATGCCCGAGCCGGCGGCCAGAGCCGCTTCGGCTTCGCTCGCCGAAACGGTCGTGGCGGCAGCCATGTCTCCGCTCGATGCGGCTACCCTCGCCATCGCACCCGCGATCCGCCGCGTCACCGTCCCTCCGAATCGTCTCTTCATCACCGCCCAGCCGCGCGGCGTCAACCCCAGCTTGAATGTCAGCCCCTTGGGAATCCGAACCTCGACCCGCGTCGCCGACCCCGCCACCGGCAGTTCGAACCGGATGTCCGACCCCTCGATCAGAGCGTCAATCAGGCAGAAGTGCTCGTCCCACGATGCGCCGATCTTCGGATCGAGCCCGTGGCAGAGTCCCCACTGCCGCTCCAGGCCGATCTGCTCCAGAATCCGGTTGCTGAAAGCCCGCAAATCCCCCGCCTCGCACGCATCCCGAAAGTCCATCTCGTCCAGGTCCCTTTCGAGATTCAACTCCATGGCCTCGGCCAGCATCAGTTCGAAGCCCATCGACTCGCCAAGCGTCACGTCCGGCCCCGCCGGGCTATGCATCAGCCGCAGATCCACGTCGGCGTCGATCTCGATTTTTCCCTGCACGTGCGTTGCCTGCCACAGGTTCGCAGGCGGGCCGGGCAGCGTCAGCGTCAGTCGCGTCGTGAACAGGTCCCTCGTCAGCGGATCGGCGATCAGGGCGCTCGTCGACCTGCCGCCCGTACGCGACACGGGCACCCTGGGGTCGTTTGCGCGATAGTGATCGAGCAGTTCCTGGATCGGATCAGTCATCCCGTGCGATCAGTATAGTCCACTCTGGCTCTGGCTGGGATAGGATTCTGCGGGCTGTTCTGGATCGTCCCAGGCCAATCGGCCAGTTGATCCGGAATAGGCGATGCTAAGGATATGAGGAGATTCGAACCCGCCTTGCACAACCGTGTCTGGGGCGTACGCGACCTGCGGCCCTGGATCAACCGCCACGGACTCGCTTCTCCCGTTGGCGAGGCCTGGTATCAATGCCCTGGCCTGCCGCTGCTCAAGTGGATTTTCACCACCGAGCGGCTGTCCGTCCAGGTCCACCCGGACGACAGCTATGCCATGGCGCATCACAACAGCCCGGGCAAGACCGAGGCATGGTACGTGGTCCACGCCGAACCCGGCGCAACTCTGGGCTTGGGCCTGCGCCAGGAACTCACCGCGGAGGCTGCCCGAGCCGCCGCCGCCGACGGCTCCATCGAAAACCTTCTCAATTGGGCGCCGGTAACCCCCGGCGATTCCGTCTTCATCCCCGCCGGCGCCATCCATGCCATCGGCGGCGGGCTGGTCATCGCCGAAATTCAGCAGGACTCCGACATCACCTACCGGCTCTACGACTACGGACGCGGCCGCGAACTGCACCTCGACCGCGGCCTTGAGGTCGCCGATCTCCGGCCTTGGACCGGCGAGATCCGCCGCGCCGGCCCAGTCCTTGCCGAATGTCCCTACTTCCGGCTCGAAGCCCGCAATTGTGACCGCGACACCCTCATCGGCCCCTTTGCCAACCCCGCCTGGGTCATCTTTCCCTCGGGGGCGGGTTCCATCCACGGACTGCCCTGGCGTCAGGGCGACGTCTGGCTGATCGATGCCGGCGAGCCGGTCCGGGTGTCTGGCTCCGGCGGGACCTTCCTGACCGCCTCCATCTCTTCTGCTGGCTCCATCTGAGCGCCCTTCCAGCCGGAAATCACGGCCAAAAGAGAAGCGGCCCGCGCTCTCATCGAGCCCGGGCCGCCATGTTTGGAGAGGAGATCTCCCGGTGATTAGAACGTGAACCGTGCTCCAAGCTGGATGCTGCGGTTGCCGCTGACGCTGGTCACCTGGCCGAACTGCGCGTTGGTGACCGACGTCTGGATGCCGCCAAACGTGTGCCGGTTGAAGGCATTCAACAGCTCGCACCGGAGCTGCGCGTTTACCCTCTCGCTGAAGCGAATGTACTTCAGAATGCCGAAGTCCTCGTTCACCGTGCCGAAGCCGCGGACCTGCGAGTACCGCATCGCCGAATTGCCCAGCGTGAGTGCCGCCGGATCGGAGAACAGCGACTTGTCGAGGTACGTGTTGATCGGGTTCATGATCGTGGCGAAATCAAAGTTGTTCCGGTTCCACGAGGAAGCCTTCATCTGGCCGGCGGCGATGTTCGGCCTCTGCCCGCCGTTCCAGGCGCCGGGGAGCGGTGAGGATGCTCCACCGAAGCCTAGCGGCCCGCCGTTGAAGTAGTTCAGAATGCCGGAGATGTTCCAACCGCCGATCAGGGCGTTGGTCCACCGGTTCACACCGCCGCCGAAGGCCTTGCCCCGGCCGAACGGCAGTTCATACTGCGCATACGCCTTGAACATATGCGGGATGTCGTAGGACGCAGGAGTCTTCTCGAGTCTCAAATTGTAGTAGTCGAGCGGACCGCTGTTCTCGCCCTCCATCGTCGATTCGGTGTTGGAAAGCGTCCGGGAGTATACGTAGTTGGCGTACATCGAAACGCCGTTGGCAAACTGCCGGTCGATCGTCGCCTGCACGGAATGGTACGTCGAGAAGCCCAGCGGCGCGCCGAAGCCCTGGAACGTGCTTACCCCCTGCACCTGCGGGAACTGCCGCAACGCGCCGGCCACGGTGCCTGAGAATCCGGCGTACGGATACTTGATCCCGTTGCTGGCCGCCTGCGTGGCGTTGGTGACCGCGTTGGTCAGGTTGCGCCCGTACTGGCCCAGCACCGATGCCGGCAACTGGTTGTAGCGCGTAAGCTGTGTGTTCTTCAGGCCGCTCGACTTGTTGCCGATGTAGCCGACATCGAGCAGGAACCTCGCCGGCAGCCGCCGCTGGATGTTCAGGTTCCATTGCTGCGTGTTGCCGGGGTTTCCGTAGTTCTGGTCCACCATCGCCGGGCTGCCGCCGCGGTTGGCGAAGGAGATGTCGAACGTCCCAGGCACAAACCGGTCGGTCGGGAACCCGCTGTCCCAGTTGAAGATGCCCTTGAAGGGGGTCACTGCGTCGGCATTCAGGATATAGCTGCCTGACCACGGGAACTGTGTCGCCCCGTTGGTCGAGCCATAGGAATTGCTGTTGTCGGCCTCGAAGAAGATGCCGTAAGCTCCGCGCACCACCCACTTGTCGGCCGCCTGCCAGGCAAACCCGAACCTCGGTCCGAAGTCGTTGTAGCTTCTCGATCCGAAGTAACGGCTTCCGACGCAGGCGCTGCACTTGCCGGCGAAATCGTAGGCGCCGGGGTATCCGCTCAGCGGGTCGGTCTTGGTCATGTTCCAACTCGCCATGCGGTCGGCCACCTCCGTGTAAGCAGGCTGGAAGTCCCACCGCATGCCCAGATTGAGCGTCAGCGTGCGCGTGAGCTTGAAGTCATCCTGGAAGAATCCGGCGTAGTATTGCCGCCGGCCGCCCAGAGTGACCGGCGCGCTCAAACCGGCTGAATCGACAATACCCAGCAGATAGCTGGCCATCGAGTAGCCCGTCTGGCTGCCCGAGAAAGTCTCGTTGGGAATCGCCGTGCCGCGGGCCGCGAAGTTAAAAGACCCGCCCGCCGTCGGCCTGTTGTTGAGCTGGAACCGCCGGTGGTCGAAGCCCATCTTCAGGAAGTGCTTGCCCTTGGTCATCGTCAGGGTGGCCAGTAGGCCGCCCGAGTTGTACGCCTGGAAGTTGGCCTGCGGATCGCCCGGCGTCGCCGGCGCGACATACGGGCCGCCACCCCAGTTGATAACCGGGTATCCGAAAGTCGACAAATTCTTGATGCCGAGTTCCTTGGCTCCATCCACATTCGCCCACACGCTGTTGTTGGGATTGGCGAACCTGTTATAGCTCGTGTTCACGTTCAGCAGGGTGGTCGGGGATAGCGTCCAGTCCCATGCCAGCCTGACCAGCGTCGATCGCGTCCGCTGCAGCCGCGCCTTCGACAGCGGGCCGCCCAGGTTGTCGTTGATGTCCCACATGCCGCCGGCATCGAGCAACAGCCGGGGCCGCAACGTGTAGCTGTAGGAACCCGACAGCCGGTTGCTCGAACCCATCTGCTGGTCGCCCTTCACTGAGAACTGATACTGGTCGAACTCCGGCGTCGTCGCCACCGGGAACAGTCCGTTGTTCACCAGCGGGATGACGCCCGCGGCGTCCCTCACCGTCGGCAGGTAATACTTCGTCGCGATGCTGTTCAGCTTCTGCGAAACCGTGCTGAACCTCGCCTTGGGGATGATGTTGCCGGGGAACATCTCGCCCGTGTACCGGCCGTTGGCAAGCTGCGAGAACGTCGCCGGGTCAAAGATCGCGCCCCGGAAGATGGTCCGTCCCAGCGCATCCGTTCCGGCCGCCGTGGTCTGCAACAGGCGCGAGAAATTGCCTTCATAGAACTCCGCCAGCGGCAGCGTCCGGTTCGGCGCGCCGAATCCGCCCGTGCGGTCCCTGTACTGCTCGTACGATGTGTAGAAAAAGGTCTTGTTCCTGCCGTCGTAGATCTTCGGAATGTAGACCGGGCCTCCGATGCTGCCCGCGCCGTTCTGCCTGCGGTCGAGCGGGCGCCGCTGGGCGCGGAAATTGTTCACCCAGGTGTTTGCGTTCAGCGCCTCATTGCGCAGAGCGCCATAAGCCGTGCCGTGCAACTGGTTCGAGCCGGACTTCATCACGAAGTTGAAGACACCCGCCTGGAACCGGCCAAACTCCGCCGACATGCCTGACGTCTGAATCTTGAACTCCTGCACCGCCTCCAGCGAAACCGTCGATTCGCTGTTGTGCCCACCCCGGTTCACCGTCGTGCTGGCGCCGTCCAGCAGAACCTCCTTCGAGGCCGTGGTCGAGCCGTTAATGTGCGAGGTCCAGGCCGAACCCGAAACGCCCGGAGTCAGCTTGTAAGCGAAGTTCTCCATGTTGCGGGCGCCTGAAAAGCTGAGCGGCAGGTCGATCAGGCCGGCGTTGGTCAGCGACGTGCCAACCTGGGGCGAATCGGTCTGAACCCGATCAAGCGTCGCGGCCACCTCGATGGTCTCCACCATCGAACCCACGTCAAGCACGGCGTCGATGCGCAGGACATCGGTCGCCCTCAGCACGGCGCTCGACAGCACGAACTTCTTGAAACCTCTCGCCTCAACGCTCAGGTCATAGGTGCCCGGCGGCAGGTTGGGGATATTGTACTGGCCGGAGTCGGATGTGCCGACTTTCTGCGTCATGTTCGTCGACGCCTGTTTCACGCTCACCTGCGCGCCTGGAACGGAAGCGCCGGATGAGTCCGTGACAATGCCGGTGATCGTGCCGCGGTTCAACTGCGCCATCAGGGGCAGCGCAAGCGCCGCACAACAGATCAGAAAACGTAACTTGTGCATATTTAACCTCGAAGCAAGGATCGGAACAACGGACCTCTGCGTTGACGCTATCACCGCGCCGGGGCACGGTCAAGCGGAAATATGGAAATATGGACAAAAGAGTATAGAGTATTAAGCTACCTATCCTTTGGCGCTGGTCCTTTGGCGCTGGCCGATTCCGCTCCCCATTCCACGCTCCGGCATTCGGGCGTAGAATCTCCTTTAGCAGGGGCCATGCGACCAGCCATCTTTCTCATCCCGATTTGCGCCGCCGTCATCGCGGCCCCTTCTCCCTCTACGGCGAATATCGAAATCCTTTACCCGAAGGACCTGTCCGTCTTCCCTCCCGAAATCACCGCCCCGCTCTTCATCTGGCGCGACCCCACCCCCGCCACGCTCTGGCGCATCACAATCAACTTCGACGGCGGCCGGCCGCCTCTCAAAGTCGAAACCGCCGGCGATCCGCCCACTGTAGGCGGCATCGACCCCCGCGCCGTCTCCCCGGCCAACCAACCGCCCGTCCTGCCCCCCTCCTACGCCGGCTCGCGTTCCTGGCGCCCCGGTGCCGCGCTCTGGGATGAAATCAAAAAACACTCCCCCGGACGCGCCGTGTCCCTCAATATCGCCGGCTTCTCCAGCCGCCAGGATCGGCCGCTCTCCAGCGCGTCAGTGCGTTTGCTCACTTCCCGCGACCCCGTCGGCGCGCCCATCTTCTACCGCGACGTCCCACTCATGCCCTCGGAGACAAAGAAAGGGACTATCAAGCCGCTCGCCCCCGACGCCATCCGCCTCATCCAATGGCGGCTCCGCGACATCTCGAAACCCGAAAGCCGCGTCGTCCTCGAAGGCCTGCCCACCTGCGCCAACTGCCACTCCTTTTCCCGCGACGGCAAGACGCTGGGCATGGACCTCGACGGTCCCGACAGCGATAAGGGAACCTACGCCATCACCCCCGTCGCACCCCAAACCTCCATCCGCCGCGAAGACGTCATGACCTGGAATTCGTTTCCCGGCCGCCCGCCCGGCTCCCGCACCATCGGCTTCATGTCCCAGATCTCGCCCGACGGCCAACACGTCGTCAGCACCGTCAACGAAGAGGTCTATACGGCCAACTTCCGCGACTACCGCTTCCTCCAGGTCTTCTACCCGGCGCGCGGAATCCTCGCCGTCTACAGCCGTGCGACCGGACAAATCGAACCGCTGCCCGGCGCAAGTGACCCCCGCTATGTCCACACCAACGCCGTCTGGAGCCCCGACGGCAAATCTCTCGTCTTCGCCCGGGCCGAAGCGCGCGACCCCTACCCGCCCGGCGGCCGCATGGCCGAATCCGCCAACGATCCCAACGAACTCCCCGTCCGCTACGACCTCTTCCGCATTCCCTTCAACGGCGGCAAAGGCGGCCGCGCCGAACCCATCCGCGGGGCGTCCGGCAACGGCCGGAGCAACAGCTTCCCCTAGGTTTCGCCCGACGGCCGCTGGATCGTCTACGTCCAGAGCCGAAACGGCCAACTGATGCGCCCCGACAGCGAGCTGTTCATCGTCCCCGCCGCCGGCGGCCAGGCCCGCCGCATGAACTGCAACACCGCCCTGATGAACTCCTGGCATAGCTTTTCGCCCAACGGCCGCTGGCTGGTTTTCAGTTCAAAGAGCCTGTCGCCCTACACGCAAATGTTCCTGACCCACATCGACGAAAGCGGCAACGACTCGCCCGCCATCCTCATCGAAAACTCCACCGCCGCCAACCGCGCCGTCAACATCCCCGAGTTCGTCAACATCCCGCCCGACGGCCTGTTGAACATCGACGTCCCCGCGGCCGAGTTCTACCGTCTTTACGACAAGGCCACCGAAGCCAACAACGCGGGCGGCTTCGACTCAGCCATCGCTCTCTGGACCCAGGCCCTCGCCCTCGAACCCGGCGATGCCCGCGCCCACAACAATCTCGGCGTCGCCCTGAGCGCCAAACTGAAGCTGGATGAAGCCGCCGGACACTTCCGCCAGGCCATCGCCCTGAAAGCCGGCTACTCCGAGGCGCACTATAACCTCGGCGGCGTCCTGGCGAAGCAGGGCCGCACGGCCGATGCCCTGGCCGCCTGGGAACAGGCCCTGCGGCTGATGCCCGATTTCGCCGGCGACGCCGCGCAAACCGCCCATGCCCTGGCCTCCGCGGCAACGTCAGACTCCGGTCTGAACGACTGGCGCAAGACCCTCGTTTCCGCCTACAACGAGCGCGGCGTCGCCGCCGCCGGCCAGGGTCGCCTCGACGAAGCCGTCTCGAACTTCCGCAAAGCGATCGAGTTCGATCAGAACTTCGCCCAGGCCCATTACAACCTCGGCCGCATCCTCGCCCAGCAAGGCAATCCCGGCGCCGCATCGGCCCACTGGCTGCGCGCCGTGGATGTAAACCCGGACTACGCCGAGGCGCACTTCTCGCTGGCCAGCGTGGCGGCGCAACAAGGGCGGTGGGGCGCGTCGCTCAGCCACTGGCTCGATGGACTCCGCTCCAGTCCCGCATTCCTGCCTGCCCTGAAGCGCGCCTCCTGGATCATGGCGACCGCTTCCGACGACACGCTCCGCGACGCATCGAAAGCCGTCTCGCTGGCTGAGGAGGCAGTCCGAATCTCCGAATCCCGCGATGCCGAAGCCCTCGACGCCCTGGCCGCCGCCTACGCCGCATCCGGCCGTTTCGACGATGCCGTCTCGACGATTCGCAAAGCGCTCGCCCTCACGAGCGGCGCGCAGTCCGGCCCCATCCGCCAACGCCTGCTTCGCTACGAAGCGGGCCAACCCTGGCGCGAACCGCAAATCCGCCGCTGACCTGCCTACTTCCTTGACTCGCCCTCGCGCTTCGGAATCGTCCACAGATGGATCGTGTCGCCTTCCACCTCGATCGTCTTCTCCGGAACCCATTCCCCCATGTCATGGCTGTGCGAAACCACGCGCGTGCCCGGCTTCAACTCTTTAAGCAGCTTCGGCCGTAACTTCAGGTTCACCCACGGCCACAGGTACAGCGCCACCACCGTAGCCTTGCTGATGTCGGCCTCGAACAGATCCTCGTTCCTGAACTCGGCCCGGCTCCCCACGCCCGCCCGCTTCGCATTCTCGATCGACTCCCCGATCCGCTCCGGATCAATATCAATCCCCACCCCCCGTGCGCCAAACTCCTTCACCGCCGCGATCACGATCCGCCCGTCTCCGCAGCCCAGGTCGTAAACGATGTCCTTGCCCGTGACTCCGGCCAGCTTCAGGATGGCCGTCGTGATCGCGGTCGACGACGGCTCATAGCGCACATCCGGCCTCCTCGGCGGCGCCTGCGCATACAGTCTCAATTCCCCGGCGATCAACGGCAACAGCGCCGACGAGCGGAGCAGCGTTCGTCTGTTCATGACCGATTATTGTCTCTCATTCAGCCGCCCGCTTCGGCTCCGGCCTGATAGACTGCAAATCGTCCGGATCAACTTCGCAAGGCAGAAGGCGCCATGAAACAACGTTCCGCGATCCTCATTCTTCTCATCGTCCTCGGGGCGGCTCTCGCCGCGCCCGCACTGGCTCAACCGGCCGGCGGCTGGAAACTCGTCTGGTCCGACGAGTTCGACAAGCCCGGCGCCCCCGACCCGTCCAAATGGACCTACGAAACGGGCTTCGTCCGCAACCAGGAAGTTCAGTGGTATCAGCCCGCCAACGCCTGGTGCGGAAACGGCATGTTGATCGTCGAAGCGCGGCGCGAAAGACTGAAGAACCCCGGCTACGCCGCAGGCAGCGCCAACTGGAAGACCAACCGCGAATTCGCCGAATACACCTCCACCAGTCTCACCACCCGCGGCATCCAGAGCTGGAAGTACGGCCGCTTCGAGATGCGCGGCCGCATCGACACCCGCGCCGGCATCTGGCCCGCGTTCTGGACAGTCGGCTCCACCGGACGCTGGCCCATGAGCGGCGAGATCGACATCATGGAGTACTACAAGGGCGACCTGCTGGCCAACCTCATCTGGGCCGGCGAGAAGGGCAGCACGTCGTTCACCGTCCGCAAGCCCATCGCCTCCTTCGCCGACCCCGACTGGTCTTCCAAGTTCCACGTCTGGCGCATGGACTGGGACGAGAACCGCATGGTCATCTCGGTGGATGGCGAAGTCCTGAACGACGCCGATCTCAACAAGACCTTCAACCCCGACGGCACCAACCCCTACCGCCACGCCCATCACATCATCCTCAACGTCGCCATCGGCTCTGCGGGCGGCGACCCGTCGGCAACCAAGTTCCCGTCGCGCATGGAAGTCGACTACGTCCGCGTCTATCAGAAGTAGTTGCGCCGGCGTTTACTGCGTCGTGCGCAGTTCGCGGAACAGTTCCTTGAAGCACAGCACGGCCTCGGCGACGTTTGGTCTGACTTCGCCTTCGCCAAAGTACGCTCTCACGAACGAGCCGAAGCCGGTCCATGTGGTTTGCAACATGCCGAGGTAGCGTTCGCCGGTGTCCTTGGAGGCCGCGGCCTTGGCCATGCGCATCTGGTCGAGTTGCCGCAGCGCCACGCCGGGCTTGCGCCATGGAGAAGAGACGACGCGGTAGCCGTTCAGGGCGAACAGCGCGGCGGTCGGGTGCGCCGCCTCATAGTGCCAGTCGGCGATGATGACGTCCCTGGGCAGCATGTGCATGGCGGGGGCGGTGCCGTTGGTGCTGGCTTCCCACTTGCCGATGCCGGTCACGTTTCCGTCGATCAGCCGGTCGCCCCAAATCCATAGCGTCCGGCCCTTCAAAGCCAGGTGGTCCCGAAGCGCCTTCACTTCGCCGGCGAACAGCTCCGCCTTGTTCGCTCCCTTGCACCGCGGGCAAACGTCTTCACCCAGCAGGAAGACCTCGTCCATGCCGGCATGGAAATCAGTCGCGCCGGTGACGTCCATCACCTCGTCGATCAGGTCGAACACGACCGCATGGACGCCGGGGTGGCGCGGGCAGTAACTGCGGCAGTAGATGTCCTTGTTGTCGGGATAGAGCCCGGGCGTCTCGTCGAATTCGGGGTACGCTTTCAGCAGCGTGAACGTCGTCTTCGCCCACGACTGGTGGCCCAGCATGTTGATCATCGGGACCAGTTTCACGCCCGATTCGCGGCAGGCGGCGGCAAGCTGTTCAAGCTGCGCCCGCGACAGGCCGTTCCCGGCGGCCACCTCGGGCCGCATGGTGAACTGGTAGCCGTAGTTGATTTCGAGGACCAGCAGGTTGACCCCTTCCTTCGGCAGAGCCTCGCGGATGAAGCGCAGCGCGAGAGGGATCTCGTCCGGCTTGGGAGCCGACAGGTGGATGCCCCTGACCGCCAGCGCCTGCGCGTTCAGAGGGCCGCAGGCCAGACACGCCGCAACGAGAGAGAGCCAGAGCCGTTTCATGAGGACAACCTATCACGTTCCAGCCCCGGTGTCCGGAGCCGGATCGGGTGGCGGAGGACGGGAAGCTGGGGTATACTCAATGGAAGGGATTGCCTGCGTTCCCCGTCACATTCCTGTTTGGAGTTCGAAATGTCGAAAGTATGCTCAGTCACCGGTAAGCGTCCTATTAGTGGGAACAGGGTTTCTCATGCCCACAACAAGACCAAGCGCGTCTTCGAGCCCAATATACACTCGAAGCGGATCTGGTCGCCCGCGCTGGGCCGTTTTGTGAGGCTCAAGGTCAGCGCCGCCGGCCTCCGGACCATCGACAAACGCGGTATCGATACCGTGCTGGCCGAAATGAAGAAGAATGGCGTGAAGTTCTAGGAGATACCCATGGCAAGAATCCTCATCCGCCTCGTCTCGACCGCCGGCACTGGTCATTTCTACACCACGACGAAGAATGCCAAGACCAAGACCGAAAAGATGCTGATCAAGAAGTTCGACCCGAAGATCCGCAAGCACGTCGATTACAAAGAATCCAAGATCTGAACCGTCCCGCTCCCGGAGCGTGGATTCGAAACAGGATGGGCCACCTTTCGGGGTGGCCCGTTTTGTTGTTGCGCGCATCGTCGCTCGGACGCGGGGCAGGGGGATGGAGGACGGTGCGGTTTGAGGGACACTTATGGCGGGAGGTTGGCTTGGGGCGGGGTAATTCGCGTCAGGGCTTGGTGGGCATGGGGCGAATATCGAGCGAAGAAACAAGCGGTCTGCGCTCGCGGTTTTCGGGTTTTGGGGTGGCGGCCGAGGCGGTGAGGCGGCGGGGTTTGCGTTGGAGGGATTTGAGGTGAGCGAAGAGGGGTTTGAGGCGGACTCCGGGGGGGATTTGGGCGGGGAGGGCTGCTTTTTGATCGGTCTCT
>CAMTUE010000050.1:0-74537 GCA_947084845.1 uncultured Bryobacteraceae bacterium | reverse complement strand
CGGGGTTGGGGTCTCCGGGGTTGGGATCTGGGGATCCCGCGCGGACCTGGGGGTCCGCCTTCCGGGTGGTTTGGGTGATGGGTTGGGGTGGTTTGCCCTGGGTGGGTGGTTGATCTTCGATTGTGTGGTTCATTGACGTGGTTCTCCTGTGAATTATGATCGGGGGGAGGTTTGCGGTTCGGGGCTTGGTTTTGGGGGTGGATTGGGGGATGTTGTTTGGAATGAGTGGGTTGGGGTGGGTTAGATTTATTTGCTAATGCTGTGACCGGGTTTGGTGGGGGTGCGGAGTTCGAATGGCCGGCTGGGATCCGGGCTGGGGCTGAGGACGTCTCACGGTGAACCTTGGCGTGCTGGATTTCGTTTCGGATCCTTTGGTGGCTGGGGAGGGGTGAGGAGTTTGAAGAGAGCGTGCCGGCACGATTGCCGGCACGGCAGGCGGGATCGCCTGCGCTACGGGGGATTGTGTGGACCGGAGGGTCGGGGGGAGGGGGCTTTGGGGTGGGGATGGAGCGCTGGGGTGAACCCCGTTGTTGAGACTGGGGCGTGGGTGACGGGTTACCAGTCGGTGGCAAATCGTTGCCTGCGTTTCCGGGCTGACGCCTTGGCATCACCTCGATCAGGTTGTCAGCGGGACTTTGTTTTTCAAGCTGTCGAACTTGCCCGGCACGCCAAAAAGCAGGGGGCCGGGTGGCCCCCTTTCCATTTGATCCCCCTATGCAGTTCGGGTTGGGGGACTCAGGAAACCGGTTCGAAACGAGCCTGGAAGAAGCGCAGGAGTTTGGGTTCGTAGGTCATTCGCAGGCCGCGGATGCTGGCGCGTTCCTCATAGACGCAATAGACCGATTCGGCCGTCACGTCCATGTGCGCCTGGGTGTAGACGCGGCGCGGGATGGTCAGGCGGACCAGTTCCAGTTTCGGGAAGCGCTCCTCGCCGGTGACGGGGTCGCGGCCCGAGGAGACCGCTCCGCGTTCCATGGCTCGGACACCGCTGTCGAGATAGATGGCGGCGGCGAGAGTCTGGGCGGGGTATTGGGTTTGGGGAATATGCGGCAGGAAGGCTTTCGCATCGAGGAAGATGCCATGTCCGCCGACCGGTTTGACGATGGGCACGCCCCACTGCATCAGTTTCTCGCCCAGATAGATCACCTGGCCGACACGGGCGCGGATGTGGTCGTCCTGGACCGACTCCTCGATGCCGATGGCGACGGCTTCCATGTCGCGTCCGGCCATGCCGCCATAGGTGTGGAGACCCTCATAGACGACGACCAGGTTGCGGGCCTTCTCGGCCGCGTCGTCGTCGTTGAGGGCGAGGAAGCCGCCGATGTTGGCCAGCGGGTCCTTCTTGGCGCTCATGGTGCAGCCGTCGGTGAGGGAACAGATTTCGAAGACGATGTCGGCGATCCTGCGGCCGTGGTGGCCGGGTTCGTGCTGCTGGATGAAGTAGGCGTTTTCGGCGACTCGGGTGGCGTCGAGGATGATCTTCGTCGAGTACTTTTCGGCGAGGGCCCGGGCCTGCTTGAGGTTCGCCAGCGAGATGGCCTGTCCGCCGGCCATGTTCACGGTGGCGGCGAGACTGATGTAAGGCACGCGGCCGGGGTTGTCCTTGAGGATGGTTTCGAGTTTGTCGAGATTGACGTCGCCCTTGAATGGATTCTCGCTGGCCGGGTCGTGGGCATCGTCGATGATGATGTCGACGAAATGGCCGCCGGCGAGCTCCTGATGGAGGCGCGTGGTGGTGAAGTACATGTTGCCGGGAACGATGTCGCCATCCTTAATAAGGATCTGGGAGAGGATGTTCTCGGCGCCGCGGCCCTGGTGGGTGGGGATGACGTGCTTGTAGCTGTAGTGTTTACGGACGGCGGATTCGAGGTGGTAGAAGTTGTCACTGCCGGCGTAGGCTTCGTCGCCGAGCATCATGCCGGCCCATTGGCGGTCGGACATGGCGGAGGTGCCGGAGTCGGTCAGCAGGTCGATGTAGACGTCGCGGGAACGGAGGAGGAAAGTGTTGTAACCAGCCTCCTCGATGGCGTGTTGGCGCTGTTCGGGGGTGGTCATGCGGACGGGTTCAACGACCTTGATCTTGAAGGGTTCGGCCCAACTGCGGCGTTCGAGTGGCATTGTCAATCTCCTTACAAGACCCAAGCTAGCGCCAGGTTCGTCTGGATGGAATTCCGTTTGGGTGGTGAATTGAGGAAAGTGTTATCGTTCGGTAAGAAGCGAGGGCGAATCGATGCCGAATCGAAAAGTCGCGCCGGCGGCGCAGATGGATGAGATGGCGTGGCGGATCCTGGCCGAGTTGCAGGCCGACGCGCGGCTGTCGTTTTCAGAGATTGGACGAAGGATCGGGTTGTCGACACCGGCGACGGCGGAACGGGTGAGGCGGTTGGAGGACATGGGGGTGATCCGGGGCTATTCGGTGGTGGTTGATCCGGAGCGGGTCGGGTTGAGCGTCGGGGCGTTCATTCGGATCCGGCTGGCCGGGCCGGAGACTTTGGCCAGGAAACTGACGGGGGCGCTGGAGCAGATGCCGGAGGTGCTGGAGTGTCACCGGTGCACGGGGGACGAGTCGTTTGTATTGAAGGTACGGGTGGAGTCAGTGGGGCGGTTGGAGGCGCTGATCGACAAATTGAGTCCGTTTGGGGCGACATCGACTTCGTTGATTCTGTCGTCGCCGGTGGAGCGGAAGACGATTCAGGGCAGGGCGTGAGTCTATTCGATTTCGAAGCCGTCGATGTCGATGTAGACGCCCTGGGATGCGGGAGAGCGGCGGCCGAGGACGCGGATGGTCAACGTGTGGCGGCCCTTGAAAGGGGCGGCGAAACGGGCGCGCTGCTGCCAGAGGGTTTGGGGGCTGTAGGCGTCGAGGGTGGCCACGGGCGCGCCATCAATGAGGATTTCGGCCTGGCCGCGGTTGAGGGCGCGGGTGTAAATGAGGGTGACGGCGGAGCCATCGAAATCGAGTTCGGCCTGGCAGGGCGGTTCGTTGCAGTAGACGAGAGTGCCCTGGTATGCATCGGCGAATTGTTTGTCGCGGATCCAGATGCCGTTCAGGCGGACGCCGCGGGTGAGGTCGTCGTAGAGGCCGGGAGGCCGGTAGCGGCGATCGGGCGGCGCGCCGGCGGGGCGCAGGCGGTAGATGGCCCAGTTGCCCGACTGGTATTCGACGCGGCTCTGGCTGCTGTCGGAGAGTTCCCAGGCGGCGACGGTGGAGAAGGATTCGGGGCGCTCGTCACCAGGGCCGATCCAGAACTGGATTTCGCGGGATTCGAGCAGCCTACGGGCATCGGCGGCCGTCTTGACCTTCCCCAGTTCATCGGCGAAGAAGCCGCCGTGCCAGTTGCCGGGCCAGGCCCGCGCGTGGAGGCGGCCGGCGCCGTCCTGGGAAATGAAAGCAATGCTCTGGCCGGGCAACTGCCTGTTGGCGTAGTCGATGAGCGGATTCAAGGGCGCCGACTCGGCGGCGTAAGCGGCCATTCGCGCCGGTTCGGTCAGCGGCTCGATGATGAAGTCGCGGTGATACCAGCCGGCGTTGGCGAAGTAGAGCAGATTCAGGCCGCAAACGGCCGCCATGAGCCACTTCCAGGACAATGAATCGGACGCCTTGCCGATGGCAAGAGTCCAGAGCAGCAACGCCGCGTACATATAGCGGACGTAAGGCTGTCCGAAGAAGACGACGATGACCTCGGCGGCGCCGAGAGCGAGCGCGGCGCGCATGACGGGATCGCGGCGGCGAATGAAGGCGAAGACGGTGGCGGGCATGAGGGCGAGCCACTGGAAACCGAAGCCGCCGCCGGGGCTTTCGCAGAACAGGTTCGTCTTGAAGGTCATGTCCCAGAGGGAACGCCAACTCAGGGTTTGGGTGAAGCGGACGTCCTTGAGGTTGGACTCGGAGGGGTAGTGAGGCGATTTGAAGATGCCGTTGAAGTAGGGGAAGAAAGGGTTGCCGGTGCGGACGATCTCTTCGACATAGGGCATCGTCCCGGTGGCCAGGAAGAGAGCGGCGGGGCGCCAGTTCTTCGATCTCCACATGGCCCAGCCGACGATGGGCACGGCCAGGGGGACGGCCATGAGTTTGGTGGCCGAGGCCGCGCCTGCGAGCAGCGCCACGGCCCATGGTCGAGCCTCGCCCTCCCAGGCGAGGAGGAATGCGGCGAGGAGGAGATAGGCCCAGACGTTCTCGACGAAGAGACTGCCGGTGGCCAGCATGACCAGGGGCGTCGATGCCCACAGGGCGGCCACGGGAACGCCGGCGCGGGTGGAAACGAGACCGGTTGTCAGGCCGAGCAGAGCGAAGTTCATCAGGCGTGCGCCCTTCTCGTCGCCGAACAGCCAGGCGAGCGACCATACCCAGTCGCCGCCCATGGGCATTGCCGCCCAGGCGAATTCGGTCACGTCAAAGGGCCAGGCCGCGAAGGTCGCGATTCGAGATGGAACGACGAGGTGCCAGGCGAGTCCGTCGGCGCTGACCTCCGGTTTCAGGGCGAGCATGAAGTGCGCTGTCAGGATGACCATGAGGACGCACCACCAGGCGCGGTCACCGGTGGTTTCGGCGATGGGCGAGGCAGGGATTTTGAGCCGTCTGGCGGCGGCGATAACCAGGGGCGCGGCGGTGAGCGCCCACCACAGCCAGGGCCGGTTGACGGGGAAATGGACCAACACGCCGAACAGGACGATCCAGCCGGCGAGTCCCAAGGCGGTGGCGAGCAGGGCCTCTTCGATCTTCGGAAACAGGATGCGCCCCAGCGCCCAACAGGATGCCGCAATCCAAAGCACCGAAGCGACGGCAGCCGGTCCCGCGGCAGCGACCCCGTAGACGGTCCATGCGGCGAGGAAGTAGAGCGCCACTTGGCGGGTGTTCAGCGCGGCCATGACGCCTGAAACCAAGGCTCCGGCGGCTGCGAAGAGACCCAGCCGCGCCCAGCCCTCAGGGGTCCAGTGAGCGTCGGGGCGCAAACCGTAGTGGTGCAGTCCGGCCAGGACGAGCGCGAAGAAGATCCACCCGGCGACAATCATCAGGATTAAATTCTACTCAACATTGGACTCCGGTAGAGGACCCCGGAAGCCGGCGGGCCTTTGTTCCGAGCGCGGCTGGGCGCAGATCGCCCGCGACGAAGAGGTCCTCAACAACGCCGCCATCGCTGCGGCCGATACGTTGTTCGGTAAGATCACAGGCCGGCAGCCGTCACGCTCCTGGCAGTTTGCATTGACGTTGAAGAGATGAAGAGTCAGCGGCCACGGCGAACCAGGGAGCGCGTCCGGCTCAAACCCGGCGGTGCTTTTCTGTTCGCATCGAGGGCGATTAGTGGTAGAAACAAGGGCATGGACCACGAAGCGCCCCTGATGAACGGCATGGCGGAAGTCGAAGCCGTGGACGACCCGGGACTGGACCGCCGCGACCTGTTCCGCGGCGCCGGCTCGCTGGCGGCTTTCCTGACCGCGTCAAATGCCCACGCCGCCCAACTGCCGGATCCCCCTGACGGCAAGGTGCCCGAAGCCAAGGCGGGACCGCTTTTGCCGACAGTCCCGTTCGGCAAATACAAGGTCACCCGCCTCATCGCCGGCGCCAACCCGATCTACGGTTACTCCCATTTCAACTATGTCTTCTCGGCGCACATGGGCGAATACCATACCACCGCCCGGGTGCTGGCATTTCTGCGCGAACTCGAGCGCGCCGGAGTGAACACGTGGCAGGCGAGTTGGAGCGAACGTCTGGAGACGGACTGGCTCAAGTACAAGGAACATGGCGGAAAGCTCCAACTCCTTGTGCTTTCGCGTCCCAATTTCAATGATCAACCGGAGATGCTCAACCGGGCGGTGAAACTCAAACCCCTCGGCATTGCCCAGCATGGGGCGTCGACGAACCGCTTCTGGGATATGAAACAGATGGACCGGTCGCTCGATTATCTGAAGCGCATCCGCGACCTGGGGGTGATGGTCGGCCTGTCCTGCCACAACCCGCTGGAGGTCGATCACTCCGAGCAGAACGGTTGGGATGTGGATTATTACATGACGAGCCTCTATTATTTGAACCGGCCGCGCGAGGAGTTTGAAAAGATACTCGGCCAGGTGCCGCTGGGTGAGATCTATTTGCCAGACGACCGGCCAAGGATGATGGAGACGATCCGGCGGACGCCGAAGCCATGTTTGACCTACAAAGTCCTGGCGGCCGGACGGGCGGTGAATTCACCCAGGCAGGTGAGCGAGCACATGGGCGTGGCTCTGAACGGGGTGAAACCGTCGGACCCGGTCATCATCGGGCTGTATCAGAGGTTCAACGACCAGATCGGGCAGACGGCGCAGTTCGTTCGGGAAATCACAGGCGGCCCGCGGAAGAGCTGATCCCGATATAATCAATGCGAGCGCGCCCGTAGCTCAGTTGGATAGAGCGTCTGGCTTCGAACCAGCAGGTCGGGAGTTCGAGTCTCTCCGGGCGCGCCATCTGCCACCCTTCCGCCGGAGCGCGGGCTACAACCGAATGGCGCTAAGAATCGGTATCCAACCGCCGATATGTATTTCAGCGGCTCCCCGCCAGTGATCGCGCCGATGGGCAGGGTTGCCCGTCCAGCACGGAGCGATTGAAACATTTGGCGTTGGCCTTGTTCTGAATTGCCGCGGCAATGCTGTTAATATTGGATGTTCGTGTCCGCTGCAGGTGCCCATGGGTCAAGATCCTCCCGTCCCGGTGTATGAACTCGAAACGATGCTGACGCAGTTCAACAGGCTCATGTCGGAGCTTGTTCGCGGGCGAATCCAGCGCACGACGTTTCAGCCCTGGGAGATAGATATCCTGCTCGACATCGAGGCCTGCGACCTCCGCGACGCCAACCGCCGGCAGGTGCTGAAACGCTATCAGCGCGCGGCCAACCGCTTTGTCGATCGCGGCGGCCGGACGATGCTCAAGCTGTCGGAATACCTGGCGAAGAAACATCGCATTATTGACGGATCCCCCGCCATCGAAGACGAGGACGGCGATTAGCAGGGCGTCCGGTTTCGCTGGAAAATGCGTACCCGCCTGCTATCCTGGCAATGAAGGAGCGTTCATATGTCCAATGAAGGTACGTCGAAGCGAATGGTGCAGTGCGTCAAGTTGGGGCGGGAGATGGAGGGCCTCACCGAAACGCCTTTCGACAACCATCCTTTGGGGCAGAGGATCTACGACCACGTGTCGAAGGAAGCGTGGAGCATGTGGGTGGAACACATGAAGATGATCATGAACGAGTACCGTCTCAATCTGGGAACGCGCGAAGCCCAGGAGTTTCTGTTGAAGCAGATGGAGGAGTACTTTTTCGGCGAAGGGCTGAAGGTGCCGCCCGGGTTCGTGCCTCCGGGCGCGGAAGGCCCATCGGCGAGCTAACCGGCTGCGCCCGCGGTGAGGGCAGGACTGATTCTCGCCGATAGCAAACTCAGCGCCCGTCTGAGTCGTGTTTCCACTGCTTCCGCTGTATCGCCCCTGGCGGTGACGAACGCGGCGCGCTGGTTGCCTTCCGGCGGCGGGTAACCCATCTGACCGGGTTCGAGACAGGCAACCACCTCATCTGCGCCACCGGCTCCAAGCGCCTTGTCGATCCCGTCAAGTCCTTCGAAGATCCCGGGCCCGGGCAGCGGCAGGTAACCCACGCCGGCCGCATGGTGGAACTGAGGAACCGGGGGCTCCAAACCCGCCGATGCCAGCAGCATCGCCTCGCCCACCGCGTTCCTACCCTTGGGTGACAGCGCCCAGCATACCGGCAGCGGCGGCAGGAATGGGTTGACCTCGAGGACAATGGCGCACCGGCCGTCCCATCGCATCTCCACCGACACCGGCCCGTTGTCGAGCCTCATCGACGATGCCGCCAACCTGGCCGTGTGCATCAGTTCGGCTGTGACGTTCCTGGGATGACGTGACGGCGCCGTCAGGATCGTGTCCTGGAATGTCGGGCCGGTCTTGCCCGACGGCTTGTCGAAAAGAGCCAGCGGGTGGAGGCGCCCTGAAACGGAGAAGCCGAAGAAGGCGAACTCCTCCCCGCCGACATACTCCTCAACCAGAAAGAACTCGTGCGCGCCTTCCCCCGTGATTGCTCTCAACTTGTTGAAGATCTCGCGGAACTCATCCGGACTGTCGGCTCTCATCACGCCCTGGCCGCCCGTGAACCGGACTGGCTTTAGGACACAGGGGAAGCGAGTACGATGGATGGCGTCTTCAAAACCGGCCGCCGATGCCACCAGAAACGCCCCTGCCACCCGCAACCCCGACGCCTTCAAACACTCGCGCGCCAGCAGGCGCTGGGCGCATGTCTCCATGGACTCGACGGAATGGAACGCCAGGCCCCGTTGCTCGGCGATGTAGGCCGCGCAGATGGCCGACACGCGGTCGCCCGCCAACAGCCCGGCGATCGCCCCGGCCGGAACCATGTCCCGGACATGGGTTCGAATCTCGTCTAAACGGGGTACCGTGTCACAGGCCGACCAGCCCATCTCGACAGCATTGAACAGGATCCCGGCGCGACCGGCCGACTCGGCCAGACAATCCGCCGTCTGGTCCCGGCATCCACAAAGGTAGAGAACCGTACCGGGCATTCCCGGCCTCCTTGCTCGCGGACTTGCCTCAACCTTAACAGGAAATTCGGATGGGTTAAACGGAAATCGGGTGACCGGCTAAAGAACCTCGAGGATGAGGCACTTCAGGTAATGGGTCTCCGGCACCGTGAGCAGAATCGGGTGGTCGGCGGCCTGCGCCCGGCGTTCGAGAACCCTGAGGCGCTTGCCCGCGTCCAGCGCCGCTTCGGCCGCCACGCCGAGCAGGTCAGCCTCGGAGACATGATACGAGCAGGAACAGGTGACCAGGATGCCGCCTTTGCCCAGCAACCGCAAGGCGCGCAGGTTGAGATCCCGGTAGCCCTTCATGGCCTGATCCACCGAAGCCTTGTTCTTGGCGAAAGCCGGCGGATCGATGACAATCGTGTCGAAGCCGCGCCGGGCGCTGACATAACCCGACAGCAGATGGAAGACGTCGGCCTCGCGGAAGTCGATATTTGTCAATTGGTTGGCGTCGCGGTTGGCCTTCGCCGATGCGAGCGCGGCCGAGCTGGAATCGACGCCTTCCACGCTTTCGCAGACCCGCGACAGGTGCAGGGCAAAACCACCTGTGGAGGTGAAGCAATCGAGCGCCCGACCGCGTCCATGACGGGCGGCGGCGAGGTAGTTTTCCCTCTGATCCAGGTAAATCCCGGTCTTCTGACCGCCAGCCAGATCCGCCAGGAACTTGAACCCGTTCATGCTGACTTCGACCTTGGCCGGGATCTCGCCATGCAACACCGCGACCTCCGCCGGCAACTCTTCAAGCCTCCGGACGGCAACGTCGTTTCTGGCGATTATCCCTTTAGGATCAAGCAGTTGCTTCAGGCAGGCGGCGATCCGGCCAGAGTTCCGGTCCATCGCCTGGTTGAGGAACTGGGCGACGAGGTAGTCGCCGTAGCGGTCGATGACAAGGGCCGGCAACAGGTCGCCGTCGGCATGGACCAGACGGTAACACTCCGAATCCTGAACGACGCGGCGGCGCAGGGCGATGGCGTCGGTCAGCCGGGCGAGCAGGAAGTCGTCGAGAGAATCGATCCTTCCCGGCGTAAGCAGCCGCACGGTGATCTGCGATGTCGAACTGTAAAGCGCCGTCCCGAGAAACCGCCCGCGTTCTGAAACGACATGAACGATATCGCCCGCCTGGGCCTTCCCGCGATGGATAACGTCGCTCGAATAGACCCAGAGATGGCCGGATTCCAGGCGCGACTCACCCTTTCGGCTGACTGCGACCTGTGGCAGTTCAGGCAAGGCCGCCCGAATCCCGCAGGCGATTCAACCGCGCCACCCTCTCCTGGGTGGGCGGATGCGTCGAGAACAACCGCGCCAGCATCTGGCCGCTGAACGGCTTGATGATATACATGTGCGACATCGACGGCGAAACTTCCATCGGGATGCGCTTCGAGTAGCCTTCCAGTTTCTCGAGCGCCGAAACCAGGCCGCGCGGCGACCCGGTGTACTTGGCGGCCGTGGCGTCGGCGCCGAATTCGCGCGTACGGGAGATCGCCATCTGGATCAGGGCCGCAGCGATGGGCGCAAGCAGCATCGTGGCGATAGCGACGATCGGGCTTGACCTTCCCTCGCCGTCATCGCGTCGGCCACTGAAAAACATGGCGAAGTGGGCCAGGTAGGTGATCGCCGCCCCGAACGTCGCCGCGATCGAACTGATGAGGATGTCGCGGTTCTTGATGTGGCCCAACTCATGGGCGATGACGCCTTCGATCTCTTCGTCCTTCATCAACTTGAGCAGGCCCATGGTCACGGCGACGGACGAATGGCTTGGATTGCGGCCCGTGGCAAAGGCGTTGGGCGCATCCTGCGGGATTACCCAGAGCTTCGGTTCGGGCAGTTCCATGCGCTCGCACAGGCGCTTCACCATGGGCGCGATGCGCCAGTAGACCTCGGAGTTCTGTGAATCGCTGACCCGGACCGCGCCGCTCGAGGCCAGGGCAATCTTCTCAGACATGAAGTAACTGAAGAAGTTCATGCCGACGGCCAGGACCAGGCCCATGGTCATGCCTTGCTGTCCGCCGATGGCGCTGCCGCCAACGACGAACAGTCCGCTCATCAGCGCAAGCAGGAGTGTTGTCTTAATAGCGTTCATATGGAGTGGCTCACCCTTCTATTCTCTCAGATGCATGAGCCGGCACAGGGTTTCGCAATCCGGCAGTGGATGCGGCTAGGGAAGCGGCTTGTCCTCGGCGATCCGGGCTAGGTAACGAGCAATTGCCAGGGCGACCTCTTCGTTCTCTTCTCTGAGGGGTACACCAAGGATATTCGCGTGGTCCACTTCATCCTGGATAACGTCCAATGGAGGAACGCACACCCGCACAGCGCCAGTCAGGAGCTCGCATCTGCCTGCCGCCGTTAGTCTCCGGAGTATCGCGTCGATGGTGAGTCCAACCGACAGCCCTGACTCCGTTTGCCGCCTAAAGAAGACCTTGGCCTTCGGCTTGCCGGCCCTAATGTCTCTGTCAGACTCGTACCGATAGGCACGATGAACGATTTGGCCGTCGGAAAGCAGTGGCCAGGCCGCCATTACTAGAGGTTCTGCAGCCAAGCCATCAATCCGGCAACATCGATGTCGCTGGGATCGTCTCGAAGAGACGTCTCAACCGGCACCCCATCAGCCAAGACCTCCCGATATAGTCGGACCGGCCTATCCGCCCAAGCCGGAAAGACAAGGGCGGCGCCACGATCTCCCACCTCCCAGTGGAGGATCAGGTCCCCTTCAAAGCCTTCGATGCTGCTCGGGGCGACAGCATTTGCCGTGAACCTTTGGGCGTCCTCGAGGAGTTGCCTTGCGGCCTCAAGCGCGAAGTGAGTAGGTCGGTCTTCCGCAGGCTCGGATTCGATGCTTGTCTCGATCTGTTTCAACGCGTACTTCAGGGCACACGGCCCGGCGGTTAGTGACCACCCGATGGCCTCCACCTGAGTCAACAACCTGGGAGTTCCTTCGATCCCGGCCGTGTGGATTACGCTCGAATAGACGTCGTCAATCGTCGGCCAGCCGAGGTACAGCATCGGGACAGTGGTGGATTGAAGTGGGGCCAATGGCGTCATTGCGATGGCACTTCCTTTCTATCCCCCTGCGGCTTCGCGCCAAGAACGTGCTTATCTCTTGCTTCCTTGGCCATTGCCAACCCGGAGAGAAACTGCTCTATCACTTTCGCATTCATAACTACTCGCACCGTAGTGTCGTTCGCGTTTGGCTCGGATCGGCCTTCCTGTCCTGGGAAGAAGCTCCCGAACTCGAGTACGAGTTCCTCAGCCGTCACGCGGTAGCTAATGATGTTCGCGTAGAAGGCTTCCACGCCCTCAGTGTACAACACCACGGCCAATCCAGACCCAGGCGCGACATACCGAATCGTGCTCTAGCACTGCTGCGTGAGTTTGGAGGAGATAGCGCATCTGAAGAAGCCACTCCTGACTCAAGCCTCCGGATCAGGATATGCTGATTACGTCAGGCCGCAATCGAAAGCCGGCCGCCCCTGCAAGGAGATACAACCATGAGCCAGGAGCTTTCCCGTAGAACAATGCTGAGCAAGACGGCCGCGGCCGCGGCACTCGCCGCCGGCCCCGCCATCCTGCCCGCGCTGGGCGCAAGTGACCGCGTCACCATCGGCGTCATCGGCACCGGCGGCCGGGGCCGCTACCTGATTGACCGCGCCTACGCCGGCGTCGCCAAAAAGATCAATGTCGCCGCCCTTTGCGACACCTTCACCGGCAACCTCGCCAGGGGTAAGGACATCGTCTCCACCAAGGGCGGCAGCGCGCCGAAGACTTACGCCGACTACCGCGAACTGCTGGCCGACAAAAGTCTCGACGCGGTCGTTATCGCCACCCCCGAGCACCTCCACCACCGCATGATGCTCGACGCCCTCGCCGCCGGCAAGCATATCTACGTCGAAAAGCCTCTCTCCCACACCTTTGAAGAGGCGCAGGACATCATGAAGGTCGCCAGGACCTCCAAGAGCGTCATCCAGGTGGGTACCCAGAACCGCTCCAACAGCCTCTACAACATGGCGAAGAACATGATCGCGCAGGGCATGATCGGCGATTGCCACTACACCCGCGCCTTCTGGTACCGCAATGCCCTGCCCGACGGCTCCGGCGCCTGGCGCTACGCCATCCCGGCCGACTCCACGGCGGAAAACACCGACTTCGCAAAGTTCCTCGGCCCCGCCGCGAAGACGCCCTTCAACAAGGCGCGCTACTTCCAGTGGCGCCTCTATTGGGACTATTCGAGCGGCATCGCCACCGACCTCATGGTCCACCAGACCGACGTCACCGCCTACGTCCTCAACAAGGCCTTCCCGGCGTCCATCATGACCTCCGGAGGCAACCTCCGCTGGACGGAAAACGACGACCGCGATGTGCCCGATACCTGGAGTTGCCTCATCGACTACGCCGACAAGTTCCACGTGAACTATAGCTGCTACCTCGGCAATGCCCGGTTCGGCTACGGCGAGCAGTTCTGCGGCAATGAGGGGACGATCGAAGTGATCAACCGCGACACTTTGAACTTCTACCCGGAGACCTACAACGGCGTGCCCGCGCACGTGAAGGCCCGCAAGGAGATGTCGGTCACCATCCCGTTCTGCGACAACCTGGCCGTCGAAGCGCACATCCGCAACTGGCTGAATTCGATCGCCGGAACCGAAAAGCCCATCGCCCCGGTTCAGGCGGGCTACGAAGCCGTCGTGCTCGGCCTGCTCTCGGTGGTCAGCTACCGCCAGGGCAAGAAGGTCCTGTACGACACCAAGACCGACAAATACTCGTTCGCATAAATCAAACCGGCTCCGCCGTTGACGAGCGCCGCCACCGGGTCATCCGCTGGCGGCGTTCGTGTCTTTGCCAGAGGCTGCGAACGGAGAGAGCAGGTGCGTTGAACGATCAAGTTCGAGGCTGCGAACGGAGAGAGCAGGTGCGTTTCTCTGCCGGGCTCGCAACTGCGACGCCAATTGCTCGAAGCCGGCAACCGGCAACCCGCTCTCTGCGTTCGCGGCCTCAGTTCCGGCGCACAGCCTCGATCATTGGACCGCGCCCGTGTAAATGGTCTGGAAGTTGGTCTTCTCTTCCTCGCGTTCGATGAACGGAACTCCCTTTTCCATCCACTCCGGTTTGGGCGCACCCTTCAGATGGTGGTCGAAGAACTGCTGCATACGGACGGTCCAGTCCTTCTGGTTGGCGCGCCGCCGCAGGCCATGGAACTCGCCGTTGTAGTTGAACATATAGGCTTCCTTGCCATTGCGGCGCAGCGCCAGGAACAGTTCGATGCCCTGGTACCACGGCACAGCGTCGTCTTTGTCGTTGTGCAGGATCAACAGAGGAGTCTTCACGCGCTGGACGTGGAAAACCGGCGAGTTCTCCATGAACTTGTGCGGGGCCGAGTAAAGGGTCTCGCCGATGCGGCTTTGGGTCCGTTCATATTGGAACTGGCGCGGCAGCCCCGTCCCCCAGCGGATCCCCGAATAGGCCGACGTCATGTTGCCCACGGGCGCGCCCGCCTCGGCCGCCTTGAAACGGGTGGTCTGCGTCACCATATAGGCGATCTGGTATCCGCCCCAGGAGTGGCCCTGGATCCCGATGGCGTTCTCATCGACATAGCCGAGATCCACCACCTCCTGGATCGCCGGCAGCACCGCCTTCAACGCGCTCTGTCCCGGTTGGCCGATGGTGTAAACGATGTCCGGCTTCAGCATCAGGTAGCCGTTCGACACGTAATATGCCGTGTTCACGGACGTGCCCGGACCGGGCGCCTGATACGAATTGAGCGTCTGCGACATCTTCTCGTAGATGTAGACCATCAGCGGATACTTCTTCTTCGGGTCGAAGTTCTCGGGCTTGTAGAGGGCGGCCTTCAGCGGCACGCCGTCGACGTTCTTGAACCGGATGAGTTCGGCCGTCCCCCAAAGGAACGCGTCCATCTGTTTGCCGGCATCGCTCACCTTCTTGAGCGTCTTGAAGGTGGCGTCGGTCGCGTGCAGGTCGGGAAACTCGTTGAAGCGTTCAGCGGTGAGCACCAGGACGCCGGCTTCGCGGGCCCATGTCGCTACGCGGTAAGCGCGCGGACCCCAGAGCAGGCGCTTCGGCTCGTTTGTGCCGGAAAGCGAATCGGAGAAGTAACCCGTATCGAAGGTTTCCTGGCTTTCTCCGCGGAGATAGAGAGTCTTTGACGGATCGATATAGCGGTTGTCTTCGCCTTCATCCACAGGTTCGATGCGGGCAACGCGGAACTGGATCTTCTCCCTGCGGCCGGCGCTCTCGGTGAGATTGCGCGCGGGCGAGCCGTCGGGGAAGAGTTGCCAGACGTCGTAGCGGTCATAGACCAGGACCGATTTCGAATCGCTCGTCCATCCGGCGCTGCCAAGCGATGGGGGATCGTCCGGTTGGTCGTCTTCGTCGTCAAAGAACGCCACCGGAAGACCGGCTGTGAGGTTGCGAAGCGTCCCGCTGGCTGAATCGAGAACATGCCAGTTCCTGTCGCGGTGGAGAAGGGCGAAGCGGCCGTCGGGAGACCATGCGAGCGACGCGCCGGAGCCGCCGCGTTGTTTTTCGATGACCTTGCGGCGCGCGCCGGTTTCGACATCGACAAGGTAGATGTCGGACGAGGCGCCTTCGTAGTCCACCATACGCCGGTACGGGCGGTCGTCGGCGCCGTAGGCGTGCGTGCCGGTGTCGTCGGCGACAACGGTTGCCAGTTCCGGCGAGGCGAGTTGGACGTACTTCCTGGAAGCGAGGTCGAAGATGCCGCGATAGGTGCGGTTGCGTTCCTGATTGGCGCGGATCGATTGCATCGGCTGGATCAGGTCGTCGCGATAGTGCCACAGGTCCATCAGAACCTTCTCGCCGGCTGCAACACCGGGCGCATCGGACTCGCCGTCATTGGCCGCCTTGGCCGGCGGTGCAGCCGGGACGAGGAGCCGCTTCCCATCGCGGGTGAACTGAAGAGAGCCCTTTTCGCCGGCGGCCATGCCTGCCGGGAAGCCCGGCGTCGCGTCCGAGATCAGCTCGGCGGCCCGGCTCGACTTGCGATCCCAATGGTAGATCCTGAACTTCGGCGACTTCGACGCGGCATCATCCCTGTCGCTGAAAAACGCCGCCTGCGACTGTTCCCGGTCCCAGGTCAGTTTGGTGTACTTTCCTTTGCCGCTCAGCAGCGCGGCCGCGGGCGAGCCCGGCGTGACAGCGTAAACGCCGTTCTCCTCGGTCTTGCGGGAACCCGCCGTGTAGAGCAGCGTCTTGCCGTCGCGGGCAAACGAGTAGTCGAGAACGTTCTCGAAAGTCGTTTCGGAGTCCGCGGTTTTCGACAGGTCGCGCAGCACGAGATCCGTCCCGAACTGCTGAGTCGAACCCGGCCCGCTCGAACCCGCGGCCCCTGCGCGGCGTTCCTGATCGATTTCGTCCTCCTGGGCCTTGGCAGGTTCAACCGGCTTGGCCGCATCGACGGCGGACGGCTTGGCCTCTTTCAGGTAGGCGACCCACCCGCCGCCCTTCGACGGAACCTGCATCAACTTCACGCGGTCGATGCGTGTGGCTTCGCCGGTGGATAGTCTCACGATCAGCAGGCCCGTTTTCGGCATCTCGTCAGGCCGCTTCTTTTCCTTGCGGGCCTTCTCCGTGTCGGCCTTGAGCGGATAAGTGGTTGCGATGGCCCACAGGTTGTCGGATGTGAACAGGACCCGAATGCCGCGCGCCGGCGGTTCCTCGGTGGACGTGGGATCGGGGATCGGCGGAGGCGGAAGAGCCCCGACCACGTGGCGCGTCTCCTTGCCCGATTTCAGGTTCTTGACGACCAGGTCGCCGTCGCCCTCCTGCGGCATCAGCGAGTAGGCGAGCCATTCGCCGTTGCGTGACAGCGCCAGCGACGCGATGGAACGCCATCCGTCATAGTCCTTGTGCGTCAGGGCGCGCTTAGGCGGCGCGGCGAGTGCGCTGACGGCGAGCGCGAGGCAAAGACCGAGTGGCCCGGCAGTGCGGGTGTGGATCGAACCCATGCACTGAATTATATGTGGTTCAGCCGTTTGTGGTGTCTGATGGGTGTATAGGTAAGATGGAGACTGAGGCGTGCCGATCACTCACGACCAAACGAACCGGCGTGGCGCGGGAGCAGGTGGCTGAATGACATTCCTGTTGCTTCTCATGCTGTTACAGGCCGATCTGAACACGGCGGCCAGGGCCGGCGACGTCGAGTCGGTCAAGGCTCTGCTCGCCAGGGGCGCCGATGCCAACGCCTTCGACGCGCTTGGATCCACTCCTTTGCATGACGCCTGCTGGAGCGGCGAGGTCGAGATCGTCCGGTTGCTGATCGAAAAAGGCGCAAAGGTCGAAGCGCGCCACCGCGAGGGCGGATCGACGCCTCTGCAATACGCCGTGCTCATGAATCGCGAGGCCGTGGTGCGGCTGTTGATCGAAAAGGGAGCCGACGTCGGCACCGTCTACCGCAATGGTTCGACCGCGCTGCACGTCGCCGCCAACCGCGGCCACATGGAGATCGCCAAACTCCTGCTGGACAAGGGCGCGAAGGTGAACGCGCGCGACGAGTCCGGGGCGACGCCGCTCGATGAAGCCGCCTGGAAGGGGCAACCGGCAATGGCCAGGTTCCTCATTGATCGAGGCGCATCGGTGAATATGCGCAACCCCGCTTCGGGCCAGACATCCCTGCACGCAGCAGCGGTGAAGGGGCACACCGACGTCATCGCCGTCCTGCTCGCCGCGGGCGCCGGGATCGGGGCGAAGGACCTGGACGGGGCGACTGCGCTCGATGAGGCTCTGCGGAACCGCCACACGAAGACGGTTGAGGCTTTGATGGCGCAGGGGGCGCAACTGGGTTCAGCCACGCAGTTGAGAGATGCTGTTTTGCGAGGGCAGGCCGACGTGGTGGCGCTGCTGCTCGACAAGGGCGTCGACGGCAAACCCTACCTTCACGATGCCGCGTTGAAAGGCCACCAGGCGATCGCCGAACTGTTGATCAAGCACGGCGCCGACGTCAACGGCCGCAACAAGACCGGCGCAACGCCGTTGCACGACGCCGCTCTGGCCGGACAGAAGGGCGTTGCGGGGGTGCTTCTCAGCAATGGCGCCAAGATCGAACTCACGGATACGGAGACTGGTTCCACGGCGCTGCACCTGGCCGCGGGTTGGGGCAGGACCGATGTGGTCAAACTGCTTCTTGAGCATTGCGCTGACAAGGCGGCAAGGAACAAACATGGCAGGACGGCGCTCGACCTAGCCAAGGAAGCCGGATTCGAAGAGGTGGTGAAGGCCCTGGAAGCGCCCGCCGGGTCAGTCGAGCCAGCGAACCGATAGCGGCTCGGTACGGCCGCAGGCCTGCGTATCGGTGACGCCGCCGGCGATCAACGTGCACGCTGCATCGGTCGCTGTCCGGAACGCTTCCTCTTTCGATGCGCCGGCTGCCGTGGAACAGTTCTTCCGTCCCTGGAACCCCATGCAGACTTCGACGCGGTTCTTGTGCAACGAGGTCATCTGATAGGTGATGACGGCAATGAACGCCACGAACGCGGCGGCGATCAGGATAATGAGCCTCGTGCGTTTCATCGAAGGCTATTCGGTGAAGAAACTGCCCATCTGGCGAAACTTGTCGCAGCGCTGCCGGATGAGATCCGCTGGCAAGATGCCCTTGAGTTCGCGGATGGCGGTGAGCATGGCCGTCTTGAGAAGTTCGGCCGCGCCGTCGTGGTCTTCCTGGGCTCCGCCGGGCGGTTCGGGGATGATGCCGTCGATGATGCCGAGACGGGTGAGGTCGGCGGCGGTGAGCTTAAGCGCGGCGGCGGCGGCATCGCCCTGGCTGGAGTCGCGGTAGATAATGGCGGCGCAGCTTTCGGGCGAGATGACGCTGTACACGGAGTTCTCCAGCATGTAGACGCGGTTGCCGATGCCGAGCGCCAAGGCCCCGCCGCTGCCGCCTTCGCCGATGACGATGACGACGATCGGGCTTTCGAGGCGCGACATCTCGCGCATATTCATTGCAATGGCCTGGGCCTGCCCTCGCTCTTCCGCATCGATGCCGGGGTAGGCGCCGGGCGTATCAAGGAAGGTCACGATGGGGCGGCCAAACTTCGCCGCCAGTTCCATGGCGCGCATGGCCTTGCGGTAGCCCTCGGGCTTGGGCATGCCGAAGTTGCGGTGCAGTTTCTGCTTCGTGTCGCGGCCCTTCTCCTGGCCGATCAGCATGACGTGTTCGCCGCCGACCGTGCCAAAGCCGCAGATAATGGCCGGATCGTCGCCAAAGTTGCGGTCGCCGTGCACTTCGATGAAGTCAGGGGCGATGCGCTGGATGTAGTCGATCGAGTGCGGCCGTTTCGCGTGGCGCGCCAGTTTGACGCGTTCCCAGGAGATGTTCTGGCCGGCCTCGCCCTTCAGCCGGAGCATCTCGGATTCCATCTCCTGCAACCGCGCACGGGCGCCGCTGCTGCTCATTTGAAGCTCGGCCATCTCCTTCTGGAGTTCGGCGATGCGCTGGCTGTTTTGAGCCTCGCTCATATCGTTGGACTTCCTTTTCTTTCCATTTACGAGGCTAACACTTCCACGGCTTCCGGACCGCAGATCCGCTCGACTTCGGCCCTGAACTCCTTGTCGGGCTGGATCCTGCAGGGGATGTCGAGGATCAGCGCGAAGTCGCGCGGCCGTTCGAGACGCAGCCGGACTTCGGTCTTTCCAGGTTTGCGTTCAAAGAGCTTCTGAAGCTCATCGACACGCGTGGATCCGTTGTTCGAGAGCCGCACACGAATCGAGATCATCGACGGGAACCCGACCCGCGCCACATCGAGCGGGATGATCTCCTGAACGCTCAGCTTCACCGTGCCATCGTCCTCGGGCAGGGCGCGGGCCCGGACGAGAACGGCCTTGTCGTCGGCGATTTCCTTATCGAGCAACTCGTACTTCGAGGCAAAACAGAGTGCTTCGATGGAACCGGACCAATCCTCCAGTTGCATCGACGCCCACATCTTGCCTTCCTTGTTGCGGCGGCGGTTGATGGTGGTGATGATGCCGCAGACGGTGACGTCATTTCCCTTTTCAAGGCCCTGAAGGGTCTCCGTGGTGTGCGTCGAGAGTTCGTCCACCTTCCACTTGAACTCGTCCAACGGGTGGCCGGTGACGTAGAAACCAAGCATCTCCTTTTCGCCGCGCAACTTCTCGATCGGGGTCCAGTCGGGCACGTTGGGCAGGGAACGCTCGGCTTCCTGAACGGGATCCGCCGCCAGCATGGCCTCGAACAGGCCCGTCTGGCCGGATTCCCGGTCTTCCCTGGCCCGCTGCCCGTCCTGAATGCAATCCTCGATGACGGCGAAAAGTTGCGAGCGGCGCCCGGCAAGCGCATCCATCGCGCCTGCCTTGATGAGACTTTCGATCACCCGCCGGTTGACGGCCTGCATATCAGCACGCTTGCAGAAATCGTCCAGCGATTTGAACGGGCCGGACTCCTTGCGGGCCGCCACGATCACCTCGACCGCTCCCGCGCCGACGTTCTTCACCGCGCCAAGTCCGAACCGGATCGCGCCGTGGTCGGGCGTGAAGTTGAGGTTGGACTTGTTGACATCCGGCGGCTGTACTTTGATGTGCAGGTCGCGGCACTCGTTGATGTACTTCACCACCTTGTCGGTGTTGCCGGTCTCCGACGTCAGCAGCGCGGCCATGAACTCGATCGGGTAGTGGGCCTTCAGATAACCGGTGAGATACGCCAGGTAACCATAGGCGGCCGAGTGGGACTTGTTGAACCCATACTCGGCGAACTTGGCCATCGTGTCGAACACTTGTTCGACCTTTTCCTTCGGGAAACCCAGTTTGACGCCGCGCGGGATGAACGTCTTGCGCTCCTCGTCCATCACCTCCTTCTTCTTCTTGCCCATGGCGCGGCGAAGGAGGTCGGCTTCGCCAAGCGAGTAGCCGGCGATCACCTGAGCCGCCTGCATCACCTGTTCCTGGTAGATGAAGATGCCGTAGGTTTCATCCAGGATCGGCTTCAGTTGAGGCAGTTCGTAAGTGACGCGGCGGCGGCCAAGTTTCCGGTCGATGTAGTCGTCGACGAATCCGTTCTTGATGGGACCCGGCCGGTAGAGGGCGTTGAGCGCGATGAGGTCCTCGATGCGCTCCGGCCTGGAGCGGCGCAGGACATCCTTCATGCCCGAGGATTCGAACTGGAAGACGCCGCTGGTGAGGCCCTCGGAAAAGATCTTTTCGTAAGTGGGTTTGTCGTCGAGCGGCACGTCTTCGAGAAGGATGCGGACGCCGTGCTGCTGTTCGATCAGTTCGAGCGCATTGTGGAGAATCGTCAGCGTGGTCAGGCCGAGGAAGTCCATCTTGAGAAGGCCCATCTTCTCGAGGCTGTCCATGTCGTACTGCGTGACAATTTCGTCCTTGTTCGTCTTGTAGAGCGGGACGAGTTCCTGAAGCGCGACGGGCGAGATGACGACGCCGGCGGCGTGGACGCTGGCGTTGCGGGCCATGCCCTCGAGCCGCAGCGCGATGTCGATCATGTCGCGGACGCGGGGGTCTTTCGAGGCGGCTTCGTTGATGGCCGGCTCGGCTTCGATCGCGTCCTTCAGCTTGATGTTGAGCGGCGTGGACGGGATGAGCTTGGTGATCTTGTCGACCTCGGCGAAGGTCAATTCCATCGCCCTGCCGACATCCTTGAGAGCCGCCTTGGCCGCGAGGGTCCCAAAGGTGATGATCTGCGCCACCTGTTCGCGGCCGTACTTTTCCGTGACGTACTGGATTACTTCGCCGCGGCGGTTGGTGCAGAAGTCGATGTCGATATCCGGCATGCTGATGCGCTCCGGATTGAGGAAGCGCTCGAACAGCAGGCCGTAGTGAAGCGGATCGACGTCGGTGATGCCCATCGAGTAGCTGACCAGCGATCCGGCGGCCGATCCGCGTCCAGGGCCGACAGGAATGCCTTGCGTTTTCGAGAACCGGATGAAGTCCCAGACGATGAGGAAGTAGCCCGAAAACTTCATCTGCTGGATGAGCGCGATCTCGGTTTCCAGCCGTTCGATGTAATCCTCGATGCGGTGCTTCAAGCGGCCCTGCAAGGCGAGTTGTTCCAGGCGGCCGCGGCGCTGTTCGAATCCCATGCGGGCGACATAGGCGAAGTAGCTGTCGATGGTGTTGCCGTCGGGGACTTCGAAGCGCGGGAAGGGATTGGTGACCGGATTTAGTTTCAACTGGCAGCGCTGGGCGATCTCCCAGGTGCGGTCGAGTGCGTCCTCGACATCGGCGAAGACGGCCATCATCTCGGCGCGGCTCTTGATGAAGAACTGCTCGGAGCTGAACTTCATCCGCTTCGGGTCGTTGACGGTCTTGCCGGTCTGAATGCAGGTGAGAATGTCCTGCGCGCGGTGGTCGGCGTGTTCGACGTAATGGGCGTCGTTTGTGGCGACAAGCGGGATGCCCGTCTCGGCCGAAATGCGGTGGACGCCGGGCATGGCGATCCTGTCCTCGTTCAGGCCATGCTCCTGGATTTCGAGGAAGAAGTTGCCCTTTCCAAAGAGGTCCTGATACTCGTGGGCCAAGCGGCGGGCGTCTTCGTAACGGTCCTGAAGCAGGGTCTCGTTGATGTCGCCCTTGAGACAGGCCGACATGGCGATGAGGCCCTTGCTGTGTTGCGCCAGCAGGTCCTTATCGATGCGCGGCTTGTAGTAGAAGCCCTCCAGAAAGCCGGTGGAGACGAGCTTGATGAGGTTGCGGTAACCCTCTTCGTTCTCGCAAAGCAGCAGGAGATGGTTGTAGCGGCTGGTTTCGTTCTTGACCAGGCGGGACTGCTGAGCGATGTAGACTTCGCAGCCGATCACCGGGTGGACGCCGAATTCCTGGGCCTTGGTCGAGAATTCGACCGCGCCAAACAGGTTGCCATGGTCGGTCATGGCGACGGCGGGCTGGCCCTGCTCACTGACCATCTTCATGAGCTTGCCCGTCTCGCATGCTCCATCGAGCAGCGAGTAGTCGGTGTGGCAGTGGAGATGGACGAAGGGCTTGTCGCTCATGGGCGGTGAAAGAAACAGTGTACAGCGGCTCTTGATATAAAAGCCGGGGCAGGACTGCGCCGCGCCGGGAAACGCGTGGTAGGGACGGGCAGAGTCGAACTGCCGACCTACCGCTTAGGAGGCGGTTGCTCTATCCAACTGAGCTACGTCCCCACGCTGAAGCCCGCGGCCTCTTGATTCATTGTACCAACGCTTACCAGCGGGCCAAGCCTTTTCTGCCGATGTCGCGGCGAACCTGCATGCCGTCGAATGAGATCCTGTCGACGGCTCTATATACGTTGGCGATCGCTTCCGGCAGCGTGGCTCCCGAATGGGTGACGCCAAGCACGCGCCCGCCGGAGGTCACGATGCCCTGTTCCGTCTGTTTCGTCCCGGCATGAAAGACCGCCGCGCCGGTCGCCTCGGCATCGGCAATCCCCGCGATAACATCGCCTGTGCGGATCTTGCCGGGGTATCCTGAAGCCGCAAGGACCACGCAAACCGACGGTCCGGGTTTGCATCCCAGCAGCGCCGGGTTCAGGCGGCCCGACGCCGCCTCCATCAACAGTTCGCCGAAGTCGCCGTCAAGCCGGTGCAGCAGCGCCTGGGTTTCGGGATCGCCGAGGCGGACGTTGAACTCCAGCGTCCTGGGTCCGTCCGCGGTCATCATCAGGCCGGCATAGAGGAAGCCTTTGAAGGGCGTCCCTTCGGCCTTCATCCCCTGGACCGTCGGAACCATGACCGACTCGATGGCCCGTTGCCGCATCGTGGCTGAGAGAATGCGGGAGTCCGAATAGGCGCCCATGCCGCCGGTGTTGGGGCCGGTGTCGCCTTCAAATATGGTTTTGTGGTCCTGCGAGGGTTCGAACGGCAGGACCGACTCGCCGTCACAGAGGGCGATAAAGCTGACCTCCTCGCCTGTCAGAAACTCCTCGATGACCACGCGCGAGCCGGCTGCGCCCACCAGAGTGCCGGCGAACATGGCTTCGAGCGTCTCCGTCGCTTCGCGCTTGTCCTGGACGATGATGACGCCCTTGCCGGCAGCAAGTCCGTCGGCCTTGACAACCAATGGATAGGTGAATTCATCCAGTGCGCGGCGTGCCTCGGCCGGATCGCCGGTGGCGGCAAAACGAGCCGTCGGGATGCCGTGGCGCATCATAAACTCTTTGGAAAAGATCTTGCTGCCTTCCAGTTGGGCGGCGGCACGGGTCGGGCCGAAGATGCGGAGTCCCGCGGCCTCGAAGGCATCGACCACGCCGTCAACCAGAGGCGCTTCGGGACCGACAACCGTAAGATCGACGGCAAGACTCCGCGCCAGGTCCAGATACCCAGCCGGAGTATAAGAGGTTGGTTGCACGGTCTGGGCCACTTGAGCGCAACCCGGATTGCCTGGAGTGACGAATACATTCGAGACCGACGAGCTGAGAGCGAGGCGCCAGCAGATGGCGTGTTCACGCCCGCCGCCGCCGATGACCATGACTTTCACGCGATTATCTCCTACAGCTAGAATAGTTTAGGATACCTTGGATTTCAAACTCAGCCGATGAAACTGCACAGATACGATGTCCTGGTGGTTGGCGCCGGCCATGCCGGCTGCGAGGCGGCACGGGCGTGCGCCCGCATGGGGCTGAACACGGCCATCGTCACGATGAACATCGATCTTGTCGCCCAGATGTCCTGCAACCCGGCGATCGGGGGTATTGCGAAGGGCCACCTGGTCAGGGAAATCGACGCTTTGGGCGGGGTGATGGGCGAGGTCGCCGATGCGGTCGGCATCCAGTTCAGGTTGTTGAATACGAGTCGCGGCCCGGCGGTGTGGAGTCCGCGCGCCCAGATGGACAAGAAGCAGTACCGGGTGGTGATGCGGGGGGTGCTGGAGGCGGAACCGAATCTCCGTTTTGTCCAGGCTGAGGTCGCCGAGTTGGTCCTGTCTGAAAGCGGGGAGGGGAAGCGGGAGGTCCAAGGTGTCCTGCTGCGAGATGGCAGGACGCTGGTTTGCGGCGCCGTGGTGGTCACAACCGGCACATTCCTCAATGGGTTGGCGCACGTCGGGGAATCGAAGTACAACTGCGGCAGAAGCGGCGAACCGCCGTCGAATCTTCTCGGCAACTATTTGAGATCATTAGGTTTACAGTGGACTCGCCTGAAGACTGGCACGCCGCCGCGCCTCGACGGGCGCACCATCGGCTGGCATCACTTCGAGCCGCAGCATGGCGATGCCGAGCCGGTTCCCTTCTCTTTCCTGACCGAGAAGATCGACCGGCCGCAGATCGCCTGTCACATCGCCTACACGAACGACGACACCCGCCGCGTCATCGAGGAGAGCCTTTCGCGGTCGCCGCTCTATAGCGGCCAGATCGAGGGAATCGGTCCGCGCTACTGTCCGTCGATTGAAGACAAGTTCGTGAAGTTTCCGGATAAGCTCCGGCACCAGTTGTTCCTGGAGCCGGAGGGTCTCGACACGTACGAAGTTTATGTGAATGGGATGTCGACCAGTATGCCCGTCGATGTGCAGGAGGCGATGCTGGGGACGATTCCGGGTCTTTCGGATGCCGGGATGATCCGGCCGGGCTATGCCATCGAGTACGACGCCATCGACCCCAGGGAGTTGGACCATAGCCTTGAGGTCAAGCAGATTCAGGGTCTGTTCCTGGCGGGGCAGATCAACGGGACTTCCGGCTACGAGGAGGCTGCCTGCCAGGGCTTGCTTGCGGGCATCAACGCCGGCCGGCGGTTGAGCAAGAGCGACCCGGTGATTCTGAAGCGGACGGACGGCTACGCGGGGATTCTGGTGGACGATCTGATCACAAAGGGCGCGGACGAACCATACCGGATGTTCACTTCCAGGGCGGAGTACCGTCTCAGCCTGAGGACAGACAACGCGGACGAGCGATTAACGCCCCTGGCGCAGGCGATCGGTCTGGCGACTGCGGCACGGTGGCAGTTCTTTTCGGAGAAAGCCCAGGATAAGGTTGAGGTCCTTCAGTATCTTAGGTCGACCCGCCTCGATCCGAAGGCGCACCCGCACCTTGGGCTGGCGCTCGACGAACGCCCGGCGATGGCCGAGTGGCTGAGGCGCCCAGAGGCGAAGATCGCTGAGTTGGAGGCTGGCATCCGCGGGCACATCGGTCGCCGGCCGGCGCGCGGGGTCTTGCAGACCATTGAGATCGAGCTTAAGTACGCCGGCTACATTGAGCAGCAGGGGAAACTGGTTGAGAGAATGAGGAGTTCGGACGACAGGCGGATCCCGGCTGGATTCGAGTATGATCGCGTTCCTGGGCTGAGCAGGGAAGCGCGGGACAAATTGAAGAGAGTCGGCCCGGCGACCCTTGGACAGGCCGCGCGGATTCCTGGAATGACTCCCGCCGCGGTTTCGGTCCTTGATGTGTTCCTCACGATGAAAGGCGCCAAGAGAAATGCCTAGCGGGACGGTTTGCGAGAGGGTTTGCCGCGCATGGCCGGGTATGCCGCCGGTGCCGGAGGAAGGGTGGAAGTCCATCGAGCAGCACTATGAGTTGCTGCGCAAGTGGAATCCGAAGGTCAACCTTGTCGGACCTTCTACGTTGGCGAACGCCGCGGAAAAGCACTACGGGGAGTCGCTCTTCCTTGCGGCGCGGATGCCGGAAGGGGTTCGCACTGTTATCGATTGCGGAAGCGGCGCCGGATTCCCAGGATTCCCGTTGGCCGTATTGCGCCCCGACGTCCAGGTGACTTTGCTGGAGGTTGACCGAAGGAAGGCAGCCTTCTTGCGCGAGAGTTGCGGCTTGAGCAATGTCCGGGTTCGGGTTGAACGGCTCGAGCAACTGGACGAGCGTCCGGATGCTGTGATCACAAGAGCCGTGGATCCGCGATTTGTCATGGATTGGGGGAGGAAGCACGCCTCCCGGTTCGGTTTTATTGGGTCAACGTCCGATGTTGAGGCATTGGCGGCGGACCCGGCTGTCGGTGAGGTCCTCCAGTCGGCGCTGCCGTGGCAGGCTCACAGCTCAATCCTCTGGGCTACGTTCCACGTGGAACATCCCTGACCCCGGCTTCATGTGATGTTTCACGTGGAACAATCCTGGGCCGCGATTCGTTTGGACGCTTCCGTCGCGCGCTCGTGATAGCATAGTCGTTTCTCCCCGAGACCCCTCGCCCGGAGCAAACTACATGGGCAGAATCATCGCCATCGCCAACCAGAAGGGCGGTGTGGGCAAGACCACTACCGCCATCAACCTCGCCGCGTCGCTCGCAGCCAACGAAATTCCAATTTTGTTGGTAGATATGGACCCCCAAGGCAATTCCACGACCGGCGTGGGTATATCCAAGGAACCGGGCATGGCCACGGTCTATGACATGCTGTCGGGAAGGAAGACGGCACAGGACATCCTCCTTTCAACCGAGTTCGATGGGCTCAGCATCCTTCCAGCCGACAAAAACCTGGTCGCGGCGAATCTCGAACTCGTTGACGTCGAGGATCGCGCCAACCGCCTCAAGTCCGCCCTGGATCCCATCAAGGGGCAGTTCAACTACATCCTCATCGATTGCCCGCCCGCGCTCGACCTCCTCACGCTGAACTCCATGATGGCGGCCGAGTCCATCCTCATCCCTATTCAATGTGAGTTCTTCGCGCTGGAAGGGATCTCTCAGCTTATCGACACAATCGAGCGCCTGAAGTCTTCCATCCACCCCACCCTGCGAATCGAGGGCATTCTCCTCACCATGTACGACGACCGGACCAACCTCACCCGGCAGGTCGCCGGGGACCTCCAGGAGTTCTTCCCGGACGATGTGTTCAAGACTGTTATCCCCAGAAGCATTCGTTTGGCCGAGGCTCCCAGCTTCGGCAAACCCATCCTCGCTTACGACGTCCGCTCCCGCGGCTCTGAAAGCTATGTCAAACTCGCCAAGGAGATCATCTCCCGTGACCAACTCATCTGACCCCACCCGCAAGGCCCTCGGCCGGGGACTTTCCTCTCTCATCCCCCAGAAGACAGCCGCCGCTCCGCAGCCAGCGAATCAAACCGGCGCTCTCTCCATCGCAATCGACGAGATCCAACCCAATCCCCTGCAACCCCGCAGCGTCTTCGATCCGCAACGCCTCGCCGAGCTTGCCCAGTCCATCCGCGAGAACGGCGTCATCCAGCCGATCATCGTCCGCCGCGTCGAAGGCGCCTACCAGTTGGTCGCCGGCGAAAGGCGCTGGAGATCGGCCAAGATGGCCCAACTTTCCCATGTTCCCGTGGTTGTCCAGGACTTCGCCGACGATCGCCTGATGGAGATCACCCTCATTGAGAACATTCAACGGGAGGATCTGAATCCCATCGAGGTCGCCCACGCGTTTGAGCGGTTGAATAAGGAGTTCGGCCTCAGCCACGACCAGATCGCGCAGAGAACGGGCAAGGAACGCTCAACCATTACCAATCTCCTTCGCCTTCTGAAACTCCCCGGGGACATTCAGGCCCTCATCGCCGACCACCGGCTTTCGATGGGTCACGCGCGGGCATTGCTGGGGTTGCCGACGCCGGAACTCCAGTTGGAGGCGGCCCAACGCGTTACGTCCGAGGGATTGTCGGTCCGGCAAGTCGAACGCCTTGTTCAGAAGATGACCGAGCCCCGCGAACCGAAGTCCGCCGAGGAGATTCAGCTCGATGCCAATACCCGCTCAGCTCTTCAGGAGTTGGAGCGCGTGCTCGGTACCCGCGTCCGGATCGTTCCGAAGTCGAACAACCGTGGCAGGATCGAGATAGAGTACTATTCCGTAGAGGAACTGACCCGCATCTATGAATTGATCGTGGGAGGGGTTTAGAGAATGGTGCCGGCGGTAGGACTCGAACCTACGACCTGCGGATTATGAGACCGCCGCTCTAACCACCTGAGCTACGCCGGCACAGCATCCAACAACTCTAGCGTACGGGTTCACTGCGGGGTGTGTCAATCACCACCCTTTCAGTCCTGATTATCTCAGTATTTGCTCTTGACAGCAGGGGCTTCCCGGTTCATAGTGGGGCCAGACAGAGGGAATGCAGTTTGTTCCCGGAATCTGTCGGATTGGATCGGCGCTGCATCTGGTGATTGAGCTGACAGCCTCAGCCAGGTGCCACGAGGGCGAGAGAGGAGGTTGTCCATCGAGATAGATCACCTCATGGGGCGGCTACCCGGCATCTGGACCGTCAAGTCGTGCGCCTTCTCCGTCCAACGGGCTCCTGAAGGAGACCCCAGACGAGCGGCCATGCAGTCGCATTAGCGAAAGGCTCAACACGACCCAGAATCCCCGACTTGAGGGGTAAGACGGTGGTGGGGTCTGGCGGTCGCCCTTTCTTCATTCGTGAGCCGATTGACACTGGCAAGAGCCCTTCTGTAGAGTCATGGATGAGTCTTCTGGCATCCATGCCGCAAGATCTGAAGCACTTTCCGTGAGCCTCATATCCTTTCAGGGCGTCTCCAAGAGTTACCCCATCTACAGTTCACCTTCCCACCGCCTGAAGGAACTGGTCACTTTCAACCGTCGAAAATACCACGAGGACTTCTGGGCACTCAGAGATATCTCCTTTGAAATCAAGAAAGGAGAGACATTCTGCATCGTCGGCGAGAACGGCTCTGGCAAGAGCACTCTCCTCCAGATTGTCGCCGGAATCCTGGCTCCGACAGCCGGCACGACCCAGGTCAGCGGCCGCGTCTCGGCGCTGCTCGAACTCGGCTCGGGATTCAACCCCGAGTTCACCGGCCGCGACAATGTCTACCTGAACGCGTCGATCCTCGGCTTCAGCTCGGCGCAGATCGACAGCATCTATCACAACATCGAGAACTTCGCCGAAATCGGCGAGTTCATCCACCAGCCGGTGAAGACGTATTCCAGCGGCATGGTGGTGCGGCTCGCATTTGCTGTCGCCATCCATGTCGATCCGGAGATCCTCATCGTCGATGAAGCGCTCGCGGTCGGGGACATCTACTTCCGGCAACGCTGCCTGCGCAAGGTCCACGAACTGCGGTCAAGGGGCGTTACCGTGCTTTTTGTCTCTCACTCGGCCGGCGACGTCAAGGCAATCGGCGACCGGACTCTCTGGTTGGACGGCGGCCGCATGCGCGCCATCGGCGCCACTGACCGCGTTGTTTCCCTGTATCTTGCCGCCATGGTTGAGAAGGACTCGGCGTATCTGGAACACGTTACCGTCGAAAAGCCTCCGGAAGAGGCGATCACGGCACCGCAGGTGGTCAAGACGATCCCAAACGTGGACCATCGATATGGCGATGGCCGCGCGGAGGTGTTGGGCATCGCCGTCCTCGATGAGTTTGGCTCGCCCATCTCCCTTCTTGCGCCAGGCTCGGAGATCGTCGTCCGGATCTCGGTGAAGGCCAGGCAGCCGGTGGCTACGCCCAACGTCGGCTTCATGCTTCGCAACCATCTCGGCGTCGACTTTGCAGGGACCAACACAATCCGTGAAGGTCTCAAGATCCCGCCCATGAAGCCAGGCGACCTTTATACGATCGACTTCCACCTCGCCCTGCCGCACTTCTACGCGGGCACTTTCTCCTTTTCACCCGCCATCGCCGACGGCTCGCTGCTGGCTTACCGGATGTGCGACTGGATCGACAACGCCATCACGCTCCAGATGGGCCATGGCGACGGGCAGGTTTACGGTTACATTCACCTGCCCTGCCGGGTCGATATCAATGCTTCCATCGGGACTTCCCGGCCGGCTCCGGAGGCCCGTCTTGCTTGAGTTTACCGGCGAGCGGCTGATTCCCGGCCAGGCGGACCCGGACCTCTGGAATGAGCACATTTCCCGTTACCTGTTCGCCTCGCGCCTGGCGAACAGGAAGCGCGTCCTCGACATTGCCTGTGGCGCCGGCTATGGGGCGGAGTGCCTTGGCCGGACCGCGTCGTCGGTGACCGCCATCGATCTCTCCACTGAGGCGGCAACCGGCGCGCGTGCCGCCTACCCCGCGGAGAACCTGGCATTCCTGGCCGCCGACGCCCGTCGGTTGCCCTTCGCGGATGGATCCTTCGACCTCATCGTGGCTTTTGAGGTCATCGAGCATCTTGACAATCCCCGCGACCTCCTCGCAGAGGCCCGCCGCCTGCTCGCGCCCGGCGGTCAACTGGTCGTGTCAACGCCAAACAAGCTCTACTATGCCGAGACGCGGAGACTCTCCGGCCCGAACCCATTCCACGTGCGGGAACTCGAATTCGAGGAGTTCCGCGACGCTCTCTCGGAGGTCTTCCCTTCGACCACGCTATTCGTTCAGAACCACGCCGATTGCCTGGTCATCCGGCCGGCGCTCGCGCCTCTCTCGCAGGGGGAGTTGCGCCTGGAACCGGCCGGGGCGGAACCCGGGCAAAGCCATTTCTTTGTGGCGGTCTGCGCGTTGACGGCCCAGACAGGCACGCCAACGTTCGTCTACCTCCCCGCGACAGCCAACGTGCTGCGCGAGCGTGAACATCACATCGGCAAATTGGAAGCTGAACTTGAACAGAAGACCGGCTGGCTCGATGAGCTCAAGACGGACCACTCGCGCCTGGTCGATCAATACCGGGCTCAATCTGAAAACCTGAAAGCTGTCCAGGCGTGGGGCGCCGAAATGGACGAACGAGTGAAGGCGGCCGCCGTCAAGATCCAGGAGGAATCCGATCGTCACGAGGCGGAAAACCTCCGAATGGTTGCCGGCTACGAGGGCAAGATTGCGGATCTGGAAGCCGAGAACGCCGCAACAGCCCGGACGGCGACGGCCAACATCGAGCGCCTCGAAGCCGGTCTCACGGCCACACGCGAGGAGTTGGCCCGCTGCGTGGAAATCCTTCACGAGTGCGAAAAGACGGTGGAGGAACGAACCATCTGGGCGCAGGATTTGCAGGCCCGAATCGATCGCCTGGAGGCAATGCTATCGGCTTTCCAGGGTTCGCGCTGGATCAGGTTCGGCCGCAGGATGGGAGTCGGGCCCGATATCTCGAAGTACTGATATATGGCCCTCTTCCTGCGCGTCCTCCGCAATCTTCCCCTTGTCATCCTGTCGCCCTTCCTGTGGACAGCCGCGGCCGTTCTCCTCACGCTCACCGACATCGCCTTCCGGCTGTTCGGCCGCGTGCGCCCGCCGGTGAACCGCAGGCCCGGCAATTCGGCCGCCAGCGTCGTCATCCCCAACTGGAACGGCCGTGACCTGCTCGAGAAGTACCTGCCGCCGCTGATCGAGGCAATGGGCGGCAACTCGCGAAACGAGATCATCGTCGTGGACAACGGCTCGGCCGATGGCAGCGCGGAATATGTCCGGAACGCCTTCCCGGCAGTTCGTTTGGTCGAACTTCCGGTCAACCTGGGTTTTGGCGGCGGCTCAAACGCCGGTTTCGAAGCAGCCCGCAACGATATCGTCGTCCTGCTCAACAGCGACATGCGGGTGGACAGGAACTTCCTGCAACCGCTGCTCGACGCTTTCACGGATGAGGCCGTCTTTGCGGTCTCGTCGCAGATCTTTTTTACCGACCCGGCGAAGAAGCGCGAAGAGACCGGTCTGACTCAGGGCTGGTGGTCGAACGGATTTCTGCGCGTCCGCCACGTCGAAGACAATGCCGTCAACGAACCGTATCCCTGCTTCTACCCCGGCGGCGGCTCATCGGCGATCGACCGGCGCAAGTTTCTGGAGTTGGGCGGGTTCGACCACCTGCTGCGGCCCTTCTATCTGGAAGACACCGATCTGGGCTACATGGCGTGGAAGCGCGGCTGGAAGGTCTACTACCAGCCTGCCAGCAAGGTGTGGCACGAGCACCGCGGGACGATCGGCAGGAAGTTTTCCGCCGCATACGTTGAGGGCGTCCTTTACAAGAACCTGATCCTGTTCTGCTGGAAGAACATCCATACCTGGCCCGCCATCATGAGCCACCTGCTCAATTCCTGGATCGGCGCGATGTTGAGCGTGCTTGCAGGCCACTCGATGGAACGCGCGACTCTTTCCGGCCAATGGCGCGCGCTCATCCAGGTTTTTGGCGCGATGCGCTCGCGCTGGGCTGCCCGGTCGCTGGCCGTCGTCGGCGACGATGAGGCTTTCCGCCGCTCGCTGGGCGGCTACCACCGTGACCGCTTCCATCAGATTGAAGAGAATCCCGGCAAGCTGAACGTGCTGTTCGTGTCGCCATATCCCATCTGTCCGCCGTCGCATGGCGGAGGCGTCTTCATGAACCAGACGGTTCGCCAGTTGGGCACGTTGACCAACCTCCATCTCGTGGTCCTGGTCGATTCGCCGAATGAGACCGCGGCGCACGCCGAGTTGAGCGGGGTCACGCGGACGATGGAATTCCTGATTCGGATCGAGGGCCTGCCGGCGCAACTGGGCTCGATTGAACCGTTCGCGGTGCGCGAGTTCGCAAGCAAGGACCTGGAGTGGCTGATTCACCGCCAGATCTATCTCCAGCGCATCCATGTCGTGCAACTTGAGTACACGAACATGGGCCAATACGCCGGGCCGTATCAGCGGCTGGCGTGGTTCCTGTTCGAGCATGACGTCTATTTCCAGTCGATCGGGCGCTCGCTGGGGCCCATGGGGCCTTTCGCCCGGATCAAGCCGGCTTTCGAGTACTTGCGGGCGTTGCGCTTTGAGTTGAGGATGCTGCCCACTCTGGACCGGATCCAGACCTGTACCAATGAGAACCGCGACTACCTGCTGTCGTTTCTGCCGGAACTCAAAGGCCGCATCGACGCCGGTCTCCGTGCGGGAATCGACGTCACTTCCTACGAGTTCACTCCAGACGGCCGCCGCCCAAAGACGATGCTCTTCCTGGGCAGCTTCCGCCATGAACCAAACCGCGTCGCCTTGAACTGGTTCCTGAAGCACGTGATGCCGGAAGTGCTCGCCCGCACGCCGGATGCCAGGCTCGTCGTGGTTGGTTCAGACCCGCCTCCGCCCCACACTTTGCCGGATTTTGGCGGTGCGGTCGAACTGCTGGGCTTCGTCGACGACATCCGCGCATGTCTTCGCGACTACGCGGTCTTCGTCTGTCCCATCCAAAGCGGGTCTGGGATTCGCGTCAAACTGCTTGAGGCCTTTGCTTCCGGCATCCCGGCCGTCTCCACCACGGTAGGCGCGGAGGGGTTGGGTAACAACGGAGAGAGCATCTGCGCGATTGCGGACGACCCGGCGGAGTTTGCCAGCGGCATCGTCAGCCTCTTCGAGAATCCCGCTCGGGCGGCGGAGATGGCCACCCGGGCGCGCGCTTACGTCGAGGAGCACCGCGGGATGCAGCGCATCACGGCCGCCCTGGAGAAGAGCTACCGGGCGACGTTCAGCGCGAAGAGCCTTTGATCGCCGCTTCGATCCGATCCGCGATGGTCCTGGCGGCCTTGTCGAGATCATCGGCAGCCCCGGACCTTGGCCTGGCGTAAGCCGACCAGAGGACGGTATTCGTCTTCCGGTCCACAAGGAAGATGGTTCCCTTGCCGCGCCCGAAGGAGTTGAAGCGTTCGGCGGCCGCAGATTTGACATCCATGGCCGAGCCGGTGTCGCCGTCCTTCTTCGATTCCTTGTCCTTGTCATCCTTCGGCTCCGCCTTCGGAGGCTCGGGTGGAGGATAGAGATCCAACATTCGCTTCTCAAAGCCCTTGCCAAGCGTGTCAGTGAAGATGGCGTCGGCGAGGTGCGGATCCGTGACCACGGTCAGAAGCCCGCGCTTGACCAGTTGGTTGGCGACGAAGTGCTCCAAACCGCTGGGCAGTTGGAGAAAATACACGTTTCTCATCCCGAGCGGCTGAGTGGACTGGGCGGGTTGCCCGGCCGGGGACTGCCCCATGGCCAGGCCAACTGCAAGGAAAAACAGGATAGCTCTCACACCGCCATCATAACGCGTCGGTACAATGGGAACTTCGGCGGCCGGAACAGGCTGCCGTCCTGAGCAGCGCCGTGTACAAAGAGCAGAAGATCACCGTCGTCATCCCCTGTCTCAACGAGGAGCAGGGCATTGAACTGGTCCTCAAGCGGATGCCGGAGTTTGTCGACGAGGTGATTGTCGTCGATAACGGGTCCACGGACCGCACTTCCGATGTCGCCACCGCGCTGGGCGCCATCGTCATCCGCGAAGACGTCCGCGGGTACGGCCGCAGCTACAAGAAGGGCTTCAGCATGGCGACCGGCGACGTCATCGTCACCCTCGACGGCGACCACAGCTATCCGCCCGACGCCATCAGCTACCTCCTCGAAGCCTTCCTGCACCTGGAAGCCGACTTCCTGAACGCTTCGCGTTTCCCGGTCCGCGACCGTCATGCGATGAGCTTCAAGCACAAGTTCGGCAATCTGGTGCTGTCGCTGGCGATGTCATTGCTGTTCTTCCGTTGGGTGGCGGATTCGCAGAGCGGCATGTGGGTGTTCCGGCGGTCGATCCTCGACGGGATGATCCTCGAATCCAATGGGATGGCCTTCAGCGAGGAGATCAAGATCGAAGCGCTGCTGCACCCTGGCGTGCGTTTCGAAGAGATTTCGATCATGTATTCGTCGCGGCTGGGCGAGATCAAACTGAACCCCTGGCGGGACGGATTCCAGAACCTCTTCTTCCTGTTGAAAAAACGCTTTGCCCGAAAGCGTCGTTAGTGTTAATCTACGAAGTGCCCGCCTGTGTTTCCTGCCTGATGTTCCCCCGTGGGGGTAACACCTTCCCTGCTGGCAAGACCTGATGCTTGATGTTTCGGTGGTCATTCCGAACTTCAACCGCGCCGACTTGTTGGAACGGGCTCTGAAAAGCGTTGCCGCTCAGAGCGATCCGCCCGCCGAGGTGGTGCTGGTCGATAACGGGTCCGCCGATGGGTCAGTGGAATGCGCTGAGCGGTTGGGCGCCCGGGTTATTCGCTTCGAAACGAACCAGGGTTTCAGCCGCGCAGTGAATGCAGCTTCGGTAGGATGCGCGACAAAGTACATCATGGTGCTCAACAACGACGCCGTTCTGGCGCCGGAGTGCCTTTTCCGCCTCTTCGAAGCCGCCGAGCGGAGTTCGGCGGGGATGGCCGCGCCGATGGTGGTGAGCGAGTCCGACGATGGCAGGCTGGACGCCGCCTGGGATCTGCTGTCGTTGAGCGGATGCGCGTTGCGGGCCGGCCATGGGTCGGAACTTGCGCCGCCCTTCCTGTCGCCGCGCCCGATCCGATTCGCCCCGTTCACGGCAGTGCTGATCCGGACATCGCTGTTTCGCTCGATGGGCGGGCTGAACGAAGAGTTGGGCACGTATTTGGAAGATGTCGAGTTCGGCCTGCGATGCAGCCTGGCCGGGGAGACGTGCGTATACGAACCATCGGCACGGGCGACGCATCGCGGCAGCGCGACGGACGGCGCCTGGAGCGAGAGAATGGTCCGGCAAATCTCCCGCAACCAACTGGTCCTTGTCGCCTTGCACTGGCCGCGGCCGTTGACCTTCCGGCTGGCTTGGGCTGTCCTGGCGGGACAGGCTTTGTGGGGCGTCTCCGCCCTGCTACATGGGACGTTCCTGGCCTGGCTTGGCGGCAAGCGCGAGGCTTTGTTGCTTTACCGGGAGTTGCGCTGCCGTCCACGATTGCCGCCCGAGGGCAGGTTGCTTCCTCTTTTGCGGGAGTCGGAGGCCGAACTCCGATCGCTGGCCAAGGGCGCCTACTGGCGCGTGTACCGGCTCCTGACTCCGTTCGGAGGGGCTTGAGATGACCCTGGGCGCCGTCATCGTCACCTATAACTCAGGCGCCTACATCGCCGGATGCCTGGACGCCTTGCGGCGGCACGAACCGGAAATCGCCATCGCCGTGGTGGATAACGCGTCTTCCGACAACACGCTGTCCGAAGCGCGGTCGAGGAGCGGCATCCTGCTGGCGTGCAACGGCGAAAACCGGGGATTCGCCGCCGGGGTGAACCAGGGTATCGAGATGCTGGCGGAGTGCGGCCTGATCCTGGTGTTGAACCCGGACGCCTTTGTCCAAACGAACCTGAATGCGTTGGCGTTGGAGTTTGCCGATCCGAAGACAGGCGCATGCGGCGGCCGATTGTTGGACGAATCAGGGGCGCCGCAGACAGGATTTGAGATCCGGCGGTTCCCTACAGCGGCGGCGCTGGTGTCCGAGACACTGGGTATCAACCGGCTGTGGCCCTCGAATCCAGTCAACCGGCGGCACCGCTGCCTCGACGTCGATTCGAGCGCGCCGTGCGCAGCCGAGCAGCCAGCGGGAGCGTTTCTGATGGTGAGGCGCGAGGCCTGGTTGCAGGCGGGCGGTTTCGACGAAGGCTTCCATCCGGTCTGGTTTGAGGATGTTGATTTTCTAAAACGGCTCGATACGGGGGGGTGGACGATCCGTTTCACGCCGCATGCATCGGCCATCCATGCAGGTGGCCATTCGGCCGGCCGTCTCGAACGGTCCGCCCGGAATCTCGCCTGGTATGGTAGTCTCCTAAGATATGCGGTTCGGCATTGCTCGTATGCCGGAAAGGCCGCGGTTTGTTGGGCTGTGTTCGCCGCCGCGCTGCCAAGAGCCGCCGTGGAGGCGGTTAGTGACCGCTCATTCCGTCCCTTTTCTGTTTGTGTTAAAGTGATGCGGCTTTCCTTGGCCGCATGTGTGTCCAGCCGGCTTGCCGGCCTGAGAGGGATGGTGTTGAAGCCGGCGCCGCCGGCTGGTGTCCATGAATATGCGAAGCTGGTAAATTCCGGGGATAGGTCGCCTCACTGATGGCAAGTCAAGAGTTCGTTTCGGTCACGATAGTGACCTACAACAGTGGCAGGTACATAAAGCGCTGCCTCCATTCGGTCCTTGCACAAAAAGGGCCGGCAATTGAAGTCATTGTCATCGACAACAACTCGACCGATGGAACGCGCGACATACTGGAACAGTTTGACGACCGCATAAAGATCATCTACAACGACCACAATGCCGGGTTCGCCGCCGCGCAGAATCAGGCCATCAACCTCTCGCGGGGAAGTTGGGTGCTGACGCTGAACCCGGACGTCCTGTTGATGCCTTACTTCATCCAGGCCCTGCTGGAAGCCGGGCGCCTGGACAACCGCATTGGAACGGTTTGCGGCAAGCTTCTCGTCATGAGCCCGGACTTCGACATTGAAGCCCGGCCGCGGGTGGATTCGACCGGCATCTTCTTCACGCCCACGCTGCGCCACCTTGACCGCGGCTCACGCGAGATCGACAACGGCCACTACCTCAAACGCGAGTATGTTTTTGGGGCGACGGCCGCCGCGGCGCTGTACCGGCGGGCGATGATTGACGACATCTCGGTGGACGGCGAGTTCTTCGACAGCGACTTTTTCGTGTACCGCGAGGATGCCGATGTGGCCTGGCGCGCTCAACTGATGGGCTGGCGTTGTCTGTATACGCCGTATGCCCGGGGCCACCATGTGCGAGCCGTGCTGCCGGGGAACCGCCGCGCACTGCCGCGCGAGATCAACATGCACTCGGTGAAGAACCGCTTCCTGATGCGCATGAAGAACATGACGGGCGATTTATACCGCCGCCACTGGTTGTCGATCGGAGCGCGCGACGTCGTGGTGCTCAGTTGCTGCCTGCTCTACGAGCATTACTCGCTCAGGGCGTTCTGGCATATCCTCGCGTCGTGGTCGGGCGTCTGGCAGAAGCGAAAGGCCATCATGGCCCGGAAGCGCGTCTCCGACGAATACATGGCAGGTTGGTTCCGTTACGAGCCGGTGAGCCGGCCGGCGCCCAAGCGCAAGGAAGCCGCCGTCATGGATACCCGAACCAAGACGCAAACCGCCGAGAGTTGATCGCGCGCCCGCCGTTGAGGGGGCCTGGCCGGACCCGTCACACTTGAAGATCACCTGTCATGAGAATCGCCCTGCTTGGCACACGCGGCATCCCGGCTCGCTATGGCGGCTTCGAGACGTTTGCCGAAGAGTTGTCGGTTCGTCTGGCCGAGCGCGGCCACCAGGTGACGGTCTATTGCCGTGAGCGGCACGGCGAAGAGACGTATCGGGGGGTACGGCTCGTTCACCTGCCGCCGGTCCGTCACAAATACGCCGAGACGATCGCCCACACGTTCAGTTCGACCGTCCATCTCCTGCGCCACAGGTCCGATTTTGACGCCGCACTTTACTGCAACGGCGCCAACGCCATCTTCACCGCGTTGCCGAGGATGGCCGGGATTCCAACCGCAATCAACGTCGATGGCCTGGAACGGAAGCGCAAGAAGTGGAACACGGCCGCGCGCGCATGGTATCTGATGTCGGAGGCCTTCTCGACGTTTTGCCCGTCCGCGATCGTGACGGATGCCGAGAACATCCGCGCTTACTACCGGTCGCGCTACGGTGCCGATTCCACGTTCATCCCCTATGGGGCGCCGATGGGGGGGGTCGATCCGGGCGCGACGATGGAAAGGCTTGGCCTCGAACGCCGGGCCTATTTCCTTTACGTTACGAGGTTTGAGCCGGAGAACAATCCGTTGATGGTCCGGCGAGCCTTCGAGCAGGTGGACACGGGGTTGAAGCTGGCGCTTGTCGGCGACGCGCCCTATGCCGCCGCCTACATCGCCAAGGTGAGGGACACGCAGGACCCGCGCGTTGTGCTGCCGGGGGCGATTTACGGCCACGGCTACCACGAACTCCAGGCCAATTCGTTTGCCTACATCCACGCGACGGAGGTGGGCGGCACGCACCCGGCGCTGATTGAGGCCATGGGCCGGGGCGCGCTGGTCCTCTATCTTCGAACGGCTGAAAACGAGGAGGTGGCTGGAAGCGCAGGGTTGCCGTTCCGGGACGAGAACGAATTGACCGCGCTGATCCGCCGCGTCATCGCCATGCCGGAGAGTGAGCGGGATGAACTGCGCGAGGCTGCTGTCGAGCGGGTCAAGGCCCGCTACAGTTGGGATGCGGTCACGTCGGCATACGAGACTCTGCTGGCCCGCCTGGTTGCGGCCACGTCACAATAGAAGCATGGTTCCGATCACCTATCGATGCTGGGTGGAGGTTTCGCGCCGCCAGCTTGCGGAGAACTTCCACGCTATCCGGACCGCCGTCGGCCCGGGCGTCGAGGTGATGCCGGTCGTCAAGGCCGACGCTTACCGCCACGGCGCTGTCGAAGTGGCGCGGGTGCTGGCTCATGAGGGGGCGCGGTGGCTGGCGGTCTCGAATGTCGAGGAAGGGGTCACGTTGCGCCAGGGCGGGGTCACGGCGCAGATCCTGGTGATGGGCGACTTCCTGCCTTTCGAGCGGCCGGCGTTGATCGACTTCGACCTGACGCCGGCCATCCATTCGCTTCTCCAACTCGCCGATTACGATCGCATGGCCTGCGCCGTCGGGCGCGTCCTTCCTTATCACTTGAAGGTGGACACAGGCATGGGCCGGCTGGGCCTGTTGCCGGATGCGGCGCGGATTGTGGAAGCCGTTCTGGCGTGCAAACACGCGCGGCTGGACGGTCTGATGACGCACTTCGCCTCGGCGGGGAACTACCAGTCCGGCCAGACTTCAGACCAGATCGCCGAGTATCAACGCGTCCTGTCGGCGCTGACGGCGGCCGGCATTTCGCCGCGTTGCTGCCATCTCTCTTCGACGATTCCAGTCGCCTATGGGCGGCGCGAGGCGTGGGGCAACATGGTGCGGCCGGGGCACGCCATCTACGGCTACATCAGCCCGGCGCGCGGCAACGCCCCCGCGCCGGTGCTTGAGGTTCGTCCGGCGCTGAACTGGAAGGCGCGAATTCTGGAGATCAAGGATTTGCCGGAAGGGGCGCTGGTCGGCTATGGCGGCATGTTCCGCTGCGAGCGGCAAACACGCATGGCCGTGCTGGCCGTGGGTTACGCCGACGGCATGAACCACCGGCTGTCGGCCAAGGGCAAGGTGATTGCGGGCGGGAAGCTGGCGCCGATCGCGGGCGCGATCTCGATGGACCTGACGTCCATCGACATCACCGATTGCCCGCCGCTGGCGCCAGGCGACGCGGTGACGCTGCTGGGCCGCGAGGGCAATGTGTCGCTCGACGCGCAACAGATCGCGCGTACGGCGGGCACGATCAGCTATGGCGTGTTGTGCGGCATCGGGCAGCGCGTCAAACGCGTATACGTCTGACGCGCAGGGGGTACCGGCTTAGACGTCGAGGTTGCGGACGTCGAGCGCGTTGTCCTCGATGAACTTGCGGCGGGCTTCGACGTTTTCGCCCATCAGGGTTGTGAAGATTTCGTCGCACTCGACGGCGTCCTCGAGCTTCACTTCAAGCAGAGTGCGGGCATCGGCGTTCATTGTCGTGTCCCACAACTGATTCGGGTTCATCTCGCCCAGGCCCTTGTAGCGCTGGATGTTGACGTCTCTCATGCCTTCGGCCTTGAGGTGGCCGATGAGGCCGCGCCAATCGGCAATCTCTTCCTTGCGCGAATCCTTCACGACGAGGAACGGCGGCTTGTTGTACTTCTGCACCTGCCGCGCCAGCACCCGGAGCCGCCTGTATTCAGGCGAAGTGGCAAGCTCGACGCCAATGAACCTGTCGCCCTGTCCTTCGGCGTGGAAGCCCACCTGCCAGCCGGAGTGCTCTTCTTCAGCGGCGATCTTCACGTTCAGGCCAATCGCCTCGAGACGCACCTTCAGCTCTTCGAGATTGGCCTGGTCGGCGAACTCGGCCTTGGTGTCGATTCTCAGCGTGGGATCGGCCAGCACCTCGGCGACGCGGGCGTTGGTCATCCTGCGTTCGATGCGGGTGAAGAGTTGCTGGAACTCGTCCAGCGTGATCAGGAACTGCCGCAGTTCGCCGCCCTCCAGTCGCTGGGCGTCTCCATTGCCGACCATGACATGGACGTTGTCGGTGGCCCGGCGCAGGATCTCGCGCAGGAATTCCTTGTCGTCCTTGATGTACTTCTCGCTCTTGCCCTTCTTGATGCGGTAGAGCGGCGGTTGAGCGATCAGGATGTGGCCGCGCAGGATCAGTTCCGGCATGTGCCGGAAAAAGAATGTGAGCAGAAGCGTGCGGATGTGCGAGCCGTCGACGTCGGCGTCGGTCATCAGGATGACCTTGTGGTAGCGCAACTTCGTGATGTCGAAATCGTCCTTGCCGATGCCGGTGCCGAGGGCCGTGATCAGGGCGCGGATTTCGTCGTGGCCCAGCATCCTGTCGTAACGGGCCTTTTCGACGTTCAGGATCTTGCCCTTGAGGGGCAGGATCGCCTGGTACTTGCGGTCGCGTCCGGTCTTGGCGGTGCCGCCGGCCGATTCGCCCTCGACCAGGAAAAGCTCGCACCTTGCCGGATCCTTTTCCTGGCAGTCGGCGAGTTTGCCGGGCAACCCGCCTGAATCCAGGGCGCCCTTGCGGCGGGTCAGTTCGCGCGCCTTGCGGGCGGCTTCCCTGGCCCTGGCGGCATCGACAGCCTTGCCGATGATCTTCTTCATGACCGACGGGTTCTTGTCGAAGAACTCGGTCAGCTTCTCATTGACGATCTGCGTGACGTAGCCGGCGACGTCGGAATTCAACTTGCCCTTGGTCTGGCCCTCGAACTGCGGCTGGGGCAGTTTCACGCTGACGACGGCGGTGAGACCTTCAGTGGCATCGTCGCCTGTCAGACTGGCGTCCTTGACGTCTTTAACGAGGCCGCCCGCGCGGGCGCTGGAGTTCAGTGTACGCGTCAACGCCGTGCGGAAGCCGGTCAGGTGCGAACCGCCGTCCTTCGTGTTGATGTTGTTGGCGAAGGTGAAGATCTGCTCGGAATAGGAGTCGTTCCACTGCATGGCGATCTCCATGGTGAGCATGCCACCGTTGGGCAGTTCGCGCTCGCCCTCGATTGCGATGGGCTTCTCGTGGAGGACGCTCTTGCCGCGGTTGAGATGGCGAATGAACTCGCTGATGCCGCCCGAGAACAGGAACTCATGCGAGCGAACGGGCTCGACGCGCTCGTCGGAAAGCGTGATTTTAAGGCCCTTGTTCAGGAAGGCCATTTCGCGCAGGCGCGTCGAGAGCGTGTCGAAGTTGAACTTCGTGGTCTCCATGATCGTGCCGTCGGCTTTGAACGTGATGCGGGTACCGTGCTTGCGTCCCGCCTTGCCGGTGCGGGTCAGGGGACCCCTGGGCATACCGCGCTCGTACTCCTGTTCCCAGGCGTAGCCATCGCGCCAGATCTCAAGCTGCAGCGTTTCGGCCAGCGCGTTGACACAACTCACGCCGACACCGTGCAGACCGCCGGAGACCTTGTAGCTGTTGGAATCGAACTTGCCGCCGGCGTGCAGCTTCGTCATGACGATCTGCGCCGCCGAGACGCCGAATTCCTCCTTGATGTCGACGGGGATGCCGCGGCCGTTGTCGGTGATGGTGATTGAATCGTCGATGTGGATGGTGGCCGTGACTTCGTCACAGTGGCCGCCCATCGCTTCGTCTACCGAGTTGTCCACCACCTCATAGACGAGATGGTGCAGACCACTCTCTCCCGTGGAACCGATATACATCGCGGGCCGGAGGCGCACCGCCTCCAGGCCTTCGAGAACTTTGATACTCGAGGAATCGTAAGCGCCAGTGTTGCTCAAATCGTTTAACCCTGAAATCTACGGCGGAGGCTCTCCTGAGCCAGCCGGAATGTTTACCGTCAGATGCGCATCGGCATCACGACGTAGCGGTACTCATAGGCGAGTCCGTCACCTGCCGGGCGAAGTTCGCCCGCGCTTTGACCGTCCTTGAAGTGGAAGGAAACCTCCGGCTCGGGGACAGCCCGCAAGAACTCCAACAGATACTGCGCATTGAAGCCGATCTCAACAGTCGGTCCAATGTAGTCCACACCCAAACTCTCTTCGGATTCGCCCGTTTCGCTCAACGATGAATGCACTTTGGCTTCGTTGTCGGCCAAGCGGACCTTGATAGCCCTGGTGCGTTCATCGGCGAACTGCGCGACGCGCTCGATGGTCCCCCTGAACTCTTCGCGGTTCATGGTGATCGAATGCGCATGGCTGCGCGGCAGCACGCGCTCATAATCCGGGAAGTTGCCGGTCAGCTTGCGGCTCATCAGGAGACGGTCGCCCAAACGGAAAAAGAGGTGGTTGTCGTCGGCCGCGTAGTCGACCTGCACATCCTCGCCGCCAACTTCAGCGGCGATCTTCAAAAGTTCGACCATGGCTTTCCTGGGCAGAAGGGCCTTGCTCGGCGGCGCTTCAGTAGCACAACCCGGTTTATGGGCAAGGGCAAGACGGTGCCCGTCGGTGGCCACCATCGTCATGCCGCCGTCCTGCACCTGTAGAAGACCGCCGTTCAAGGTAAACCGGGAATCTTCATTCGAGATCGAAAAGATCGTTTTCTGTATCAGACTCGTCAGCGCCTGCAAGGAGATCTGTGTGGACGTTTCCGGCATCTCCGGCAGTTCCGGATAGCTTTCACGCGACATGCCGGCAATGCGCGATTTTGAGCGTCCACAGGTCAGGCTGGCCCAGTGCGTGTCCGAGAACTTGATCTGAATCTCAGCGTCAGGCAAAAGACGAACGTAGTCCAGCAGCCGCTTGGCGGGGATGGTGCAAACGCCGGGCGTTTTGACCTTTGCCGCCGTCGTGCTGCGGATACCCAGTTCGAGATCGGTGGCCGTCAGCGTCAGACGATCCTCGGTGGCTTCCACCAGGATGTTAGACAGGATCGGGATCGTAGCCTTCTTCTCGACGACACCCTGCGAGAGGTTCAACTCACGAACCAGGTCGGCTTTGTTTACCGTGAACTCCATGTGCCTCTCTCCCTTGAGATTCTCTTCTCACTCAGATCTGCTGCCTGTTCTCACCGGTCTCAGGATTTAATCATACATGTCTAAGACCAGGGTTAGTAGGAGCTGTGGAAATGTTGAATTCTTCCTAAATTATACAAAACTCAATCGCTTCGGGTCCATCGCTGTTGTGGACGGGAGGCTCTGTGCCGGGTTCATTCGCCCACAGCCACACCATCTTGCACAGGCCTCCACAGGGAGCCTGAGAGGCTCATCTGTGGAAAAACAGATAAGGTCAATTGAATGAATCAATTAGACTGTGGATGAGCCTGTTAAGATCCGGGTCGGCCTGGCGCAACTGCTCCACCTTCCTTACTGAGTGCAGCACTGTCGTATGGTGCTTACCCCCGAAGGCGCGGCCGATCTCGGGCAGCGACGCTGATGTCAGTTCCTTGGTCAGGTACATTGCTACCTGCCGCGGCCGCGAAATCTCATGTGCGTTCGTCTTCTGCTTCATCTGAGCCGGCTGCAGACAGTACCGTTCGGCGACAGCCCGAATGATGGAGTCGATGGTCACACGCCGCTCATGGGTGGGCAGCATGGGCTTCAGGAGCTGCTGGGCCATGCCTAAGTTGACCGGCGATCCCGTCACGGACGAATAGGCAAGCAGCTTCACCAGGGCGCCTTCCAGTTCCCGCACGCTGGACTTGGTTTTTGTGGCGATGAAGATCCGGACATCCTCCGGGAGGCGTATCCCTTCCTGCTCGGACTTCTTATCCAGGATGGCCATCTTGGTTTCGAGGTCTGGCGGTTGGACGTCTACCATCAGGCCCCACTCGAAGCGCGACCTGAGCCGGTCAACGAGTCCGGGTGTATTCTTGGGCAGCGAATCCGATGTCAACACGATCTGCCTCTGCCGGTCGTGGAGTTCGTTGAAGGTGTGAAAGAACTCCTCCTGGGTGCGTTCCTTGCCTGCAAGGATGTGGATGTCGTCGATCAAGAGCGCATCGGCCGTGCGGTAGTTCTCGTGGAAGGCACCCATCCGGTCCGTGCGGATGCACTGGATCATCTCATTCATGAAACGTTCGCCGGTGGTGAAGACCACCTTCATCCAGGGCCGATCCTGGACCAGTTGCAACCCGATGGCGTGCAGGAGGTGGCTCTTGCCCATCCCACTGCCGCCGTAAATAAACAGCGGGTTGTAACTCTCTGAAGGCTTGGCCGCAACCGCCACCGCGGCGGCATGGGCAAACTGATTGCATGAACCGACGACAAAGCTATCGAAGACGAACTTCCGGTTGAGTTGCTTCCTGGCCGGGTGGAAGAACTGAGACTCGACCTCCCTCGGACTTGCCAGGGGCGGCGTCGCGTCCAGTTCATACTGCACTTCAGCCACCGGCAGCCGCAAATCCCGGATCACCGACTTCACCCTGGCGGCGTACTCGCTCTCCATCCACGACTTCGTGACTTCATCGGGCACTCTCACCCGCAACTGCTGGCCGGCCTCACCCACATAGGATGTCTTGGCGACCCAGTTATCGTAGGCCTCCGACGTCAAGGTCGTGCCAAGATGCTCCTTGATCGTCTCCCAAGCGTTCTTTTCAAACATCAATCCACAACTCCCCCGCGTGATATCCACACGATTTCCACAGCCTGAATTTTCTGAAATTTCCCCTTGCGCTCTTGCGTCCGCCACCCTTGCACCAACCCCTGGCAGCTTCTCCGAACAGATCTTCCCGGGTAGGGACGCCCCACAGAATAACACAATTTCATGGCTCCGGAACCGGCTCGTTCACACAATCGTAACAAGATGAAACGGAAGGAAATACGACGGTTGAAGAGGTTGTGGAAAACGTCCCATTTTGCACCTGTTATGTTTGCGTTCTGATGCAACGGCTTGAGCCGATTGACAGATGGCGCGCCAGCGTTAGAGAATAGAGGATGTCCAGCGAGCGGGAGTAACTCAGCTGGTAGAGTGCAACCTTGCCAAGGTTGATGTCGCGGGTTCGAATCCCGTCTCCCGCTCCATTCCGGACGCCCTCCCCACCCGTAACCGCTCATGCTGTCCTCTTCCCCGGCGAACGAACCGCAGGCGCAGCGCCGGCAGCCGGAGGCCCGTCAACCCGCACACGCGGCGGCGGGAGGCAGAGAAGGAAGTGACGACGGGGTAACCTCATCTCATGTTGAAACAACAGCGCCGGAGGAGGAGGCGGAGGATCGTGGCGCGGAGTCTCAGGCAGCGAGTTGAACGGCGCAACGAGGCTTCAGTCTGGTCTTTCCCTTGGTATACTATATCGTGGTATTCCTCACCGCCAGTGTGCTGTTCGGGATTTTCTACCCCGGTAGCATCCTGGAGTGAGTTGCGAGGGCGTCCAAGATACCGCTTCGCTCTTTCGATGGTGAGTAGAATTCCAGAACCATGGAGGAGAGCATTCATGCCCATAAAGCCGAGTTCCAGCGAAGACGAGTACTTTGCACGGCAAGAGGCTCAGCGAATCCGACAAACGGCCGAGGAGCGGCAGGCGAACCTCCAAGCCGAAGAACGGGAAACAGCGCGGGCGCTTCACTACATGAAGTGTCCGAAGTGCGGAATGCAGCTTGAGGAGATCGCTTTCGGCGATGTCCGGGTGGACAAGTGCTTCAGTTGCGAAGGCCTGTGGCTGGACAACGGGGAACTTGAGGTGCTCCGGGGCAAAGAGAGCGGATTCGTGGGGAAGTTGTTGAATGTGTTTCGCTGACGGCCTGGCCGCCTGATCGAACATGCAGGGACGGGGTTACCGGTTTGGGCCGAGCAAGCCGAACAGGACGGGGTCTTCGAGGGTATATCCAAGGAAGGCGGTTTGTCCTGCTCTGAATAGACAACCGCGTTGCACTTCAAAGCCCTGAAGATCTTATTCGCATCGAAGGCGCCGGGCGGCCTGAAGACCGGCGGGGTGCGCACGATATGCCTGCCCGGCCGTGGCCGGTGAGGCGCGACCGGACACGTGTGCGAGGCGCCAGCGGCGTGAACCCGTCCCTGGCACGGCTCTCAACGGAGAGCGATGGAAGCGAGCCTGGATCAAAACCTGAAAGACGGAGCAAGGAAATAGCTTATGGGCATTGAGAGCATCGGCACCCCTTATCTATGGATTGGATTCACTCTGTTCGTCCTCGCGATGCTGGGCATCGACCTCGGCGTGTTCCACCGCCGCGCGCACGAAGTGAAGGTACGGGAGGCCTTCATATGGACCCTGGTGTGGATCGCTCTCGCTCTGATTTTCAACAGTGGGGTTTACTTCTGGTTCGGGCCGCAGCGCGCCCTTGAGTTCTTTACGGGCTACCTCATCGAGAAGGCGTTGTCGGTGGACAACATCTTCGTCTTCATCGTGATCTTTTCCTATTTCGGCGTTCCCAAGGCCTACCAGCACCGCGTTCTCTTCTGGGGCATCCTGGGCGCCCTGATCATGAGGGCGATCTTCATCCTGCTGGGCGCGGCGCTGATTCAGCAGTTCCACTGGATCATCTACGTCTTTGGCGCCTTCCTGGTGTTCACGGGCGTGAAGTTGTACTTCCAGCGCGGCGGCGAGGTCCATCCTGAGCGCAATCCGCTGTTGCGGCTTTTCAGGCGGTTTGTCCCGATGGTGGACGGCTACCGGGGCTCGCGTTTCACAGTCATCGAAGGCGGGAAGCGTTACGCGACGCCGCTGCTCCTGGTGCTTGTGTGCATCGAGGCAACCGACGTTGTCTTCGCCGTCGATTCAATCCCGGCTATCTTCGCCATCACACGCGATCCCTTCATCGTCTACACATCGAACATCTTCGCCATTCTTGGCTTACGGGCTCTGTACTTCGTCCTGGCCGGGGTCATGGGGAAATTCCACTACCTCAGAGTAGGACTGTCGCTGGTCCTGGTCTTCGTGGGCATAAAGATGGTGATCTCGGACCTGTACAAGATCCCCGTTGCGGTCTCCCTCACGGTGATCACGCTCTTGCTCGCGGGTTCCGTGGTGGCTTCCCTGATTCGCCCACTTGAGCCGCCAACCGGCGCCGAGCCGCCTTCAGGACCGCCGGGCGCGGACTGATGAACCGGGGCCGGCGTTCGGGCTCCGGCCCGTCTCATCAACCTGAGAGCGCAGCCCCCGGAACGGGAAGACCGACGCGGCGCCGGCTCACCTGGGCGTTGTTTCGTACTCGATGATGCCCTCGAGGACGATCTTCGGCAGACCCGTGCTGATGAAGAGTTCCTGCCGCGATCCGGAGGCGAGGGCGATCGCCTTCCAGCCGTTCTGCGTCTGCACGGTGACCCGGATGGTCACCAACTTCCCTTTGGCGTCGCGTACGTGCCGGATGACGCCGGGAATGATGGAACGGATCTCGGGGTGGTACAGAATGCGTTCAAGCACGGGGCGGAGATTGTCGATGATCGAGTGCTCGATCTTGAGCCTGCCCTGATTGGCGCGGAGCTTCATGTCATCTGAACCGGTGGCGGAAGAGGAAGTCGACGCCGAAGGCGCCGTTCTCATCCCGCACTGCGATGAGGGACCAGTCGTTGCTCAAGTCCCATTCCATGCGGACCACCTGCTGAGACGAGCGCGAGAGGTTGATCGAATACGTGAAGATGATGTTGCGCGACAGGGACTGTTCAATGGTCAGGCGGGCTTGCGGCAGGTTTTCAACGCCGGTGACGTTGGGGTCGATCTTAATGCGCGAGGCTCCGAAGAACTTCTGCACGCGGCTGGACACGGAGGCGCTCAATGCCCCGCCGAGCAGCGTGTTGGCATTGGACTCGCCGAGGACGCTGGACCGGGACGAGATGGATGCGGGGATCGTGGACGATGTGGCCGTTGGGGTGCGGCCGACGGTCAACAGGGCCAGAATCTCCTGGGACTGAAGCGGAGGCTCGGAACGGTAGTTGACGTCAAGGCGCGAAAGCGGGCCGCTGACGTTGAGGTAGACGGTGACGCCTCGGATGCGGGTCTCGAGGTCGAGGTTGATGGAGGGCTGGATGACGGCGGTATTGAAGAACAGCAGTTCGCCGCGGGAGATGGCGTATTGGTTGCCGAAGAACAGCACCTCGCCCTGGTTGACCTCAACCGAGCCGAGGATGACCGGCTTGGCGGGACTGCCGCGCAGGCGCAGATCGGCGCGAGTTTGCAGATCCCGCGTGTAACTGGTTTGGAACGTGGCATTCGGCGAAGTGCGTACGCGGACGTCGAACTGGAGATTGCGCAGGAAGGCGTTCTGGGTGGCGGGAACCGGGATGGGGTTGGCGGACCCGGTGATGATACTGCCCAGGTCCTGCTTCATATTGAAGCCCGACTTGCGGATCGTGACAAGCCCTGCGAGAAGGCTGCGGTTGGATGAACCGGTCAAGGTGAGAGACGCGTCGGCGGTCGTGGAGACGCCCTCGGGATAGCGTATGCGAACGGCCTCGGCCTCGGCCGACAGACGGTAACTCAATTCACGCTGCCCGAATCCGACGAAACCATTGATTTTGAAGTTGCCGCCGCCGGTCTGGCCGGTGAGGTTATCGATCTGGGCGCGGTCGCGGTCGAAGTAAATGGTGCCGGAGGCGTTGGCGATCCCATTGGCGAGGTTGCGCAGGAAGAAAGAACCGCCGGAGATCTTCATCTGGCCGTTGATCGAGGGATTCTCCATGTCGCCGCGCATGTTGGCGCTGACGGAGGCGGTTCCGGAAGCGATCAGGTCGGCCTCGAACATGGACAGAACTTCGAGGTTAACGGTTCCGTTCAGGCTGAGATCGACGGGCGAGCGCGAAGAAAACGAATAGAGGCCGGCGACGGTGAGCGAAGTATCCTTGGCAAGAAACCGCGCGGACCTGATGTAGGCGGCGGAAGAATCGATGTCGATCGTGATCGGCGCAGCGTTACGCAGGACAAGTTCGCTGTTTTCGACATCGGATTCGAGAATGCTCCCTTCGCGAGGAACCACCTGCAGCCGCGTGAGAACAAGGCGCGCCGTAAGCTTCGAAAGGTCGGAGAGCTGGCCCTTGAAGGAGATGTCGCCGCCGGCGAAACCAAGAAACGGCCAGGGTTCCGACGGACTTTCGGCGAAGGCGAGTTGCAGGGCGGCGAGCGGGATGCGCGGCAGAGCGATACGGCCATCGAATGGATTGCCGGCGGTGAGGCGAATCCGGGATTCACCGCCGAAGTCGTGGCCGCCGATGTCGCCCTGAGCGCGAAGGAGAATGACCTGGTTTGTGGTGGAGGCGTCGATGCGGAAGGCGCCGAGCGGCCGCGCCTGGGAAGCCAGCGGCGCGCTGATGAATCCGGAGAGGGAACTCAGCGCGGCCTGGCCCTTGACGAGTGCGATTTCGGCCGTGATGCCGGCCTGGAGGTCGCCGGTCAGGTCGGGCCGCAACTGGCGAACGGTTTCGACCTGCGCCAGACGCAGTTTCTTTGTATCCAGGCGGACGCGGAGCCGGCCGTTCCGCCAATCGGCCTTGGGGTGTTCAAAGCTGGCCTCGATGGTAACCGGGTCGCCATCCAAACGAACCTCGCCGCGGAGGGCCAAAGCGGGTTCCACCTTTGTCTGAAGGCTGGCGGTAAGAAGCTTGAACTTCTCGGAACCGATGGCCGCGTCCCGCCAATCAAGGCGAAGAGTGCCCAGGGGCGCGTCCGGCGTGCCTTCGACGGCGGCCTGCGCGCTGATCCGGCCGGAGACTGGCTGGGAGACCCCGGCGAGACGGGCCAGGGCGGCGGCGTCCACTGCGCTGAGATTCATCGAAGCCCGCATCGGAGCGGACATTTGGATTCGCCAGTTGTCGAGGGTCAGCGCCGCATCGCCTGACGATCGAGCGCCGGCATGGGTGAAGTCGAGACGGCGAAGGTGGAGATGGTTCGAAGCCAGGCGGAAGTCGGTTGACGCGGAGTCGAAGTCGACTCCGCCAGACTCGAAGCGCGTAAGTTCGGCCCGCCCCGAGAAGACGGGTTGCGACAAGGGACCGTCAATGACGGCATCCACACGGGCGGCGCCGCCGTTGAGGGTGAGATAGGGGGTGAGCAACTTACCATCGGCGAAAAAGAGGCCGGTCGCGGTCTCAACCTCCGCCAGGTCGCGCGTGGACAATGAGGCGTTGAGCGACTTGCCGAGCGTGCCCGAGACGCGAAGTTCCGTGGCGGGCAGGCGGATGACGGAATCCGCCAGAGTCATGAGTCCATCAGATTGAGTCCACTTGAAATTCAGCGCGCCCTCGGCCGGCAGCCGGTCCGCGGCCGGCGTGATGTCGAGTTTCGCCTCCGCCACCGTATCCCGCAGCGAGTCCGCGGCAATTCTGGTGGTGAGTGCGACAGGGCCGCTGATATTGCCGTCCCAGGGGAACTCGGCGCCGGGGATGGCATTCAGTATCGCGGCCAGCGACATGCCAGACACCACGCCGTCGAGCTTCAGTGAATGCCATTGGCGAAGCTCGGCTTGCCCCGACCATGTGCCGCCCAGGGCCGAGGCGGTAGCGCGTTCAATCGTCACCACGCCGTTCTCCAACACTGCCTCACCGCGAAGATCCGCGCCCGCAAGACGGAATGCCGAGGACCGCCATCCCAGCCCATTGACAATGACGGGGCCACTCGCCGAATAGCCGCTGCCATCCCAGCGCACAGCGGCGTCCCACTTCGCATTCCCGCCACGGATTTCAGTGATGCCGAGTTCCGCGAGAGGCTGTGACACCTTGGCTGTAGCCGTGAAGATGGGGTTCTTGAAGTTCGCCAACTCGCCCGTCACTTCGGCCTCCGCTCCCAGCCTGCGGATCACTGCGCGTTCGATTCCAATCCTGCCCGCCTCAATCTTGAGGCGCGCTTCGAGGCCGATCCCATCGAACTCATTCATCCTCAAGTGGGCCGTCGAAACGCTTGCCATGTATGCCGGTCCGCGAGCCTGGTAGTCCAGTCCGGCGGCGAACCGCTCGGCGATCAGGTGGAAGGGGATCGACCGGCGGTCGTATTCGAAGAGGCCGCCGTCGATCTCCAGGCGGCGGATCTTGAGCTTCAGCAAGCTCGCGATCGGGTCCGATTTCGGGTCCGGCCTGGCCGGTGAAGGCAGGTTGGTCCTACCCTCCTCGTCGACATAAATGTGAATCGAGGGCTGCTTGAGAGCCAGACCGCGGAGAGTGACATCGCGCCGGAAAAACGAAACCACTTGAAGGTCCAGAGCGATCTCCGGCGCGGTGAACAATGGGGCTTTGCCGGCGGCCTCCCGTCCATGCAACGTGAACCCGCTGATGGTGACGCGCATGGTACGCCAGTCGAAGTGGAAGGAGCGTAACCCGGCTTTGCCGCCGGTGGCGGTTTCGGTTTGCGCGATGATTGTCTGGCGGATCCGTTCGGCGAACCAGTCGCTCGAAAGCAGCGCCAGAGCGCCCCAGGCAAGGAGCACAACGGCGCCAAGAGCAGCCAGAATCCACTTCCGCCGCCTCACTTGAACGCCTCCTCGAAGTAGCGGATCCGCGTCTGTTTGCGCGCCTGTTCGAGCCAGAGTTGAGAGGCGCCGGTGGCGAGTTGCGTGTTGAGGATTTCGATAATCCGCGGGCGCAGCGCGCCGGGGGGCGGAGGCGCCACTCCAGGCGTGCGCTGCCGGAACTGGGGAGCGAAGACCTCGCTGTAGTAGCGTTCAATGTCCTCCTCGCCGATCAGCACGCTCGGCCTGAACCTGTAGTCAATGAACCGGACCAACGTGAGGCGCCAAGCGGCCTGGCCTCTCATCTCTTCTTCGGAGAATCCGTATTCCAGGGCGCTCGCAAGCATCTTCTGCTTGTCCACGCCCAGCGTTGTAGCGAACTCGCCCAATGCCGCTTCGATCTCCGGAAACGACGGCGCGGCATACCGGCTCAGCTCCGCCTCCCGGCTGATGATGGCCTGGTCGACAAGCAGCGATGCGACACGCCGCAGGTTCGCCTCCGAAAAATCGGGCTGCGACTTTTCGAGAAACGCGGCGATGCGGATCTGCCTGCGGATGTCGCTGAGAGTGACCACCTGTCCCGCCACCGACGCCGCTATACGGTCGACGATCTCCGCCCTTCCCGTCAGGGCGGCCGCGGCAAGCATCAATGGAAGGAGCCGTCTCATCAGAAACTCTGCCCGATGGAAAAGTGAAACTGGAACGGGTAGACGCGCTGCGGCACGTTGCGCTGCCCGCCCCCGCCGATCAACTCGTCACGCGTGCCCCGGTAGCCGACAAACCGCGGCGAGTTCGGCGCATAGGCGAAGTCGAGCCGCACCGGCCCGACCGGCGTCTTGACGCGGAACCCTAGCCCGACCGCCTGCACTGCGTAGTCGAAGTCCTGGCGGTCCTTCTGCCGGTAGCGGAACGAGAGCTTGTCGAATGACGAGTAGACATTACCGAAGTCGTGGAAAACAACGGCGCCGAGGTTTGTCCCGACAAACGGGAAGCGGAGTTCCGTGCCGTGGAAGAGGTAAGAGTTGCCGCCGATGGGGAAGCCGGTTTTCAGGTCACGGGGACCCGCCTGATTCTCGGGGAAGCCCCGGTGCGTTGTCGAACCACCGGCGAAATAGCGTTCCGGCAGCGGCACGGGATCGATTACCAGGTTGTGCAACCAGCCGATGGTGAGAGTGCGCGCCAGGACGAAACTGCGGCTGATGCGGTGATAGGAGGAGTTCCGTGCCGAGACTCTGGAGTAGCTGGTATTCCGCGCAAGCGCGCTGGGAGCGTAACCAACGTCGATGGTGTTGAAGTAGCCTCGCGTCGAGTCGAGCGGATCGTCTCGCCGGTCCTGAATGAACGAACCGGAAAAGACGGTCAACTGCACGGGCCGCGAGTAGATCGGGATCAAATCCTCGTCGATCTGCAGAGAATCCCTGGCCACGCCGACAGCGCGGTAAATCACGCGGTACTGGATCGTGTTGGGCCGCGACAGGCGTTGCGTGATCTGGAACGCGTTCTCCGAGCGGGTTGACGTAAAAGTGCGGATGTCGCGCGAGCGGTCGAAGAAACTGGACAGCGTCAGGCTGACGTCCTCGTTTCCACGGAACTGCGGAGCGAGATAGTTGATCAAGGCCCTCTGCTGGAAGTTTGACACGCGCAGCGTGGACGAGAGCGTGTGCCCCAAACCCAGGAAGTTCAACCGGCTGGCCCCAATCTGCGCGCGCGGGCCAAACCCGGCCGCGCCGGCCGGCGATGTGAAACTGCTGCCGCCGCCGATCCGGCCGAACTCGGCGCCGAACCCGAGGTTGAGCGAGTACTTCTTCGCCTCTTCCAACTGCATGATGACGGACTTGTTGCGCTCCCGCCCGTCGGGATTCTGGACCGCCACGGCCACCCGCGCGAAAATACCCAGGTCGTAGAGCCGGCGCTGCGTGTCGACAATGTTGCTCTGCGACAGCGGGTCCTGCGGCGATACGGTCAACCTGCTGGTGACCAGATCCTCGCGCGTCGCCTGAAGACCATTGAGAAGCACATCGCGGACGAAATAGCGGCGGCCCTCGGTGACGGCATACTTCAACACGATCTGCTGCGGCTCGGCGGAGTCGCTGATCGTGGCGTCAAAGGTCGCGTCGGGGTAGCCGTTGTTGAAGTAGTAGTTGAGAATATTGTCGCGGTCGGTGGCGACTGCGGTGACGCTGAAGGGCTGCCCGGGGTTGGACATGACCAGCCTCTGAATCACCTCGACCAGTTTGAGATCGACGCCCGACATGTCAAGGCCGCCGACAAACCACTGCACGCCTTCCTTGATCGCATACGTGACGCCGAGAGCGGCGGCATCACCGCCGTAATTGTTCTCCACGACAGCTTCGACGCTGGCGTCGCGGAAACCGTTCGCGCGGTACAGGTCCAGGATGGCGTCCTTGTCGTGGGTCACCAGGTTGCTCGAAAACCTGCCCCGGCGGTACTGGGGGAACCTCGCCGGGATGATCGCCAAACGCTCCCGGATCGTGGCTTCGTCGAAGTATGCCGCGCCCTTGATGCCAAGGTGGACCAGTTTGTATCTCTGACCCTGGTCGATCACATAACGAATCACCTGTCCGCCCGGCCGCGGACCATCGCTCACGTTGAAAGACACCTTCGCTTCGAAGTAGCCCGTGGCTTGAAAATGCGCCTGGAGATTATTCTGGCCCTCGATCAGCAACTCCCGGTCCACCGTCCGCTCCTGGTAGATCGGCAGTAAATCCCGGAGTGTCCCTTTGCCGAGGCGGGCTCCTTCGGTACGCACGGCGACCGCCGGTCCGGCCAGGATCTCGACCGTCGGCTTCAGCGTGTTCGCGGCCGCATCGTAGTCGAGTGAAGCCAGCCGGACCTGTGACATCAGGTAGTTCTTTTTGAGGTAGGACGAACGAAGCTTCTCCAAACCGTCCTGCACCCTTCGTTCGGTCGCCGGCTGAAAACCGCGCAATCCCCACCAGCGCAGCCATCCTGTCGTGCGCAGCAGGCTCCGGTTGCTCTTCTGCGGATCGCCCGTGAACACCGGCGAGACGAACCTGGCCCGTTCGCCCGGGGCGACGATGAAACGGAGGAAGACCTCCTGGTGGCTCGCGCGGTGGTCGATTTCGTAATCGATCTTCGGATTCATGAACCCGTTGGCCCGGAGGATCTCACGCAAGCCTTCAACGGCCGCCGGCAAGTCGGTTTCATCTTCAACCGCCGCGCCGAGTTCAAGCCGCGTCGCGCTGTTCAGCACTGCCGGGTTGGGCGGATTCGGAACGCCTTCGATCAACAACTGGCTCAGGAAGTAGGACGGAACTGTCTTGAAAGTGAGGATCAGCCCGCCGGGCGAATCCTCGACGTCGGCCTGGATGTCCTTGTAGCGGCCCGTGGCGAACATCCGCCTGACCGCATCGCCCAGCTTCGCTTCGGTGAAAATGTCGCCGGGCCGGATGACGACCGATTGCCCGATCTGATCCCTCGACAACGGCTGGTCCTTCGGTTCCAGTAGGACCTGGTAGATTCTTCTGCCGTTGTAGCGCTCGGCCTGCGCAGAGACGGGAAGTCCCGTCAAGGAGAGGGCACACGCCAGCAGGGCACCAGCAAGGCCGGGGCGAATCACGTAATGCCATGATACCAGTGCGGTTGGTAGGATTGCTTCAAGTGATGGATTTCACAAGTCCCGAACGCTACTCCCGCCAGACTCGTTTCACGGGTATCGGCGAGGACGGCCAGCGCCGCCTGGGCGCCGCCGCCGTAGCCGTTGTCGGTTGCGGGGCGCTCGGTTCCTTTCATGCATCCGCCCTGGCGCGGGCTGGTGTGGGCCGGTTGAAACTGATCGACCGCGACTTCGTCGAGTTGAGCAACCTCCAGCGCCAGTGGCTCTATACCGAGAGCGACGCCGAACAGGCCCTGCCCAAGGCCGCTGCCGCCGCCGTGCACCTGGCTGGGGCAAACCGCAACGTCATTTGCGAAACACACATCGCCGACCTCGTCCCGGACAACATCGAAGAGATCCTCGCAGGCTGCGACCTGATTCTGGACGGCACTGACAATTTCGACACCCGCTACCTTGTGAACGATTACGCCGTCCAGTCCGCCATCCCCTGGGTTTACGGCGGCGCCGTCGGCTCCCATGGCCTGGCGATGCCCGTCATCCCCGGCCGGACCGCCTGTTTCGAATGCATCTATCCGGAGCCGCCCACCGGCGCTCAACCGACCTGCGAAACCGCCGGTGTCGTCAATACGCTCACAGCCATGATCGCCGCCTGGCAAGTCAGCCTGGCGCTGAAAATCCTGTGTTGCGGCGCTGAAAACGTCGAGCCAAAGATCACCACCATCGACGTCTGGAGCGGCATGGTCCGGCAGATCACCATGCCCGAGCCCGACCCCAATTGCCCCGCCTGCGCATTGCGTACCTGCCGGCATCTTCAAGGGGAAGGCCGTCCTCCGATCTCGCTTTGCGGCCGTAACGCCGTTCAGATCCACGACCGCCGCCGGCCCCTGGATCTCGCCGCTCTTGCCTCGCGCCTAGCGCCGCTGGGCGACGTCCGGGCCAACGAATTCGCCATCCGCTTCATCGTCCCGCCGCACGAGATGACCATCTTCGCCGACGGCCGCGCCATCGTCAAAGGCACCACCGATCCCGGCCTCGCCCGTAGCCTCTATAGCCGCTACATCGGCAACTGAAGCGGAACGGTCCGTCCTTTTTGCGATAGATTGAAGACGGACGCTTAGCTCAGCCGGTTAGAGCACCACCCTTACAAGGTGGGGGTCGTCAGTTCGAGCCTGACAGCGTCCACCACCCCATTCCGAGCTTCAACGGCCGCGCAGCGCGTCGAAATGCGCAACCGCCGAACTGCCCAGGCCGGATAGGTTGTACCCGCCCTCGAGCACGCTCACCAATCGCCCACCTGCCGACGCCTCGGCGATCTCCGTCAGCACCGCCGTCATATCGGCAAAGTCGGAGTCCTTCAGCGTGAAACGCCCCAGCGGATCGCCGCGCCTCGAGTCAAAACCGGCTGAGATCAGGACCAGTGACGGCTTGAACTGCATGGCAGCGGGGAGCAGTTTCTTCCTGAACGCGCCCAGAATCTCGGCATGGCCCGCGCCCGCCGGCAACGGGCAGTTGATCGTATAGCCGAGGCCCGCGCCTTCACCTGTCTCATCGGCGGCGCCTGTGCCTGGGTACCACGGCCACTGGTGGGTGCTGAAGAAAAGCACGTTGTGGTCGCTGTAGAAGATCTCCTGCGTCCCGTTGCCATGGTGAACATCCCAGTCAACGATCAACACCCGGTCCACCCCATACGCCTTGCGCGCATAACGGGCTGCGATCGCCACCGCGTTGAACACGCAGAAGCCCATCCCGCGCGACGCCGTCGCATGATGCCCCGGAGGCCTGACCACTGCGAATGCGTTCTTCGCCCTACCCTTGAAGACCGCGTCCACAGCCGCAAGCGCCCCGCCCACGGCCAATAGCGCCGTTTCCAGGCTGTGTTCGCCCAGGTTGGTGTCCCCCGTACTCAGCCTGCCGGCCTTGCGGCCCACGTCATGCAATACGTTTTTCCAGTAGTGGCGCGTGTGAACCAGGTGAATGTCATCCTCGTTGCCCATGCGCGGCGGGATCCGTATTGACGAGTCGAGAACACCCGATTTTCGAAACGCCTCCGACAGCGCCAGATAGCGGTCGGGCGATTCCGGATGGCATGGACCGGGGTCGTGGCGGCGGTAGGCGTGGTCAAAGACCAGGCCCGTGCCGCGTGTCCGGGCGTGCGTTTCGGCGGCACGTGATGCGCGAGGGTGGCTCGTCCCAGACATGGATGCCATTGTCGCACGGCGGTTGCGCCTCCTCTGATGGAACAAAGTGAACCGGACAACCGTCTCCCATTCTTGAACGGTCATGGCTAAGCCATCCAATGAGAGCGGACGTCTGCTCATCCCCCGGGCGCTACAATTCTCCCAGAGGACGCGGAGAATGCACGCCGGCGAACAATTGATCGACCTTTCCCGCCAGACTTTCGCCAACCTCAAGCGAAACAAGCTCCGCAGCTTCCTCACCCTGTTCGGCATCGCCTGGGGTATCGCCTCCCTCGTCCTGATGTCGGCTCTCGGCGACGGCTTCCGCCAGGGTCAGCGCAAACATATGTCGCAGATCGGCGACAACATCGTTTTCATCTGGGGCGGCGTCACCGAACGCCAGGCCGGAGGCCAGCGCGCCGGCCGCCGGATCCGCCTTCAAAACAGAGACGTCGAGATCATCCGTAGCCAATGCCCGGCCGTCGAAATCGTGTCCGCGGAGCAGAAAACACGTCAGGTCCCGGCGCGAAGCATCTTCAACTCTGGACGCTTCCTCACCGTCGGCGTGACGCCTGAATACCTGAAACTCAGAAACCTGCCGGCGGGCCTTGGCCGCACGATCAGCGAACAGGACAACAGCCAACTCCACCGTGTCGCCGTCCTCGGTTCCACGGTCAGGAAACAACTCTTCGAGAGCAACCCCACCCCATTGGGCGAACGTGTTTATCTGAACAACTATCCCTATGAGGTCGTCGGCCTCATGGACGAAAAAGAGCAGAACTCCTCCTACGACGGCTGGGACAACGACAAAATTCTGATTCCCCAAACGCTTCTGCTCAGGGACATGCCGCCCAGCCGGGAAACCTACGCTGAAGGCCACGTCTGGGGCATCCTCTACCGCCCGGCCTCCGTCGGCCAATGGGAAGAGGCGCAGGCCCAGGTGAGGGCGGCCATGGGCCGCGTCCATGGTTTCGACAAGGACGACAAGGGCGCATTGTCCATGTTCGATTCGGTCGAATCGGCCCAGATGTTCGACTCGATCTTCAACGCCGGCGAGATCTTCCTGGCCGTCGTTGCCCTCGTGACGCTCTCGCTGGGCGGCATCGGCGTCATGAATACCATGATGATGGCCGTGGCCGAACGAACCCACGAGATCGGCCTCAAGAAGGCTCTGGGCGCCACGCGCCGCCGCATTCTCTTCGATTTCTTCCTCGAGGGACTCTTCCTGGCGCTGCTGAGCGGCGCGGCCGGTCTCATCCTCGTCCTCGTCCTCACAACCATCGTCAACTCGCTGCCGATGCCGGTCATGTTCTCCGGTCTGCCGGTGCATTGGAAGATGGTGGCGCTGGCTACCCTCGCACTCGGCCTCGTCGCCGTCGGCTCCGCGCTGCCGCCCGCCCGGCGCGCCGCCGCCATGACGCCCGTCGAAGCCCTGCGCTACGAAAGATGACGCGGCGATGACTTACGGCTACATCTGGAATGAAGCGCTCGCCGCCCTGCGGTTCCACCGCCACCGGACAATCTCCACCGCCCTCAACCTCGGCTGGGGCGTCGCCTGTTTCGTCATCCTCATCAGCTACGGCAACGGTTTCGAAAGCGCGCTCGTCAAGGCATTCACCAGCGTCGGCCAGGACCTGATCCTCACCATCCCGCGCCAGACCGGCGAACAGGCCGGCGGCCAGCGCGCCGGACGCAGAATCCGCTTCGACATCGAAGACGTGAAGACGCTGAAGGACTCCGTCCCCCTCATCGAAGCGCTCTCACCCGAGATCATGCGAGGCGGCATGAGAGCCATCCGCGGCGCGCGCGAATACGACACCATGGTTCGCGCCGTCTACCCCGAATACGAGACCATCCGCAACATGAAGATGGCCGCTGGCCGGTGGATCAATGAGGACGACCGCTCCCATCAGCGCCGCGTGGCCGTCCTCGGCGCCAAAACCGCCAAGGAACTCTTCGCCGGAGCGCCCGCCGTCGACGAGGAGATCATCATCAACGGCATCCGCTTCAGCGTCATCGGCGTCACCGATACCAAGGTCCAAATCGCCAACTACAACAGGCCCGACAACGAGTGCGTCTTCATCCCTTACGACACATACGCCCTCTTCGGCGACACCAGGTATCCATGGATCTTCGTCTGGAAACCCGTCTCCGGCGAAGCGCGCGACCGGGCCATCGCGATGGTTCGCGCCAAACTGGGCGAACTCCACCGGTTCCCGGCTTCCGACGAGCGAGCCATCGAGGTCGTGGCGTTCAACAGGTTCATGACCATCGTCACAGGCATGGCCCTGGCCGTGAAGTTGCTCATGGGCTTTGTCGGCGTCCTGACCCTCGCCATCGGAGGCGTCGGCCTCGCCAACATCATGCTCGCCTCGGTCATCGAACGGACCCGTGAAATCGGCATGATGAAAGCCATCGGCGGACGCCGCCGCATGATCCTCTCCCAGTTCATGACCGAAGCAGCCATGATCATCTTCATTGGCGGACTCATCGGCGTGTCGCTTGGATTCCTGGCCACGCGGATCATCGGATCCATGCCATTCCTCGGCGCCGCGTTCAAGGACAATACGGGCGCCGGAGACATCCACCTCGAAGTCTCCATGGCCGCCATCGCCATATCCATGGGCGTGCTGCTCGTCGTCGGCCTCATCGCCGGCATCGTCCCGGCCATGAAAGCCTCCCGCCTCGACCCCATCGAAGCCCTGCGCTACGAATAGGCGCTGTTCCGGCGCAGCCGAGCCGGTCTGTCTTCCGAAAGTGTCAACGAGTTGTTGACAAGCGGGGCGGTCCCGAGTAGATTGAAGGTGTATCCGCTACGCTCGTAGGCGAGCATGTATCTAACGGCCCTCCCGGTTCTGCCGGGAGGGCTTTTTATAGATGCCTATGAAAGTCGCAATACTGATTGATGGGGGCTTCCTGCGAGTCCTGTCCAGGAAGGCCGGTTTCGACTACAATCCCGATTTCATTGAGAAGGTAGCACACGCGTGCATGGACCCAGGCGTTGAGAGATTGCAGAAGGTCCTTTATTACGATTGCGCTCCTTATGCAGGCACCCAACACCTGCCCGTCTCCGGCACCCCGACCAACTGGGCCGGCAACGATCAGTGGCTGAGTGACCTCGCATGCAAGGACTACTTCGCAGTCAGGCGGGGGATTCTGAAATTTCGCGGCTATAAGTTGAAGAGGATCCCCTACCAACCCACCAGATCGCTGGTGGACGCCGATTTTGAGCCCGTGTTTGAACAGAAGGGCGTGGATATGCGGATTGGCCTTGATATCGCTTCGATGTCCGACGATCGCATCGTGGACAGGGTGGTTCTGGTGACTGGAGATACGGACTGCGTCCCCGCGATGAAGCATGCCCGCAAAGCGGGCCTTCAGGTTGTTCTCGTGCACCTGCCGAATGCACATCTTGCCCGGGAGTTGCTCTCACATACTGATTTGAAGCGCGCTGTAGCGTGGCCCGCGCAGTAGGCGGCAACTGATCGCCGCAAGCGGAGCGGAGAATTCCGCGGATTCCGGGGTTGCTGCGACTAGCCGGATCACGGAATCCAGCATCAACGGCCACCGGGCCACCGGGCCACCAGGGACTGATACTTGCTCCGTGCCCGGCCAAAGTCCCGCGCTGCGAATCGAGGTCTGGTGCATACTGGAGTCGAGGAGGCCGGATGAGATGAGGCGCACCATCCAAGTCCGTATCACGCGCGGCGACTCCCAGTACGTCGCCGAATGCCTGGACCTGCCCGTCGTCACGCAAGCTCCAACGCTGGACGAACTTGCCACGAACATCCGCGAAGCGATAGCTCTTCATCTGGAATCGGAGGACCTTGAGGCCCTTGGGTTCTCACCTGAGCCAACAATCCTCGCCACTATGGAACTCGCAGCGGTGGCGTGATGCCCAAGCTGAGAGTCTTGTCGGGCAAGGATGTCATCAGCATCCTCGGTGCATTCGGATTCGTACCTGCTCAACAGCGCGGAAGCCACGTCAAACTTCAGCGCATTGCGCTGGAGGGCCTCACGCAGACCCTGACCGTGCCCGACCATCGTGAGATCGACCGCGGAACCCTGTAGGCCATCCTCCGGCAAGCATCAAGATACATAGACCAGACTGAACTCAAAGCGCGGTTCTACAGCGAATGAATCCGGCGTTCGACGAAATCGAAAACAAGGTCCGCGAACTGGAAGAGAGGTGGCAAAGGCGACACGATTTGCCAACCGGAACAAGGCTCTGCCACTTCACATCCCCCGAGGGCCTCAAGATCACACGCACTCCGGTTCGGCGATCCCGTGCGGCCCCTCCACTTTCGCACTTCGCCAATTCTCCCTCCGGACGGCCTCATCGCCCGCGCTGGCAAGGCCCTGAAGGACTCCCGGCGCGATCCTGTCGAAATCCTGGCGCCACGAACGGACCGCGTCCTGCCGCATTCCAGCATCACCTTTCCAGCGCATCTGGTAATACAGTTCAGGATGCGCGGAACACTCAGCATAATGCACGGCGATTTGGCCAGCCTCTACGACCGCCATCACATCGCGCTGTTCCGCTTTGCCTTCCGTCTCACAGGCAACGCCGCCGACGCCGAAGAACTCGTTCAGGAGGGGTTCCTTTCGCTCCTGAGGCCCGGCAGTTCTTATGATCCACTCAGAGGATCTGCGGATTGCTATCTGTTCGGCGTCCTCCGCAATCTCGCATTGAAGCGGCTTCGTCTTCGTGAATCCTCCGTGGCCGAGCCGCCCGACCTCCCCGTCGTCCCAAACCCTGAGTCCATTGCGGTCCACACTCAAACCACTGCCGCAGTGGCCGAGGCCATCGGAAAGCTGTCCTTCGCTCAACGCGAAGTGCTGATCCTTTCGCATTACAACCAGAAGACACACGCCGAAATCGCCGCCATCACCGGAATCGATGTCGATGCGGTCAAGTCCAGGCTCTACCGCGCCAGGACCACTCTGAAGCATTTGCTCACGGCCTACGCGCCACCAAAGGAGGCATCCAAATGACCGATCTTCAACTCGACGAACTTCTCGACGCCTGGGAAACGCCAGATCCCTCGCCATCGCTCCGCCGCGCCTGCCTCCCCGGTCCTTCCCAGCGCGGCCAGCGGCGCTGGCTCTGGCTGGCGGCCTCCGCATTCCTGGCGTGCGCTGTTGTGGTCGGATTTCGGGTCTTGGGAATAGGGATGCTCGGGCAGTCAGCCGGAGAAGCGGCTCCCGGCTTGCATCTCCGCGTGACGACATCGATGGAACCGGCAATGCAGCAAGTAGTCTGGTTCAGGCGAATCGGCACCGCTGGCTCGATGGGCCGGGGTAAGCTGGTCCGCTTCTGCTACGACCGCGTTTCGCGGTCCTACTCCGGCTATCAACTCAACTTCGCGCCGCTCGGGGACGGCCTCTGGTCCATGGCCGCGTCACTTCCGGACGCGCACTTCCGCGAGTTCACGCGCATTGAGGAGGTCTCCTCCTACCGTCACATTCCGGCTGCCCTCCCGCCGGCGCGGACGATGAGAGACGGCGACTCCGTCGAGATTGAACTCCTCGACGGGATTTCCGATTCGGCCAATTTCCGCGACACCGTCGAGATCTCCGCCGCCGCTCTTGCGCTCACGCCCGCGCCCAACTCCCCATCGCGCGAGAAGTCTGAGATGAATCTCTCCGAACCACGCCTCGAAATCGACGGCAGCCCCATCTATGAGAACCGGAACGGCTACATCGGGCAATCGTTTCAAATCGTCAGCTCGGTCGAAGGCAGGTACATCCTTGCTGTCGACCCCAAAGGCAATCCGAAGTTCGTCGAAGCCGGGTTTGTTGACGGTCAGGCGATGGAGTTTCGCGCCGGCTCGCGGGTGTTCCGCATCACAGCATCGAAACTGATCGCATCCGGCGGCCGCAGGCCCCTGTATCTGCTGCACCAGCCGGCCGCCCACCGTTCGGCTTCCGCATCCGAAGAGTTTGACGTCGCCTCCAGCGGCCCCGCATCGCTCTTCTGATCGGCGCGGCGCCCTACCGCATGTTCGCCTTTAGAACCTTCTTCCGCAGCCGGATCGAACTCGGCGTCACCTCAACAAACTCATCCTCGTTGATGAACTCAATCGCCTGTTCCAGGTTCAACAACCTCGGCGGCACCAGTCGGATCGCCTCATCCGCCGACGAAGCCCGCATGTTCGTCAGCTTCTTCTCTTTCACGATGTTGACGTTCATGTCTTCCGTGCGCGAGTTCTCGCCGATCACCATGCCCTCATACACTTCCGTCACCGGCGTGATGAAGATCTCCCCGCGCTCCTGCAAATTGAAGATGGCGTACGCGGTCGCCGCCCCCCCGCGGTCGGCCACCAGCGCGCCCGTCACGCGCATCGGAATGTCGCCCTGCCACTCGATGTAGCCGTGGAACAGCGAGTTCATGATCGCCGTCCCCTTCGTGTCGGTCAGCATCTCCGAGCGCAGCCCGATCAGCCCCCGCGATGGCACCAGGAACTCGAGCCGCGCACGGCCCGACCCATGGTTGACCATCTTCGACATCTTGCCCTTGCGCATGCCCAACTTCTCGATCACCACGCCAACAAAGGTCTCCTGCACATCCACCACCAGCAGTTCCAGCGGCTCCATCAACTTGCCGTCCACCGTCTTCGTGATGATCTGCGGCTTGCCCACCATCAACTCGAAGCTCTCGCGCCGCATCATCTCGATCAGGATCGCCAACTGCAGTTCGCCTCGGCCCATCACCAGAAACTGATCGGGCCCCCCGGCCTCCTCGACCCGCAGGCTCACGTTCGTCAGCAGTTCCTTGTCCAACCTATCCCGCAGGTTCCGGGACGTCACGTAGGTGCCTTCGCGGCCCGCAAATGGCGATGTGTTGATGGTGAACAACATGCCGATCGTCGGTTCGTCGATCTGAATGTGCGGCAGCGCCTTCGGCGTCTCCGGATGCGACACCGTCTCGCCGATCGTAATGCCCTCGACGCCCGCGATGGCCAGCACGTCGCCCGGCAGCGCGCGCGACTCCTCCACTCGCTTCAACCCCTCGAACGAATACATCTTCGTGATGCGCGTCCGCTGCACCTTGCCGTCCAGCTTTGTGATCGACACTTCGTCGCCGCGGTTCAATGTGCCGTTGGAGACTCTGCCGATGGCAATGCGGCCCAGATAATCCGAGTAGTCGAGATTGGCCACCTGGAACTGCAGAATCGCGTCAGGATTGCCCTTCGGCGGCGGGATGTGTTTCACGATCGCCTCGAACAGAGGCTCAAGCGAGTCGGACTCATCTTCCAACGCGAGCTTCGCCACGCCGTCACGCGAAATCGCATAGACCACCGGGAAATCGAGTTGTTCCTCCGACGCATCCAGATCGATGAAGAGGTCGAAGATCTCGTTCAACACTTCCTGGCAGCGCGCATCCGGGCGGTCGATCTTGTTGATCACGATGATCTGCGGCAACCGCGCTTCCAGCGCCTTCGACAGCACGTAGCGGGTCTGCGGCAACGGACCTTCCGAAGCGTCCACCAGCAGCATCACCCCGTCCACCAGCTTCAGCGCCCGCTCCACTTCGCCGCCGAAATCCGAGTGCCCCGGCGTGTCGACGATGTTGATCTTGTAGCCGTGGTAATGCACGCCCGTCGTCTTCGACAGGATCGTGATGCCGCGCTCGCGCTCGAGTTCGTTTGAGTCCATCGCGCGCTCTTCCACTCTCTCGTTGGCGCGGAATATGCCTGACTGTCGGAACATGGCGTCGACCAGCGTCGTCTTTCCATGGTCAACGTGCGCAATGATAGCGATGTTTCTGAGTAGCGGATTCGAAGATGTCATACGGGGCAAGGGAATGCGGGAATCTCCATTGTCCCACGTTGCAGGCTCGCCGTGCGCGCCCCCTACGGATCGAGCTTTACAACAAACGCGTCGGCCGACCATCGCTTCAGCCCCGCCGTCATCGCCTCGGCTTCCGCTTCTGTCGCCCTGTTGCCCACAAGCACGCGCCAGCTCGGCGTGTCCCCATCGCGCCTCACGATCCGGACCGGCGCATACCGCTTCTCCAACTCCGCCTTCAGCGCATCCGCCCGCGCCTTCTCCCTGAACGCGCCCACCTGCACCGCATAGCCCGCCTCGCCCGCCGCCGGCCCATACCCCAACACCAGCACTCTCACCTTCGCCGTCCCCGGACCAATCATCGCGATCTGCGCCGCCGCCGCCCTCGACAGGTCGATGATGCGTCCTCCAACGAACGGCCCGCGATCGTTGATCCTCACCTCGACCCTCTTCTCGTTGGTGAGATTCGTCACCATCACCCGCGTGCCGAACGGCAGCGTTCGATGCGCCGCTGTCATCTTCTCCATGTCGTAGACTTCGCCGTTCGCGGCCCGTCTTCCATGGTACGGATGGCCGTACCAGCTCGCGATTCCAGCCTCCGTCGCGCCCACCGCCGGTGGAGCCGGAACGCGCGGCGTGCGCTTCTTCTTCGCGCACCCCGAAAGAAAAATGCAAAGCGCCGCGCAAGCCGCGATCGCTGCTAAACTGCTCCGAACCCGCACCAGTATTGGGGCTGAGTGTTTCAAACGTTTTTGCGCACTCATGTTGCAGCCTTGCTCCGCTTCCGCACGCTCACTTTTTCCTTGACTTTGTTTTGAGTACAAGTTTATACAGAGATCATAATGCGATCGATAGCGATCGCGACATCTGATGTCAGGGAGACACAATCAATGAGAAACGCGACTAAGAAGGTTGCCGCCCCCAAGAAGGCTGCTGCCCCCAAGAAAGCTGCTGCTCCGAAGAAGGCCGTTGCGCCTAAGGCCGCTGCGCCGAAGGCTGCTGCGCCTAAGGCTGCTGCTCCGAAGAAGGCTGCTGCCCCCAAGAAGGCTGCCGCCCCCAAGAAGGCTGCTGCGCCTAAGGCTGCTGCTCCGAAGAAGAAGTAACAACGCGGCGTTCCTTTCAGGGACGCGGCAAACGGAATCAACCCTCAGGCCCCGGCGCAAGCCGGGGTCTGTTGCTCTTATAGACCCTTCTTCCACTCAGCCACGCGGAAACTCTCCCCCATCCCCACCAGGATCGTCTTCAACTTCAACCGCAACTTCACCCGCTCCGCTTCACTCTCCGCCTCGATCGCCCGTCCCGCCCCCTCCTCGCCGCACTCATCCATCACCCACCCCGCCAGCGTCCTCAATCGCCCGTCCTCCCAACCCATCTCCGCCGCGCACTCCATCAGGTATGTGAACGGCGCATGCGCCGTGATGTCCTGCTCCCCCGGATTCTCCAACACCTTGTCGCTCGCCCGGTGCCGCCTGTAACCCATCAGCGTTCCCATCGGAAACCGCCGCAATTCTCTCTCCGTGTACCCATAGTCGGCCGCCGCCACACGCCCGCGCACAAGCCTCGCGTCCATCTCCCGCAGCATTCCCCTCGCCCTCACCGGCAACTCAATCCAAGCTTCGGCCTCGTCAATCTGCAACCCCGCCCGCTCCGCATACGCCAACCACTCTTCGCCCAACTCCTCACCCTCCACCCACTCGAACCCGTCGTCCCTCACCCCCACCCGCATCATCCGCCACGCGCCGTCCCTCCGCTTCGCCACATCCACCGGCAACGCGTCAAACAACTCGTTCGAGAACACCACGCCCTCAAACCGCTCGGGCGCATCGTCTTTCCCCACATCCACCGCCGCATACCCGAACGGCGCCAGATACTCCGCCATCTCCCTCCGTCCCGCGCCCCATTCCACCACCCGAAACTGCCCGCCAATCTCCGCTTTCCATCTCTCCATCGCCGCCGCCACCAGCCTTCCAAACACCGGCTGCATCTGCTCCGAGGTGTAGAAATCGCCCTCCCGCCCAAAAACATTCCTCCCATTCGTGTAGTACCCGCATTCGCCCCCGTACAACGCCACCTCCATGAAGCGCGAAAACGCCACCGGCCCGCCGCGCCTGATCTCGGCCGCGATCACCTCGCCCGCCGCCGTCATGCCCCGCTGCCCTTCCGCTGCGGGTTCATCGTGAACATCTCCACCAGGTAGTCATGCAGACAATCGTAGAGATACCGCTGGAACTGCCATTCAAACTGCCCGCTCGCCGCATCCCGTTCATGCACCGGCGCCGAATACACATGAATCCCATCCATCCCGCCCTTCACCCGCATCCGCAACTCCACCCCCGCCGACCCTTCCTCCGCGAAAAACTCCACCAGCGGATGCTCATACTTCGTCAGCTCTTGTCTCACTCTCTCCAGCGTGTTCATATCGACTCCAGCAGTATAGACTGACCTTTGATGCCCCTGCCCGCCACCATCCGCGTCAAAATCAGCTCCGAAGCCGCCGGCTACGTCGCCCTCACGCCCGTCGTCGTCCAGGACATCGAACTCACCGAACTCCTCGAACACATCGCCGCCGCCGCCGGCCCCGATCCCGCCGCCGTCTCGTCCATGCTTCAACGCGGAGTCGTCGTCTCCGGCGCTTCCCGCTTCCGCTGGCAGGGGTTCGCCCCCGATCCCGCCTGCCTCTCCGCGCTCCTCGCCCGTCTGCCCTCCGACGACCCCGCGCGCCCATTCGACCTGGCCCTCTGCCACCGCATCGCTTTCATCTCGCCCTCGCGCCGCTTCGACCTCTCCCGCGAACTCGCCTCCCGCAAGCGCCTCTTCCGCCAACCCTTCTGGACCTCCTTCCTCGCCTCACTCCCCGCACCCGCCTACGTCTGCTACCTCCACAGCGAACGCGCCGACCTCTACCGCCTCGCCATCACCCCGCCCATCGCCGCCTCGCTCCGCCAATTTGCCCCCCTGCTGCCCGACCGCGGCAGCGCCCGCCTCCTCGCCTCTCACCCCTTCACCTCCGTCGAATTCCATGTCCCTCGCTAACTTCCACTTGCTATTCGCGTCCCTCCAGCGATAAACCTGTTAAAGACCTCACGGTCCACAATCGCCATGACCTCCGACAAAAGTGAACTCTACGCCCAGCGCCTCAACCGCTACGTCACCGCCAACCGCAACCTCAAGCCCGACCGCGTCCCCTTGCGCCCCTTCGCCGCCGAATTCACCGCCACCCACTGCGGCATGACCTGTCAGGAGGTCTCCCACGACTACAACAAGGCCTTCGACGCCGTCGTTCAATGCTGCAACGACTACGACTGGGATGCCGTCGTCCCCAACATGGTCTACGTCTGGACCGGCCTCGCCCAGGCCGCCTCTCTCCGCTACTACGCCATCCCCGGCATCGACATCCCCGCCGACGTCGCCTTCCAGTACCGCGAACCCGCCGAAGATAACGCCTGGATGAAGCGTGAAGAGTACGACCAACTCATCGAGGATCCAGTCCGCTTTCTCTACGAAGTCTGGTACCCGCGCGTCGCCGCTGAACTCACCCCCGCCGGCTCGCCCCACAACCTCCGCCACAACATCGCCCTCGTCAAGAGCACCTGGGCCATGTCTTCCTACTTCAACGCCTTCGGCCCGCAACTCGCCCGCATGAAGTCCGAATGCGGCACGCCATCGTCGATCTGCGGCATGCTGAAGGCCCCCCTCGATGTCCTCGCCGACAAATTCCGCGGCTACATCGGACTCGCCTTCGACCTCAAGGAAATCCCCGAAAAGGTCGAAGCCGCCTGCCAGGCCCTCATGCCCCATCTCCAATGGATCGCCCTCTCCGGCCTCGATCCCGAACAGAACATCCCCATCCCCATATGGATGCACCGCGGCTGCGTCCCCTTCATCTCCCACGACCACTTCAACCGCCTCTACTGGCCCACGTTGAAACCCATCGTCGAGTCCATCTGGGAACGCGGCAACCAGGTTCTCTTCTACGCCGAAGGCAAATGGGACGCCCATCTCGACACCTTCGCCGAACTCCCCGCCGGCAGCATCATCTACCACATCGACCGCAGCGATCCCGTCCTCGTCCAGCAGAAGCTCGGCAACAGGTTCAGCACTTCCGGCGGCGTCACCAACGCCCTCCTCTTCCTGGGCACCCCCGATCAGGTCCGCGGCCGCTGCAAGTTCCTCATCGACACCCTCGGCGCCGGTGGCGGCTACATCATGGACGCCAGCGCCATCATGCAGAACGACGCCAAAGTTGAAAACGTCCGCGCCATGACCGACTTCACCCGCGAATACGGCGTCTACTCAAATCATCCCAACTCCTCCGCGCCTCCCCGTCCGCCCGCCAATCGCCCCAAGGCGCCCGCGCCAGTACTGCCGCGAGTCCCCGCCGGAGTCTGCTTCCCCTGGGAGCAAAAACTCAAGGAACTCCCGCCCATCCCCGGAGATCCGGCCCTCGCCCGCCGCATCTACGAAGACCTCGACGCCCTGGCATACGTCTACATCTGGCACATGGTCCTGAGCTTCTAAAGCTCCATCCCGCCCCGCGCGCCCGCAGCGCAGGTCCACACCCTGCCGCCCCGACAATCGTGTCGCGGCGCGCCTGTGGTGTGCCGGGCATATCCGACAGCTTGAGGGTGAACCCGGCTGACGGTTCGTTCGTGACACAACCCGCCGATTCGCCGCTCCCGGTCTATCGCTTGAGCTCGGAAACCACCTTGCCGCCAATCACCACGCCAATCGTGTGCGTCGTGTACTCCAGCGGATCGCCGTCGTAGAGCGCCAAGTCCCCGTCCTTGCCCGGAATGATCGAACCCACGCGCGCCTCGATGCCCAGCAAACGCGCCGGCGTGATCGTGATCGCCTCCAGCGCCTGCTCCTGAGTCAGACCATTCGCCGCCGCCAGCGCCGCCTCGAACAGGATCACACGGGTCTTCGGCACATAGCTCTCATAACCCGACGGGATCGCGAACGGAATCCCGGCCGCCCTCAGCTTCGACGCCGTTTCAAGCGACAGCGCCTCGGCATCCCCGTTCGGCCGCGCCATCGTCGGATGCACGAACACCGGGTAGCCCGACGCCTTGATCTCAGCGAGCACCAGCGGCGCTTCGGCCGCGCCATCCAGTACGATCTTCAAGCCAAACTCCTTGCCCAGTCGCAACGCCGCCAGGATGTCGTTCGCTTTGTTGACCGTCACCATCAACGGCAACTCGCCGCTCAGCACCTTGCCCATCGCTTCCAGCCTCAGGTCCCGCGCCGGCTCCTTCCCCTTCTCCGCCTTCGCTACCTTCTCCGCATACTCCTTGGCCTTGATGAACTCAGCCCTGAGCATCGCGATCATCTTCGCCCGCGATCCCGGCGACTTGCCGGCATCGGCCCGCCCATCTTCGCCCAGACTCGCCGCCACCATCGCCGCCGCCTTCACCATGTCGGTCTCCACCGTCCCGCCCGCCGTCTTCACCACCATCGTCTGCCCCGAAATCAACGCTCCCGGACCGTGGCCCGTATGAATCGTCGTAACGCCAAACGACCTCAGCCAGTCCACCAGCGGATCCTTCGCGTTGTACGCGTCAATCGCCCGCAACTCGGGCTGCACAGGCGCCGATTTCTCCAACTGGTCCTGATCGTGAACCTGGTTCAACGCGCCCGACAAACCCACCGTCGAATGCGCATCGATCAACCCCGGCGTAACGACCTTCGCCGTCAACGTCTTCATGCCCGCCGGAATCGGCGTCGTCGCCGCCGGACCCACCCTCTCGATCTTTCCATCCCGCACGATCACCACGCCGTCCCGGATCGGCGCGCCCGCCATCGTGTAAATCGTTTCGCCCTTCACGGCCAAAGTCTGCGCACCCGCCGTCCCGCAAAGCGTCAGTGCAAGGAGTCCCCATGGGCCGCTGGCCTTGAAAAACGATTGAAAGTCCCGCCCAGCCCGTGGGGCGGGCTTCAGCCTGCGAAGGGCTTCAGCCCGTCCTCCGCCGGCAGCCAGGCATGTCGTTCGGCCAAGTGGGAACCGCATCAGTTCGTGCCTCCTTCCAGCGTGTGCCCGCCGCATTCATCCAGGTGCATCAGCGGCCCCTCGCGGCCCGCGCCCGGCCCGCCCGTGGCAAACAACCGGTCCGCCGCATTCGACCGGTCGAACACTTTCTTGCCATCCACCCAGGTCTGTTCAATGTGCGTGTAGACCGAGAACGGATCGCCCGACAATACGATCAAATCCGCGTCCTTGCCCACTTTGATTGACCCGACCCGCCCATCGAGTTCCAGCAGTTTCGCATTCGCGATCGTCACCGCCTCCAGCGCCTTCTGCCTGTCCATCCCGGCCCTCACGCCCAGCGCCGCCGCGCGCAGGAACCAGCGCGAGTCCGTCACTCCGTCGTCGGTGTGGAAACCCACCAACACACCCGCGCGGTCCATCGCCCCGCCGGTTTCGAAGGAGGCGTCCTTGGCTTCAATCTTGCCGCCCGGCGAGTCGATCACGATCACCGAAGCGCCGATCACGCGCTTCGACGCCGCCACTTCCCTCGCCACCATCCAGCCATCGGAGACATGGTGCAGCACGACTTTGAACTCGAACTCGTCGGCCAACCGCAGCACGGTCAGGATGTCATCATGCCGGTGCGTGTGGTGTTGGACAATCCGCTTGCCGTCCAGCAACTCCACCAGCGCCTCCATGCCCAAATCGCGTGGCGGCATCTTCGAAGCGTCGCCTGCCGCCGCCCGCACCTTCGCCCGGTACTCCTGCGCCTTGATGAACTGTTCCCTTACCAGCGAGGCCGACTTCGCCCGCGTGCCGGGGAACGGCGGGTTCCGCCGCGAGTTGGTCCCATTGGCCATCTTCACGCCGCCGGCGATCGAGCCATCGGGCAACTTGATCAGCAGGTCGTCAATCGTCCGCGCCTCGCGCAACTTCAAATACAGCGTCTGCCCCGACAGTAAATGACCCGAACCGGGCATCACGTTGACCGTCGTGATCCCGCCGGCCCGTGCCCGCTTGATTGACGCAGCCCGCGCATTGACCGAGTCCAGGACCCGCACATCCGGCTGAATCGGAGCCGACGAATCCGCCCCTTCCGGCTGGCCGATATGCGAGTGCGAATCGACGAGTCCGGGCATCAGAACCTTGCCCTTCGCGTCGATCCTCCGCGCATTCGACGGGATGACGACCGACGCCGCCGGTCCCACCGCCACGATCCTGCCGTTCTCGACAACCACCGTGCCGTTGGCAATCTCCGCGCCTTCAATCGGAATCACGCGCGCACCCGTGAACGCCACGGGAGGCGACTGTGCAAACGCCACCAGACCGGCGGCCAGCAGTGCTGGAGCAAGTTTGTTGAAACTCATAGGGGGAATCCGGAGGTTACCAAGCCAGCCTCGCTTTGCGCAACAGCCGCCTCCCCGTCCGTCTACCGCCTCACAAATGTTACTTTTTGCCGATTATGAGAACATTCCGCCCCGCCATCCGTCTTGAGAGTATGAGCAGCCACTGAACGGCGCAGGAAACGCGGTTCAGCCGGATGCAGTTCTGGACCTCCCGGTGCCACATAACCCAACCGGCCTCGATGAGCCAGAATTGCGTCCATCCGCTGCCCGGAGAGATTGAAATGCGGCTTAGAGAACGTCAAACCCGGCAACCCCAACGTCTCCCGCTCGGCGGAATCCGCCCCGAGGAAGAAGACCTGGTTCGCATTGTCCTCGGCCTCCGTCCCCGTTCCACGACGCAGGTCTACAGGTTTCAACTCGACTCCCAAAGCGCACCCAAGCCCGCCGGATTCACCCGCGCGACGGCCATCCGCGAATCCTGATCGCCCCCTGCCATTCCGGGCCGCCATGACCTCTCGCATGACCGGTCCGTCCCAACTAACCTGTGGTAATCTGAAGATTATGGGGAGAAAGCGGCTGGCCCAACCGCTGCCCGCGCAAGTCCACCCCCCGTAAGTTGTTCACAAAGGGCCACCCTAGCTCAGTTGGTAGAGCGGCGGTTTCGTAAACCGCAGGTCGCCGGTTCGATCCCGGCGGGTGGCTCCATTCCTCATAAACCCTTCCAACCACCCCACGCCTGCCTCCGATAGTCTCGATAGTTCGCTTGACAACCGGGGGAACGCTTGGATTCTCGCCGGCAGACTCGCACCGGCAAACTGCTGGATACGCCCTCCGTTGGCGTTATATACTCGGCTTCGCCGGCACCTGACTACCTGAAACCGATCGGCAAGACGCAAGCACCCCCGGCATGGAGGTTCTCATGACAAACCGCCTCGCGGCGCTGTTGATCGCATCTCTCTTGGCCGCCGCGCAAAGCCCTGCGCAGATCGCCCTCAACGAGAAGGAGTACTTCGAGCGGATCTTCCCCCGCCAGACGAGGGGAGTTTTGGCAGTAACTACTTGACTGGCTGTGACTTGGCCAGCGGGCCGTCGTTTTTGTGCCTGACTACGTTCTACTTTGCTGGGAGCGGGACTTTGAGCGCATTGAGAATCCCT